>CALOAV010000030.1:0-273253 GCA_942491425.1 uncultured Cytophagales bacterium
CTTCATCATGACTTTCATTCCATAGTCTTTTTCAAGAATCAAATACTTTACAATTCTTAATTCACCTGCGTGTTAATAAGCCATGCCCTGTCAATAAACATGAACAAGGCATGGGCTATCTCATATAGGTTATGCTATGGCTTCCGCCTTCCGGCCAAAAGCTTCATCAATAATTCCACGCAAGTGCGCCACCAACTCCGGTGTAGGAGCATTAAAATCTTTTAACTCATACACCTTTCCTAAAAACTCATACTTACCGGTACCATAACGATGGTATGGCAGTAGTTCATAATCAACCACATTCTTATGTGGTTTTATAAATTCAAGCACGGCACGGATATGTTCTTCATCTGCATTGATGCCGGGGATGATTGGTGTGCGGGTTATGAACTCCACATTCGGGAACGTTTCATACGCCTTCTTTAAGTTAGCGAGTATCCGTTTGTTATCCACGCCCATCCATTTTTTATGACGCTCCGGATCCATCAACTTATTGTCGTGTAACATAAGATCTACATGGTGTAGTACTTTTTCCATAAACTCCCACGGTACATTGCTCGCGGTTTCAATAGCGGTATGTATTCCGCTTTCTTGAACACCTCGTAAAATAGCAGCAGTAAAATCCGGTTGTAATAGACATTCACCACCACTGATCGTTACGCCTCCACCGGTATTGCGATACATACTTTCATCTTTCAAAACCTCAGCAAGCACTTCACCGGCTGTCATCTCTTTGCCGAACATGCCAATAGAACCTGTTGGGCATAGTGACGCAAGCTCTTCTGTACAACTGTTCGCTAAATCCCAGTTTGCATGTACTTTATCATCGGCTCCTTCTACCACATAAAATGCGCCTTGTGGAAATGGATCCTTTAAACAAATGCCACACTCGGCTGCACCTTTGCAGGTCTTCCGATTAAAATCCAATTCGGGTTTCGGTTTAATGCTTTCCGGATTGCTGCACCACTTGCAACGCAAGGAGCAACCTTTTAAAAATACCGTTGTACGTGTTCCTGGTCCGTCTTCACCACAGTAGCGCTGTATGTTCAACACGCGACCTTTTGTATCTAAATAATTTTCGTTTGCCATGATCGTTGAATTAAGCGCCTGTATAAATTCCAAGTGAATGAGCAGTCTTGATAAATTCATTATCAGCGGTCACCGTTCTGACTTTGTTCAATGCCTCTGCCAAGGGAACAAATTTGATTGCTGGTGGCACGAAGGCCATCATCGTACCTACCTTACCTGAATCCAATGCACGCACTGCACCAGCACCATACGCTAATCCAAGTTGACGATCCACCGCAGTGGCCGCTCCTCCGCGAGTCCAAGGACCGAGCACCAGTGGATACACTTCTTCAGCAATAATTTGCTGTAACCCATGGGCAAGTGTTTCAGATGCTTTCCCAGATCGATTGATTGCATATTTATCATCGTCACCGGTTGCTAATGGCGACAGTGATTTTTTCATTTGATCTTCTTCTTTCTTAACCGCATTTGCTTTCTCTAAAAACTTGGCACCCTCTGCCACGACTACCAATCCATACGGACGGTCTTTCGTTACCTTTTCTTTAAGATGACCCGCCAGTTTAGAAATATCGCAAGGGAATTCAGGAATTACGACAGCATCCGCCATGGAAGCAATGCCACTTTGTAGTGTCAGCCATCCGGATTTTGATCCCAGTATTTCCACAACCCCAATCTTCCGAGCGGATTGCGCTGCCTGTCTTGCGCGGTCTAACATTTCAATGGAAAAACTGAGTGCCGTGTTAAAACCAAAAGACACTGCCGTTGCTTCCATGTCGTTTTCAACCGAGCGTGGAATGCATACAGACTGCAATCCTTTTTGGTTTAACTTGTGTAAAATGCTAAGGCCACGCCCCATCATGATCGAAATCACGGCATCAATTTTTTCGTTCTTCAGATTGGCCAACAACGTGTCGGACATATCTGTTTCTTCGATCATCCCCCACTCATTTTCAGTACGAACGTTAAAGGGGTCCATGCTAGCAGAGGTACCGAGCGCATCACTGTCGGCCGGATTCAGTTTTTTAATTACCGCAGGCCCAAGGTCGATTAGTCCTCCATTCGGATATTGATCCGGGAAGAGTAAGCCTTCAAAACCATCGCAGATACCAACCACTTCCCAACCCATTTTGTGGGCGGAAACTGCGGCACCAATAACGATGGCGTTTACTCCGGGAGTGTAGCCAGCTCCAATGGCGATGGCAACACGTCTAATAGTTTTCATTATTGCATTTAATTATGTGGATATAATGAAAGCCAGTGCGGGAAACCCCGAACCAGCTTTCTTAAAATTCTATTTAAAAGTTTGCAGCGTACGCTCAATAACTTCGTTTTGAACACCAATATCTAGTTTGGTGAAAAAGGCACTGAAACCAGCTACCCTAACCACAAGATCTCTGTAGTTTTCAGGGTGTTTCTGTGCATCTCGAAGCATATCGGTATCCAAACAGTTGAACTGAATGTGGTAGCCGCCATTATCAAATAAGGTTTTTACCAGACCCAAAATTTGATCTCTACCTTTTCTTGATTTCAATTGGTCGGGTTGAACTTTCATGTTCATGTGTGTGGCCGTCCATCTTACAGGATCGCCACCCATGGCAGCCGACATCACCAACGCAGTGGGTCCATTCACATCCGTACCCGGCATGGCAGATAAGCTACCATCGGTAAGGGCCTGACCAGCCTTTTTACCGGTTGGCAATGCACCGGTCACCTTACCCATCAGGTTGTGGATACTCTTGGTGTATTGGTCGAGTGATGTTCTGTACAGGTCATCCTTACCCATGTAATTACCTCCGCCATCAACACCGTTGAAGGCATCCAGGATACTATTGTTCACTCTTCTCACCATCATATCCGCTTCTTGGATATTATTTCCATACTTAGGCGCATCTACGTAGCACATCTTGTGGACCTTCTCATACTCACCCTCGAAGTTGGCAGCCAGTGCTTTCTTCAATTCAGCCATAGTCAATTTTTTCTTGTCAAATACAAGATCCTTGACAGCCATCAGTCCATTTCCCGCATCCACCTGTCCTACCGAGATTTGGGCGATGGTATAGTAGTTGGCCCCACCATTCCACACATCCAAACCGGATTCAAGGCAACCAATAGTCAGGCAAGAACGCCAGGTGGCCGGCAGGTATTCTGCCGCCAGCATACTGGCAATCCAGGCGCCTCTTCTAAGCACTTCTTCGCAGTACACAAGTTGTTTTTCGAAAGCAGCATAGAGTTCTTCGAAATTTTTGAAATCTTCCGGATTACCGGATTTGGGTCCTACCTGCTTTTTAGTGCGTGGGTCAAAACCATCGTTCAGGGTAAGTTCGAGTATCTTACCAAGATTGGGCTGACCTTCCACGGGGTGGCCTGTTTCATAAGGAATGTAACTTCCCACACAGGCGCCTATACAGGTACGTCTTGCTTTTTCAAGCGATAATTTACCGGCTTTAGATTCGGGCCAGTTGTACAATGCCCTTTTCACCATAGCCTCACCGCTCACGAGCTGAGGCATTCCTATTCCTGTACCGATTACATCCAATACTTTCTCCAGCAACTTGCCGGGAGTTTTTGGCGTATGGCACAGCGTCAATGGCGGCTGCGGCAAGTGCAGATAATTGCTGGCATCCAGAATTACAAAGTCCATTTCGGCATGGGAATGCTCGCCATTTATATCATAGCCTCCCAGGGTAATACTTTGTCCAAGGTCGGCCGAATTTTGCAATGCAACCTTCTCTCCAAAGTAATAGCCGATCTCATTGAGTTTAAGAATCAGGTTCTTAAACATGAACTGGGCATCGTCATACGTGATCAGCCCGGCTTCTAAATCGCGCTGATAGAAGGGCTCCAGGTTTTGGCCCAGGTACGCTTCAGAATATCCACAACCCACCTGTTCCATTTCTGCTACAATGTGGCAGAAGAAGTGTGCCTGCATGGCTTCACGCAGGTTTCGGGCCGGATGCTCCGGCACACGCTCACAGGTTTCGGCAAGCGATATCAATTCAGCTTTACGCTGTGCATTTTTTTCGTTGGCAGCCATTTCGCGGGCCAGTTTGGCGTAGCGGTTTGCATAGCGTACAATGGCCTTCATGGTGGTGAGAGAGGCTTCGTAGAAATAGAACTTTTCTTTGTTTGGCAAACGCATATCCAACTCATACATGCGTTCTTCCACATATTTAATCATACTGCCGAGGCCTTCATTATATACCTTGGGGTAATTGAGGTTACCGCCACCGGCCGGCCAGTCAAAGAAGCTCACTACATAGCCTGAATCATAAATCGGTTTCGGATCAACGCCATAACGTTTTTCGTAAATTTCCAGAACTCGTGGTACCTGCGAACGTTCTGTCCAGTAGTCGAGCACCCATTGGTTGGCTTCCCGTTCTTCGGGTGTTTTTGAGTTTTCGATGGTGTTCTCTTCAATCATCCAGCCTACCTGCCATTCGGGGTAGGTGTAGATGGCATTGAGTGAGCCCCCCATAGCACCAACCAGCAAGTTGTCGTCAATGTAAATCTTTTTGTTGTCGAGCAATTCTGCATTGAACTTGGCCCTGCGGATAATGTTGGGATAACCCTCAGTTTCCTGGTACACCTTTTTCATCACAATCACGCGCTCAAAGTCAATAGGAGGAGGCGTACTTCTCATTAATTCTTTGAGCACATCAATTCGTTCATCGCTCGCATTCACTTTTGCTGTGCCTGCATATGGCTTGCCTTCTAATTTGCGTCCCGGTATAGTGTAATACGGGATACCTGTTTCTGAATTTTTCATTTGAATAAATTATTGGGTTATAAATTGAGTTTATTGTTACTTTTCCTAAGCGCGAACTGTCAGCCAAGGCACCAGCGACTTTCGGCAGTTTGGCCATGGTGCGCTTTCAGCCGGTGTAGTTCTCATAATTTCTTTTAAGGTGTCAATGCGTTCGTTTGAAGCATTACTTTTGCGGTCGCACTTCCATTGGATTTAACTTTTTTAGTGGCCGTTTTCTTTACTGCACTTTTTTTGGGAGGATTCTTAACTGCTGCCATAGTTCCTAATTAATTTTAATGCTTGCTTGATCGGTAACACGCACACGATTTAACATTTAGGCCGACCCCAAATTTTATAGGCAATGGAATAAGAAATTTTTCTGCCCCTTTGTAATTTAAAGATGAAATAATATCTGAAAGAATAATATGACAAGCCTCAGCATATGTGAAAAATACTCATTGGTAAGTATATAATTCGAACCGAAAAAAAAGGGTTTAATAAATAGGTTTTAGTCGGTTACATCCGAAATTTGATTGTGTTCTTAAAAATGATTTTAATAGAAGACATAGAAATATCTATCTATTCTTCCTGTATCTTGTGAAGATGACAAAAGCATTACTACCTCCATCTTTACAACGATTCATTTTCACAGGTGTCGGCGTACTCTTAGCTATACTGGCATTTCTTACTCCATATTGGGAAATAGCGGAACCCGCATCGTATGTCGGAGGTCTGCTCGTTTGGGCGGCCTTACTGGAAATCCTCCATGGTTTCAGGAGATCAGAAAACCCTGCACGAAGGTCCGCCTGGTTGAGCGGGGGAATTACGTTACTGATCGGGATAGTAATGATCAATGCCATCCTCTTTCGTATGGAAGCATTGGTAAACTTTATCGGCATACTTTTTCTGATAGAGGCAATCCGGTACGGATACCGATTTATAAAAAGTTTGCGCACGGAGAAACGTGATTGGAGCGCGTTCATCTCCGCAGTAGGCAATGGGATCATTGTCTTGCTTATTATCCTCTTTAAAGGTAGAGGGTTGGTATGGGTGATCTCCATCAGTGGCACACTTCGAATCCTTGGAACGATCTACAATCTGTTCACTGCTAAATTGGGTACTTCTGTGAATGTTGCCGAGGATATTGTCGCCAGCATGGGTATGAAAGGAAATGAGGAAGTTGAAGCAATGGCCAAAAAAATAGGGGCCGAAGATAAGGTTAGAAGTGGGATCGATGCGGGTTGGATCATCACATTCATTTTTATTTTATTTTTCATTCATTTAGGCCGCATGGGGTTCGACCAATCCGCTTCCGGAATGTTATCCCCTATTGTCGCGGTCATTGGCGATATGTTTATCGCGTTGGTTGTTGCCTTTGGAGTGATCGCGCCACTTCGCACGATATTTAGACAATTCGCCAGATTGTTTGAAAAAGCATTATGGAAATGGATTCAGAAAAAACCTGTAGATGAAAGACGGACTTTCAGTTTGCGAACACTTGCCATGATCTGGCTGGAGCGTCAAATGCGGCTCTCCATCAGCATTCGAAAATCGGGATACACGTTTATCAATGCATTTCGCAACGGGCTAAAAATTGGTCTTCCTTTTTCTGCTTTTCTCGCTGCCATTATTCCTGTATTGGGGATGAGTTGGTATTTCGATACGGAGAACTGGGCATCCGGGATATGGGATGGATACGCCTCCACCCGAACCGAGGTGTGGCGGGAAGCAATGCTACATGCTACTGCAGATCCCATAAACGTGGAGACCTTTCGGCTTCATCCCAAAGGGGTAACGGACAGTACGGATTTTTCATTTGTCGTGATTGGTGATACTGGTGAAGGGGATCCGTCACAACACATTTTGAAGGATCAGCTCCTTGCCGTTTCCAATAAAAAGGATGTCAAATTTGTCGTCATTTCTTCCGATGTCATCTATCCCTCCGGGGCTATGAAAGACTATGAACGTAAATTTTTTCTTCCGTTTAAGGGCGTGACTAAACCTATTTATGCAATCCCCGGCAACCACGATTGGTATGATGCACTCGATGGATTCGTCGCTACGTTCTATACCCCTGAGATGGCTAAACGAGCGATTGAAGCGCGGGTACTTAGCGATTTAAAATTTACCAGTACAACCGATCGGGTAATCGATGGCATTATCCATCAGGCTTCGATCCTTCGAAAAGAGTATCAGGTTCCGGTTGGTTATCAGAACGCACCATTCTTTCAAATCTCAAACGAATATTTCGTTTTTATAACGGTAGATACAGGTGTATTAAGACGGGTAGACAACACGCAATTGGCCTGGATTAAATCTGTTCTGGATGCCTCAAAAGGAAAATTTGTGATGGTTTTATTGGGACATCCTTTTTACGCAATAGGCGAATACCAGGGTGACATGAATCCTGATTTTAAAGCACTTCATGATTTATTTCGTTCATATAAAGTTCCTTTAATTATGGCCGGGGATACCCACGACCTGGAATATTATAAGGAAGGACCTAAAAATAATGACAGCCACATCATGCACCATTTTGTCAATGGAGGCGGTGGCGCCTATCTCAGCATTGGTGCTGCGATGGCACCGATTGATAGTCGACCGACGGAAGATTGGGCGATCTATCCATCCCGCGGACCACTGATGCACAAGATTGATTCGCTAACACCAACATTCAAATATCCGGGTTGGATATGGTTAAAAAAATACAATGGTTATCCGTTTTCTGCTGAATGGCTTTCTGCCGCTTTTGATTATAATCAGGCTCCCTACTTTCAGAGTTTTATGGAAATAAAAGTAGAGCGTTCACGAAACCGAATTCGTTTAATTCCCTATGGCACGAATGGTCAGCTGCACTGGCGCGATCTGGAGTACGGCGGAGAGGGCAAGCCCAGTGATAAGAAAGACGCTGATCTTGCTGAGTGGATCCTGCCAATACGGAATTAATCTCTATCGGCTAATACATGTTGGCGTTTTAAAAATCAACCCATCTTTCAATTTAAGTTGTTAATAAATGGCTATGCCGTAAACGCATGCGCTATAACCACTCAGCATGAAGATTCAAAAAAAATAAAGCATTCCAGGAAGTTCTTCGGGGATATCCTTAATAATGAGTATCCTGATTATAATCATAGATGACTAACCGTTTTACGATTATCTTAGTATAAACTTCCAACAAATTCTACAATATCAAATTGGGGCAAAGGCAATAATTCGTATAATTATATTTTTATGTGTAGATGGATGGTATATTCCGGAGGACCTTTTCGGTTACAAATGCAGTAGGTGGTTCGTTAAATGCCACGTTTGGTAATTTTCCGGAACTTTCAATTCAAAATTGCACTATTTGTTTCACCAGTTTTGGTACTCCTAAGTACGTTCGTTGGCCCTGGACAAATGAACTTGACATTTGCCCGCCCCTTAATTCTGTTCTTGTTCTTATCGGTAATACTGGCAGCTATGGTTGCCGGGGATGGTCGCTCCAATTGGTATAAGGGGGTACAAATGATTATTGTATATGTGATTATGGGTTTAGCATTGTTTTTTATTCCTGCTGCATGATGGAAGATTTATATTGGAAAAATAAAGTGAAGGAATCCGCTGTGTTGGATCCGGTAGATCGTATCTCTGAAGTACTTTTTGGTTTGATCATGGTACTTTCATTTACCGGAGCAATCAGCGCGAGTACAGACAGCCATGAAAATGTTCAGGCATTATTATGGGCAGCCCTTGGATGTAATATTGCCTGGGGGCTGGTAGATGCAATTATGTACCTCATGAATACTGCCATTGAACGCGGCCATTCTATTACCGTTATAAAAAACATACATGCCACTAAAAATCCCGATGAAGCAGGTCAACTACTAAGCGATGAAATTCCACCGGGTATTGCCGGGTTGTTGACGACATCGGAATTAAATGAACTAAGTGACCGGTTAAAAAACGCCCCTCTACCTACTCACAAAATTTTACTTACAGGAAACGATATGCTGGCAGGATTGCAAATTTTTGTACTCGTATTTTTATGTACGATCCCTGTAGCCATTCCATTTAGTGTTATTGATGATCTCGAAATTGCCATGCGAACATCGAATGGAGTGGCCATTTTCATGTTGCTTATTGGGGGGATTTCTTCTCGGTGGATATGCGGGTTTTAGGCGGGGATTAACAGCCATGGTGTATGCAATGATCGGCATTGCGCTCGTAGCACTCACCATGGTATTAGGTGGATAATCCATACAACAATGCGGAATATATTAATATTTCTTATCCTGGGAACTTCGGGTTTTTCTTATGCACAAGAGAACTCCACCCAAAAAGAAAAACAATGGAATTTTGGAGCTGACGCAAACTTATATTTTTTTAAGGATGATTTTCTTGCATTGCCGGTCTTTCGTGCAGATAAGAATATGCTCCACCTGGAGGCGCGTTACAATTATGAAGACTACGAAACCTTTTCCGGATGGGTTGGCTATAATTTTAGTGGTGGCGAAAAATTAGAATATTTCATCACCCCTATGCTGGGCGGAGTGGTCGGTCGATCCAATGGCATTGCACCGGGATTGGAGTTTACTTTTACATTAAAGCGATTTGAGTTATACAGCGAACAAGAGTATCTATTTAATCTAAATACGATTAACAATAACTATTTCTATGCATGGACTGACCTGACCTACGCTCCCCTGGATTGGCTTTGGGTGGGGATTAGTGGCCAGCGTACTCGTTTGTATAAAACAGATTTAGAAATTCAGCGGGGGCTACTGGTAGGCGGTGGATTTAAAAATTGGGAATTAAGTGGGTATCTATACAACCTGGGATTTGATGATCCTTTTGTATTGATTACACTTTCGGTAAGTTTTTAAAAAACAATCCATTTTTGTCATAAATGAAGAGTTTATTGTTTTTGATCAACAAGTGGAGGAACGTTATGCGAATCGAAGAAGAGCCAAAATAGGGTAGGATATCGCTTAAACTACAAACATCGGTTTGATTTAGGCTATACCCTTCAAAGGTCACGAAATGAAATTGATGAGGGTTTAACAGGCACTAACAATGAATTCCAATTCAAGTACAAAATGTATTTGAATCCTGTGAAGCAACCAACGGGGAATCAATAAAGGGATTTGGCTTGGTTATTAAGATCTCCCTGGGCAATCCTTTTCTTTCGTCTTGAAATGTGGCGTATCAAAATATCAACCTTTCATGCTGTTTAAGCTGTTAATAAATGGCTTTGCTGTAAAGCCATGTAGGATCACGCTCAGCATGACTGTGCAGGCTACTGTTAAGGTGATGGTCTCTATATTCGGAAGGGCTACTTCCAATGCAATGATCACAAACACGATGGTAGCTAAACCACGCGGGCCAAACCAACCGATAAACATTTTTTCTTTACCTGACAATCCACTGTTTATGAGCGAGAGCAATACTGGCAGTATTCTGATCAGCGTTAAACTGAGGATAGCATACACGACTACTTCCCATGTAAAGTGGGGCATAAACTTTAAAATAATGGAACCAAAAATGATCCAGGTAATTAAGCTCATCGTATCACCTGCGCCTTCCGCTGATTCCATAAGTTTTTCTCCCAGATTATATTTATTGTGGATGGTGCCATAAACAAAGCCTCCAACAAAGCAGGCAATGAATCCGCTTCCTCCACTTATCTGCGCAAGTACAAAGCATATAAAAGCCAACGCGATCATTACAATTTGTTGCCAGGACTCGCTAATCCACTCCCTCTTATTTGCATAATTTGCAAGTAGAACAAATCCGTAAGTAACCAATACACCGACCGCCAAACCGATTCCGATTTCCTCTGCAAGGAGCACCAATCCATAAAAAGAATGAAGACGATCACCGGAAAGTGCTTCAAAAAGGGCAATAAAAAAGAAAAGAACAGGAACGCAAATCCCATCATTAAGTCCGCTTTCAATATTTAATGCTTGTCTTATTTTAGACGGCACCCCCTCATTCGACACGACCGCCTTTCCAAGCGCAGCATCGGTGGGTGCCAGCATGGTCGCTAAAATACCGACCTCTATCCAGGAGAACTCCGGGAAGAGAAAAATTCCACCAAGAATCCCCAACAAAATGGTCAGGGGTAATCCGATTAATAGTAGACGAATCGGAATGTTCGCATTTTTTTGAAGTACGGTAAGATTTGTTTTCGACGCATCACTAAATAAAACGAGGGCTAGCGCCAGTTCTGCAATTACTTTATAATCTTCCCGGTCAAACTTAAAATCGATTAACTGTAATACATAGGGACCTAATAACAAGCCCGCTACTAAAGCAAGAAAGGGTCCGCTAAAAACGGTTTTTTCAATAGGCTTTGAAAAGAGGCTGAACAGGAGTATAAAAAGAATTACAATGAAAAGATTCTGATACATCATACAATTATTCCTTAAATGATTACAGGGTTTTAAACATTCCAATCTGAACCCTCGTTTCTAAAATGGCAAACATTCAAATCAAGAAGATGTCCCTTACAAATTAACTTTTTAATTCTTTAATTGATAGACTGGTCCGAGAAATTATAATTTTTACCTATGCGAATCTGCGGAGTTTGCCTGCCTTTTCTTTTTATAATGTTTCACTTTCACTCCTTATTCTTATTCTTCTCTCCGGCACCAATAGGAATGCGCACATACACATACAGCGTTGCGTTGGTAATCTTGAGGTCATCTGGTTTGTATACATCTACCATTCCGTAATAATAATTTACACCCAGGCTGGTAGAAACAGGTCCGGGTTTTAGGCGATACCCCATTCCTCCAACCAATCCAAAATCCAGGCGGGTGTAATCATCGCTCACATTGCGGGTATATTCCAGTTCACCACCATAATTTTCTGCTGTAAAAATATCCTTGACTTTTGATCGCAGCCCTGGCTGAATACCGCCTTCAATAAAAAACTGATTGAATCGCTGCTGCCACATGATGGGTACATAAAAAATGCTGAGCTTTGTAGTAAGCTCCCCATTGGCATAGACATTATCAAATTCAGGATCACCAATTGAATAGGTAGGCATTCCGCTGCCCCCCACATTTGATTTTACATGCACCCCTGTGCTGATAAACGATTTCTCGCTGAGTTTTACGTGAAAGAAAAATCCGAGGTTAAAGTTGTTCAGGGTCTCCGCTTCTTTCTGCCCTATCAACCAGGATGGATTGTATCCACCATCAAGACCAAATTCGATTTTGCCTGAGTTTAACTTATCACCGAATATCGCCACAATGAGCACCTGTGCGCGAGCAGCTGAGGTTAAAAGAAAAAAACTAATCACTAAAAAGTACTTCCATTTCATATTGCAGTTGATTTTATTCCATTGTTAACTATTACCATTCAGATATCCCATTCAAGTTATTAATAAAACCCAACCTTGTTTGCTAAAACGGAAGATGTATGTTCTATTTCGTTGAATCCGGTACTTGTGTCATCCCTTTTATGACGTGTTTCAAAATACAGATGAAGGATCAGATTAAAGGCATATAAATTTTTTGTATCATAACTCTCATCATACTGATAGGTGATATTTCCTTCCAGCGCAAAGCGCGGTCGCCATGATACTGCAGCGCCACCGATTGCCCGGGTCTTAATGATTTTAGCGTAGCGTGAATCCCAGTACGGTTCAACATTCACATACGGCACGATGGCCGTGCGGCCAGCTGTCAACTCTTTTTCAATCATCATCCGATATCGGATCCGATATGAAAATTTTGATTCCTGACCAATCCATCGGGTATCAACACGAATTCGGTTTGAAAATAATTCTTCACCCTTAAATGGAATTCTTTTATGAATTTCCAGGAACGCCATATCCTCTGAATAATTCTCGCCATGATCATAAAGGCTCCAGCCTCCCATATATCCACCCCGAAGCATCCAACCCTGAAGTTGCTGTTGCTTGTTTTCATCCATTCTTCTATTAAAAAATGGAGTGCGTGTTTTACCCCATGCATAATCTACCTGCAAGTAGATATTAAAATCGCGATCGGTGCTTTCATGATATTTTGTGATAGGCAAAAAAGCCGACAATCTCCAGGCAGGATTTAACCGGTACCAAATATCCATCTCCGGCCAAAACTCAACAGAGGTATCCTGGGCAAGGCTGGATATCGAAAGACATAGACTGATCCCAAGTCCTGTATAAATTCGCCACAACCTGGAAAATCTCCGCATGCTTCTTTTAATTACACAACACCTTTTTACAACTCCTGATAATATCTGTTTGAATCATTGTACCGGATTGAATACTTTCGATGCCATCCTTAAAAATTAAATCCCAACCGAATGACGGGCCCGTATTCATTCATGTCAAATGTAAATTGTTCCATATCACTTCCCTTGTTGTAGTCAATAGAAATGAATCGATAGCCAGCGCTAAGCTGAAACACTTTTGAAAACCGGTAGCCCGCATACCCCTGAAGTTGCCAGGTGAAATCAGAGCCTACACCAAAACCTCCAAGGTCGCCTCGAAATTGAAAGAGCCACTTTTCATTCCGGACAGTAGCGAGTCGGGCAATCAACACCGGATCATAAAAGGTTACGGAATGATGGCCTGTAGTTACTTCCGTACCGGGAAACACATTCCGTCTTCCTTCAAAGTCGGTGACCAACGTATTCAATCGCCCCCCTATGCCCACCTCCATAAATGAATTCAGGCGGTAGAGACCGGCAGCCTCCCAAATGGATTGCTTTATTGTAACGGTTCCTGAATGTATTAAAGTAGTCGGGGTTACCTCCTGCTGCAGGTTCATGAAAACATAATCCGAAGTGATGGCCCATTTTTCCGTGTAGGCTTCCCCATACACCATGGCAGCCATTTTCAACTTGCTGAAAATATCTCCTGTACTGGCATCCACCGGGGCTGTAAGGTTATTTCCAACCCCAGTCTCACCGTCAAGCGTAGGGAACATAAGGTATATATCAACACGGAAATTCCATTTTTTCTCAGATGTTGTTGATTGCGCCAATCCTGCATTCGCACATACCAAAAACAAGAATAAGGAGAATGAGATTACCGCCAGGATTCTATTACTTTTCTTCATACTGTTTTTCTTTTGAATGCCCCGTTTGATCACTGTCTTAATATGTAAACTCCACTCCCTTGAAAAGCACAATCCCGAGCGATACCACAAAAGCATTCCCGCTAAAATTTTCATACGGTTTAAAGGTTCCGCCCTGCCCATCCGTCGCTACGTAATCGGTATCATAGAAATCAGAGAGGTAATACTTGAATTTTAAGTTAGCACCATACGGAAACTGGACTCCCACCATCAATGCATGCTGAACTTTCGTTCGGTCTGAAAACCACGTATCAAATTTTGTCTTTTCTTCGTTTACAAAAGTTTTCTCTTTGTAATTCAATGGAAATTCGATGGCATATCCACCATAAAAATAAAGCCCGTCCATGTCCCCTACTTTAAATCCCACTGGGATTCCCAGGTTATACGTACGCACTTTCTTTTTTGTACCCGCATCTACATCATAAATAAACCCAATATTGTTGATGGACAATCCCAGGCACATTCCAAATTTTTCAGAAAAGTCTTTGTGAACATTATTCTGTAGATTAAAGAATGGTGCAAAGCGCATCGGGCCAGTCAACTTTTCTCCATTGTTGGATGCATCCGACCAACTAAACAGAATGTCCAATTGGCTGGTGGAATACATTTTCGTGTCTTGTCCGTGAACCATTCCGGAGGCCAGCAAAGCACATGCGATTATAAAGAACTTACGTTTTCTCATACAGCCTATTCCTTGACTTGTTACTTACTCTTACTCTAGTTCACCGATAAACGGAATGCTTTCCAATATTGTCACACGCACAACACTGAGGATGTAGGTTTCAATCTGATAGAATTGGGCAGCGGTCTTTGCACCAGAAGCCTTCTTCACTTTGTTATAATAGGTGTCAATCAATTTGTCCGTACTTTTTTGTAAACTAATGGTTTGCTTCATCACATCCTCAAGATCAGCATCACTCATGTCTCCATATTTATCAGCATAATTCTGAAGGAGTGTAATTCGTTTCTTACCCAGTTCTTTGCGTTCCGTTTCATATTGATCATAAAGGTTCCAGAACGGGCTACTCGAATCCAGCTGAAGGAATCCTGCTACTACATCTTTTTTACCCATACCAAAGGCTGCTTGAAACAGATCAATTTCTTCTTTGTCCGACTGTGCCATCGCACCGATCGCAACAAAAAAGAATACACCAAAGGCGATCATTATTTTTGACAGGAAACTGTTTACTTGCTTTTTCATTTTTTTGTTTTTAAGGGTTAATTTAAATTCTTGACTATTTATTTTTTTGGGATGATCATTAATGTTGGATCAAGCTTGTAGGTCCAGGGTACCCCGGAATTTTTCCAGCCATTTTTCATGCGTTGCCCATCATATAAACTTTCAGGATCATCTACTGTATCGCCTTCAAATCCATCTGTGATATTGTATACATTTTTATAGCCCGCTGCAGCCAGTTGATTTGTCGCCAGGGCACTTCTTCCTCCCGATCTGCAAGTCACCAGAATTATATCATCGGGTTTAAAAACCTGCTTTACTTGTGGTATGAAATCAGGATTAACTTGCATTGAGAAACGATGTTTTTCTTCATCCCAATTATAGGTTTGTAAAAAAGCAGGGATGTTCCAGGCCATAGGGGCGTGACCAATATAGATGTACTCATCCGGGATGCGCACATCCAGAATCTTCACCTTGTCGGGATTGGCTCTCCACTTTTCATAGGCTTCTTTGGAGGTAACATACAGCCCAAGTATGGTTTGTTTTTCTTTTGGCAAATCCGTTTTTACTTCCTGAGCAAAAGCATGTGGCATTGTCGTCAGACTGAAACAAACCAGCGCCAGCATGACGATTACATTTTGGGTGATCACTTGAATCCTTCTCATTATACTTTGTATTTTAGTAAACATTTGTGGTCTAAAGTCTTCGACTAGCTATTCTTTTTTTGTTAACTCATACCCGAGTTGTTCACCTGGACAGACCCTGATGCAGCTAACGCATTTGATGCATAGACTTTCATCTACCTTTATGATCGTATCTAATTTGTATGCGGCCTTCATTTTTCTATTGTCTTAGTGTTTGAATAAAAACGCCAAACTGCAAGGCATGCAGTTGGCGTTATATTTTCTAAACAAGCTTATTCTTTACTTAGCCCAACCTGGTGCCTTCTGCCTCAAGCCCTCCACCTTTTTGAAGTTTGCTCCAACTTCTTCTTTCCCATTCTTCCTTGAGTACCTCCGTGGCCGCTTGTTCCAGAAATTCAGGACGCGCCCACTTTTCAACATCAAAATCGTTTTTGATATAACCGTGCTTCAACATAAAATCTTTACCGATTTTAATGCACTGCATGTTGATTGCATTTAAGCTGGGGACCATATCCACATGTTTAATACCCTCGTAGGTATCCTCAGCATCACGATAAAAAGTTTGCCTGTTAAGAAGGACAGCAGCTGCACGTTTGTGATCATTTGCCCATCTTCCAACTTTTACCATGGCTTTCATATATGCTACAACAAGTTCAGGGTGCTTATCAGCCATCTCTTGGGTGCAGGTGATAACTGCAGGTGTGTTGGCAACCTGTACTCTCCAGTCAGGGCGAAGTGATAAATCCTCGATCATTGCGATCTTACCTGTATCTTCCTGCAGGTGTTGGAATGGTTTACTTTGGGTGTAAATCGCATCGATTGTTCCTTTCAATAGCGCTGTTTCCAATGGTCTGAAAGCCAGATCGCGTTTATGGTTTCTACGCATCCAAAGTTCTGAAGGGTTGTTCATTGGCGGAACCAGCATTTCCGGTTTGTTGTACCAATCATCCGGATAGGGAAATTCTACCAACTCAATATCGTCCAGCGTCATATCATTCAACATCAGCATATTTAAGATACCCATGTGTTCCTGTATGCGCCACCAGTCGTTTTTAAGCGGATTCAAACTCTTTGAAATTCCTATCTTCTTACCTTTCAGATCCTTCATCCGAAAAATATTATCATTGGCACGCACGGCCATACAACCTCCTTCGTACACCCAGGTCGCTCCCAAAAGCACAGTTTTACGCATGTCAGCATGCACCTGAATGGGTGGATAAAGACCACCAAAACGAATCAGGTTATCGAGGTTATGGATATAATGTGGGTACCAATCATTCTCGGGTGCATGACGGAAGTAGGCATACTCAATACCTATTTTTTTAAATTCTTCGCGGCACCATCCCAATTCCTGGTCAACATTGTTAGCCGATACCATGGGGCAGTTCGTAAACCATACTTCCTTCCAGTTCAGCGGTACTCTGCTTGTTTTTTGCCCATTCACCACAGTTACCACTGCTTTACCCTTGGGCTCTTCTTTTTTAGCGGGAGCTTTGCTCTTTTTTGCTGCTTGAGTTTTACTTTTTTTTGCCATTATTTAAGAGAGTTTGTGTTCACTAATTTTTTCTTCGGATGGTGTTGTTATGCCACCTTAATTATAGGGTAATGTAAATATTTAATTGAATTCAGCGATATGACGAATGTCAGTGAACATGCAAAATACTCATTGATGAGTATATCAAATCCTGGATTTCGAAATTGAAGGGATGAAGGTCCTTAGTGTGATGGTTTTACTCCGCAGTTTCCTTTACTTCTGTTGTGTTGAGCCAACCAATAAATAATTTATACCCAATCGACATAACGATGGCACCTGTAAAAAGACCGATGAATCCTGAGAAAATAAAACCACCAATCACCCCAATAAAGATTACCAACATGGGTACGGGTGCACCCTTACCAAGTAATATCGGTTTGAGCACATTATCGGAAAGACCAGCAATAAAAAGTAATACCGTCCAAATGATGGCACTGGTAAGTTCATGTCCTGTAAAAATATAAAAGATGATTGGGAGCGTAATAATTATTACGGGTATTTGCAGTACGCATAAAATAAAAACTAAAACGGTCCAGATACCGGCAAAAGGAACACCCGCCAACATAAAGATAATACCGTGTAACAGTGCAAGTATCAACGCCACCCCAAGGATACCTTTAACAACACTGTTTACAGTTTTTGTGGTTACATCTGCAAATTCATCACCCTTCTCACCTGCCAGCTTTCTAAAGAATTTCCGGACCGATTCCCCGACACCAGGAATCATTAATAGGACTCCTGCAATCAGCAAGGACACCATTATCTCAACAACTGCACTCACCGATCCCAAAATTCCTTTACCAACCTTTTTAGCAAATTCCGTGATCTGATCATGATATTTTACAACCGTTTCATCAAGGCTGGAGGAAGCTGCAGACCAGGTTTCATAAAGTTTATTTCCAACAACAGGCAACTCCTTAACTTTTTCATTTGGGGGTGGAATGGATAGCGTACCCGCTGTGTACATCGTCCTTAATTCCCGAACTTCATCGACCAGCGAAGCAACCAATATGCCAATAGGAACGACAACAATCAAAAACATCGTAAAAACAATACTAAAAGAAGCCAGTTTAGGCCGTTGCCCGAATTTGGCGGTAAGTTTAGTGTGTAACGGCAACAAGGCAATTCCTAGAACCAAACTCCATAATATGATGCTCACAAAGGGCAACATAATCATCAAACACCAGGCTACTATCAATACTAAAATAAGCAACCGGATAGTGGTATCATACACAGAAGTCTGACTTTTCATATTAGCATTTTTTAAATCCATCTAAATACGAATGTAACAATTTGCTGGTCCAATAGTCCAAATTTTTATTTAATCCAATCAGGCACTGAATCACATTGGCTTTACGTGACCAATTTTTCTTGTTTTGAAATGAATTCGTCGTTTTACCTTAGTTCATCATCCGTACTAAACTCCAATTTATAAAAAGGTAAATGGGGGCGTAATGACATAAATCAGATAAAACAAAAAAATACTTAACAATAAGTAGATAAAAATATATAGTATAGGTTGGTCGTTACCACCCGTCCGGTTGCCTGGTCAGGAATTGAACTTACAGGGTGCCCTTTTCCCGTAACTCACCGATAAGTTCACGGAGGGTTGGCATTTTGGTCTTCTTTAAAATATTCCTTCGATGGGTGTTGACCGTATTGAGACTAAGGGAAAGACGACTCGCGATCTGCTGGCTATCCTCTCCGTCAGCAATCAATTTAATAATCTCAAATTCACGCTCCGAAAAGTTGATGCCAATTTTTAATAAGGCCTTATCGGGATAACGGAACATCGCCGGATCGTTGCCAATATAATAGTGGTACTTATAATTATCCGTTTCCAAGGGCATCATGTCTGTTAAGAGCACCACTGTAAAAACAGTTGTGTGGTTTGAGTCAAAAAAACTTAAGGCCTGTACAACTGAATAAATATAATTTCCGGTTTCATGCCGGACACGCGAACAGATGGAATGAACAGAAATGCCTTGCTTATATATTAACAATTCATATCCTTTTTTAATAACCATCGCACGAGCAAGATTGTGTTTGTGATAATCCTCCGGATGTATTCGTGACAATATGGAGGAAAGATCAAAAGTATTGGGATCTACACCTAATACCCCTTGTGCACTCTGGCTAACAAAACGGATCTTCATCTGGAGAAGATCAGCAACGTAAAAAAACTGTTTATGTGCGGTTAAGTACTTCTCTAATTCAAGCATCAGGGAATCGTGGTGATTTATATTCGTAAAACCAAGCGGTTGATACTTGCTTATAAATTTTTTAAGGATAGAATAATCATTGCTGGTAATCATGACCAATTATCTGCAGGTTGATGAATAGAATCCTTAAAATAACAAAAGTTGCAGTAACCTACTTATATTATTCCTTTTTCCTTCAATTCAATAACCAATTCATGGGTCGTTGCCAAACTGGCTTTCTTCAGAATATTTCGACGATGGGTATTTACCGTATTTACACTAAGAGACAATTTATCAGCGATCTGTTCACTTCCAGCACCCCCTGCAATCAATTTTAGAATATTTAATTCGCGATCCGAAAAGTCATGCCCTTCATTTAATAACGTTTCATCAGGAAACCGGAACATAGCCGGGTTAGTGCCTGCATAGAAATGAAAGCCTTTTCTTTTGAGTTGATTTGGAGCCAGGTGCGTTGCGGCAATAACAACAAAAACAGTATCGTGTTCCTTCGCGTAAAAACAATACGATTGAAGTAGCAAATCAATATAATTTTCATCGCAGTTTCGCTGATGCGTATGGACGGAAACAACGGAAACACCTGCTTTTGTAACAAACAGTTCCTGACCCAACTGGTATAATCTTTCTTGTGCGTGATTCAAGCGCTGTTGATCTTCGGGATGGGCCAGTACGAAGAAAGTTGAAGTATCCACCTGATCCGGTGGAAGTCCCAGAATCGATTCACTCCCCTCTGTGGTGAAAAGGATTTGAACTTTGAGCAAGTCAGCAATGTAAAAAAATTGCCGATTTCCAGTCAATTTTCGCTCCATCTCTCTGATGAATGGATCTTGTCTGTTGATGTTAGCAAATCCTTGCGGGAGATATTGATCGATGAAATCCCAAAAAAATGAATACCTGTTACTTCCTGGCACGTAGATAAAGAGGGTTTAGTCCATAAAAATAATGAAAAAAAGGGAATCCTGTTAACTATAAGGAAGGGCTTCCCAATTCCAGAGATAATCTACTTTTATATTCCTCACCCATATCCCGGTTACCCAATTCGTGAATACGAACAGGGTACTCATTGATAAGTATTCCATGCTGTTAGAAGCTGATCATTGTCATATTTTAGGGAACTTTTAGTTAACAATTTTACCCTTGAGTTATTGAAGTAAACCCATATTCGGTATTACCTAGTATATTGTATCTGAGATTAACCAACCAAAAAATGAAAAGCAATTATTTATCAAAAACCAGGATCAATATCCTAACCCTATTTTTCTTTTTCGGTTTATGCCAGGCGGGAGTAGCACAAACTTCTACCACCCCGGCTTTACCGGATACTGCAAAAATGTCTTATAACCAGATTTCCCAAGGGATGCAACTGTTCGTATACCCTTCAAAGGGGCAAAGTAAAAATAAGCAAAAACAAGATGAATTTGAATGCTATAAGTGGGCAGTAGAGCAATCCGGTATTGATCCTTTGGACCTTCCAAAAGTTGAAGCTGCTCCCATGGCGGAAGGACCCACAGGTGCTGGAGTAGTCGGATCAGCAAAAGGTGCAGCTGCAGGAGCCGCCATCGGTGCGATTGCGGGTGACGCAGGAAAAGGAGCGGCCATTGGTGCCGTTGCTGGTGGCCTCGCAGGCAGGCGTCAGGGAAAAGCGGCACAGCAAGAATATAATCAACAGAATCAGGCAAATGCTACCGCCGCCGAACAAGCGATGAAGGATAGTTTTAAGAAAGCGTTTACCGTTTGCATCGAGGGAAAAGGATATACCATTAAGTAATAAAATTATACGACCATGAAAAAAATAGTTATACTGGTTGCCATTGTAAGTGTAAGCTTAGCGGCATGTACTTCACCTGAAGATAACACTGCAAATATCGACCTGATAAAAAATTATGTTCAGGCAGTTGAAAACATGGATTTCGATGCCATGGAGAATTATCTGGCTGACGATTATCTCGGATTGGGGCCTTCCTATGGGGATTCGATTGGTAAAGCACAAGCGGTTGAAAATTGGAAACTCAATGTTGAAAGTCTCTATAAAAAAATTCATTACAACCGCTCACGCTTTGCAGCAGTCAATATTCCTGACGGTGATAATAAAGGTACGTGGGTGGCCAACTGGGCAGAACTTACCATCGATTATAAAAATGACGGTGGATCGGTTACCCTATGGGCTAATTCAAACTACCTTGTTGAGAATGGTAAGATTGTGAAAAGTATTACTTTTTATAATGAAGCAGATGCGTTACGTCAACTCGGCTATACTTTTGTTCCACCATCCGAATAAAATTCTTACCAAAGAATGAATGTTAATTAGTATTATATGAAACGAGTCCTGTTTACGACCATCGGAATTTTCTTAAGTATTATTTCATTCGCACAAGTTTTTACCAATAAGGAAGTCGGAAAAAAAAATGAGGCGAAGAAAGATAGTCTTAAAAATAGTGAATATCCATATTCCTTGCCCATTCTGGGAGCAAAAGCCACAAAAGCAGGGTATGATCTTCCCTACTCAGCAGGAATGAGCATCCAGTATTTTGGTTCGAAGTCCGATATCGTCATCGACAATTTGTATGTTGGATTCAACAACGGACCGATGTATGACCTGGATGGCATTGTCCGGTTTGATGATGCCCGCGCTACCGCCACAGCTGTCACGGTACGTCCCGATATCTGGTTATTTCCTTTTCTAAACATTTATGGAATATTAGGGAAAAGCTCGGCATCTACCGATGTTAATTTTGGTGTATGGGCGCCGGATGGCAATGGCGGTGAGCAAGAGGTACTGGCTACAGGAACGGTGGTAGAATTCAATACCACAACCTTTGGACTTGGCTTTACCCCAACGATCGGTGTGGGTGGTGGATTTATCGCACTGGATATGAATGTAGCCTGGACCGATGTTCCACAATTAAATAAACCTGCACAATCATTCGTATTCGGTCCACGGTTTGGAAAAAGTTTTAAATTAAAAAAACCACAGAGTAACATTGCCATTTGGGTAGGGGGTTTTCGTGTTAAGCTTAAAAGTGATACGTATGGATCGCTCAATCTCTCCGATGTATTACCGGACGACGGCGGTGAACTCAGCGCTAAAATTGATGCGGGTATTTTAAAAGTAGAAGATGCTCAGATTCAGGTTGAAGATTGGTGGAGTTCGTTAACACCTATCGAACAAAACAGTCCGGTAAACAAAGCGAAATATGAAACCGCGAATACCGCATTGGACAGAGCGGGCGAGATTTTAAGTGCCGCAGAAGGGGCTGTCAATTCAATCGCTACTTCCTCCGTGCAATATTCTATGGATAAGCAGGTAAAAGACTACTGGAATTTTATTGTTGGCTCACAGTATCAGGTAAACAAACATTTCATGATCCGGATGGAAGTTGGTTTCCTCGGATCCCGAAATCAAATCATGACCGGAATTCAGTACCGCTTTGGACTGTAATGGTTTGTTGATTTTATAATTTAACAATTGAAAGACCTAAACTAAAAATTATATCATGAAAAATAGTCTCTGTATTATCCTCCTTCTTGCTGCACTACCAGGATTTAGTCAAAAGAAAAAATCGTCAACTCCCGATCCAAAAGACGCAAAAATAGATTCCTTATCTGCCGTCTCCCTTTCACTCTCAGTCGAGCGAGACTCCCTTTCAAAGGAACGCGATTTGTATTATGGCGTATATGCAGCAATTAAAGATAAAGTGGTGCTCCATGAATTTGATCCGGCGCAGATGCCTCAACTTATTGATTCACTTCGTACCAACAAGGACGCAACTATCAATGGCCTTATGGAAGCATCCACTTCCCTTCAGGATTCTTTGGCGAACTTAACCAAAGAGAATATGGAGTTAAAAGAAAAGCTTTCTGAATTGTCAACAGGGGGTGATAAAACAAGTCTTATTACAGAATTAAAGCAACTGAAGGAACTGCTCGATGCCAAAATCATTACACAAGCTGAGTACGATGATAAGAAGAAAATAGTAATGGATAAATGGCAATAGTATAAACTTTGCTAAACTATTACCGCTTCCGGCCAAAATGGTACCCAACCTGCAATTGGTAACGCCATCCATACGCCCAACTACTCGCTTTCCCCTGACCATCAACTTCCCTTTCCTGAATCAATTCGTTAAAGGCAGGGAACCTGTCCATCATTTTTAGAAGCACTTCGTTGGTAATGTCTTCCGGATCAAAAGTGTAATCACCATCAATTTTTGCCTTGAAACTATACTTTGACACAGAAGGTCCAATGAGTGACAAGTCAAGTGCCCAACGATTGTTAAATACAAATTGATAACCAAGTTGAACACCAATATTTAAAATATTTATCTTCGTTGTCAAGTCAATAAACTCTGTTGTTCCACTCTTATCTATCTCGAAAGACCGGCCATTGATATAATTGTGATAGGAAACGTATGGACCGATAAATACCCCGCGTGGTGCTAAATGTCGATTTTCTTTCCGTAGGTAAAAACGATACTCTGCACCAATTTTTATTCCCGAGGCCTTAAATGCACGCTTGGCACGAATGGTATCCGCATAGGATTCTGAACTTGGAAATTGTTGATAGCCTGCTGTAATTGACCAGGTTTGATTCGGTTGGTTTTTTGTAATCCGTTCGTATGAAAACACAATTGCATTTCGATAAAACCAGTACGAGGTTAAATCAATTTTTATGATATTTCTACGCTGGGTACTATCACCGTTTTGCGCGAAGGATGTTGTGATCGCAGCACCTAGTATAATCAGCATACATAGTATTGTTTTCAATGTAATTTTCATAAGATGTCTATCCCATTAATTTAATTAGCAAGCTACTTATTTAGGTTAACTGTCATTTCATCATGCAATTCTAAAATCCGCTGTAGTGTTACCTTTTCAAGTTTTATATTGGTGATAAAGGCTGAGTAGGCCATGGTGGCTGCCAGTCGTCTTAAATCTGAAGCCCACACCGGCATATACGTTGGGGGAATTAACCACCCGCTTTCAAACAACGGATTCAAGCGCAACGCATCAGCCATGGCTAGCCTTCCACCGAATAGATTTTTAACTAATTCGGGTCGGTTATCGCGAATCGCCAGTCTGAAAAGCGTGTGAACTTCCAAAAGCCCCTGAAGATAAACCGCATCTTTTGTGAAAACAACGCCGTCCTTTACGGCTCCTCCACGGAAGATCCGTTGTGCAGAACGAACCGATTCTATTTCGGATTGACCCGCGTCAAGGAAAAACTTAAAAAGCTCAATAAAGTCGGCTCCATCCAGGGCCATCTTCACAGCAATCACCCGAAGGGCTACCCTTCGGAGTCGGGAAATATCCATGGAATTGGTAATGAGTTCGGCAAAGACTGCTATCCCTTCCTGCGTTCGTGTGGTTCGTGGCGCACCCAGCCCTAAGGATTTTAAATTAATTTGCCTCCGACCATTCAGTTGAGTAGCCGTGTGAACAAATGCTTCATGATGCAAGAGCTGATCTTTATCCAGTTCAGAAAACATCGCTGTGCTACGAACGCGTATACGCTTCGCACCGGCCAATGCTTTTGAGGACATCTCCGCATCCAACACCACCGCCACCTGATCCAATTTAAAAAAATCATCGACTTCTCCTCTTAACCAATTCGCAAAATCTATGGCAGTAATATCCGCATCGGAAGATGGAATAGCACCACTTCCCAACAACGTGTCCGTTACCTCAAGAAAAAACTTAGCGCCCTCCACTGCAGTAATCCCCTGCAGCTTGTAAACGGTATCCGGCCGGCCATAAATTTTAATTGAAAATTCAGTAAAAGCCGGAGTTCCTACCTGCATCAGCATATGTCCGGCATATGCATAACTCTGCGCTGTCTCTGCGATAAACCGTTCAACGGGATCGTCTTGATCACATTTTTTTACAATTGATTCCAGGTTCGCGACAGCATCCTTTATATCCGGTGGCTGAATATGGATATGAGGAAGTTGCGGATTACCCTTTTTCCAGCTTTTCAAAAATTCTTCTTCCTTCTCATTCGGCCAGGAAAGCGCACTGAGTACTCTGATTTTTCTTGAGTTGTGAATCAGCTCGGCGTCCAGGGTTTGGATCTTTTGACTATTCATATGCGCAATTCCAAACGGCACCCGTTTGATTTAGTCCGTAAGATAGTCGAAGTAAAAGTCTAAATGCGGTTATACCTATCATTAAGTATTCTGATTTTAATCATAGGCAAATTATACCTGAAATGCTACATTCGGAAACCCTATAAAGCTTTACCAATTTATAGGAAAGAGAAATAACTTTTAACCCAATATAGTATGTGCAGATGGATGGCCTATTCCGGAGGATCAATCCGATTACAAGAATTACTCTTTGAACCCAAAGACAACCTGATTGATCAAAGTTTAAGTTCTCACTCAGCTGAAACCCACACCAACGGTGATGGCTTTGGTGTTGGCTGGTATAGTAAATGGGAACGGCCGGGGCTTTTCCGGAGCATCAGGCCGGCATGGAATGATTTTAACTTGCGCGATCTTGCCGCCAATATAGAATCGCACTTATTTCTTGCGCACGTTCGCGCCACCTCCCAGGCGACGGTACAGGAAACCAACTGCCACCCATTTCGCTACAACAACTGGCTATTTGTTCACAATGGAGAAATATTTGAAATAGAAAAATTCAGGAGAGAACTATTGATAGGGGTAGATCCCAACTACTTCACGAACATCTTAGGATCTACCGATTCTGAACTTATGTTTCACCTTGCGTTAAGTTTTGGACTTGAGCAAGATCCGGTCGGGGCCATGGCTCGTATGGTAGAATTTGTAGAACGTACAGGCAAAAAATTCGGTGTACCGGAATCGATGTGGATGACCGTCGGACTTTCGGATGGGAAAACACTTTGGGGTTTTCGCTATGCCAGTGATGGTAATGCACCAACTCTATACCATAGTCCGGATGTAGAAGAGTTGGTGAAAGTCAATCCTGAAATAGAGAATCGGGTAACCAACAACACATATGTAGTAGTTTCTGAACCCATTGGAAAATTTCAAGAAATGTGGATTGAAGTTCCACAAGGATCTTCAGTGATTATTCAAAACGGTAAAGTGGAAATGAATCCATTTGGTCCTTTGATAACAGTCGCTTAATTACACCTGGATAGGCATCGTTACATAATCAGCTTACCTAAACCTTTGTGTACGTCTTCAAAATTAAAGTGGAATAGTCAAACTACAAAAACTATTAGTCAAAGTAAATGGGTGTCCGAAATTGTCCGAAAACGCACCACAAGAGCTAAGAATATGATGGTTTTCTGAATAGAATAAATTTATTAATTTGTCCTTATAAAGGAATTTGATCAAGGGATTTATCAATTGACAGTTCCACGTTAGCCACAAAACAAATTTCACCTATGAACCACATTGCGTTTAAAACCCGTCAGGAAATTGCCAATGAGCTTAACATCTCCTATAAGACCCTTATACGAATGTTGAAGCGATCCAAAATTAATATTCCGAAAAACAGGTTACTCGCTCCTTCCGAGTATGCCATCATCTATAAGCAGATACTGCCACAGGAAAAACAATAGCAATAGTCATTTTTTAAATTGATACGAAACGATTTGTCAGCTCGAGCGTTGATGGCCTGCCATCCTGTGCCTTTTCCTTAACTAATTTTTTTAATAAAAAATAAAATAATCATGTCATATAAGAAGGCTAATTTGGAGACTAATCACCAAATATGAATAAAAGCACACTTGAGCAATTACTAAAGGAACATCACCGTGATGCGTTTATGTGGGCTCGACAGTGCTGTGGTTATAATCAGGATGAAGCCAAAGAGGTACTCCAAATGACGTATCTAAAAATATGGGAAGGAAAAGCGAGTTATGGAGAAAAAGCACAGTTTAAAACCTGGTTATTTTCCGTCATCCGCTTTACAGCCATCGACCATGTAAAGAAAAGCAGGTCCTTTGAGGGGCTTGATCAATTAACACTTCCCGATGAGGAACCTCTTGAACTTGATTCCATAAATTACCAAGCTCTCTTAAAACAGCTTCCTGAACGGCAACATCAGGTACTGTTACTCGCCTTCTACCACTCGATGACCCTTGCCGAAATAGCTACGGTAACCGGGTTACATATCGGCACCATCCGAACTCATTATGATCGGGGCAAAATTGCTTTACGCGATCTCATCTTAAAAGAAAATAAGTATGAAAAAATCTGAAGATGAACTGAAAGACTTCTTTGCAGGAATGCAACAAGCAGATCAAAAACTGGAAATCCCTGATTTTGATTCGCTCCATGCAAAAAAACATCCCTCAAAAACCAGAAACATAATCCGGTGGAGTATTGCGGCTTCTGTGCTGCTTGCCATCAGTTTCTACTTTATGATGAATCAAAAAACTACTCAACCTGAACCGGTTGAACTGGTAATCACATTAACCAATACCGAAGAAATCAATACGAAGAAACTGATTACGCAGGAATCTTCCATGGACGCATGGACGTCTCCTACCAGTTCGCTTATTGATGATTTTTAACAAACGAAAAAAACATAACTATAAACTCATGAAAAAATCGATTATAATTTTCTCTATCCTTTTTAGCACCATCACCCTGTTTGCTCAGGACGATTTCCAGTCTGAACTGTTTTCTGCCGACCTGGTTTTAAAATACCGCTCTGAGATTGGGCTTTCAACCACACAGGTGACAAACGTCAAAAAAATCTACGACAGCAAAATTTCCGAATTCAATTCACTTAAGTGGGATCTGGATGCGGCGCTGGTGGCACTCAACAAACAACTGGCTTCAGCTTCTGTTGATGAGAAAACGTCAATGGCACAAATGGATAAAGTGATACAACTGGAAGATCAACTGAAGCGCATCCGGCTGGGGATGCTGATCAAAATCAAAAACGAACTCAACCCATCACAGCAGGAACAACTTAAAAAATTGCGCAAGGATAGCGACTTAAACGGACTGAGTGTGATTACCCCAATTAATGAAAATCCGCGGGTAATGTTGAAAGTGGATGGTGGAAAAGATAATGGTCAGCCGTTGTATATAGTCCGCGACTCCAAAGGGGAGCGCAGAGTAAGCGATGTTGGGGGGATAGATCCGGATAACATTAAAAGTCTTAATGTACTGAAAGGTGAATCTGCTACCAAGGCCTATGGTGAAGCAGGTAAAAATGGCGTGGTGATCATTGAGATTAAAGGGGGAATTTGATTAGTAGACGTAAGTGGTAAGACGATAGTAATAAGATGACTTAGTTGTTGGTTGTTCGTTGTTGAGTTGCCTGACGACAAACAACGGACAACTCTTCACCTTTTGTTTTTCCGAAAATCCTTGGCATCCAAGGAAAAAAAATCCCTAATTTCTAGTATTATTTCGTCCCGTTAGGGACGTCATAGCTATAGAATAAATTTAAATGAGGGGTTCCCGTCCCATAGGGACGGAACTATTACAAGTTTGGTCTGGATAAGTATTAATCATAGCGGATCAGCTGCGCTGATCTTAATGGGGAGCGGTTCAATTCATCAACCCGCTGACTAGCGTCAGCGGTTTTTTATTTGAATTTTTCTCATTCGAACGAGTTAGGGGTGGCCGTCCCGTTTGGGACGGAACAACATTAATTATTTCGTATAAAAAGTCTGGCGTCAAATTGAAATCGTTCTATTTCTAAAATCCTAACCTTGCTTATTTCTTTATGATTCGGGTTGATCAGTACATTAAATTCACCCTGAACAACTGCTGAAGGAACCCGCAAGGCAAGTTTACCATCAGTTACAAATTGTGCTGTAACTTTCTGTGTCTGCTTATTATAAGGGAACTTATTCCAGTTTTTTGGAAGTTTCCACAATTCTGAATAACAATTATCGGGAATGTACAGAGTAACCATCACATAATCTTTTGGAATAAGGCTTAATGGAAGGTGGACAGCGGCTTCGAGTGCGCACAAAGCCCTGGATTGGGCGGTATATACTAACGGTATTCCTTTTTCATTCCATCGACCTCCTGCCAATTTAGCACCGATTCCGGATAAGTCCTTCGCATGCTTCCTTTTCGAAAGACGGTAAATCTTCATGCGAGTATACCATGCTCAATTCGGATTAATTCATCCATTACCATGGAGATACCCTTTGCTGTATCCAGCAGTTCTTTTGGTTTCACATTTCCCAGCGCCAGATTATTGGTACGTAACCAATTTGAAAAACTTTCCTGGTCTCCAAAAACTTCTTCTCCAATGAGGCATAGTTCAATGATTGCTAAAATTTTTTCCGTGGCCGTGGCATCAAGTCCAATTTTTTGTTTTTGGTAGCGTTGCAGGGTTCTGAGGGATAAATGCAGATAGACTGACCATTCTTCCAAATCAAAAAGTTCCTCATTTAATATGTAGGCAAAAGTTTTATAGGCAATGCCTTTGCGGCTTTTTGCGATGATCTCACCGGGTAACCGGGAGGTTAGTGTTTTGATAAATTTGATTTCCTTCGACATCTTAACCAATTAAACATAGACATTTGTCATAAATAAAACGTCATCTGTCAGTAAAAAGTTCGTAATGAATAAAAATTTCCTTATTGACACTGATTATTGTTGGATTTGTATACTTCAATAGACAATGGCTAACGAATGAATACCAAAATACAGTATTCACTTTATAAATTTTATTGTATAGATGCCATGGGTTGAAAATATCAGAATAGTCCGAAAACAGATCATTTTTGTTAGCGAGATCCGAACCCTGCTTGTTGGTAGAATTGCCTGCCGACAAACAAGATATAAGTAGTAAGATATGTGTAGCAAGATAAAGTGATTCTCCAATATATTGAACACTGGCGTCACATAGACCCCTTGTCTTTTGTCTCACGTCTTGATACTTACGTCTCCTATTTTAGTACTAATTATTAATAATTAATTGACGAGTTGCAAAAATCAGCACCTGCCTAAACCCATTTAACCATAGGTTTGATAAACTAATTATCCAACCTATGAAAACGATTCCAATAACAATCTCGCTCCTGGTCTTCCTTGGACTCCAAAGTTGCACGATTTATAACCGGATGCCAACCCCCATCGATCAGGCTGCAAACAAGGGGAAAGTAAAGATGGTACAAAAGCAGATAGGAAAACCCTCCAGCCCGATTACTGTAACAACAGAATATAAAAATATCTTTTTATTAAAAGATCAGGTGGTGTACGGCGGACTGAAAAAAGACAATACGATAGAGCCGTTACTCTATGAACCTGAAAAAACCACCTTCTATGTTAAGAATAAGAAAAAGTCAACAACTGCAACGGTAGTGATAAGTGTATTGGGCGGGGTAGCTGCTGCAGCAATTGTTTTGGGGATTTTCAATTTGTTAATGACGGCCATGTGGTATTGAACTGCTGCAGTTCGAAGCGTTTCTGAATCTTCTCAATCCAAGAATACAATTTTCAATTTTCCTCGCTGCCCGGAGTTTGCAACGAGGCAAACTCCGGACAGCGAGGGTAATTAGACGTCAATCTGGTTGTTCGTTGTAGGTTGTTAGGTTTGGTTGAGGACAAACAATGGAATAACTTCAACTTTATTTTTCCGAAAAACCCTGGCATTAAGGAAAAACAGATCCTTAATTTCTCGTATTATTTCGTCCCGTTAGGGACTTCATATCTATAGAATAAAATTAAATCGGGGGTTCCCGTCCCATAGGGATGGAACAATTACAAGTTTGGTCTCTGGATGCACATTCATCATAACGGCAGCGCTGATCCTGAGGGGGGGCGGTTCAACCCATCAAAACGCTGACTAGTTGTACTTTGTCAAGTTACACTACACCGGTTTAAAGCATCGCAGCGTCCCCTTCGGGAGACACTGCGAGGACACGATTATTTAAATTCTCAGCCAAAAACGGATGACTACGCTGATCCTGAGGGGGGGCGGTTCAAACGATCGTAACTGTTGCCTCACGGCAACATTTTTTATTTGATTTTTCCAGAGTTCGAATTGATTCGACTTAGAAAAATCAAATAAAAAAAACCTCTCTTGAAACAAGAGAGGTTGCTCACGTTTGAGGTCTCGAGCGGATTCGAACCGCTGTAGGAGCTTTTGCAGAGCTCTGCCTAGCCACTCGGCCACGAGACCTTATTCTTCTAATAACTTTTTCTGGCCTCGTGGTACCCACTTCCCGATTATCCTCGGGACAAGCGGCCACGAGACCTTATTCTTCTAATAACTTTTTCTGGCCTCGTGGTACCCACTTCCCCCGATTATCATCGGGACAAGCGGCCACGAGACCTTATTCTTCTAATAACTTTTTTTGGCCTTGTGGTACCCACTTCCCGATTACCATCGGGACAAGCGGCCACGAGACCTTATTCTTCTAATAACTTTTTCTGGCCTCGTGGTACCCACTTCCCGATTATCATCGGGACAGGCGGCCACGGAACCTTACAACGGGTCCCCGGGGACTGTCCGTTCAGGCACAGTCTTAGTGAATTGGACTTTGTGAATTTCTTTGCGCCTTCGCGCCTTTGCGGTAAACCCTATTCCAATTATAGCGCAAAACTAGGAAAATCACCCTGTATTACAACGTGCTACAATAAAAAAGGTGGTCAATTCACACCGACCACCTTTTTCTATATCAAAAATGATTACTCTCCTTTAGGAGCATTCATTCTGTCTTTCAACGCACTCAATGCCTCCAGATCACCAAGAGTAGATTTCTCTGACTCCTTGTTGATCTTGTCGATCGTGCTGCCACCTTTTGAGGCAGGCTTACGCTTCGGTGCTGCAGGCTTGTCTTCTTCTTCATTTGACCAGGTGGCCTTGTGAGAAAGAACAATCCGACGGTCATCTTTCGAGAACTCTAATACCTTGAACTCAAGGGTTTCACCATTCTCTCCTTTCGTACCGTCTTCTTTTGTCAGGTTCTTCGCTGAACAGAATCCTTCGATTCCGTAAGGAAGCTCTAACACAGCACCTTTATCATTCTTGCTGATGATCGTACATTTCTGTAACGATCCAGAAGTAAATACAGTCTCAAAAGTATCCCAAGGATTTTCTTCAAGATGCTTGTGACTAAGTGCTAACCTGCGATTCGTAGCGTCAAGCTCAAGAACGATTACTTCCATCTCCTCGCCTACTTTCACAAACTCAGAAGGGTGCTTGATTTTCTTCGTCCAGCTTAAGTCTGAAACGTGTACCAATCCATCAATACCTTCTTCCAATTCGATGAACAAGCCGAAGTTGGTCAGGTTACGTACCACACCTTTGTGCTTGGTTCCGATGGCGTATTTCTCCATCAAATCCTGACGAGTCCAAGGATCTTCAGTCAATTGCTTAATACCCAATGACATCTTGTGCTCATCGCGGTCTAAGGTTAATACAACTGCTTCAACCTCATCACCTACAGTCATGAAATCCTGTGGATTGCGCAAGTGCTGTGACCAGGACATTTCAGAAACGTGGATAAGACCTTCAACACCTGGTTGTAATTCCAGGAATGCTCCGTAATCAGCAACATTAACAATCTTGCCTTTTACTTTGGATCCAACAACAACTGCAGTATCCAGTGCATCCCAAGGATGTGAAGTCAATTGCTTCATACCCAATGAAATTCTACGCTTGTCTTCATCGAAGTCAAGTACCACAACTTTAACGGTCTGGTCAAGACCAAGAACTTCTTCAGGGTGGTTAATACGTCCCCATGAAATATCGGTGATGTGCAACAGACCGTCAACACCTCCAAGGTCGATAAACACACCAAAGTTGGTCATGTTCTTAATCGTTCCTTCGAGTACCTGACCTTTCTCAAGGTTGTTCAGGATGACTGCTTTTTGCTCTTCAATATCTTTCTCAATCAACACTTTGTGCGATACTACTACGTTGTCGTTCGTGTAGTTGATCTTGATCACTTTTACTTCGATCGCTTTCTCAACATATATATCGAAATCGCGGATTGGCTTCACATCAATTTGAGAACCTGGTAAGAACGCCTCGATTCCAAAAACGTCTACAATAAGACCACCTTTGGTTCTGCGTTTTACAAATCCTTCGATTACTTCATCCTTATCAAGTGCAGTTTGAACATACTCCCAGCCCTTCACCAACTTGGCTTTTCTACGGCTAAGGATCAGCTGCCCCATGGCATCTTCACGCTCTTCTACAAATACATCAACTTCATCACCAGCCTTCAAATTAGGCTTGTCTTTAAATTCAGTTAGCGATACCAGTCCGTCAGATTTGAATCCGATGTTCAGGATTACATCACGGTTGTTAATTCCAACCACTTTACCTTTTACAACTTCACCGGTATTAATACTGGTAACAGTTCCGGAGTACATATCCTCCAATTCGGCACGCTGACTTTTGTTATACCCTTCACCGAATCCTTTACGCTCAAAAGCATCCCAATCAAATTCACCGGGAACGGCTTTTACAGGAACAGATTTCTTAAGCTCAGCAGCAGGAATTGCTTCTGTCTCAATTCGTTCTTCCTCCAGTTTACGCGCTTTTTTCTCTTCGAGCGACTCTTCCAGGTCTTCTTCCTCTTCTTTTACCTTTTTAGCAGGTTTTTTGGTAGGAATGATCTCATCCTCAATTGAATCAATCTCTTCGTTTTTGGCCTTTTCAGGACCTTTTTCAGATTTTGTCATTATACTCAGCCCTTGATTACTTGCCGGAAACGGGCTTTTCCACGGCAATTTTGTTAAACAATGCCCTTTTTACATAAAAAAGGCCCACTTTAAGTAAGTGGGCTGCAAAGGTAAAAAAAAAATTTTAATAAACTCACCTATGGCATATCCACCAACTTTAAGGTTCCCACAGCAAAATCCAGTGCGATCTTCTGAAAAAGAAGATTGAAGGTGGCCTGAGCATAGTTGGTTTCGGCCTCCACATAGGTGCGGTTTGCAACTGTATAATCTACCAGGTTAATAATTCCGAGATTATAACGCTCCTTCTCAAAATCAAACGCTAATTGTGCCGCCTCAAATTGTGCTTGCGATACCTCATGTGCCTGCAGCACATCCTGATAATTGTTGTACGCACGAATCACATCACTCTTTACCTGGATTTCAATATTCTCACGATTTATTGTGGCATTATCATACTGTACTCTTGATCGCACTACCGACAACCGGTTTTGCAACCCGTTAAAAATTGGAATGTTCAATTGCAAACCGTACTGAATGCGTTGATTGGAATCAAACTGATCCTTAAAAGAGGGCACGGATGCATCGGTGTAAAAAGATCCGATTGAACCGAATGCTGAGAGCGAGGGAATCACTGATGTTTTCGTGGCGCTTAAATTATACTTCGAAGCCAGTTCTAATTTTAACAATTCCTGATAGTCACCTCGATTGGCCAACGCTGTTTCAATCAAACTATTAATCTCCAAAGAGGAACCCTGTACTTCTAATAAATCCCATGAAGGATCCAATAATGTCAGATTCGTTATCGGGTCCATCTGCAGCGTTTGGGCAAGCGTGGCTTTATCATTGCGTAAGGTAAATCGTGCCCGAAGTAATTCAAGCTCAGCGTTTTTTGTTTGTGCCAACTGATTGTACTCATCCACTTTTGCCCTTGTTCCAACCTCCACAAATGCCCGTATTTGTTCAAGTTGCTTTTCTTGGGACTCAAGATTCTTACCCCGAATTTCAACCAGTTCCTGATCTAACAGACATTGAAGAAACTGTGCGGAAACATTATTAATCACGATCTGGGTTGTCCGGTCTACCCGCTCCAGTTGTGCATCCAATTCCTTATCTGCTCCCCGTAGTGAATTAATCCGATTAAAGCCGTTAAATAGCATAACTGAGGAGTTAACGCCAACTTGCAAATTTGAAGTTTGCGCATCATTCACCACTCTTCCTTCCGATTCGATAAATTGATTTCCAAGCGTCCTGTATCCATTGGCAGTTGCATTGAGACGAGGTGCCATGCTTCCAATAGCAGAATTTTTTGCTGCCGTATTGATCAATAATGCATTTCGTTCCTGATTTAGTAACACATTTTTCTCTAATGCTATCTTCACTGCCTGTTCAAATGTCAATGAAACATTTTCCTGAGCAAAAACTCCCAGGCTCATCAATAAAAATCCAACTGCAATACCTGTTCTTCTCATAACTTGTCTGCTACACTATTTACCTGATTATCGGAACTGACCGCTCCATCAACAATTTCAATAATACGTTTACCATATTTAGCATTATCCTCAGAGTGGGTCACCTGAATGATGGTCATTCCCTCCTCATTTAGCTTTTTAAAAATATCCATGATTTCTTTTCCCTGTTCGGAATGCAGATTTCCGGTCGGCTCATCCGCCAATAATAATTTTGGCTGCCCTACAATAGCACGGGCTACGCCCACTAATTGTTGCTGGCCTCCGCTGAGTTGCTCAGGAAACAAATCCTTTTTCGCCACCATATTAAAACGGTCCAGCATCTCCGCTACCATACTTTTTCGCTGGGCACCACTCACGCCTTTATAAAGCAAGGGAGTTTCAATGTTTTCATATACGGTGAGTTCATCAATGAGGTGATAGGCCTGGAATATAAAACCAATGTAGTTTTTATGCATCTCCGACTTTTGACGCTCCTTCATTTTATGGACGGGCTCATCAAAAAAGTAATATTCGCCAGCTGAAGGTTCATCCAGCATCCCAATGATGTTCATCAATGTCGATTTTCCGGCACCGCTTGGGCCCATGATGGTCAGAAAATCACCCTGATTGACCGTCAAATCAACCCCTTTTAGAATAAACGTCCGTTGAAACCGGGAGTCAATGCATTTATCAATATCCTTAAGTTGAATCATATCGTATTATTAATTTCCAAAACTAGCCAATAAATATGCCAAGGGTCAAACCATCACAAAACAGAGTAATTAAGGCCTCCCATATTGTTCTGTACGTCCGCATTTGCAAAAGAGTGTCCTATATCGGACGATTTGACTTTTAAAAGATAAGCGGGTATAAAATGACATCCACCCTTCGGTTGAGTCTTCTTCCGGTCCAGGAATCATTTCGATAAACCGCATTTTCGAGGCCCCAATCCTTTACTGAAATCTTGTACTCAGGGATGGCGCGTTGCATTAAGATTTCCTGAACGGCCAGACTCCGCATTTGGGAGAGCCACTCATTGTATTCTTTTCCGCCAACCGGATCGGTGTGACTAATCAACTGAATTTCATAGCGTTCCAATAGATTGGGAATAGAATCGAGCCATTGGTAAAGTGTTTCCGTTTGAAAATCATCCACATAGTAGCTCCCTCCCCTGAAATAAATGCTTTTGCGTAATTCCTCCACCTCTTCCTGTTGCGCAATCGCCAGAAAGGGTGTGAATAAGAAAACACAAAGGAGTATTCTTTTCATTTGGTAAACCCACATAGTCGGATGAATCAGTTCCCTCATTTAGACCCTGGTGTTATTAACTTAATTAACCTGGATTTGGTTTCCCTAATTAATTGGGAATTTCCTCGCCATAGGTTAGCCAGGTAACATTCGCATTTCCCTCACCAAAAACAGAAATAATCAATACGTTATTATAGTCATCATCTTTCCAATCCGGATACTCATTACCAGATAGAACACCTGCAACCCAGGGGGTTGTATTTGAATGTCCGACCATTACAATCGTTTTTCCCTTATTCTCTTCGATTATTTTTTTGAGCACTTCCCAATCATGCGGTTTATATTCTTTTAACGCAATCCCCTTAACAACTGCAAGGGGTGCAACTGTTTCACGTGTACGGTTATAGGGAGTAGTATAGATCGCATCGATTGGTGTTTCTCTTAATAGTTTTACCAGCTCCCCTGCGCGTGCCTTTCCTGCTTCTGTCAATTGCGGATCGCGGGTTCCGTCATCAGCCTTTTCTGCATGACGTACCAGTATTAATGTAGTTACTTCTTTTTTTTCCTGTGCACAGGATGATCCAATAAAGAATACCAAAAAAGAAAGTGGGAGCAATCGCTTTATCATCTATTTAAATTTTGCCTGAATTTCATCGGGAACATTGCAACCTTCTCTTTTTCGGGTATCCACGAGGTGAAAAATTTTCCAGCCATCAGCTCGTTTAACTAATTGCCAGGCATCTATTCCACAATGACTAAAATTGTTTCCCAGATAAAAAGCATAATCACACGATACGAGCGCCAAATCTCCTTCCACCTGAATTTTCACATTCCAGATAGGTTCATTGTACGGAGCATGTTCTCCTGCTACTGCTTTTAAAAACCCATCCAAACTATTCTCCCGGTGAAGGGTTGTCTTGCCTTCTTTATTTTTAAAGACGGTGACCATGGTAATTTCCTTTTCAAAATGTTTGCTGATCAAAGCACTATCGCCGGTGGCCATGCCTTTAAACATATCCTCAATGGGTTTCATAATTTCTTTCTCTTCAGCCGACTGTCCCTTCGCGAGGAAAAACCCTGAAAAAAAACAAACAAAAAGTAATAATTTCAATTTCATGAAGTGAATTAGTTACGTTAAAGATTCCTTTCGATGTATTTATATACCTTCCTGGTTAAACCAGCCGCTTAACCGGCTTTTTAACAGATGAATACCTAAAGATCACCCAAATTATTAAGAATTTAATCTTAATTTTAGCCTCGGTACAAATATTCTAATATGTTCGCCAAATACAATACAGCATTCTTCGTGGTTTTGCTGATTTCAGTCTCAAGTTACGCCCAGCAGGATAGTTTATTGGCGGTATTGGATACAGCTCGCGACGACCGGAAAGTCAAAACCTTAAATGAACTCTTTAGGGCCAATATGCAATCTGACCCCGTGAAAGCACTTGCCTACACCCGTGAGGCATTGGGACTTGCCCTTGAGATCAATGATAAAAAGGGAATGGGTGCATCGTATAATAATCTGGGTGTTGCATACCGCAACCAGGGTGCTTTTGACAAAGCACTGGAATACTACATTAAAGCACTCGGCATTTATGAGGAACTTGAAAACACAGAAGGTGTTGCGACACTAAAAAATAACATCGCCAATATATACTCCATCAAAAAAGATTATGGTCAGGCCATGCGGTATCTGGAAGAGTCGTATGAGTTGTTTGTCCAAACCGGAGATCAAAATAAAATTATTGGATCGATGAACAATCTTGGAAATCTAAACCTCGATTTACAACTTTATGAAAAAGCGTTGAAGAATTATTCAGAAGCGTATCAGTTAAGTTTAAAAGCAGGTACAAAATTCCCGGATCCGGTGAATAACATTGGGAATATCTATTACCGGCAGGGGAACTATCAAAAAGCAATTGAAAATTATTTGAAAGCACTGGAAATTGAAAGGGAAAACAATAATCGCGTGGGCATTCTCAACTCCGTTACCAACATCGGTATTGCCTTTGCGAAAGCAGGGCAACCCAAGCCTGCTGAAAAGTATCTCAACGAAGCCGAAACGTTAGTAGCAGAAATGGAAGCGTACAGTTTTCTCCCTGCCATTCTTAAGCTGAAGTCAGAAATATTATTTACGCAGGGAAACGCACGCGACGCCTACCTGACATTCATCGAATATGATTCCTTGCGGGAAGTAATTTATGGTCAGGAAAGTACTCGTAAAATTGTGCAAATGGAACTGGTTCTTGATTTTCAGGAAAAAGAAAAAGAACTGGATATGTTAAAAAAAGGAAGGTGAAATTCAGAGCCTTCAATTACGGAACAGCAGGCTTTTTATTGTCATGATGATTTTGGGTGGCCTGATCGTTATCGGTGTAATCAACCTGTACTTTATGGGGAACAAGAAAAGATTGATCCGCCCTTGATTACCCTATCAGAAGCACGCACCCTTCTTCATGAAATGACAAACAGTCCAAGTCTGTTGCGTCACATGCGGAGTATTGAGCTGGTCATGACAGCGTATGCCAAAAAATTTAATGAAAATGAAGAGGAATGGGCCATTGCCGGACTGCTGCACGATGCGGACTATGAGGCCTATCCGGAGGAGCACCCGCAAATCATTGTTGCCAAACTTCGTGATCAGGGAGATGATAAAATTGCTCACGCGATATCAGCGCATTACACAAAATGGAACGTTCCCTATACCAGCCTGCTGGACAAAGCCCTGTTGGCATGTGATGAGCTGACCGGGTTTATTATTGCCTGTTGTCAGGTGCGACCGGAGGGGGTCAGCACGCTGGAACCAAAGTCGGTGCTCAAAAAACTGAAAGACAAGGGGTTTGCTGCCAAGGTAGAGCGGGATGAGGTGTATAAGGGGGTCGAACTGCTTGGAGTTGACATAAAAGAACACATTGCCTTTATTATCCAGGTATTACGAGAAAATAAGGCAGAGTTAGGAATATGAAATTTCCGCTGACAACTAATATTTTCGGGTCAATTAGTTTCCAGATTTACTGCGAAACCCTACCTTTGTCACACTAAAAAAAGCGTTATGTTTCAACAATATATTGCCACCGGAGCCAACATTTTCATCGCCATTGTGGCTGTCATCATCGGCTTTGCCGCTGCTTTAGGGTACACCGATTTTTTAAAAACGACCAAAAAAGAAGAGAAAAAGGACTAATTCCTTTTTCAATTAAAGAATAAAAAAAATGCCCCCGATTCACATCGGGGGGCATTTTTTTATGAAAGATTATCACTTAGAACGGGATATCATCCGTTGGCTCATCACCGGTAGAAAAGGGTTCATCTGAAGGAAATGGAGCCTCATTACTGCTTCCCGATTTCTCAATTTTCCAGGCACGCGCTTCTGTATACCACCGACCGTTATACTCACGGCTTTCCAAGTCAACAGAAACAGTTATATCATCACCATCCTGTACATTATATTGATCTACCTTATCACCCCATATAGAAAGACATACTTTTTTCGGGTATTGACTTTGTGTTTCCAAAATAAATTCCTGCTTTTTCCAGGGCCCTTTCTTGCCCATTCCACTTTGTAGGGGCAACAGTTGCAGCACCTTGCCTTTTAGTTCCATGCTCATAGTTAGTTATCGTTTGTAATTAATTGTTCTTCTTCAGGTTTTGTCTTCCACCGTTCATGCATCCACACCCATTGTGTCGGGTGCTTTCGAATCGTTTCTTCTATAAAACTAGTTAATTGTTGAGTATTAAAGACCTGATCTGCTAATTCATCATCCGTTATCCGCATTTCAATTTCCGGCAGTATGTGCATATGCTGCATCCCATCCTCCCCCAGATGAATATACGTTGGCACCACAGCAGCACCGGTTTTCATTGCCATCATGGTAGCACCAACGGGAGTGGCAGCCGGCATGCCAAAGAAATCCACAAATACCGTTTTTACTTTTGTATCCTGATCGATTAATAAAGCAACCGATCCACCTGATTTTAAAACCTTGATCATGCGAAAGGTTTCTTTTCCGCGAGCAATTGCCACCGCTCCATGCCCGTTTCTATAATTCCACAATAAATTATTCAGGCGTTCGTCTTTTAGGGGCGTCCCAATAATATTTGGATTCAATCCACGCATCGCCATGTTGGTCACCTGCATATCAAATGCCCCAATATGACAGGTTAGAAAGATCACACCCTTTCCTTTTGCATTCGCTTTTTCAAAGTGCTCATACCCTTGTGTTACAAGTACATTGTTCAACTGCTCTAAATTTTTTATTCGGGTGCTTCTCAGGATATCGCCACCATTTTTTCCCAACATTACAAAAACCTGTTTTGCGAGCTTTTTTATTTCTGCATCAGATTTCTCCGGATAGGCCATCCCCAGGTGACGGGTCGTTAACCCCCGGGTTTCCGGCATAAGTCGGTATACCAGCACTCCTAAACGGCCACAAAAAGACAGCCAGATGCTTCGGGGAATTGCATTTGATACAAATACCATGAACAGGACGGCATAGTAAATCAGCGTATATTTTAAGGTTCGAAGCATGCGAAAAATCGAATGGCAAAGATAGTATTATTTAATAGTTGATGGTTGTTCGATGTTAGTTGTTCGAAGGCGGTGTCCCGAATTGGGCGAAAATTATAGAGAATTTTATTGTGCAATCAAAAACCACACCCTGCGCATAATACAAACGTCATGGAACCTAAAGGCTCTAAAGGAATGGAAGTTAACTGCTTCAACTTTGAACTGGTTTTATTAATTGCCCCAGTGCGGTGGCCTGTCAAAAAAGCGGGGTTGCGATGGGGAGAGGGCGGAAGCATTTTTTTGACTAGCGTTTTTTGCATACTTTTTTTGGCAATGCAAAAAAGTATGAGCCCGCCCGGCTTGAGGGCAAATGATGGAAGAAGAATAGTGTTGTAAGTTTATCAATATTACTTGAAGAGTAAACGAATTAAATTGAGTTCATTTTTTTTGTTCTTTTTGTCTTAAACTGCTTTTACCGAAGTTACACTATGCTAAACGCCGCACTACAAGAAGCGTTTCGCGCAGTGAAGCTACATGTAGCTTAGCGGATACGCGCAGGCAGGCATTTTTCCGACTAACGTTATCGAAGCTAGGAAACGTCATCCAGTTTTGTGTACTTTGAAATCAAAATACTTATACTCTGAGTGACGTTCCGAATTATTGGTCGTGGAAGCTGCCATGAACGGACAAACTAATAAATAGCAATTACATTGAAAACTCTCTATCTCGTCCGTCATGCAAAATCCAGCTGGGATGATCCATCCCTTTCTGATTTCGACCGGCCCCTGAACAAACGAGGTGAACGGAACGCTCCGAATATGGCCAAGCGGTTAAAGGAAAGAAATGTACTTCCCGACATGTTGCTATCGAGTCCTGCGAACCGTGCACTAACTACCTGTAAAGTGTTTGCACGAATTCTTGGATTTGATAAAGAAAAAATAGAGACCAACCGATCTTTATATCATGCCGGGGAAGACTCCATTTTAAATATTATCAGGAAAACTCCTCCTTTTGTTAAAACCTTATTCGTGTTTGGACACAATCCGGGTTTTACCGATTTTGCCAATGAACTCATGAACGAACGTATTTCGAATATTCCAACTTCAGGAATTGTCGGGTGCACACTGCCGATTGAGTCATGGGGTGAAATCGATTGGGGGAAAGGAAAAATGTTTTTGTTTGATTTTCCAAAAAACAAACATTAGAAACCAAGTAATTCGGGAATCTCTTTCACACTGTGTTTTAATATTCCGAACTCTCGAAAGCGGTAGCCCACCAACAACCTAAATGTACTGGAGGAATTGGTGAATCGTATATTCTCAAAAACAACACTCCGTGATTGCACAACAAAATTCAATCCTGTAAAAAACCGATCACTATTGAAGCCAATACCAACACGAAATGCTGCAAACAAATTAATACTGGTATCATTCTTTTCAGATCCATCTTCCCGTTGAAAATACGTCCAGTTATGAGAAGGGCCGAGGAATAACGTTGTATTCAAAAAAAAATCCTTATAAATCAAATTATAGGCATATCCCGGAGAGATGCTAAACGTTGTATATCGCAGCTGGCTCACATCCGAGTCAACACCTATCCGACTTTGGATCTGAGGTGATACAATGGAAGAATCTGCCGTCACCTTAAAAGAATTAATGGTACCGGTTAATAAAAAAGATCCGCTACGACGTAATTGACGTTCCGAAAAGTTGAAGGCTGATTTAAATGAAAATTTTGTATCGTTAAAAATATAAATACCGGAAATACCCGTGATTGCGGGAATCGATATCGTTCTGCGTTGTGGATATGGGTCATCCGGATCAACTGGATTATTGGGATCATCAATGTAGAAATGATTGTATCGCTGGTAAAAAAAATCAGCGCCCCATTTCTTACCCAGGGTATTCAGCTGAAAATCGCGGGCACCCGAGCTACCATAACGTTCCTTACTCTTTTCTTCCAGCGGTATTGCAAACGTAAATTCCAATCCCAGATCAAAAACATAGGCACCAAATCCTAGTGAGACTGCATTGTTTGGTCGGTAAATTAGCTTTTCCTTTTTGTTATTATTGTTTTGAATCTCAAAACTCAGGCTCTTTTGCTTGATCACCGGCCAGATAAAAAAATGATCAGGAAACGACTGGATGTTCGTGGTGCGAATTGAATCACGCATTATTTTTTTTAACGAATCACTTTCCTGCCCAAAAGCAACTGTCGTAAAAAATAAGCCGACCAATAATAACCTGATACGCATTATAATATGTATTCACTCAAATCTTTATTCTTTATCAATCCACTCAATTTTTCCTTAACGGTAGCTGCATCAATCACAATTTTTGAGTTTGCCTCAATCAGATCAGGAACATCAAACAAATATTGATTCAATAATCGGCTCATTACCGTATGCAACCTTCGTGCCCCTATGTTTTCCACTTCAGTATTAATATCAAATGCCGTTTGAGCAATTTCCATAATGGCATCATCTGTAAATTCCAGTGTTACCTGTTCCGCTTCAAACAACGCCTGGTATTGTTTTGATAACGCATTCTTTGGTTCACCCAATATTTTTACAAAATCTTCCTTTGTCAGATTATCCAACTCCACACGTATTGGAAATCGTCCCTGTAATTCCGGAATTAAATCTGATGGTTTGGATACATGAAATGCTCCCGCCGCCACAAAAAGAACGTGATCTGTTTTTATTACCCCATGCTTGGTGTTCACTGTACTTCCCTCAACAATGGGTAGTAAATCGCGTTGCACTCCTTCCTGCTGACATCCGGACCGCTTCCTCCCTTATTTGAACACGAAGCAATTTTATCAATTTCATCGATAAAAATAATACCAGCATCCTCAGCTTTGCGAATCGCCTCCTCCTTTACTTCATCCATGTCGATGAGTTTTGCTGCTTCTTCCTCCAGCAATATTCTTCGTGCTTCCGCAACGGTAACTTTTCTTCGCTTATTTTTTTTCGGCATCATGCCACCCAGCATTTCCTGCAAGTTGATCATGGATGCTTCATCCATCATCCCTGCACCAATCATTCCAACATTGGATCCGCTGCCTTTAATTTGAATATCAATTTTTCGATCTTCCAACTCGCCATTGCGAATTTTTTCTCGGAATAATGTCCGGGTTCGCTCATTCAATTCCACATCACTGGTAGGTGTCTCTTCCGATTCAACTTGATTGGGATACACCGGCTTTGAAGCAGGGTGTTGACGCATGGGCGGAATAAGTGCGTCCAGAATAATATCTTCTACAATTGCTGCTGCTTTTCTTTTACCAATTCCTTCTTTTGTGCCTTCACCATATTTACGGATTGTTCCACAAGGTCACGTACCATACTCTCAACATCACGGCCTACATACCCTACTTCTGTAAACTTAGATGCTTCCACTTTAACAAATGGAGCATCGGCAATTTTTGCTAACCGTCTCGCGATTTCCGTTTTACCAACACCCGTGGCACCAATCATAAGAATGTTGTTAGGAATAATTTCATCACGCATTTCCGTTTTCACACTCATTCGTCTCCACCGGTTACGCAAGGCAATGGCTACATTCCGCTTTGCATCCTGCTGGCCAATAATATATTTATCAAGTTCAGCAACAATCTGCTTCGGTGTTAAAAAATTTCCTTCCATCATCATCTCTTTATGAAATTATTAAAATTTGAAAGCAAGGTAAAAGAGTATCCGGCACTTCCCGCCACATATCCACCCCGACTAAATACGAATTCAAAAAACTTTGTACGGGCCACGAATCCAAAGGATATACCAGCACCTCCTCCTCCATCCGCTAATTTTAAGTCCTGGTGAATTAAATAATTATATCCAACCAACACATGTACCTTCTTATGAAGCAGAATTTCTGCCCCAAAGTTAAAATGACGAAGCGCCTTATCAATCCACTCAGCTGATTATCTGCAACTTCATCATTAAATGATGAATTCACCAACTGATAAGCGGTGAATGAAAACCGAAGGGGCATGTGCTCAGGTTTTAGGGTTATTCCGACCTGAATATCAAATGGTAAAGAAGAAGTCCCTGACTCCGTGTAGTCCTGGATCACGAATCCCAGATTTTTGATCACCATTCCCACAACCAATTCTTGTGATGGGTGCACAAAAACACCGCCAATATCGAGCAACAAGGCACTGGATCGATACCCGGCCAATGTTGAAAACGCGGGTTTTAAATTTGCCCCAATTCGAAAGTTCCCAACCTGATGACTCTTACTGATAATAAAAACCGTTTCTCCTGATTTATAATCACCAGTTGCTGCTCCGGTTTGGTCGAACCCTTCAATTGTTCCGTATCCAAGATGTTGCATCCCCAAAACCAATTGTTCCTACTTTTTTGAACTCATGCGCATAAGAAAAAGAAGCCTGACCAATATCCGCAACATAAAACTGATACCCCATCGATCCCCAACCGGTCAACGAATCACTAACCAAAGCAGGATTCGACATAAAAAAATTCACATCTTTATCTAAATAAGAAACATTGACTCCACCTAATCCAGCAAGTCGTGCATTCGTAGGAACATTTAAAAACTCATACGACTTATCTCCTCCGGGTTGTGCTATCGCACTAGTTGAGGTGAATAAAAAAAGGAACACCCATTTCAAAAAAGAAACAGGTGTTTTGAAAGTTTTATGGTTACCGTAGATACCCAAGCGAATTGTTAGGATACGAGTGTTTTCTGTTCGGACAAGTCGAACAAAATCGGGTTCTTTACTTTGTCGCGCAATAGCGCAACTTTCAATACCTCATCTACAGTTGTTACGAAATGGAATTTCAATCCACGTAAATAATGTTTTTCAATCTCGTCAATATCACGTTTGTTTCGCGCACTTAAAACAAGTTCCTTAATTCCACTTCTTTTTGCCGCCAGGATTTTTTCTTTAATACCTCCAACCGGTAACACTTTTCCACGCAACGTGATTTCTCCTGTCATCGCCAGCTTGGATTTCACTTTTCGTTGCGTGAAAATCGACGCCAATGACGTAAACATCGTGATACCTGCTGATGGACCATCTTTCGGAACGGCTCCTGCCGGAACATGTACATGAAGATCGTAGCGTTGGAATACCCGATAATCAATACCTAATCGTTCAGCATTTGATTTCAAATACGATAAGGCTGCAACGGCAGATTCCTTCATCACATCACCCAGTTGGCCAGATAACGTCAATACTCCTTTGCCCTTGCTCAAGCTACTCTCCACAAATAAAATCTCGCCACCTACTTGTGTCCAGGCTAAACCCGTAACCACACCAGCAACATCATTTCCTTGATACAACTCTTCGTCAAAAATTTCAGCACCAAGCACCTCCCGTACTTTCTTGGTCAAGTGTAATATTTTTTTCAAATTTCTCTTCCATTGCCACAGACTTAGCAATACTTCTTACAACTGTACCAATTTTTCGCTCAAGTCCGCGAACACCAGATTCTCGGGTGTACGCATCAATGATTTTAGCAACTACTTTCTTGTCAAACTTTAGTTGCGAAGTCTTGAGCCCATGTTCCTTAATTTGCTTTGGAATCAGGTGTTTCATTGCAATCTCCACTTTCTCTTCCAATGTATAACCAGTGATCTCAATAATTTCCATACGATCGCGCAAAGCCGGATGTATGGTATCCAATGAGTTTGCGGTTGCGATGAACAAGACTTTCGATAAATCGTATTCTACCTCTAAATAATTATCGCCGAATGTTCCGTTTTGTTCCGGATCCAGTACTTCCAACAATGCCGATGATGGATCACCTCTGAAATCTGAAGTTACCTTATCAATCTCATCCAAAATAAATACAGGATTGGAGGATTGTGACTTTTTTAGGTTTTGGAGTATTTTTCCGGGCATCGCCCCTACATAGGTCTTCCGGTGACCCCGAATTTCGGCTTCATCGTGCAAACCCCCAAGCGACATGCGAACGTACTTTCTTCCCAACGCCTTTGCGATAGATCTTCCCAATGAAGTTTTTCCTACTCCTGGAGGCCCATACAAGCAAAGAATCGGTCCTTTCATATCTTGCTTTAATTTCAAAACCGCGAGATATTCCAGAATACGGTTCTTCACTTTGGTTAATCCAAAATGATCTTTATCCAGTATGCGCTTGGCACGTTTTAGATCAAAATTATCTTCCGTGTATTCTGCCCACGGCAGGTCCAGCATAAATTCTGCATAATTCATTGCCACCGGATACTCAGCTGCCTGTGGATTAATCCGAAGGAGCTTATCGAGCTCCTTATCAAAATGTTTTGCGACTTCTTCGACCAGAGTTTCAATTCGCCTCGTTTACGTAACGCTTCTACCTCTTTATCGGGGCCATCAAAACCAAGTTCATCCTGTAACACACGAATTTGCTGACGCAAAAAGTAATCACGTTGCTGCTGATCGATATCGGTATGTACTTTCTTTTGAATCTCGTGCTTGATCTCCAGCATTTGAATCTCGTGCGACATGTATTGCAACAGCAGTGTACCGCGATCAACGATATTTTGTGTCTCTAATATTTTTTGCTTGTCGTGTACCTCTACATTTAGGTTGGACGAAAGGAAATGAATAAGAAAGGACATGCTTTGGATATTATCCAGCGCGACCTGCGCTTCCTGCGGAATTTCCGGATTCAGCTTTAAGACTTTTAACGCTGCATCTTTCAACGATTCCCCCAGTGCTTTCGCTTGCCGGTTTTGCAGGTTTATTTTTGGCTCGGGCTGAACTTCAAAGCTTGCGGTCAAATAGGGTTCCTCCTGAACAAATTCCTTTACTTTAAATCGGCTCTTCCCCTGAATGATAATGGTTGTATTTCCATCCGGAAGAACCAGCATTTTAATAATTCTGGCGATTGTACCCGTACGGTACAGATCATCGACTACAGGTTCTTCTGAAGCTACTTTTTGAGCCACCACACCAATGATTCGGCTTCCCTGATAAGCTTTTTTTACCAGTTTAATTGATTTCTGGCGCCCAACGGTAATAGGGATAACCACACCGGGGAAAAGGACTGTATTTTTTATAGGAAGGATGGACAATTCAGCAGGAAGATCTTCAGGTTTAATGTCTGATTCCTGTTCAGGATTGATCATTTGAATCAAATCCTCCGATTCATCCTGGATTAATTGTATCGGCAACGCTCTAAACATATCTATGATTAAGCCAATATGGCACAAATATTTCTGTATTACTATATATCAAAAGGAACTCCCTAATGTTCAATACTGGTGCCAGAGAGTTGTAAAAGAACCAAAATTGTGTCAACTTTAATCTGGTTTACGTTATTTTTTACCAAACTACTGGAACGTGAAAACCTTTTACATTGTATTAATCACCTGCTTTTCAGCCCTTTCCATCACTTCTGGATTTGCACAGAAGCCCAAAAAAAAATTTAAAACAGGTGGAATTGTCGAATTAAACGATAGTCTGACAACCTTCAGTCAATCTGACATCTTTATTTTTCCTAATGTGAATAAGATTAAACGGTATTATGATGCCAATGCACTAAAAAAAATTAGACAATTAGAGACCTCCGGAACACAACAGGAGCGCTATGAAGCTATCAAAAATTATGTCCGCAATTTTGGGATCGAAAACTTTGCCTACGATACCAATTTACTTTGGGAACTGGCAAAATTAGCCGAATCAGAAGGAAGCCCCGGCGAAGCTATTCTCCTTTATAAACTTGTTCTGAAACACCATCGGCAGGACATTGACGGTAAGCAGGTCCGGAAAGAATATGATACGCTAACACGATTTCAAAAAGATTTGTTTGTTCCCCTTGACTATTATTACGAGTTGGTAGCCTTTCGAAAAGAAATTGATACCCTTCGTCCCCCGCAGGGCGTACTGGTGAAAATGGGGGATTGGGTGAATTCAAATAAAGCCGACTACGCACCAACCTTTGGTAATAATGACAACATCTTGTTATTTACTTCGAAGCGGAATGCACATGCGCGAAATCTGGAGCGCAGCTATGATGAAGATTTATTCTTTACTGAAAAATTTGGTGATGCCTGGCTGGAGGCTGAAGAATTTAAAACAATTAACACTCATTATAATGAAGGTTCAGCCTGTTTGAGTAAGGATGGAAAGAGTCTGTACTTTGCCCGTTGTAATTCTCCTGACTCCTATGGTGGATGTGATATTTTTATGGCAGAGATGAAAGCGGATAGTACCTGGGGAAACGTTAAGAATCTTGGAAAAAATATCAATACCACGGGGTGGGATTCACATCCTTCTCTCTCCCATTCGGGGGATACGTTGTTTTTTACTTCAGATCGATTGGGTGGTTTTGGATTGGCGGACATTTATTACAGCGAACGGAATCCGGATGGATCATGGAAACCTGCACAAAATATTGGCCCCATCATTAATTCCCGACATAATGAAGTTAGCCCGTTCTTCCATCATAAATTCAATGTGCTGTACTTCAGCTCGAATGGTCATATCCTCAACTTTGGAGATTTCGATATTTATAAATCGTATAAGTTGGGAACAACCTGGGTAGAACCCAAAAATATTGGCCCGCTGGTGAATGGTCCGGGAAGTGAATATTATTTCACCATTGATTCGGAATCCAATCAACTGTTTTATGCACGATCGGAAGAAGAAGATATTCAGGATCTGAACCTACATTCTTTTCCTGTGCCCATGGGAGCGCAGCCGGAAGCCGTGGTTAACCTGGGGGGATCACTTACAAACTCGCATACAAAGAAACCAATGCAAGGAATTGTTTCGATTATTGATCTGGACAAAGGTGTAGAAGTTGCTCCAAAATTTTTAAGGGAAGACGGCACCTTTGATTTTAGTCTGATCAACAAACGAAATTATTTATTAATTATCCAGGGTGATGATTTTTTCAGAATTGAAGAAATATTCTTTTTGGATGGTGATATGGAAATCCACAAAGAAACTGAACCCATTTCGACACGGATCGAATTTACCTCATTGGAATTTGAGAATGGGAAAGCTGATATCCTACCGGCGATGCATAGTGATTTGGGGAAAGTTGGAAACTTTTTATTGGATAGCCCGCATCTGAATATCACCATTTCCGGTCACACCGACTCACAGGGACGAGAAGAGGCAAATCTGAAACTATCACAAGCCCGGGCTGATGCGATAAAGGAATATCTGGTGGAAGAATTTTTGATTGATGATTCTCGCATTACCGCTATTGGATATGGAAGTTCTAAACCGATTGTCGCAGAGAAGACGGATGATGACCGTGCACTGAACCGCAGGGTGGAGTTTGAAATACAGCGAAAGGATTAGTTGTCGTTATGGGTGATGAGTGATGGGTTCAGTTAGCTTAAGTTATGAATGAAAAGTGATCGATCCTTAAAGAGCAATCTTTCGAATTTCTGTTAGCTATTATTACTGTTTATAAGCAACTAGCTGAAGATAAGCGGGAGTATATTCTGAGTAAACAATTGTTACAGTCGGGTACTTCGGTGGGTGCGAATATCAGAGAAGCACAGAACGCAGAAAGTCGTGCTGATTTTCTGCATAACCTTTCAATTCCCTAAAAAGAATGTGATGAAAGTTTATATTGGATCGAACTACTTCATCAATCAAATTATATCAACGCTGATCTTTTAATGAATTGCATTCAAAAGCTGAAAGCCTGCTTAAAATGATTTCGTTATGCCATCCTTACCACAAAGCAGAAGCACTCATAACCCATCACTTATCATTCATAACTAATTGACTAAGCTCCAAAAAGTGGTGCTATTAATTTCCAGATATCGTTTCCGAAAACAAAGACCATTAACGTAAGTAAAATGATCATCCCTACTTTCTGAGCGTTTTCAAGGAACTTATCTGAAGGCTTGCGACCCGAAATCATCTCGTACAAGAGAAATACAACGTGTCCGCCATCGAGTGCCGGGATAGGCAATAAATTCATAAATGCCAATACCATAGAAAGTAATCCGGTTAAACTCCAGAATCTGAACCAATCCCATTCCCCACCATACGCCTGTGCAATACCAATGGGTCCGGAAAGTGATTTGCGCAATGACAGGTCTCCGCTAAAAATTTTCTTGAATGCTTTAAGCTGAACAAAAACAACGGCGAAAGCCTTCTCTGTTCCCGTCACAAGGGATTCACCAAATCCATATTCAATCTTTGCCAGCTTTGCCTTATCCCAGGGTTTGGTATAAAAACCAATCGTGGAATCTTTGACAAACTCCTCTTTAAAAGAAAGTATTTTACCAGCGCGTTTCACCTCAAAAGAAATTGAATCGCGTTTTGCCGACTTTACAATTTCTACCACTTCATCGTGATACGTAACAGGGATATCATTGATTTTTATAAACTCATCATCTTCCTGCAACCCAACACGTGAAGCAATGGTATTTTCAGAGACCTCTCCAATAACGGCCTTAAAGCGTGGTGCTACAAAATTAGAGGCTGATTCTTTGTTGCTAAAAGATTCAATGAAATTCGTTGGGATTTCAATTCTTACTTCCTTTCCATCACGAATTACCGTGTAGTATGCATCTTGTGTAAGTAAATTATCAGGCTTGGTAATTTGTTGAAAATCATCAAATTCCTGACCGTTTATTTTAACAATTTTATCACCTGTTCTAAGCCCGATTTCTTTTGCTAAATCCAGGGCATAAATTCCGCCATTTTCATTAACTAAATCTTTTGGAATATACTCATCACCATAAATGAATGTGAGGGATATGAAAATTAAAATCCCCATGATCACATTAACAATAATTCCTCCGAGCATCACAATCAAGCGTTGCCAGGCGGGTTTTGATCTAAACTCCCAGGGTTGCGGGGGTTGATTCATCGTTTCGGTGTCGAGCGACTCATCAATCATCCCAGAGATTTTAACATATCCACCGAGTGGTATTGCACTAATGGCATATTCGGTCTCTCCTTTCTTGAACGACCAGATTTTGGGTGGGAACCCTATCGAAAATTGCTCAACCCGCATACCGAAGTATTTCGCGGTCAGCAAATGTCCAAACTCATGTACTGCTACTAAAATCGAAAGACTCAGTAAAATCTGAGCCGTCATTATCAAACCTTCCATCAACTATTTATTAATAAATTCAATCGCTTTATTTCTTGTCATTTTATCCGTCTGCACATAATCATCATACGCCGGATTGGCAACATAATCCATTTTTTCCATGCATTGTTCCACAATTGCCGACATTCCTAAAAAACTTACCCGATCTTCCAAAAAAGCAGCTACAGCAACCTCATTGGCAGCATTTAGAACGCAGGGCATGTTCCCACCACGTCTCAGGGCCTCAAATGCCAGCGCAAGATTACGGAAAGTTTTTAAATCGGGCTTCTCAAATGTGAGGGAAGGGTAATTCAAAAAGTCGAATCTTGGGAATTCGGAGGGTAACCGATCCGGGTACGTCATGGCAAACTGGATGGGTAAACGCATATCCGGCAGCCCAAGTTGCGCTTTCATAGATCCATCCTCAAATTGCACCAGTGAATGAATTATAGACTGCGGATGCACAATTACCTCTACCTGCTCCTGCGACAGGCCAAAGAGCCATTTTGCCTCAATTACTTCTAATCCCTTATTCATCAGGGAGGCTGAATCAATGGTAACTTTAGCCCCCATGTTCCAGTTAGGATGCTTAAGTGCTTGCTTTTTGGTTACCGATTCCAGCTCCTCCGTCGATTTTCCCCGAAAAGGACCACCGGATGCCGTTAGAATTATTTTTTCAATTGGATTATGAAATTCACCCACCAAACACTGAAAAATGGCTGAATGCTCTGAATCTACCGGATAAATATTTACTCCCTTCTCCTCCGCAAGTTTGGTAATAAGTGCGCCTGCTACCACCAGTGTTTCTTTATTCGCCAGGGCAATATTTTTTCCTGCTTCAATTGCTTTTATGGTTGGAAGAACTCCGGAGTAGCCCACTAATGCCGTTAGCACTAAATCAATAGTGTCCATTTCCACAACAGATGCCAATGCCTTCACTCCTGCAAAAACTTTTATATCCAACGGGTCGAGCACTTCTTTAACCTGTGTGTATAAATTCTCATTCACAATCACTACTGCATTAGGAGTAAACTGTTTTGCCTGTTCGATCAGCAGAGTGGCATTGTTTTGTGCAGTCAGCACCTCCACTTCAAATGCATCAGGATGTGCAGCAACAACTTCAAGTGCTTGTGTTCCGATGGAGCCGGTGGAACCGAGGATGGCGATTCGTTTTTTATACTTCATTCAGTTTAAAAATCCGAGGTTGATTAGAGATTTTAGATTTTAGATTAGTGATTATTGATTTTGGTGATCCATGCATACTACATCCTCGACCTCGTAGTTTTCAGTGTCTTAACAAAGATGCTAATTAACTCGTTACATTCTCTAATAATAGTCTCATTTTTAAAATATCCGGTTCTATTCAAAATCTTCAAACAGTTCAGGGTTTCCCGAAGTTCCTTTAGAACAATTCCCAGTTTATGTGCAAAATCCTTTTTGGATTCTGAACCTAATGCTTCCCCATAATTTAACCCGGGTGAAGTCCCTGATCTTAACATTTGATTGCCAAGGTGATTGCCAACCCTATCATTTGGAAGTATTTTAACAAGTTCAACAATTGAAACAGCAAAATTAATCAATCGCTCTTCCAAAATAAATTTATACTCTTGTTCCATAGCTAACGGTTTTTTTTGTTTATCCTTTATTTTAATTGAAACTCTTCAAAATCACCAATCACCAATCACTAATCACCAATCACCAATCACCAATCTAAACACTAATCTCTTAATAAATATGGAATTCAATCAATCGCTCCTCCAAAATAAATTTATACTCTTGTTCCATAGCTAACGGTTTTTTTTGTTTATCCTTTATTTTAATTGAAACTCTTCAAAATCACTAATCACCAATCACTAATCACTAATCACTAATCACTAATCACTAATCACTAATCACTAATCAATCTATCTATTCAGAAACAAATCCCAATAATTCATCTGCAATTTTCCGATCATTCGACAACCTCGGCACTTTATTTTGCCCACCGAGTTTACCTTGTGATCTCATGTATTCAATAAATGAACCTTTTTTTAATAATTGAATCACCAGTGTACGTAAAATATTTCCGGTGATCAAATCATCGTAGTAAACATTGAGGGTACGCAATTGGTTATCCAGTTCCAATGAAAATGCGGTCATATCAGCTGGGGCGTTGGCAAATTCAATAAACCATTCATGGTGTGGGAGCCCATCTTCCGAAATCACCTTGGGAGCTACCGTAAACTCTACCAATTCTACTTCAGGAAATTTTTCACAGGTAAATTTCATTGCCTTTTCCACTTCTTCCCCAATCACATGCTCACCAAAGGCCGAGATAAAATGCTTGATTCTACCGGTGACCAACAAACGATAGGGGTCTTTCGATACAAATTTGATGGTATCACCAATGGAGTATCCCCAAAGACCTGCATTGCTATTAATGACTACCGCATAGTTTTTTCCCAACTCCACTTCCTCAATGGATAGACGTGTTGGGTGTTCATTAAAATATTCTTCCGCAGGAATAAATTCAAAAAAGATTCCGCTGTCTAACAACATCAAAAGACCCTCTGTATGCTGCGTGTCCTGATAAGCGATAAAACCTTCTGATGCCGGATAGGTTTCGATGGAATCGATTTTCTTGCCAATGGATTCCATCAACTTCGATCTGTAAGGTTCAAAGTTGACACCGCCATACACAAACAGGGAAAAATCAGGAAATACATCTTTGATTGGTTTCCCTGTGCGTGCCTGAATCCGATCGAAATACATCTGCACCCAGGGTGGGATTCCAGAGATCAAAGACATATTCGCATTAATGGTTTCATCGATTATTTTCTCCAGTTTCTCTTCCCAGTCTTCGATGCAATTCGTTTCATAGGTCGGCTTTTGATTGGTTCTCAAGTAACCGGGAACATGATGATTCACAATCCCGGAGAGGCGTCCGGTATGAATGCCCGCCTTACTATCCAACACCGGACTACCGGAGAGAAAAATAAGGCTACCATCCAAAAAAGCGGCTTTCCCGGTTTCATGAACATAACTTAACAATGCGTTTCGTGCACTATTGATATGGTTGGGGATGGAGTCCCTGGTAATTGGAATGTATTTGGTTCCAGAGGTAGTCCCCGAGGTTTTCGCAAAATACGCAGGCTTTCCGGGCCACAGAATATCGCTGTTACCCGCTAATATCGAGTTGACATACGGTTTCAGTTCTTCATAATCACGAACAGGAACCTGTTTTTTGAAGTCATCATAGGATTGTATGGATTCAAACCCATGGTCTTTACCAAATGCGGTCGGTGCTGCCTTATGAATAAGATTAGAAAAGGTTTTTTTCTGGCTTACTTCAGGGTTCAACGACCATTTTTTGGTCTCTTTAGCAATATAAGCAGCAAAAGGTTTAGCAAGTACCGACCGAAATCCCATAGCCCACAAAGCTAAAAAAACTTAAGCAGTACGAAGGAAAAAGTTTGTAAACCATAACTAACTTTCAGGCGTTATATATTTGCGAAGCAATTTAACCTTCAAACTTTTTTGAAGGTTACATCATCCCTAACGGTTGATGAGCTATATGAGATGAAATTTGAAAATCAAATTTAAAAATGAAAAGTACTATTAAAATTATCGTTATTGGATTTATAGCCGGAATTGCCGGTGCCTTTACTTTTTTTAAACTATACAGCCCTTCGGTATATCAAAACATGCCCGCGGAGGAAGCCCTTGCAATAAAAGAGGGGCAACCTATTAATTCCTTTGATCATTATCCCACGCAGGTCAATTCCTTTACGGACGCTGATGATATTGTTGACTTTAGTGAAGCTGCTGCCAAAACCATTCCCAGTGTTGTTTACATCAACAGTATATCAAAAGGAGTCAGCCAAATGTCGTATCTGGATTGGATCTTTGGCGGAAGCAGCGGTTCCCAAACACAGGTTAGTAGTGGATCGGGGGTAATTTTTTCCGAGGATGGTTATATCGTGACGAATAACCATGTGGTTGAATCTGCAGAACGATTGGAAGTGATCCTGAACAAGCGTGCTTATAAAGCTGAATTAATAGGGAATGATCCCTCGACAGATTTAGCGGTTCTGAAAATTGATGAAAAAAATTTACCCGCCATTGCCATTGGAAATTCCAGTGACCTAAAAGTGGGCGAATGGGTTGTGGCTGTCGGAAATCCATTTTCATTGTCATCCACTGTAACTTCTGGAATTGTCAGTGCGAAAGGAAGACGTATTGGAATTCTGGAAGATAAATTTCCAATTGAATCCTTTATCCAAACGGATGCTGCCATCAACCCCGGTAATTCAGGGGGTGCTTTGGTAAACAAGAAAGGTGAACTTGTGGGCATCAATACAGCGATTCTTTCAAGAACGGGATCCTATACAGGATATGCGTTTGCCATTCCTGTCGACATTGCAAAAAAGGTGGTCAGTGATCTGGTAAAATATGGCGTTGTACAAAAAGCATTGTATGGTGGCAATGTGGTGGAGTATGACTATCAAAATGCTGAGAAATATAATTTGGATACCGATGTTAAAAAATTCAATGGTGTTTTACTGGAGAGCATCCAAAAAGATGGTCCGGCAAACAATGCCAATCTAAAACCAGGGGATATTATCACAAAAATTAACGAGACACCGATTAATAGCAAAAGTGAATTTGAAGAAGTAATCGGGTACCGTTACCCTGGTGATAAAATTAATGTCACCTACATTCGAAACAAGAAAACTGCTACTTCCCAGTTAACGTTAACCAACCGGAACGGCGGAACGGATATTATCAAAAGAGAAATTGTAAAATCAGCTGCGCTGGGTGTTGAAATGGAAGCTACTGAATATGGGGTTAAAGTTTTTAAGATTCAGGATGGAAGCGTTTTAAAACAAATTGGTATCTCGGAAAACTTTACCATCATTGCTATTAACCGTGAGCGGGTAAAGGATCCCAGGGAAGTGGAAAAGTTTTTCGAGAACTATCGTGGTCGCGGGTACATCTATGGAATCAATAGCATAAAACAGCAGCGTGAAATTCCATTTACCATTCGGTAGTATCTGATCAGAAAATTCGAAAAGAGAACCTGAACCCCGCTTTACCCATAAAGGGGTTAACTACTAATGCCGGGAGGATTGAAAAGGATGCTTTATCTTCTCAATCCCTGCTATTTTTTTATTATCTTTCTTTGCCCGTTCAATCCGTTCATGAGTTCAATTACCTCAAATATGAAGCTTACGCAAGAATCCTTAGCCAGGATTCTGGATTTTCTGCCCTACCCCTTTCTAATTGCGGTAACAGAAAATGATACGGTTCATGTGAAGTTTGGGAATAAAAAATTTGAAGAAGAAATTGGTTATTCCATTGATGAAATCAGCACCATTGATGAATGGTTTTTAAAAGCCTACCCCAATTTGTATTACCGTACAGAGATAAAAGCAAAATGGATGGCGAAAGTAGATGACGCGATTCGGGAGAAACGTAATTATGTGGTAGAGCGGGCTCATATCACTACGAAGCATCGTGGGCAAATGTGGTATGAAGTGAAATCTTCCCTGGCAGGCGATCTCCAGTTGGTAGCCTTTGTGAATATCCACGATGTCATTGAAAAAGATAATAAATTAGAGCGTCTCAATGAAAATAAGAACCGTATTCTATCGATCCTTGGACACGACCTTAAATCACCTTTACAGAATTTAGACAGACTTATCCAACTATTAGTGGAAGGCGGATTATCAAAGGAAGAATTCGAAAACAACCTGATCACCATTCAACGACTCAGCAAAGAAACCCTCCAGTTTATTGACACGACACTTACCTGGACAAGGAGTAATTTTGAAGATCACAAACCGGTTCTGCAAAAATTTTCTCTGCATGAGTTGGTCTGCAATATAGTTGGCCTGTATAACCGGGAATTTGAATCCAAGAAAATTTCGCCATTGATCAATATTCCTATTGATACCATGGTGTTTAGCGATCGGGAGATTATGCATATTGCCATTCGAAATATAATTTCCAATGCAATAAAATTTTCACCTGCGGAAACACCCATTATAATTTCCTTTCACGAGCGTGAAAAAAATAACTGTGTAACGATTACCGATGAAGGAGAAGGAATGCCTCCTGATATTATCGACCAGATTCTAAAAAATCAACCGACAAAGACTTCTGGTTCCGGCTTTGGCATTGGCCTTCGGCTTTGCAAAGAGGTGCTGCAACACGTGAAGGGAAGATTGGAAATTAATAGCAGTCCGGGAAAAGGAACTTCTATAACGGTCGTGGTTCCAAAAATCTCCCTTTAAAGAACGTTTTCTTTTACAAGTTGATCAGCATAATCCACTGCCCGCGCAGTTAATGCCATATAGGTGATACTTGGATTTTGTGTTCCTGAACTGGTCATGCAGGCGCCATCGGTAACAAATACATTGGGAACACCGTGTACCTGATTCCACTTATTCAGTACACTGGTCTTCGCATCATGTCCCATTCGGGCGGTCCCCATTTCATGAATACAGGCACCGGGTGCAGTCTCTTCGTTAAACGACCGGATATCGACACATCCTGCCGCCTCCAGCATCTCAACTGCACACTTCACACCATCTTTCCGTAGTTTAATTTCGTTTTCACGAAGTTTAGCATCAAACGTGATGATTGGCATTCCATGCTTATCCTTTTTATCGAAATCCAGAAACATTTTATTATCATGGTAGGGTAACATCTCCCCAAAACAAGCCATCGAAATAGAATAATCACCGGGTTTGAATAGTGTTTCTTTTAGTTCTTCTCCGATTACGCCTGCCGGAGCATTAGCCCTACGGAACGCATCTCCCTGATATCCAAAACCACGCAGGTAATCAGTTTGTTTTGATTCTTCATCTATGTTTCGAAAACGCGGAATATAAAATCCATTTGGCTTTCTTCCTTTGTAGTATTTGTCCGCAAATAATTTCGGTAACCTACCCGAAGCACCCATTCCATAATGATGATCCATTAAATTATGACCTAGTTCACCGCTGATATTCCCCAGTCCGTCCGGAAAAGTATCCGAGCGACTATTCAGCAATATTGCAGTAGAGCCAACCGTACTTGCATTGCAAAAAATAATGCGTGCAAAAAATTCTGTTTCCTCTCCTGTATTCGCATCAATTACTTTTACGCCGGATGCTTTTTTATTTTTTGGATCATATACAATCTCCGCCACGATACTATCAGGCCTGATCATCAGGTTACCCGTTCCGGCAGCCACCGCTAAAGTGGCTGAAAGACTACTGAAATATGCTCCGTAGTAACATCCTCGCCAACAGCGATTGCGTGTTTGACATTGTCCGCGTGCTCCTTTATGCACTGCAGGATCATATTCCGAAAGGTTTGCCACCCGGCCCGGTGTAACGATTCGCGCTGGATAAATCTTAGCAACAGATTCCCGTAAATGTTGTTCAGCACAATTCAATGGGAAAGGTTTTAAAAATTTACCATCCGGCACCTGCTTCAATCCTTCCTTTTGTCCGCTGACCCCTACAAATGTTTCCACGTAATCATACCAGGGTTCAATATCCTTGTATCGTATGGGCCAATCCACACCGATTCCTTCTTTTTTATTGGCTTCAAAATCTATATCACTCCAGCGATAACAATGACGGCCCCACATAATTGACCTGCCGCCTACGTGATGTCCCCGGATCCAGTCAAATCGATTAATTTCATTGTATGGATAGTCTGAATCTTTGTTAACCCAATGCTTGTTTTCCTCCGTAACCCACCAATTTAAACGCTCTTGTTTAAAATAATGAAGTGCCTTTTCTTCTGCTGTTACCAGATTTCGATTGGGCAAATCCCAGGTATCCATATCCGCCGTTGGATATTCCCCATGCTTCACCATACGCCCCCGTTCAAGTACAAGCGTTTTATATCCTTTATTGCATAATTCCATGGCAGCAAAACCACCACTGATTCCCGACCCGATGACAATAGCATCATAGGTTGCATTCTCTTTTTCTTGTTGACTCATATGCTCCAGATTTTACCTCCAACAGATTCCAGGTCAATGCATGGTTCGTATGCACCAGGTACCGGTAAGTAGTTTAAAAATTTTTCTCCAATGATTTCTGAAGAAAGGTAGAAAGAAATGGTTTGTTGCCTCAAGTCAAGGAAAGCACGTTGTGCTTCAACCTGATCGCTGGATTGTATTAATTTGGTGAGTATTTTTAGTTTTTCATCCTCACTTGAATTCGGATAATCTTCTTCACCCAGGTACGCTACCAATGCAATAAACTTGTTCCGATATGCAACCTGATCCTCTTCTTTATAAACACTTGCAACAATCGCATCAATGGTTTGATCGACCCCAACTTCGCTGGCTGCCGGACTGTCCGTGCCAGGAAGAATGACATCCACCAATTCATGCACGAGTTGAAAATCTTCCCGGCTAAAAAACCGGGGATTGAAATCGGTGATCGTTTCTTTGCTCGTAGTACACCCCGCTAAAATGGTGGTCAGTAGCGGGGTTGAAACTGCAGCACCCGTCATCAGGGCAGTATATTTCAATATTTCTCTTCGCTTCATGCTGAAAGTTAAGAAAATGATTGAAATTCCTGCCACAGATAGTAGGCTGGCTAAAAATTTTAATCCAGATAAAAACCAGCTGTTGAAAGAAAGATTTACGTGTTATGGATTCATGCTGGCTTAGAAAAACCGCTTCAGCAAATCAAGAACTTTCGCACCATTTTCTTCCCGGCCGCTTAAAATGTTATCAAATACTATTTTATCTTCCGCTGATATGCCGGTTTTGAAATCAATCTCACTGCCTTTGATTTGACGTGCTCCCATATGCCAGCTAGGAAATGATTTCTCTTTTAAAGGTCCATAGGAAATCATCATGACATTTTTATGACGACTGTCCAGTTTTATCTTGTCATATAATTCCATAATCACCTTGGACTCTCCCTCCACTAATTGAATAAACTTAGTGTCTGAATACAGTAAAACGCCGGTAATTTCAAGTGAGGGGTTATTCTTCTCACAAGACATTAATATTTTTTCTATTTCCGCTGAAGTACAATTAGACTGACGGGTGCTGACATAAACGAGTTGTGTTAACATTGTTTTATTTAGGTTAATGATATAATTGGAAATCTCTGTCTCTCTTAGAAATCCAAAACCTAAACACGTAACTGACCTGATTGTTAGAAAATCTGTAAATTCTTTAGAAAAATCTTTTTAACAGTTCGAGTACCTTCATTCCGTTTTCTTCCTGACCCGTTAAAATACTGTTAAAAATCTTTTTCTCTTCGGTAGAAATCTCTGTTTTAAAATCAACTTCGCTCCCTTGTATTTTGCGCAGCCCCATATGGAAACTAGGAAAAGAACGTTCCTGGATAGGGCCAAAGGCGATCATCATGGCATTGCTATGACGGGTATCCTTTTTTATTTTGGCGTATAGCTCCGTAACCGCCTCCGATTCACCTTCAATCATCTGGATGAATTTTGCTTCAGAATATAAAAGCACCCCGGTAATTCCATGCGCCGGATTATTCTTTTTGCAGGAAACTAAAATCTTACCAACATCCTGATCGGTGCAGGTTTCCTTTCGATCACTTACATAGATGAGTTGAGCAAGCATGTCTGGTGGATTTGGTTATCAGTTGGATAATCGTAACTGAATCTCTTCTAGACTCGAATAGTAATGTACGGAATTATTTGGATTTTTTTAAAAAATCGATACAAAGACCTGACACCATACAAGACGGCACAGTAAGACCAATAAAATTTAATGAATCCGAAGCTTCAGCTTCTTACTAAGATCTTCAACCGAAGCCTTGAAATTCGCATCGGTCTTCATCATGTCTTCAACGGACTCCAATGCATGGATTACGGTGCTGTGATCACGGCCGCCAAAATTTTCGCCTATCAGGGCTAACGTAAGTTGCGTATACCGCTTGCAGAAATACATGGATACCTGACGGGGGATTACAATCTCGCGCTTCTTTACTTTACTCTTCAGCTGCTCCACGTTTACTTTAAAATATTCAGATACAGTTTTCTGAATAAAATCAACACTTACATCCGATTGTATTTCTTTAATAATATTTTTCAACACCTCTTTTGCCAACTCGAGGTCAATTTCCTTTTTCAGTAATGTAGCATGGAATATCAGTGAGTTCAAAACTCCTTCCATGTCACGCAGGTTGGTATCCACACTATACGCTAAATATTCTGCTACTTCCGTTGAAATCTCAATTCCATCCGCACCCATCTTGCGATAAATGATAGCAAGTTTGGTTTCAAAATCAGGTTCTTGCAAATCGGCAGTCAGTCCCCACTTGAAGCGTGACAACAATCGATCTTGAAATCCTTTCATATCCCGCGGCGGACAATCACTGGTCATAATGATTTGTTTGCCTGATTGGTGAAGCTGATTGAATATATGGAAGAATATTTCCTGCGTTTTCTCCCGTCCGGCCAAAAACTGCACATCATCAAGAATTAGCAAATCGACCTGCAGGTAGAAATTCTGAAAATCCTGTAGCTTATGATTTTGCAACGCATTCAGGAACTGACTTGTGAAATCATTCTGATCCACATACAATACCACTTTATCTGCAAAATTATTTTTAATCTCATTTCCGATTGCCTGAACCAGGTGGGTTTTACCAACGCCTACACCTCCATACAGCATCAATGGATTAAAGGAAGTAATCCCGGGCTTTTTTGCTACGGCTACACCTGCCGAGCGTGCCAGCCGGTTACAATCACCCTCGATAAAATTATCAAATGAATAGCTTGCATTTAGCCTGCTATTGACCGTTTTGGGGTTTAATGCCTTAAAGGTGAACGGAGAATAATCACTTCCGTTTCCCCCTGGGTTCGGACGACCATTTCCATTTCTAAAATTAACCGCAACTGGTGGATTCTGCTGGTTACCGCTATCCACGATTACCGAATACTCTAATCGGCCTGTCGGACCTAATGTCTTACGAATCGCCTTTTTAAGAACAGGAACGTAGTTATCCTCCAGCCATTCATAGAAAAATTGGGATGGAACCTGTATCGTTAGAACATCTCCTTCAACCTTTAACGGTGAGATGGGCTTGAACCAGGTGTTAAAATCCTCATGACCAACCTCTTCTTGTATTAAGTCGAGACAATCATTCCATACAGTACCGGATTCTACTTCCATCAAAATTTATTCTACCGAATTTTTAATTATTTACTCCCAAATGGGAAAGGGGAGACAAAGATGTGAAAAAAGGTTTAAACAAAACAATAGTTCCACGACTTGACTTTTAAGAAAAATTTACTCCTCCTTAATTTTTAATTAATAACGCCTTCATTCGCAAAATCTACGTAAAATTGTTTGTAAATTTTTTTTTCATGCCCGATCAGCCATCGATCAATAATCTGCTCAACGATTTTCAACCTGCTGATAAGGCAGCCTGGACTGCCCTTGCAAAAAAAGAACTCGGTGATCGCACATCCATCGAAAGCTTAACATGGATAGCTCCTGATGGTCTGCATGTTAAACCCTATTATGATAAAACTGATTTAAATCCTGAACTCACTGGAGGATTTCAATTATCACCTGATCAGGAGGAATTCAAGGGGCCGGGATCATGGGACAACCTCCCACCTGTTCGTATTGAGGATGAATCGGTCGCAAATAAAAATGCGTTGCAACATCTTACTGCCGGGGCAGATGGAATTCTCTTCGAGATCACAGAAAAAAATCCAATCAATATTAATAAGTTGTTGACTGGCATTGAGTTGGAATTTTGTAATATATCGTTCGCAACCCCTAAGGAATTTTTCATAAACGATTATTTTGCATATTTAGAAGAGCAGGGCGTCAATAAGGAAAATATCAGAGGAGCATTCTTTTGGAATGAAGAACCCGCCATATTGAAATCCCAACCATTTCAACATCTCCATACATATGGGTTCACTATAGAAGCTTCAACTGCAATTGAAGAGATTTACAAGGCATTATCACTGGGAAACGCGCAGATTCAAAATTTACTGAAAGAGAAATGGGAAATCGACAAAGCCATTTCATCTATTTCCTTTTCACTGGAAATCAGTACAGATTTTTTTGTTTCAACCTCAAAACTCAGGACGCTTCGCTTTTTGTGGTTCCAATTGGCGCAGGCCTATGGATTTTCTGATTTCAAGCCCGAACATCTCTATCTTCATTCACGTTCTGAATCATGGATCCATCCTGATTTTCAACCGCATGGCAATATGCTGAAGGAAACGACTGCTGCGATTGCTGCAGTGCTTGGCGGAACCAATGGGCTTTCTCTTCACCCTGAGGACAAGGATCATGCAGTGATGACTCGAATTGCGCGCAATACAAGTCATATTCTTCGGGAAGAATCATACCTCAATAAAGTAGCTGACCCCCTGGCCGGTTCCTATCTTGTTGAAAATTTAACATTGGAAATGGCGGAGAAAGCCTGGGCAAAATTTCAAACAAATTTTTAATGCAGCCCGATTTCAAAAATATTGCCTTCAATTCTTTTACGCACACAAACGAAAAACCTTTCCCTACCCTCCTGGAAAAGTCCGGAGGATATTGACATAAAACCAGTATATACCCGGCTGGATACGGACACGCTTACACATACCAACTTTACTGCGGGTATTCCGCCTTTCCTGCGAGGGCCATATGCATCCATGTACACATCACGTCCGTGGACAATTCGGCAGTATGCCGGATTTTCAACTGCACGCGATTCGAATGCATTTTATAGAAAGAATCTGGCCGCTGGTCAGCGCGGCCTTTCAGTGGCCTTTGACCTGGCTACGCATCGCGGATATGACTCCGATCATCCACGTGTTACCGGTGACGTGGGTAAAGCAGGGGTTGCCATCGACTCGATTTTGGATATGAAGATTTTGTTCGATCAGATTCCGCTCGACAAAATGTCGGTGTCGATGACGATGAACGGGGCAGTAATCCCCATCATGGCATTTTATATCGCTGCGGCTCAGGAACAAGGTATTAAACCCGAACAACTCAGCGGAACGATCCAAAATGATATTCTGAAGGAGTTTATGGTCCGTAATACGTACATCTACCCACCTGCTCCTTCGATGCGAATTGTGGCGGATATCTTTGAATACACCTCCCGCTATATGCCGAAGTTTAATTCGATTAGTATCAGCGGTTACCATATGCATGAGGCGGGTGCTCCCGCGCATATTGAACTGGCGTATACACTTGCAGATGGATTAGAATACATCCGGGCCGGGATAAAAGCAGGGATCAAAATTGACGATTTCGCCCCTCGACTCTCCTTTTTTTGGGGGATCGGAATGAATTTCTTTATGGAAATTGCCAAAATGCGTGCGGGAAGATTGCTGTGGGCTAAAATTGTAAAACAGTTTAGTCCAACAAATGAAAAGTCAATGGCACTCCGTACACATTGCCAGACTTCCGGCTGGAGCCTGACTGAACAAGACCCCTACAACAATGTAACCCGCACCATGATTGAAGCGATGGCGGCAGTTTTGGGACATACACAATCCCTGCATACCAATTCACTGGATGAGGCCATTGCATTGCCAACCGACTTCTCAGCAGGTATTGCCCGAAACACGCAGTTATTTATAGAAAAAGAAACCGGTGTTACCCGTTCGGTCGATCCCATGGGCGGCTCCTATTATGTTGAGTCCCTCACTGCGGCAATCACGGAGAAAGCCTGGACATTGATCCAGGAGGTAGAGGAACTGGGTGGAATGACAAAAGCCATTGAATCCGGTATTCCTAAAATGCGTATTGAGCAGGCAGCAGTTGCCAAGCAGGCCCGCATAGATTCAGCCCGTGATGTAATTGTTGGGGTCAACAAATATCAGGTCGATGATGTTCCTGAATTTGAGATCCGGGAAGTGGAAAATACTGCGGTTCGCGAAGAACAAATTCAGCGATTAGCCGAACTAAAAGCCAATCGATCTTCTGAAGATGTGAAGATTGCACTTGAAAGACTTACGCACTGCGCATCTTCGGGCGTAGGCAACCTTCTTGAGCTTGCGGTCAATGCGGCATTAAAGCGTGCAACGTTAGGGGAGATTTCGCTGGCTTTGGAAAAAGCATTTGGCCGTTACAAAGCCACCATAAAATCAATTTCAGGTGTATATTCGGGGGAGATGAAAAATCAATCAGCCTTTCAGGAAGTTTTAAAACTTTCAGATCAGTTTGCAAAACAGGAAGGTCGGAGACCCCGTATCCTGGTAGCCAAAATGGGACAGGATGGTCATGATCGCGGTGCAAAAGTTATTGCCACCAGTTTTGCTGATCTTGGATTTGATGTGGATATCGGACCACTTTTTCAAACGCCAGCGGAAGTGGCGATGCAGGCAGCAGAGAATGATGTTCATATTGTTGGGGCTTCCAGTTTGGCTGGTGGGCACAAAACGTTGGTTCCGGAATTAATAACTGAATTAAAAAAAATTGGCCGATCAGACATTTTAGTAGTAGCAGGAGGGGTTATTCCTGTTCAGGACTATGAATTCCTGACACAAGCAGGGGTATCCTTTATTTTCGGTCCAGGCACCATCATTTCTGATGCCGCCAGGAATATCCTTCAAAAACTGTTAGGTTAACACCACAATGTCCTTTAATCTATTTTGAATTACTTAAATTAGTAGTTCAAATAAAAAACTCCCTTACTATGAAAGCGCTTCGGTATCTATTTCCTAGTATCCTGATATTCCTTCTATGTTTTAGTCCGCAACTATTAGCTCAGAAAAAGCTTAAAAAATTTCTGGGTAAATCCGATGGCTACTACAATGCTGGTGATTTTACCAAGTCTGATAAATTCCTTATCAAGTATAAAGGTCAGATAACACCCAAGCTAGGTGCAAAAAATGTGTATCTCGCAACTTACTATTTACGCGACGCGCGATTAAAATTAGCATTAGGAACGCTGGATGGATTTGAGCCCAGCATAAACAGTGCGCTGGAAACCAGTAAAGAAAGCAGTGGAGAAAACTCAAGTGCTTACATCAATACATTACTGGAGGTCGCAGCACTATACAATCAATATGGGAATTACCGGTTGGCAGCCCATTATTCGGGTCAGGCCGAATCACTTGTCGAAAAGGCTCCCGATGTAACGGATAATGACAAAGCAAAACTTGGACTGGTGAAGGCGGAAGCTTTGATTGGTCAGGGGTACTCAAAGGATGCATTGGAATTACTGGCCAATCAGGAGAAATTTTTATTCGGACGGGCAGTTGAAAAAGAGTCGTTGGTGGAGGATGGAAAGATTAAAACCAACAGGCTTGAGCCTGCAGAAGTGTATCAGCGTTACAGCGACTACGCAAATTTTTTAACGCTCAAAGGATTGGCATACGCTAAAATGGGGAAGATCTCAACAATAGGAGGCGATGAAGATGCTTTCGGTATTTTTGACTTTGCGCTTAACTGGATGGGAAGAAATTCCAAATTTTTAGGAGAAACCAGCACCGCTGAAGTAAACTGCCGATTCCTATACGCGCGAACTTTCGTTGATAATGGAAACAAAGGGAGAGAAAAATCATTGGAGTTTGATAATATACTGAATGGATTAAAGAAGAAAACAAATCCGACAAACTTCCTGGCTCACGAAATTTACTTAAGCTATCTAAAAGAACTCCTTGAAAGTGAGAGCCGGGCGCGTTATCAAAATACCAAACTGGAGTATCAAAAAATTCTGAATAAGTATTTCCCTAAAAATAGTGTCCATCATATTAATATGGAGGCGGTTGAATTTGATAGTAAGCTCAACCGTGATAAAACAAAAAATCTGGAAAAAAACGCGCTCAGTGTTTTAAACTCGAAGTCATTACCTAAAAATTATCAAACATCCATTCGCATTTTAAATTTTCTGGAACAAATGTCATTGCAGGAAAAGGATTACCAGAGTGTGGAAAATTATTTGACACAAAAAAATGATGTCATTAAAGAATTGACTGGTGAAGGATCTCCGGAACATCAGTTGGCCATGATCCAATTGGCGAATTACTATCTGGACTTTACTAATAAAATTGCGGAAGCCGGTGTCATCTATCAAAAAAATTGGTACGAAGGTGTTTCAAAAGAAATCGGTGATCAACATAAAGATTTACTCGAGAATCTGAATCATCTTGCGACCTGGGCGGAAATGACCGACAACTATAGCGAAGCGGTTTCCTTACTTGAGTTTGCTTCACGGGCAGCCGGTGTAAAGTATAGTCGTGAAGATCCGTTATATGCTGAGGAGCTTACTAAAATTGCCAATCTTCAACTAAAGATTGGAAAATATGAAGATGCTGATTCGAATTTAAAAGCAGCATTAACCATTCTTGAACCTGAAAGAAAAAAAGATGAGTGGATAGGTGCATATGTAGCAGCCATTGATACCCAGGCTAAATTATTTGGTATTTATGGGATGATTGATGAGGTGGATGCCAACCTGAAACGTAGCAATAAAAACATTAGAAAAGCAAAAGTGGAAGTGAGTGGTGAACAAGCTACCACCGAAGAACTTGCAGGATTATTTATTCAGTTAGGTCGTTTTACAGATACCGATAAACTTCTAAACAGCCTAATGGTCGATTACGAAAAGTTGTATGGGAAAAATTCTACCCGGCTCATTGAACCACTGGTGAACAAAGGTAGGATTGCCCTTGCACGGGGTGAGTATACTGAAGCAGAAAACATTGCTCAGCGCGCTAACAAAATTGCAGTTGGTGCTTATGGTGAGATCTCAACTAAAACAGCGTCTGTCCAAAAACTTTTTAGTGATATTTATTTCACATTGGGCGATTACGATAAAGCGGAGACCAACATCACCAAAGCTTTAAGCAGTCAGGAGAAACAATTCGGCCGTGAACATATCGAAGTGGCGCGATCCATCTCACAACTCGCCCTCACAAAATTTCATAAAGGCAGCAGGAAAAATGAAGTAGAAAAACTTCTGTTAGAAGCGAAAGATATTACCGCTAAAAAAGTGGGGCCCGACAATCCGCTGTATGCTGATATCATGAAAAATATTGCCGTGTTGTATATTTCTACAAAGGACTACGACAAAGCATTTAATTCGTTAACTGTTGCGGAGTCCATCTGGCGCAAGAAAACTGGAGACAAAAACAATATCAATGCAGCCAGTATTTACTCCCTGACAGGGGATGTCTATTATCAGCAAAAAAATTATGCTCAGGCCGAATCCTTCTACAACCAGGCACGAAATTTATACGCCAGGGAATTCAGTAAATCCCATCCCGAATATGTAAAGATCCTTTCTAAACTTAGTCGGGTAGAATATATGAAGAAGAATTACAAGCAATCAAAACAATTGATTGAAGAAGCCCTCGGCAACTACGAGAATTTTATTAAAATTTATTTCCCTGCATTAAGTGAAAGAGAAAAAGCAAAGTATTGGAATACGATTCGCACTGACTTCGAATTTTATTACACCCTTGCATTTTCAAATATGGAGGATTTCAAAGACCTCACCAGCAAAGTGTATGATTATCAATTGCTGACAAAAGCACTCCTGCTTAGTTCCTCAATAAAAATCAGGGAACGGATTATGAACAGTTCAGACGAAACTTTAAAAGAGCAATACAGTAATTGGGTTGAGAAAAAGGAGATGCTGACCCTTGCTTTATCATTAAGTCCTGATCAATTAATAGAAAATGAAATTGACCCGGTTGCCTTGAGTCAGGATGTTGAACGTCTTGAAAAGGATTTAAGTCAGAAGTCTGAAATTTTCGGTCAAAGTTTTGAGGCTTCCAGGATATCCTATGATAACGTCCGAAAGTCCTTAAAGGATAATGAGGTTGCTATTGAGATGGTCCGGTACCGTCACTTTAATCATGTGTTTACCGACTCCGTGGTTTATGCGGCGATGTATCTGAAGAAAGATCTTTCCAAACCGAAAACGATTCTGCTTCAGGATGGCGCTCGTATGGAAACACGCTTCTTCCGATATTACAAAAATGCGATCACCGGTAAAATCCCTGACAACATTTCATATAATGTCTTCTGGGCACCCATTCAAAAAGAGATCGGACAAACTTCTACGATCTTTTTATCAGCCGATGGCGTGTATAACCAAATCAATCTGGAAGCAATTCCCACACCGGATGGAAAATACATCATCGACAACTCGAATATAGTGTTGGTCAGCAATACCAAAGATTTATATTTGAACAAACTCAAGAGTAATCGTAAAGCAGAAGGCAATACCGCTTTTATGTTTGGTAACCCCACCTTTTATGCGTCTGCGTCGACCGACCACTCCATTCCTTCCCTACCCGGAACCGAGAAAGAAGTGAACCAACTTCAATTTATGCTTGAGCAAAAAGGCTGGATTACCAGTCAGTATGTCGAAAAATCAGCAACCGAAGAACAAGTAAAGGATTTGAACAGTCCTAAGATATTTCACATTGCTACCCATGGTTTTTATAGACCGGGCAAAGAAATCACCCTCGAAGACGAAATGGAAGGCAATGAAACTGCACTTACTCAAAATCCGCTGATGCGTACCGGCCTCTTGTTAAAAGGAGCTGGTGATTTGCTCGATAAGACCCAATACAACTACAATATTGAAAACGGGATCCTTACTGCCTACGAGGCGATGAGTTTAAATCTTGATAAAACCGACCTGGTTGTACTAAGTGCGTGCGAAACGGGGCTTGGTGAATTAGAGTCCGGAGAAGGAGTCTACGGCTTACAGCGGGCATTCCTCGTGGCAGGTGCGAAAATGCTGATCATGAGTATGTTTAAAGTAGATGATGAAGCTACCCAAAAACTGATGCTGAAATTTTATCAAAAATGGCTCAACAGTGGCAATATGCGGCAAAGCTTTACGGATGCTAAAATCGAGTTGCGTATTGAGTATCCTGAACCCATTTACTGGGGTGCCTTTATGATGATCGGGCTGGAATAAGTTGAGCTGGCGGAATTCGAAAAGTATTTCTTTGCTGATATGCCTGCTGGCTTATTCGATAGCAGCTGGGATCGTATATTTCACAGTCCCCTATTTTTCTACCGATGATACGCTACTGATATCACTGGAGGCTGATGTTTTCGCAACCGTCGTTATTTTTCTATTCAGTTTGGCCTTTAGAAATTCAAGCCTGTACGATCCCTACTGGAGTGTCATCCCTCCTATCCTGATTTATTTTTGGATGGTACAATCACAAAATTTTACCCTCTTGAGCACCTTGCTGTTGATGGTAGTGATGCTCTGGAGTATCAGGCTTACCTTCAACTGGATTCGCGGTTGGAAAGGGATTACTCATGAAGACTGGCGGTATACTCAGCTTCGGAACGATAACCCAAGAATATATCCATTGATTAATTTTTCAGGAATTCATCTTTTTCCAACCGTCATCGTTTTTATTGCTTTGCTCCCCTTCTATTTTTCGATCCTAAAAACCTCTTCCTTCACATTCCTTCATGTTGCCGGATTAGTCGTTTCATTCATCGGATTTTTGATTCAACTGGTTGCGGACGAACAACTTTATGCATGGCGCAGAAAAGAACAAACACATTCATGCCTGAACACAGGCCTTTGGAAATTCAGCAGGCATCCGAACTATCTTGGTGAAATCGTTTTCTGGTGGGGAGGGTGGTTTGTGGCCATGGGAACGGATGTCCATTTATACTGGACTGCCATCGGCCCGCTTCTCCTCACTGGTATGTTTGTTTTTATCAGTATTCCGATGATCGAAAAGCGGCATCTGGAAAGACGTCCCTGCTATCAGGAAATACTTCGGCAAGTTCCAATGCTCATTGGACGAAAATCGAAACAATAAAAAAGGTTGCCTTTCAACAACCTTTTTTATTGTATAGACGCATGATTATGCGTCTCATAGACACACGCATGATTATGCGTCTTTGAGGCACATAATCATGTGCCTTTACGGATATGCGTCTTTACGTTAGTTATTTCCCATTTTTTCCATTTCTTTTTCAAAGGTCTCCTTGAACTTCTCATAGTCATAGTCAATTTTTAACCGATCATCCTTTGACATGCGCTCATTGTAGGTAGCAACCAGATCATCAGCAGACAACTCAATCGCGATATAGGTTTTATAATTACCTCCTTCAGTTTTCACCAACTTTTCACAAATGGTTTTGATACCGGTAAGCTTTTGATTCACAATCTCCCTGTTCAATTGTTCAAAACGTTCCTCCACTTCTTCCTTATTGTTCATCTCACGAGAATTCACATAGTTATCGGTAACTGCTTTCACCGTCGTTTCAATGCTGGCAGCCAGCTCACCTCTTGCATTCGATAAAGCTTTCTTTTTAGAGGTTACCTGATCCTGACTTTCTCCAATGGAGTTGGCACGGAAAAATTTATTAGTGGTAAAGAAATCAGGACCCGAGCAGGGGACGTTAACTTCCACTTCACCTTTTGGTAAGGCTTTCTTCGACTTACACCCAACCGCAAAAAGCGCCACCAGTGCAAATAAGGTTAAATACGAGTATGCTAATTTTTTCATGATAAATAAATTTAGTTTTCAGTTTTTATAGAGGATCAGGCAATTTCAATACCAATTTAGACAAAGGTTAATAATTTATTGCAAAATACCGTTTAACAAGTCCACGATATACTCTTTTTCAATGGCATCGACCGCTTTGTTATAGGCATCCTGACTAGAACGGTCATAGTCGAGTCCATATCCTTTTATCCGGTCCAGGGTTGTACTGAATATCTCTTTTCCGTCATTAATATCAGCCACCCTGATTAATCCACTTAAATAGGTAATAAAGATACTTCCCGAAACAGATCCTTGTTCTGAATCCGCTTTTACATCTACCCATAGTTCTGCCGCATATCGATCACCTGTGAATTCGAATCCTTCCTGAGACAGTAAATTTTTAATTTTGTTGGCCAATTGATTTGCATTCTTATTCAGGCCGAAATTTTTCTCATTTGCTGTCAAATATACGACCGGCCGTTGTACCTGCAGTAATACTTTTGACGTAGGAATATTAAAGGTACTGGCCAATAACTTATACACCCTCGAGTCCGATAAGTTACTGATTTCATCAAGATCCAATGCCACTTCAATAGTTTGTTCAATCTCACGGGAACTGATTTTGCTCAATAAAATTTTTGCCTGTTCCTGATCATTGGTTTTGTAGGTTGGAAAGACTATACCCGATCCCTTCTTAAAACTGGCTTTGATGGGAATCCCGGATGCAATACCAATATCATCCCGAAAGGTGGTAGAAAGAATAATTGGTTGATCACTAACCCGGACACGACGATTCACGACGATTTGATTCGGAAAAACACTCAGGTCAATAAGATTCAAGAGCCGTTGAATACTGCCGTATATCTCATTCACCAACAAAATATCCGACCCCTCACGACTTATTTTAATGGCATCAGCCAGATAATGCTCTACACTTCGAAATGCCTGAAAGTAGTAATGAATTGCTTGCACCCGCGCCCCCTCCTTTTCAGCTTGCCGAGCGCGGTCAAAAAAATCAGATGCCAATGTAATGGCGTTCCTTTTCTCTTCCTCCTTAATTTCACGGTATCGCTCCTTCGACAATTGATAGTAAACCCAATAATTGAATTCGTCTTCCCAGGCGTCTACCAGCTCAAATTCTTTGATTTGCTCTTCGGCCGTTGTTTTAATGATTTGTTCATATCGTTCCTGAAAGCTCTTGTCGGAATCGATCATCGTCAGTACCGAAGCGCTTGAAACCGTCACGCTAATCTCTGAAATCAGATCATCTAGGGCACTTTTTTTAGCCACCTGAACGTAATTATTGTTATCGCTCTTTAAAGCATGTCCCACGCCTGTATAAAACCCTGCCTTATAAGGTTTTACACCAAGCCAGGCTGGTTTGACGGGGGCTGTAACCAGCGGCACTTTGGGGCCACAGGCAACCATTAGTATAAGGAGGAAGATAGAAAGCCGATTCACAGAATAATTATCAATACCATGCGTTTTATTACCACTTCCATGCCAATTTTCGCAAAACGGAACTTATTCCTGCAAGATTGGTTATTGCTGAAGTGGTAATTTTTTGTTTCCTTTATTGTTCAAAGATAGGTGTATGAATCGAATATTAGTTTCCCTTATGATTATCATTATTCTGGCGAGTTGCCAGGAAAATGCGGTTACTGAAAGTGAATTTACGGGTAGAGAAACGGTTTATGCACTCCAGCCCTGGTTCGGCAATACGCAATCAGTGGAACAGTTACATTAAAAGAACGGGTGAAAGGAAACACATTGGTGTTAATATCTTTAACCGGAACCGAAGGCGATATCCAACATCCTGTTCATCTTCATTTAGGCGATATCAGTGCTCCTGGTGCTGAAATTTATGCTGTGTTAAACCCTGTATTAGGCAAAACAGGAATGAGTGAAACCATTCTTTCTTTACTGGCAGATGAATCAACCGTATCCTATCAGAACCTACTTGATATGGAAGCCAGTATAAAATTCACCTTGCAGAATCCGGACCCGATCGGGATATTATTTTAGCCGGAGGCAATATTGGTGAATTAGGGAAATCCATTTCTTCCGGAAGGGTAGAGATCGGTGTTTGTAAGAGTAATTAGGTATAGGTTAGTTACCGGTTGCCGGTTACCAGTCGCCAGTGAGTACAAAAAACCATTTTCGGAAGGTGGTTTATTTTGTTTTTGGTAGGTACTGAAGAAATTTAAATTCGAGCGAACTTTAAACCTGAAGCAGTTAAGCACTCAGAATTCATATCTCATCACCCATAACTCAAAACTATTTACTATCCAGTATCTCAATAACTTCGACTAACTCATTATACCATTCTTCCCCATATTTTCGAATCAATGGTTCCTTTAAAAATTTATAAAGCGGTACCTCCAGTTCTTTCCCCAGTGTACAGGCAGGCGAACAGATACTCCACTTATTATAATTGATCGCTTCGAAATTTTTCTTTTTGGTTATCCGAATCGGATAGAGATGGCACGAGATCGGTTTGCGAAATTCAGTTTTCCCTTCCTTCCAGGCATGTTCGATTCCACATTTTAAAATTCCCTTGTCATCATATATCGCGTAGGCACATTCCCGTCCACCAATCGTTGGTGTTGAATAATCTCCATCTGGATCCAAAATATAAGTCCCCTGCTTTTCAATCGCCCGAATCCCCTCAGCAGTTAAATAATCTTTGATCTTTGGGTATGTCTTTTTAAGAATTTCAAGTTCTTCATCTTCCAGGGGGGCACCGTAGTCACCCTCGACACAACATGCCCCTTTGCATTTTTCAAGATTGCAGACAAATTCTTTTTCACGAATATCATCCGAAACCAATATCTCTCCTACCTGTATCATAATCCCCAAAATTAACCTATTAATATCTACCAATCATGCTGAACTTGTGTATAGCGTCAAAACAAACCCATTTGAATCGTTTCAGATTGTTTCACATCCTGCTGGATCAGCCTGGCAGAGAAATTCTTTGAATACATCCCCATATAATACGTGGGAAGTTCCATCAGGCTTGATTCAAGTTTATGAGCCGACAATGAAGTTGAAAGCCCAATCGCTAACATTCGATTCTGATGGTACTTCACAATCCGCTTATAAAACTGTTCATTGCTGGTTGCTTCTTTAAGTTTCTCCGCCTCAAAAGAATTTCCCAGGTATTTTTTTATACGTTCTTCCTTTTCTGTTATATAATGGAGGTAATTGATTTTACTATTCAGCGGAAAGGTGTACGGGATTAAAAAACTAAACCCAAGCCCGGCCAATTTCTCCAACACCGACAATTCGATCCGAAAGTTGAAAGGATCTACTAAACATAAAGTAGCTACTTTGTAACGACCTTTGCTCTGGGGCACATAGAATCTAAATTTATCGATCAATTCTGCCGGATGTTGCTCGAAAATCAGAATATTTTCCTGACGGAAATGCCGATTCACCCTGACTTTCAATGCCTTTGCATTATCCTGATCTTCTTCACATAAAATCCATTTTGAAACCGGAAGCCCGGATGCCAGAAGGGAAAGGATACTCTCCAGAAATAGTTCACGCTGGTGACCTGAAGAACAAAAACCATTACGGGAAAATAAATCAACCACTACCAACTCATCAACCCTACCGGAAACATTGGCAACAAAAGATTCAAAATAATGCTGGATCACTTGAACCTTTACTTTAAACCATGGCTCAGCACCGGTTACAACAAAGTCGTCTTTTTGAAATTGGTGGGAAGAAGTTGCCAGAGGATTCAATATCTAAACAGGTTTTTCAAAGGTAGCGGTTTTTTTCCGTCACTTATAAAATAGACACTATAGTTTTAATTCGACTATTTCTGTCAGCATACCGAAATTGGTTCGCCTAATGATTTAAAAAAAATTAATTTGCGGACGTTTATGTCAGACTACTTAGAATCGCTCAATGAACCTCAACGGGAGGGTGTAATCAATACCGAAGGACCTTGTATGCTAATTGCGGGTGCCGGATCCGGTAAAACGCGTGTCCTCACCTACCGCATTGCTCATTTAATGGAAAAGAATGTTGATCCTTTCAACATTCTGGCGCTGACCTTTACGAATAAGGCTGCTAAAGAGATGCGCAATCGATTGGAGCAATTGGTTGGATCAGATGCCCGGAATCTCTGGATGGGGACCTTTCACTCCGTATTTGCTCGAATTCTTCGCGCCGAAGCGCACCATTTAGGATATCCGAACAATTTTACAATTTATGATACGGATGATTCCAAATCCATTCTTCGTAAGATCATCAAAGAATTGGGGCTGGATGATGCCATCTATAAAGTAAATACAGTTTACAATCGTATCTCAGCGGCGAAGAACAGCCTGATCGGTTGGCAGGATTACCTTGCCCACCCCGAATTAACGGGTGATGACCGGGCAAACATGCGACCCGAAATCGGAAAAATATTCAAGACCTATGCGTTGCGATGCTTCAAAGCAGGCGCCATGGATTTTGACGACCTCTTGTTCAATACTGATAAACTTTTCAAAGAGCATCTGGAAGTCCTGAATAAATATCAACACCGCTTTCATTACATTCTGGTGGATGAGTTTCAGGATACAAACCTGTGCCAGTATTTTATCATACGAAAACTTTCGGCCGTTAAGCAAAACATCTGTGTCGTTGGAGATGACGCTCAAAGTATTTATGCCTTTCGTGGTGCGGATATTACCAATATTCTCAACTTCGAGCGCGATTACCCTGATCTGAAAATCATTAAACTGGAACAAAATTATCGTTCCACGCAAAATATTGTGAATGCCGCCAACTCGGTAATCAAAAAGAACAAAGCCCAGCTGCCTAAAAATGTCTGGACTGCGAATGATGAAGGGTCGCTTATTGAATTAATTAAATCGGTCTCTGATAATGAAGAAGGCAAACTAATTGCCAGCTCTATTTTCGAAGAAAAAATGCAGCATCAGCTGAAGTACAGCGACATTGCCATCCTCTATCGAACAAACAGTCAATCGCGTGCCATTGAAGAGTCGTTGCGTCGGATGAACATCAAATACAAAGTTGTGGGCGGGCTTTCTTTTTATCAGCGAAAAGAAATTAAAGATCTGCTTGGCTATCTGCGATACACGATCAATCAGCAGGATGAAGCTTCTTTCAGGAGAATTATTAATTACCCTAAACGAGGTATTGGTGACACATCGATTGATAAAGTTGTCGTCGCTGCAAATGATCATGCCATCTCCATTTGGGAAGTCCTGGAAAATGCTACCTCATTTGTAGGAGGTCGGGCTGCCGGTGCCATTGATGATTTTGTAAGTAAGATTAAACACTTCAGTATCATTGTTGAGCAGAAAGATGCGTATGAGGCTGCCCATGAGATCGCGAAGGGGTCAGGCTTGCTGCGTGAACTCTACGAAGATAAAACCGCAGAAGGCCTTAACCGGTATGAAAACGTTCAGGAATTGCTGAACGCAATTAAAGAATATGTTGATGATCCCGAGAAGGACGATAAAAGTCTGGGTGCTTTTCTTCAGGAAGTATCGTTAATCACTGGTCAGGATGAAGACAAGGACAACGATCCCGAAAAAGTCACATTGATGACCATTCACATGGCAAAGGGATTGGAGTTTAGGTATGTATACATTGTGGGATTGGAAGAGGATTTATTTCCCTCTCAAATGATGTTGAGTAGCCGTGCGGAACTGGAAGAAGAGAGAAGATTATTTTATGTGGCGATCACCCGGGCAAAAGAAAAATTAATCCTATCGTACGCGTTGACCCGATATCGGTTTGGTCGGTTAAAGAACTGCGAACCCAGCCGTTTCCTGGACGACATCGATGCACACTTCATAAAAGTGAGTACAAAATTCAAGGGATTTCAGTCTGAAAAAGCGCCCTCCAGCAACTATGCAAAAAGTCTGGTGAATGGCATCCGGAAAACTACTTCATCAGCTCAAGTGCCGAAAAGAACGAGTACGTATAAACCACCAGCCAACTTCGTCCCCAGTGACACGTCCGGGTTATCCGATGGGATGAAGGTGGAGCACCCTAAATTCGGATTTGGGACGGTTACGCAAATGGATGAATCCGGGGCAGACCGGAAGGCCAAGATTAATTTCGATGATTTTGGTGAAAAGACGTTATTGCTTAGCTTTGCCAAACTCAGGATACATAATTAATGAATGAATTCAGCCAAAAATCCAATCCAGTGGCTAAATTTTAAGGTTTACTAAAAATTAAACAGCATTAGAGCCAGCAATTGATTTCCCCGGAAGGGTATCCATTACCAATATTAAAATAGATATCATGCAAAAGAACATGGAGTACAACAGTGAACGCGAAGCCATTATTTTAAAAGAATACGGACGGAACGTCCAAAAATTGATTGAATACATCCGCACGGAAGGTGATAAAGATAAACGCACACAAATGGCGTATACCTTATTGGAATTAATCCGGCAGCTGACACCATCCATTAAAGATCAACCTGAAAATCCACAACGCTTGTGGGACGACCTGTTTATTATTGCCGATTTTAATCTGGATATTAACAGCCCCTATCCGATACCTGAGCGTGATATTCTATTTAAAAAACCCAGAAAGGTTGAATACCCACAAAGCAGAATCCGGTACAAACATTACGGTAAGAACATTGAGAAGCTTGTTAAAGAAGCACTGAAGATTGAAAATAAGGAAGACCGTGATGAAGCGATTGTGTATCTGGGAAAATTGATGAAGACGTTTTACAGCAGCTGGAACAAGGAGTCGTTGGATGATTCGGTAATCTTAAAAGACATTGGACTGCTTTCGGATGGAGAACTTAAACTTGACCTCGATAAAGTAAAAGAGGACAATCTCTTTGAAATGCTCTATCGTGAAAAGCGCAAGCCAAGACCACAACAAAACAGCGGAGGTCGACAAGGGGGACATCGGAATTTTAAGAAGAACAACAGCAATCGCAGAAGAAGAGATCAATAGATCCACGTTGCGATTGAAATTGTCATCTGTGCATGCACCGACAAGAATGAAATTTTAACTTGCGGTTCTCATCTGTTTATTTAAAAGTATTACTTAAACAGTTGAAAATACTAACTTTCCTCTGTAATTTTTTTATTGAATCAAGGAAGGCATTACCTTCCGAGAAATAATCCTACATGGCAGTTTTTAAAATCCAGGGCGGCAAAAAACTTTCAGGAGAAATTACTCCGCAAGGCGCCAAGAATGAAGCACTTCAAATTATCAGTGCCACGTTGCTCAGTTCCGAGCCGATTACCATTCACAACATCCCCAATATCCGGGATGTTAATAAACTCATTGAATTATTAGGTGACCTGGGTTGTAAAGTTGAGCAACTTGCTCCCGAATCCTATCGTTTTACGGCTAATCAGGTAGATATCAATTTCCTTGAATCCGAAACCTATAGAAAGAAGGCATCAGCACTTCGCGGCTCGGTTATGTTACTGGGGCCAATTCTCGCGCGTTTTGGATCTGCAAGCCTGCCCAAACCGGGAGGCGACAAAATTGGTAGAAGAAGACTAGATACCCACTTTATCGGTTTTCAAAAATTAGGAGCCAAATTCAATTTTAATGCTGAGGATCATCTTTTTCATATTGATGCTACCCAATTAAAGGGATGCTACATGTTACTGGATGAAGCCTCTGTTACAGGAACGGCCAACATCCTAATGGCCGCAGTACTGGCTGAAGGAAAAACAACACTATACAACGCTGCGTGTGAACCCTATTTGCAGCAGCTCTGCCTGATGCTTAACCGAATGGGTGCAAAAATATCGGGTATCGGATCCAATCTTTTAACCATCGAAGGAGTAAGCGAACTGAAAGGTACCGAGCACACACTGCTTCCCGATATGATTGAGATTGGAAGTTTTATCGGCCTGGCAGCGATGACGCAATCTGAAATCACGATTAAAAATTGTCGTGTCGAAATGCTGGGGATGATTCCGGATGTATTCAGAAGATTGGGTATCAAATTAGAGATTCGTGGAGATGATATTTACATCCCTTCTCAGGAACATTATGAGATCGAAACGTTTATTGACGGCTCTATTCTGACGATCAGCGATGCACCGTGGCCGGGATTTACACCGGATTTATTAAGTATCATTCTGGTGGTGGCGACCCAGGCAAAAGGAACCGTGCTGGTCCATCAGAAAATGTTTGAAAGCCGGTTGTTTTTCGTAGACAAACTCATTGATATGGGCGCACAAATTATCTTGTGTGATCCTCACCGGGCAACGGTCATCGGACTGGATCGGAAACAATCCCTTCGGGGCATTAGCATGTCTTCCCCGGATATCCGGGCTGGTGTTTCTTTATTAATTGCATCTCTCTCTGCACAGGGGGAGAGCCTGATTTCCAATATTGATCAGATTGACCGTGGGTATCAAAATATAGACGGCAGACTCAGGAACCTGGGCGCAGAAATACAGCGGGTCGACGAGCAATAAGATCAAATTTTTTTACGTTATTAGTCGTTGAACTCGTTAACGACAATAACCCTATGAAAAAATTACTACCACTCATTTTTCTATTTGTAACCATCCAGTTTGCACAGGCACAGGAAGAAGACAATGGCCTTAAAATGCCAAAAGCCCTTATTAAAATTTATCCGCAGGCCTTTTTTTTAAGCACATTCCAGTTGGGTATCGAAACTTTCAATTCTGACTTTTCGCGGAGTTTTAATTTTGATGCAGGAATCCGTACACGAAATGACAACTGGTACGAAAGCTATTCGGGCGTTTACGGAGAAGTTGCGTACCGGAAATATTTCGTACCCATGAAGTTCAAGAAAAAGAATTACATGGGAGTGTATTATTCTATCGGGTTTAAAGCAGGATATTATAAAACAGAAATCTATGATGACTTTACCGGAAACTATGATGAAGAAACTGAATTGTGGAACTATAGCCCTTCCTTCACTATCGGAATCCAAAAAACAATTTGGCAAGTATTACTTTTAGATATTTTTGTTGGTGGGGCACTTGGAATTCCAGTTTACCCGGACAATGCGATAGAGGTGGATTATGCCGATAACCTGGACCCAGCCTTTAAAGGAATCTATCCAAAGATTGGGGTTAAAATAGGAGTTGGGTTGTAAGTTAACTCCACAATTCCTGTTCTCCTACCTGAGGGGGGTAACACTGTAAGCGAAACTGCTGATGAAGGAGTTAGCGCAGCGTCCCCTTCGGGAGACACTGCGAGAACACAATAGAGGTGGATTATGCCGATATCCTGGACCCAGCCTTTAAAGGAATCTATCCAAAGATTGGGGTTAAAATAGGAGTTGGGTTGTAAGTTAACTCCACAATTCCTGTTCTCCTATCCTGAGGAGTAACACTTTATGCGAAACTACTGACGCAAAGGAGTTAGCGCAGCGTCCCGTTCGGGAGTCACTGCGAGAACACAATAAAAAAACCCACGATCAAATCATGGGCTATTTTTTTCAAACCGCATTCAATTATTTACCCTTTTCAGGGGCACCTTTGATATCCCCGGTGGGTGGCTCTTTTTTGGTCTTTGGTGACGGAGCAGGATTTGCTGCCGATCCTTCCTTCCCTAAATAGGATGGCAACTCAAGGCCTGCCATTTTAAATACCTCCTGTAGTGGAGGAACGGACTGATACATTCCTGATAAGAAATTAGCGGTGGAAGTCTTTCCATCTTTTCCGGTGCCTCCATCCCACACGGTAATCTTATCAACCTTAATATTTTTAATTGCCTCAGATTGTAGTTTCACAAGCTCCGGCAACTTATCAGCAATGATAAGGAGAGCTGCATCCTGAGAACTGTTGCCTGCGGCACTAACAATTTGCTTGAGACCTTCAGCCTGTTTGGTCAAGACTTCAAAGATACCTTGTGCTTCAGCCTGCTTGCGCATCAGAATTGCATCCGCTTCACCACGTGCTATCCTTCTGGTTACTTCTGCTTCTGCTTCTGCTTCAATCTCTATTCTCTCTTTTGCGATCTTCGCCGGAATAATCACGTTTGCATTTTGGGTAGCGTTATCACGCTCTGCACGTACATTTTCAGCAGTACGCTCTGCAGAATATGCTTCTTCCAATGCTTTAGCCTGTTTTACCTTTTCTGCCGCGATGGCTTTACGCAAGGCTTCAGCTTCCTTCTCCCTACGTTCTGCTTCTGAATTGGCGATATCAATTTTCGCTTTGTTCTCCCCTTCAACAGCGCGGGCATTCGCTTCCGATACCGAGACACGTTCAGAGCGATCGGCATCGGCTGCTCCTATATTGGCTTTTGCCTGCGCTTCTGCTTCCCCGATTTGCGCAAAGGAATCTGCACTGGCTACCTGTACCCTTTCTTTCTGCATCGCAGCGGCCTCCCCTACTTTCGCATCCGCATTGGCATCAGCTACCCGTACACGCTGATCCTGATGGGCAATCGCTTCTCCAATCGCACCATCACGATTTTTCTCTGCCACCATTTTCTTGGCGTCGTTGATCGCCTTGGATGCTGCTTCTTTTCCCAATGCTTCTATATAACCCGACTCATCTTTAATATCGGTTACGTTCACGTTGATCAGTTTTAATCCAATCTTCTTTAATTCAGCCTCCACGTTGGAAGCAACATTCGAAAGAAATTTATCGCGGTTGCTGTTGATCTCTTCAATGTCCATCATAGCGACAACCAAACGCAATTGACCGAAGATGATATCTTTTGCCAAATCATGGATACTGTCTTTTGCCTGGCCCAATAAACGTTCAGCTGCATTTTCCATCACACCTGGTTCCGTTGAAATACCAACGGTGAAACGTGATGGTACATCCACACGAATATTCTGTTTACTCAGTGCGTTGGTCAGGTTGACTTCAATGGAAATAGGAGTTAGATCAAGGAAAGCATAATCCTGAAAGACGGGCAGTACAAAGGCAGCTCCACCATGAATACAACGTGCAGACTCGCCACCAACTTTTCCGTACACCACCAGCACACGATCGGAAGGACATCGTTTGTACCTTCTCAGGAAGGTCACAATAATAATGAACACAAAAAGCGCTACCAGAACGAGAACGGGTAATGTATATAAGCTCATAAAATTTTATTTAGCAGTAACTAATAGGATGTTGTCATTTATAATATTGGAAACGGTTATCACCTTTCCGGTAGGAATGTCCTCTTCATCATCGGTCAGTGCCTCCAGTGTGCGCATGGACCCCTGAACCTTTATTTGCACCTTGCCAATGTTACCACGTTTCGCCTGAAGGCCAAGATAAACTTCACCCACCTGACCCAAGGCATTTTTCATTTTTAATGTTCCACTGACATTGGTTTTCATTATGAAATACATCATGGTGGCCATCAATGCCATCATGGCCAATCCTGCCAACAACGAAATGAACAGGGAAACACCAGTTGATAATCCAGAATCAATACAAGCAATACCTGTCCAGGAGAAAATGGTGAAAAAGGCCACCATATTCTTAAGTGTGAAAAACTGAAAGGCAACGCCTGAATCAGCTTCTACCTCGGCATCGGGTGTATCATCAGCGACATCACCGGCAATAAAAGTCAGGATTAACTGAAGGATAAAAAAGAGGGTGAAAGGAATGGCGAGACCCCAGTAGATTTTCAAAATCAAACTAAGTCCTTCCCACCAGGAACTAAAATCGCTCATAACTTTAAATAAGAATTACCTGCTCAAAGTAAAGGTTAATTTCTTTATTCGCAATAGGGGAAATGTATTTCGAAAAATAATACGATGCGGTTAATTCCTAAAACCGCAAAGACGCAAAGACGCTATGAAATCGTATTATTTTGTTAGGCTTCCAGCCGTATTCCCACCGGACAGTGATCAGAGCCAAAATAGTCGTTATACACTTCAGCTTCTGTTACTTTTTCAAGGATAGACTCCGGTACCAGGAAATAATCGATTCGCCAGCCCACATTCCGGTCACGGGCAAAAAACTTATAATTCCAGTAACTATATTTTATTTCTTCGGGATGGAGTTTCCGAAAGGTATCCACCATACCTGCCTCCAGATAGGCTTTAAATCCATCGATTTCTCGTTGTGTGTACCCGGCAGATTTATCGTAATTCTCTTTGGCACGTGCAATATCAATTTCCTCATGCGCCACATTTAAATCACCACACAAAATCACGGGCTTGGTTTCCATAAGTTTTTTGATGTGCTGAAGAAATGTCTGATCCCAGGTTTCACGATAATCCAGTCGTGCTAAACCTTCACCGGAATTAGGGGTATAGACCACCACCACATAAAATTCTTTGAATTCTGCTGCAATGACCCGACCCTCCTGATCATGTTCCTCAATCCCCATATCATAAATAACATTCAGCGGCTCCGTTTTGGATAGAATGGCCGTACCGGAATACCCTTTTCGTGCTTTGGAAGAATTGACATACACTTTGTAATCAGAAAGCAGCTCCAGGGCTGTTTTCGTCTCCTCACTGGCGGCTTTTGTTTCCTGCAGACAAAGGATATCGGGATTAAGGGTTTTAATATTTTTTAGAAAGTCCTTTTTAATGATGGCGCGGATGCCGTTTACGTTCCAGGAGACCAGATGCATGCTATTCTTATATATTTACGTTCAACAATTGCTAAGAAGGGTACAAAGAAACAAAAAAGCCCTCCGACGGCAAGTCAGAAGGCTTTTGATATGATTTAACCAAACTGATTATTTACCAGCGGCTTTAAACTCTTCTTTGATCTTCTCAATATCAACATTCTTAATCACCGGCTTAGCACCCTGAATTTGCATGTGCAGCTTTCTAACTTTTGATTTAGAACGGTCTTTGCGAAGTTTTCTCTTAATACGGGTTACACTCATGACTCTTATTTTAGGAGTGCAAAAGTAAACGGTTTCTTCCGCTTTGGCAACCCCTTTCTCTAATTATTCATCCGGAATTGAACCATTAACAACGACCCAGAGTCAAAAATCGGTAATTAAACTCCCGATTCTGGTTCGTGGAGTTAAGGATCATGGAAGAGGGTTTGGGCTCCTGATTCTGGTTCGTGGAGACACGAACCATGGCAGAAAGGGCAGAAAGGATCATAGAAGAAGGTCTGGGCAGGGATTTTGGTTCGTGGAGACACGAACCATGGCAGAGAATGAACCAGAGTCAAAATCGGTAATTGGCTCCCGATCTGGTTCGTGGAGTTAAGGATCATAGAAGAGGGTTTGGGCTCCTGATTCTGGTTCGTGGAGACACGAACCATGGCAGAAAGGATCATAGAAGAAGGTCTGGGCAGGATTTTGGTTCGTGGAGACACGAACCATGGCAGAGAATGAACCAGAGTCAAAATCGGTAATTGGCTCCCGATCTGGTTCGTGGAGTTAAGGATCATAGAAGAGGGTTTGGGCTCCTGATTCTGGTTCGTGGAGACACGAACCATGGCACCATGGAAGAAGGTCTGTAAGGATACAGAATGCACGGGTCGGGACCAATTTGGGTGCGAAACCCACGGTCAGTGTCTTCAAAGACCATCATCACCTTCCAATTCTATCCCTATTCATGACCGTGTCATTAAAGATCATCATTCATTAACCCGGCAAATAGCCAATTTGGAAGCGAATCCATGGTCTGTGTCTTCACAGACCATCATCACTTAACAATTCTACCCTATTCATGACTGTGTCATTACAGACCATCATTCATTAACCCGGCAATAGCCAATTTGGAAGGCGAATCCATGGTCTGTGTCTTCACAGACCATCATCACTTAACAATTCTACCCTATTCATGACTGTGTCATTACAGACCATCATTCATTAACCCGGCAATAGCCAATTTGGAAGCGAATCCATGGTCTGTGTCTTCACAGACCTTCATCACTTACCAATTCTATCCCTATTCATAACCGTGTCATTAAAGATCATCATTCATTAACCCGGCAATAGCCAATTTGGAAGCGAATCCATGGTCTGTTTCTTCACAGACCTTCATCACTTACCGCTCAAAAAGCCAATTTTGAGCCGAAATAATGCCAATACCCAAAATGATAATTAGCTTTGCTCCAATATGGAAAAACCCACCTTACCAAAAGGAACCCGCGATTTTGGACCGGCAGTTATGGCTAAACGCCAATTTATCCTGAATACTATCCGATCTGTTTTCCGAAAATATGGTTTTCAGCCGCTGGAAACCCCTGCAATGGAGAATCTTACTACCCTAACGGGAAAATACGGGGATGAGGGCGATCAACTACTTTTTAAGGTTCTGAATTCAGGTGATTACCTGAAAAAAGCTGACGAAAAAGCGCTTGCCACAAAGGATTCTAAAAAACTAACGCCGGAAATCTCCGAAAAAGGACTGCGCTATGATCTTACCGTTCCCTTCGCCCGGTTCGTAGTGATGAACCGCAACGATATTGCTTTTCCATTTAAACGCTACCAGATCCAACCCGTATGGCGTGCCGATCGACCCCAAAAAGGACGCTACCGCGAATTCTATCAATGCGATGCAGATGTGGTGGGTACAAAAAGTCTGATCTGCGAAGCGGAAATTATTTTGATGATCAAAGAAGTCATGAAAGGATTGAACTTTTCTGACTACACCATCAAAATCAACCACCGTGGTGTACTGATGGGATTGGCAGAAATCCTGAATGCAAAAGGAAAAGAAAGCGATCTATTTGTTGCGATTGATAAACTCGACAAAGCAGGAAAAGATAAAGTAAAAGAGGAACTGGAAGGAAAAGGGTTTTCTGCTGATCAGGTTGAAAAACTTTATACCTTCCTTATCCCAAAAGGATCAAACACTACCACACTGGAATATTTAAAAAATTCATTTGCGAAGACAACAGAGGGATTAAAAGGATCCGGTGATTTAATGGATGTTTTTTCTCTACTCAAAAATTATAATGCATCAGATGAAAATGTTGAACTCGATTTGTCATTAGCCCGCGGACTTAGCTATTATACAGGATGTATTTTCGAAGTGAAAATCAATAACGTCGGTATTGGTTCGGTCAGCGGTGGCGGACGGTATGATGACTTAACCGGTAATTTTGGTTTACCGGATGTATCGGGGGTTGGGTTTTCTTTCGGAGTAGACCGGTTGTACGATGCCCTTGAAGAACTCAACAAGTTTCCAAAAGAAGCGACCATTACCTCCACCCTGTTACTTTGTCATTTTGACGAAGCCAGTTTCCACTATGGATTAAGTGTCCTTTCGAACGTGCGGGAGGCGGGCATCGCAGCAGAGATTTATCCCGATCAGGCCAAACTCAAAAAACAACTTGATTTTGGGAATAAAAAACAAATCCCGTTTACTGTGGTGATTGGCTCCGATGAAATGAAATCGGGTAAACTTGTTTTGAAGAGTATGGAAACCGGTGAACAGCAAACGCTTACCCTGGAATCACTCATTACTAAACTACGCTAAACGAATGGTTCATTCCATCTCCAATAAAAAAATTGAACTGACCGATCTGCAAGCGCTCTTGCAACAAAATATCACGTTGGAACTTTCACCTTCAGCGAAAGAAAAAATTACAAATTGCCGGGCGTATCTCGATACCAAACTAAAGGAAGCCACCAGACCTATTTACGGAATCAACACAGGTTTCGGTTCCCTATATGGACAAAACATTTCCAATGATAATCTTGAAAAACTTCAGGAAAATTTAGTGAAGTCGCACGCCTGTGGAACCGGACCCGAAATTCCGGAAGACCTGGTGCGAATCATGCTTTTCTTAAAAGTGCAATCACTGGCATACGGAAATTCCGGCGTACAATTGGAAACGGTTCAGCGACTTGTTGATATGTTTAATAACCATGTATCTCCTGTCGTTTATGAAATGGGTTCGCTCGGTGCTTCAGGAGATCTGGCTCCACTTGCGCATTTATCGTTACCACTCATTGGTCTAGGGGAAGTCAACTCACAATCAGCAAAAGATTGTCAGGAGCTGATATTAATCAGAAATTACAATGGGAATCCATCCATTTAAAAGCTAAAGAAGGATTGGCTTTATTGAATGTAACACAATTCATGAGCGCATATGGTACCTGGTGCGTATACCATTCCCACCGGCTGCTCAAACTTTCCAGTCTGATCGGTGCACTTTCACTGGATGTTTTTGATGGTCGTATTGAACCCTTTCTTCCACAGGTGCATGCCATCCGCCCACATTCCGGACAAGGAAAAATCGCGGCAGCTATTAAAGCCATTTTATCGGACAGTGAATTAATCAATCAATCTAAAAAACATGTGCAGGATCCCTACTCTTTCCGGTGCATGCCCCAGGTACATGGTGCCAGTTTAGATGCAGTGGAGTATGTCACGCAGGTTTTTATCACCGAGATCAATAGTGTAACGGATAACCCCAACGTTTTTCCGGAAGAAGATATGATTATATCCGCCGGAAATTTTCATGGCCAGCCACTTGCCCTGGCGCTGGACTTTTTAAGCATTGCAATAGCTGAATTGGGTAGTATTTCTGAACGGCGCACGTATCAATTAATCTCAGGTTCGCGCGATTTACCCAATTACCTTGTTGCCAATCCTGGTATCAATTCAGGATTGATGATACCGCAATACACGGCTGCTTCGCTGGTGAGTCAGAACAAGCAACTTTGTTCGCCTGCTTCTATTGATTCGATTGTCTCTTCCAATGGACAAGAAGATCATGTGAGCATGGGTGCCAATGCGGCAACAAAAACGTATCGGATTATTAAAAATTTATATTCCATTCTGGCGATTGAGTTGTTAACCGCATCGCAAGGGCTTGAATTCAGAAGGCCGGTAAAAACGTCGCCTCAATTGGAAACTTTTGTGAATACTTTCAGGACGGTTATTCCGTTTATTGAGGAAGACCGGGTATTGCATGAAGATATGATGAAAGCTGAGAAATTCTTACAAGCGATTGAACTAGAAGCATGAGGCTTTTCAAAATCTGGATAAGCATATTATTTTTTCTACCTGTACTTGTACAGGCACAACCTTACCTAAGTAAGAACGGAAGATTTCAGCTTGCGGAAAAGAGCGGCTGTGCTCCATTCTCCGTTTCGGTAACGGTACTCGCACCCAATCTGTGTAATGGAGCAAATCCCTGTGCCGTTGATTTTGAGGGTACGCTAAACTTTCAAGCCCTGGTTGTGAACCACACCTACACAACCCCCGGGAATTACTGGTTAGTCGTTTTGTTTCAGGGATCGGTATTGGATAGTCTGCAAATACAAGTGTTCAATAATGTAGCACCAACGTTTGAACTCTATACCTGTAGTCTAAACCAGGTACAGGTAAACATCACCGACACGAATTATCAACAATATGTAATTGATTATAATGATGGATCGCCAGTTGTGGTCGTCCCATCAGGGTCCCTGGCTAAAGATACCCATGCCTTTGCAACACCAGGGAACAAAAACATTTCGGTTCGGGGTCGAAATGTTAATGCTGCGGATAATTGCAATTTGAGCACCCAGCCATTTTTGGCCCAGGCGGTATTACCTCCGCTAACTATTGATTTGCTTACCGTTTTAAGTAGCACGGAAATACAACTTGATTTCACCGGTCAGGCAAATGTGCTCTATCGACTTGAGATCTCAAACAACAGTCCTTCCACTTTTCAGTTTGTCAGGAGTCTTTATAACATTTCAACTACCACAATTACCGGATTACAAACGGATAGCCGGTACTATTGTTTTCGTATCGCTGCCTTTGATCCGTGTAACGGAACCACCGCGTATTCGAATACGATTTGCAGTGCAGATTTTGATCTTACTTTACAGAATAATAACAATCGGCTTACATGGGCTACTTCCAATGCAGGGGTAACCGATTACAGTTTGAATCGGGATGCTGCTCCCTTCGCAAATGTACCCGCGGCAAATACAAATTATGATGACGGAAACGTGGTGTGTAATACCGATTATTGCTATCAGCTTATTCATAATTATGGAAACGGGAGTCGGAGTATTTCCCTTTCAAAATGTGGTACAGCATTTTCATCAGATGTTCCAACACCTCCAGCCAACATCACCGCACAGGTAACAGGTGGTGGTGTAGACCTTTTATGGACACAGGATCCTGCATTCACCGCCAGTGAGTATACAATTTTCAGAGGGGTAAGCGGAAACCCTTTTAGTATTGTTGGTACAACAGCGGTTCAGAGTTTCACAGATGCAGCCTACACTACCGGGGGAAATTTCTGCTACCGGATTACCTACCGGGATGTCTGTAATAGTACGAGTCCTCCGGGTTCGGATACTTGCCCGATTCGTTTATCCGGAAACTTGCAGTCAGACAATTCCATCAACTTAAGCTGGTCGGATTATACCGGCTGGGAAAATGGTGTATTGGAATATACGGTGGAAAAATATAATTCCAGTGGGAATTTACTTTCTACGACCACCGTAAATGGCACCACTTTCCTGGATGATGTTGAAGATCTTACGAATCAGCAATACGTGTATATCGTTTATGCTACTGCCAATGATGGAGGATTGAGTCAATCTATTTCAAATACATTTACGATAATTAAAGAGCCCAATCTGTTTTACCCTACAGCCTTCACACCCAATGGTGACAACCTCAACGACGAGTTTAAAGTCTTTGGGCAATTTATCAGCAGTATAGAAATGAAAATTTTTAATCGTTGGGGTGAACAACTGTATGGATCAAGTGATATTAACCTTGGGTGGGACGGCACGTATAAGGGAAATGACATGCCTGAAGGGACCTATGCGTTTGTTGCCGATATAACCGATTTTTCCGGACGCGAGTTCACCAGATCCGGCTCCGTTGTACTTCTTCGGAAAAAATAAGCAACTTTGTTCCTGAAAAAATAAATTACCAAATAATCAGAATGCTATGTTTGATATGATGAAGATGATGGGGAAGATGAAGGAAGTACAAGCCCAATTAAAAAAAGCACAGGATAATCTCGTCAATATTAAAGCGGAAGGCGAATCAGGAGGAGGCATGGTCAAAACCGTAGTAAACGGAAAACGGCAGGTGATTTCTATTGATATCGATCCATTGTTATTGAAACCGGAAGATAAAGTTATGCTTCAGGATTTAATTGTCGCCGCGGTAAATAAGGCTTCGGAAGATGCCGACATATTGGCAAAAGAAGAACTTCGGAAAAGTACGGAAGGCATGATCCCCAATATTCCCGGAATGGATTTAAGTGGCTTAATGGGATGAGTCGTGTTGCGGTTGCTATTCTCAACTTCAACGGTGAAAAACTTCTGGCGCAGTTTTTACCTTCTGTCATTTCAAATTCAGCAGAAGCCAACATCTATGTAATCGATAATGGATCTACCGATAATTCTATTGCGTTAATCCAAACCGATTTTCCAACGGTAAACCTTATTCAACTGGAAAAGAATTATGGGTTTTGTGGTGGCTATAATAGAGGTCTCGCCTCGCTCACCGAGGAGTATTTCATCCTGCTAAATTCCGATGTTGAAGTAACACCCGGATGGATCGTTCCATTGGTAAGTCTGGCCGATGGGGACCCCCGGATTGCAGCCATCCAGCCAAAAATTCTTTCCTATCTCCACAAAACCAAATTTGAATACGCGGGTGCCGGCGGTGGATTTATCGACACCCTTGGGTATCCATATTGTCGCGGACGCATTTTTGATTATGTCGAAGAAGATGAAGGACAATACAATGATGTCCGGGAGATATTTTGGGCGGCGGGAGCGTGTATGTTTGTCCGATCATCCTGTTATAAAAAATTAACTGGATTCGACGAGGATTTCTTTGCTCATATGGAAGAAATTGACCTCTGCTGGCGGCTAAACCGAAATGGTTATTCGGTTTATTATACCGGTGCAAGCACCGTATATCACCTGGGAGCGGGGACACTCAGCTATAATCATCCACGAAAAGTTTTTTTGAATTTCAAAAACGGACTGGCAATGCTCCTTAAAAACCTGAACGGAGGTGAGCTATGGTATAAAGTACCGGTTCGGATACTGTTAGACTGGCTGGCTGCGCTAAGTTTCCTTTTCAAAGGGCAGTTTAAAAATTCAATCGCTGTATTCAAGGCGCATATAAGTCTGATCAGCAGTTTTCCTTCCATTTGGAAGAAAAGAAAAACGTTATTGGCTCAATACCCCCACTATTCACACGTAGCCATTCATCCGAATCTCATTGTTTTTGATTATTACCTGAGAGGGAAAAAAAGAATCAACCAGGATTAAAAATCCCAGATGGTATGTCGGCGCATATGCTTGCGGATATTGATGATAAAGGCGAGCGCCAGATAAACCAAAATCGGGGATCCAAAGGTTAGAAATGATGCGTATATGAAAAATACGCGTATACTAGTTGTTGCCACACCTAACTTTTCACCCAGTTTGGTACAAACGCCAAATGCATACACCTCAAAAAAATCTTGAATCTTGTCTGTCAGGTTCTTCATAAATCTCTCTTATCTATAATTTCGTCTTGAATTTGCGTTAACTCATCGACCAAATTACCGAAATACAAATATAATGGCTGGAAGCCCTTAAATTGAGGTCAATAATCTTATTTTTTTGAGTATTATTGCAAAAAAAGCTATATAAAAGTAGTTTTGCAACCTGTTTAAACCAACCAAAAATTAAATCCAATGAGAAAAATTGTTTACTCATTTCTGATCATCGGTGCATTAAGCCTTGCGGGCTGTACTTTGCCCAAGATGGTGAAAATGGCCAAAGAGCAACAGTTAACCGTGACTCCTAACCCACTAGAAGTTCATAAAGATACCGTTGCTTACGATGTAGCTGCTAACTTACCCGTTAAAATGTTGAAAAAGGGTACAGTTTACACCGTAAATTCATACTACAAACACGGAGATAACGAGGTAGCTCTCGATCCTATTGTTTTTAAAGCTGAGGATTATCCGAATAGTACTACTGAGCAACCCAGAGTAACTCAAAGCTTCTCTTTTGCTTATTCTCCTGCTATGAAGTCAGGTATCCTTCAGGTTGAAGGTGTAGCTGCAAAAGGTGAGAAAACCAAAGTAACGCCACGTATGGACGTTGCAGTAGGGGTAATTACCACTTCCAAGCTGGTGAAGCCTGTCTATTATGCTGCATATGCAGAACACGGCTATAACAACCAGGAAGAGCTTGTTCCTGTTGTAATTCCGAATTTCATTTTCGATCAAGGTCGTTCTGTATTAAAAACTTCAGAGATCAGAAGCGAAAAAGGTAAAGAATTAGATGCATTTATTGCTTCAAAAAATGCAACACGTACGGTTACAATCACGGGTACTCACTCACCTGAAGGTGCGGAGCGTATCAACAGTAAATTAGCACAGGATCGTGCTGCCGCTATTGAGAAGTATTACCGTACTCAAATGAAAAAATATGACTACCAGGGAATGGCTGATTCCATCAATTTCATCCTGAAGCCTGTAGTTGATGACTGGACTGCCTTTAAAAATGCCCTTTCTGAGTATGAAGGAATCTCTTCAGAAGAGAAGTCTGAGTATATGAATATCATTAACAATGGAAGTGACTTTGAGTCACAGGAAAAAGCGCTTCGCAAGCTTTCTACCTACAGAAAAGTATTTAAGGACATCTACCCTGGCTTACGTACTGCTCAGACTGAGATCCTGACGGTGAAGGAGAAGAAAACTGACGAAGAAATCTCTGTTTTAGCAAAGCAAATCACACAAGGACAGATGAAAGCAGATACCCTTTCATTTGAAGAAATGATGTATGCAGCTACGCTAACCCCTTCTTTGGAAGAGAAAGCTGCTATCTACACTGCAGCTACTAAAAAAGGCTCTAACTGGAATGCACACAATAACTTAGGTGCTGTTTACATCGCACAGGCGATTGAAAACCCATCAAACGCAGCAGATTTAGCTGCAAAAGCAAAAGCACAATTAGACATCGCAGCCAGAATAAACGCAGCTCCTGAAGTACACGCTAACCTGGCTTCTGTCGAGATGTTTGGTGGAAATGCATATGCTGCTTACAATCATGCAAACAAAGCCTTAGGTGCTGGTTTACGTGGTGAAAATGCTGCAGGTGTAAATGGCGTTAAAGGTGCTTCTGAGATCGTCATGGCTAAGTATAGCGATGCTGTCCGTTCTGAGTCTTCTGCTACCGATAATGCTGACAACCTTTTCAACAAAGGATTGGCCCAGGTATTAAACAAGGACTACCAAAATGCAATGACTTCTTTTAATGATGCTACCAGCAAAAACAGCCAGTTGGGGATTGCCTATTACGGTGCTGCTGTTGCTGCTGCAAGACTTAAAAATGCAGATGCAGTGGTCAGCAACCTTACAAATGCTGTTAAAAACGATCCTTCTTTAAAAGAAGCTGCTTTGACTGATCTTGAATTTGCTAGCTATGCTGCAACAGAATCCTTCAGAAACGCTTTGAAATAAGAACAAAACATTGGATTTATTAAAAAGCCCCCCGATGTAATCGGGGGGCATTTTTTTGTTTGTAACTTAAGGTATTAAATACCATAATCTTTTGCCAAAACAACCTCAGATACTATTTTTACACACTTTTAATTCGCTTATGAGAGAGATACAATTTAGAGAAGCCCTTCGCGAGGCGATGAATGAAGAAATGAGAAGAGATTCTAAAGTATTTCTCATGGGTGAAGAGGTTGCTGAATACAACGGTGCCTATAAGGTTAGCCAGGGCATGCTGGATGAATTCGGACCAGAACGAGTCCTGGATACACCAATCGCCGAGCTTGGATTTGCCGGAATTGGTGTCGGTGCGGCCATGAATGGTCTTCGGCCCATTGTTGAATTCATGACTTTTAACTTCTCACTAGTAGCGATCGACCAGGTTATCAATGCGGCTGCTAAAATGATGTCCATGTCGGGCGGGCAATTCAATGTTCCCATTGTCTTCAGAGGCCCTACCGGAAATGCAGGAATGTTGAGTTCGCAGCACTCCCAAAATTTTGAAAACTGGTTTGCAAACTGTCCGGGTTTAAAGGTGGTAGTACCATTCACTCCTTACGATGCCAAAGGTCTATTAAAAACTGCTATTCGCGATAACGATCCCGTGATTTTCATGGAATCAGAACTCATGTATGGTGATAAAGGTGAAGTACCTGAAGAAGAATATTTGATCCCTATTGGAGTTGCCGATATAAAACGTGCCGGTGATGATGTTACGATCGTTTCTTTTGGTAAGATTATGAAAGTTGCGTTGGAAGCAGCCGAGGAACTGGCGAAAGACGGTATTTCTGCCGAAGTTATCGATTTACGTTCGGTCCGGCCAATCGATTATGAAACCGTAGTCGAATCTGTTAAAAAGACGAACCGTCTGGTGATCGTCGAAGAAGCCTGGCCACTCAGTTCAATTGCCACAGAAATTACTTACCATGTTCAGAAATATGCATTCGACTATCTGGATGCCCCGATCCAACGGGTCAACAGCTTTGACGTTCCGCTACCGTACGCCCCTACGCTAATTGATGCTATTCTTCCAAACGTGAAGAAAACATTAGCAGCCGTGAAGGCAGTCACCTACCGGTAACGTTAACACCCTAAATAACTAAACCACCCAGATCAGTTTGGGTGGTTTTTTTTGTGCCCGCTGTAACCTCAGCGATACCATTTTCCGTATAAATAGTAAACCAACTGAAGAAAACCGACTTAAATTTCGCTATCATTCATCTGGCAAAATATTTTTTCGAAAAGCCGGTTTCCTCTGTTATTAAAACGGAATATATCTCAGAAATCACTTCAATTTACTCCGATGTAAACTCGTACGCCCGTTAACATTAGCCACAAAGCATTCATTGCTTTCAATAATTATTAACAATAACCTTTTTTCAATCATGTAATTACTAGCCAATACTAGACTGGGATAAAACCGTCTATACGGCATGACATAAGGTCTTGCCAGTTGAATTATTTACTTACTAAACAACAAACAACCAAAAATGGAAAACGTGAATTTTAATCGATTAAAAAACCTGGGATCTTTTATCCCGAAACAAACAATCATGGTATTGTTATCCACCATTCTGATTGTGGTACTCTTTATATTCGTCAATCCTTTTTCGTGGAATGATGCAGGAAACAGAACCGTTGTGGAGCGAACCAATGGACAACAAATTGTACAATTTGCTCCCGGGATTTTTTATGCCGGGTTCTTCGCGAAACAAAAAGAGTGGCCCAACCAGATTTCGGTAACGTATACAGAAGATGTTCCGAAGCTGGCATTGGAAGACAATGGCATTGAAGTTGGTCATATTATGATTCGTTTTAGTGATGCTACTACCGCGAACGTAAAAGGAATTACCCAATTCATTTTACCCGGTGATGAGAAGGAAATGATTTTAATTCACAACACCCACAGAAGCCCGCAATCATTAGTGGTGAAGCGGTTGGCTCCTTATACAAAAGAATGTCTTCAGTCTTCCGCCCAGTTGATGAGCAGTGAAAAGCACTACGGTGGTGGACGTGCACAGATGGCACAGGACTTTATGGATCAGCTTAAAGATGGTGTTTACTTATTGAAAACTGAAGACATCATGGTTTTTGACTCGATGGAAATGGAGAAGAAACGTGTTTACCGTACCGAGATTCAATATGAGAAAAGTACTTCTGCGCCTAAACGGAAATTATCCTCAATCAAAGAATACGGTATCACCGTTGCCGATGCTGCTATCACCGATGTTGATTATGAAGATAAAGTAGATGAGAAACTGGTGAAGATTATTGATGCAGTTACGAAATCATCCATTTCAAAGCAGGAGTTGATGACGGCGCAGCAGCAAACATTAACCGCTAAAGCGAAAGGCGAGCAGGCACTTGTGGAGATTGAGTATCAGCAAAAACAGGATCAAACCAAGCAGGTGGTGGAAGCCGAAACAAAAGTAAAAGTTGCCGAACAAGACAAACTGCAACAGAAGATTGCATACGAGGGTGCGATCCTTGAAGCAAAGAAGATAAAAGAACTTGCCGATGCACAAGCATATGCACGTTCCAAGATCATGAAAGCCGATGGTGCATTGGAGATGAAGCTGAAAGCGCAGATTGAAGTACAGAAAGTATGGGCAGAAGCGTTTGGTCGATATACGGGGGCGATTGTACCCCAGTTTCAAACAGGAGGCAGTCCTGCGACCAATGGTGCGCTGAACTTCATGGACATTATGACGGCGAAGACGGCCAAAGATTTTGCGTTGGATATGCGAAATCAAAACAACTAACTACAACTAGTTCAAATCAAAAGAGCGGTACTTCTACCGCTCTTTTTTTTTACACAGCGGTAAACGGGGATGTTTAACATCTCTTTAACACAACTATCCTTCAAGATGGCGTAGTTTTACTTTCAAACCAGAAGATATTATGAGCCTAAACAAAATAAGTTTCGCATTCATTTGTTTTGCAACTCTCCCAATCACCCTAAACGCTCAAGACGAAAGCGAAAAAGAATCTGGATTTTTTTTAAAAACGGATACTACCTGGAGAAAAGAACTTTTTACATTCCCTTTGGGTTTTGCCCAGGAAATTCCCTACACAGGTCTGGAGGATGCACGATTTCCTGTTGGTTGGGAACATATAGAGAGCCCTAATTTTTGGTCGTACGCTTTTGCCTGGAGCATTGAAGACAAAAAGAGTGTTACGGAAAAAGAGTTGGAGATGAATCTCAAACTATATTTCGACGGCCTGATGGAAATTACCTCGAATAGCAATAAAACTGATGTAACAACTACAACCGTAGGCATTCATCCGGAAGTAAACTCGAATGAGGTGAGGATGTTTAGCGGAAAGCTTACAACTTTTGATAGATTCTTTACCAAAAAGAAACTGACTCTAAATATTTTGGTGGAACACCATTACTGCCATCAGAACAATAAATCCATTATTCTTTTTAGATTTTCACCAAAGGCATTTGATGATGCAGTCTGGCCAACCTTAAAAAGCGTAAAGCTTGAGCATGATGTTTGTGAATTGTAGTACACCTAACTAAAAGTGGAAGATTGCGAATCCCATAGTATTTCTTGCTTTGCTGTCATGAAGCGGGCAAGCACAAGCGGACGCTTGCGCTGTCATGAAGCGGGCAAGCACAAGCGGACGCTTGCGCTAGTGGGTATTTTCTAAGGCTATCAAAACCAAAAAAACCTATGGGGCTCTGTTCATTATTTCCAGGTTATGTTTGATGTAAGCCATATCTAAATTATTATTTAAAATAATTCTAAATAAGTTGGGATTTAAGGGTTCTGATTTTTAGTTTTGATCCTTATTTATAATCAATCTAAATAAAGAATGTATAAAAATCTTGCTCCCAGTACCATAAAAGTCCATTTACGTATCATAGTCCCTCTTCAATGGAGGTTAGGGGTCATAAGCTTATAAGTTGATGATCGAGAATAAATTAAGGGCCATCCACCGCGACTTAGGGTATCTGTATGTCGGACTTATCGTTTCCTTTGCCTTTTCAGGAATTCTAATGAACCATCGTCAGGCCTGGCACCCTGAAAAATACACCATTGAAACAAAGCGAATTGAAATTCAAAGATTTCAGGAATATGAATTTGTCATTACAGATGAATTCGTAGATAACCTCGTTGATGAATTAATGATAGAGGATAAACTTAAGCGCCATCTGGTAAGGAATGGACAGTTACGGATGATGTTTGATAATACGGAGGTGGAAATAGACACAAAAACAGGGCAAGGCGAAATCATTCATTTTATTAAGACCCCATTGATTAGTCATCTAATAAAATTGCACAAAAATACTTCTGTCTTTTGGATATACTATTCGGATATTTTTGGACTCTCACTGATTACCATTGCGATTACAGGCACGATGCTGTTTACCCGCGGGAAGTATACGTTTAGAAAGCGAGGATGGAAACTTGCACTGGCAGGGATTCTATTTCCCATAATATTTCTTGCCTTGTTGTCATGACATGGAAAAGCACAAGCGGACGCTTGCGCTAGTGGGGGAAACTCCGCTTTTTTTGATCCTGTTTTGCGAAATCAGGACATCCAGGGCATTTGGTTTTAATTGCTAAGCCGATTAATTTCGTAGACCTCAAATCAAAAAGCGGGAGTAGCTCAGTTGGTAGAGCGGCAGCTTCCCAAGCTGCAGGTCGCGAGTTCGAGACTCGTTTCCCGCTCATGTTCGCTGTTTATGAAACAGCTTTAAATACCTTTCAACCTTGCGCATGATGTCCACAATTAAGGCATTTACAATGACTTATTATTGTTGATACCGGAGTCAAGAAAGATTGGAGATTTTAACCGCTACCCTCCCTTAATCTGGACTAGCACCAACTCGCATCGTTCAATTCCTTTTATTGTGAACACAATCTTGCAGCTATTTTCCATTACTGCCACATCGCCAGGACCCACAGTATTATGAGTTTTATTGATGGTGATGTCTGCGCTTCCAGCATACATGTAAATAAAATACCAATCGGTTTGATCATCAATTTCGATCTGATCCTGCTGTTCATTTTCTATAACGATGGCACGAACTACACCGGATACTTTTCCGCGTGTCATTAGATTGAAATCCGTGCAGGTGCCTTTGCATGTTGTATTCCAATCTCCTTTAAAATGATCAGCACCAAATTTTTTAAGGAGCACCACATGCTGATCAGAGTGTGAAAGTGTAACTTCACCATCCAATACCACCAGTGTACGTGAAACACCTGGTAATCTGGTGAATTCAGATGAATCTGCTTCAACGTCAGCCGTACTGAGTCGAAAAAGAAAATCGCGATGTTGATAAGTTGAACCTTTTGGAAAAATGAAAAGTTCAGTCGTTGAACCTCCAGACCAACGCGTAGTCTTAAAATCTTTAGCAGAGAGAATCGAAAACTCCATTTTCTTAATTTACTTCTATAGTACAACAAGCATATTAAGTATCCTTAGCTATCTCTAAATAAGTTTTCATGAACATAGCACGTAAAAGAGCGAAGGAAACTCCGCTCTTTTGTAAACTACTCTGATATTTCTTCTACCGCTATAAGATTATCATCGGGTATACGATCGATCATTTTATTATAGGGATCTATGCCAGCCTTAACTGGTAATTTTTTCGTGGTAAACGTATACGTTGAATGACCTGGGCTTACCCATACGCGTTCCAAAACGATTGGAGACTTGATGGTCATCCCCTGCGAATTTTTTACATCCGCATCAAAAATTCCAATTTCAAGTAAATTTGGCCGGCTACCCTCTTCCAGTAATTTTCCATTGCCATCGAAATAATTCTTTGCGCTTTCAACCTCGATGGTGACTTCGTACTGATCATCTGCCAACTTTTTATAGGACGCTTTGGATACCTTATTCGAATACAGTGTTATCTTTTCAAAGCTGTCCTCCAGATAATACTTCAGCGAGTCAGGTGTTACTGATTTCATATAATCATACCATTCTATAGTAGTACTAAAGGGCGCTTTGGGTCTGAAACGTGCTGCTTCAGTATATGCCTTAAACCCACTGTTTAAATTCGACTCTCCAATTAAATCCTGAAGACCATACAGTATCAACCCTCCTTTTCTATACCAAACATAGGCTTGATTATCATTATCCAACAGCGTCTTTTCAAACTTACTTTCATTTGCTCTGCTTTGTAAGTATCTGTCTAATTCCTCTTTTAAGAATTTCTGCATGGCATCCACCCCATACTCCTTTTTCATTACCATTAATGACGAATACTCCGCCATTGACTCCGAGATTTGATTTGCACCACGCGTTGCGGAAGGCGTAATCTGATGTCCCCACCATTGATGAGCAACTTCATGCGCCGTTACCGTAAATACATAGTCCAAATCTTCAGGATCACTAAAGTCGCCAACCCAGCCAAAGCTCTCGGCAAACGGAACAGTATTAGGAAAAGACTGAGCAAATGTCGCATACCTGGGGAATTCCAAAATGCGCATTTGTCTGTACTGGTACGGACCGTAATTTTCAGAGAAGTAATCCATTGATTTCTTAACCCCATTTACAAATCGATCTAAATTATAGGTATGGCTGGGGTGATGAAAAATTTCAATGTTTACTTTTTTACCATCATTTCCTGTCCACACTTCCCGGTGTACAGCATATTCTGCGGAAGAAATGTTGTAAAAGAAATCCAGTTCCCCTTCCATTTTATACGTGAAATATCTTCTGCCGTTTTCCTCCCACTCCTTTACAAGATATCCGGGCATGATCGCAATCTGGTTTGGCGCCGTACTGACCGTACCTTCAAACGTAATGTAATCAGCATCATCGTTAAACAGCAGGTTATTCAAACCCCAGGGATCCGTTTGCTCGGGTAATTGATAGTCTTTGATCGGCAAATCGTATTTTTTTCGATCCTGATCGCTGGTCATTTCAGCTTGTGCGCTATATCCAAATGATGGGAAAAAGTTATTATTCAGAAATGTTCCATTATAGACAATGGTAGAACCGGTGCCCTCGTTGGGGAACCCCTTGTAAGAGGCTGAAACCTCCAAAGTCATTGTAATGGTGTCGCTGGGATTTAAGGGCGTATCAAATGCATATATTTCATAGCCGAAATCATCGTACCGTTTTCCCAATACCGGTGCCTTTCCATTGATGGTAAATTCTTTGACTTCCTGCTTCAGTAACCCCTCAGCACCCCAATTTAAATGCAGTGAATCAATTACTTCATCCGTTTTATTGACCATTATGTAGTCTACTCGGATAACGGCACTGCGTTCTTCAGGCACTAAGTCCGCAATCACTTTAACATCAATAATTTTTGGCTGAGCAATTTTATCGTACTTACCTAAAGTCTTTTCGTAATTAGCGGACCCAATCTTACCGGCTTTTACCGTTCGGTAGTGATTGACCGTTTTCGTATTGTAGTGAATAAAGGCTCCTGAACCAATAAATACTACAAAAAGAAGGATCGTCACACCAATGGTTTTTACATTCAATCGTTCCTTAACCAATTGCCATCTTGCCTTGAAACCCGTATCGGTACCCCGCTTCCAGAATAAATAACCGATAACGGTTAACACCCCGCCACAGGCCAGCCAGTAGGTTCTAAACCATGCCAGTGCTTCGCCAAAATGCCCGAACCCATTCATGTCTGAAACAGTATACCCGGGCGCATAGCTATAGAGGTATAGATTATTATTGATATCACCCAGGCTGTTGAGGCCAAAAAGCAATACCCATATGGCGATAGCAATAACATGACCCATAAATTTTTTTGTCACCATTGAATGCACAAAAAAGGCAAGCATAATAAAGATGATGTACTTTGGAAACTCAATGAAATATAAATCAGTGAAGTACTTATCAAATTCAAAATTAAAATAACCCTTTATTACCTGATTGATAACCCCACTAACCAAAATCATATTTACCAAAATAAAACTCACCATCGTCAACGCCAGAAATTTTGAACCATAGACAATGCGATTGGGTATTGGCAACGATCCGAAAATTTGATCATAGTTCACATTACGTTCCCGGTGCAAAACTTCACCGGTCATAAATACAATCAGAATAAAAATTAAAATGATATAGGTAAAGTCCTTTACCTCAAGCATATAATAGGTAAGCGGCAAGGATGGAGTTCCATATATAGGAAAGCCAAACCAGGCATCAAAAAACAAAAACAATACTGCAGCAATAAGAATGGCTTTAAAGAAGTTATCACTGATAATATTCTTAAACTCCATGATCGCTAAACCAAACAACAATTTAAATTGAAGTGATCCTGAAAATACTTTTGAAACACCGGGGATTTTGATATGAGCCGCAGATTCTTTCGGTATATCCTCGTTGTCCCTTTTCTTTTTTGAATTGTAATTCTTATTTAAGAATTTCTGAAAATCGAACCGAAAAAGTGTAAAGAAAAAAGCTGACAACCCCAGCCCCACCCAAATGAGACGATTCCAAATCAACAAACCACTAAAAGGCACCGTCATCGTATTTTGTTCCTCTGGTGTCCAATACCGAATAACGTTGCTATACGCTCCCAGTCCAAAGGGATCAAGCAAACTCACCAGGTCTTTATTTTCAATGTCCTGTGTAAGTGTTAAGGTAATGAGGTAGGTTATAAAAAGAATAGCTCCGCCTGCATAGGCCAACATTACTTTTTTTGTTAAGCTTACCAGGGCGAAGAAAATACAACCCGCAAAGAAATAATTAGTCCAGTAAAGGGTAAGTGTTGGTTGAGCATAATACCAAAAATTAAAGTCTGTAAATCGCTCAGCTTCTTCATATCCTGCAAACGGCCCAATTATAAACCCGACAATCAGACCTACATGCAATCCAAGACTTACTAAAAAAAGAACAGCCATGGAACCAAAAAAACGACCCATCAAATACCCTTTTTCGCTGATTGGATAAGAGAAGTAATAGTTCTCGGTTTGATGCTCAATGTCGCGATATACAGGTACTCCCATGATCGCACTGGAAAGCATGATTCCAAATATGCTAATGGTCACCAGCATGGTTGCAATTGCTACCGGTGAATTGACGAATACCTTCTCTGACGCAGGGCCATTGCCACCAATGGCCACAATGAGACCGAAAATCAGCAGAATGCCAAAATATGCCCAGGTTGCAGGCCGATTCAGTCGGTACTTAATTTCAAATAAAAATATTTCTTTAAACATAATTGAATGAGTTTGTTAATTGGATTTGACAATTATGCAGAAGCAGTTTCCATCCGGGATGTAATTTCAGCAAAATACACATCCTCTAAATTCGAGTCACTTGCTTCAAAAGATGCATCCGGTTGTTGATCACTCAATACATGAATAACTGTCTGTCCGGCTTTCAGATGGGTTGAGATTACCTGCATTTCGGCCTGGTATTTTTCAAGATCTGCTTTTTCAATTGGCTTCTTCCAGATACGTCCTTTTACTGCATCCATTAAAATATTGGGATTGCCTTTAACCACAACTTCTCCAAGACAAATGATCGCCATATTATGACAAAGGTTAGAGATGTCTTCAACAATATGCGTCGATAAAATAACGATGGTTTGCTCTCCGATCTCACTTAATAAATTATGAAACCGAACACGCTCAGCCGGATCAAGTCCTGCTGTAGGCTCATCAACTATAATTAATCTGGGGTCTCCTATCAGGGCTTGCGCGATGCCAAAACGTTGCTTCATACCCCCTGAATACGTGCCGAGATTTTTATTTCGAAATTGCCAGAGATTGGTTTTGGTCAATAATGACTCAACCAGATCTTTGCGTTCACCTTTATTGGAAACACCCTTCAACGCGGCAATATGATCCAGCATCTTATACGCACTTACTTTTGGATACACCCCAAACTCCTGGGGGAGATACCCCAGAATCTCACGCACTTTTTCTTTTTCATTCAACACATCGATATCGCCAAGTTTCACCGAACCAGAATCAGCTTGTTGTAACGTTGCTAACGTCCGCATTAACGATGATTTTCCTGCACCATTGGGTCCCAGTAAACCAAACATTCCCTGCGGTATGGTAAGTGTAACATCTTTCAGGGCCTGCACCCCATTGGGATAGGTCTTGCTTAAATTATTGATTTCTAATTCCATAGTTGTGGGTTGATATTCGTAATATTTATAGTATGCAGAAACTTCCAAGCTTTAAGGACATTCGATTTCCTCGTAAGTAGCCTGAACGTTGGCTTTGTGATCCTTTAAGATAATCGATTTTTTTGTGAAAACTAAAGTAGATTCCTGAAGATTCCCCAGTAAGGAAGTTTATCCACTTATTTCTACTGTAATCTACACCAATGAAAGTGTCTTACTTTCACTACGTGCTGAACATCCAGAGCATATATGATCAGTAGCCCGTGAATACCACTACGATGAGCGCTCATCACTTCTATTTTATTACCAATCGGGCATTAATGTGCTGGTAAAATCTTTCCGCTGCATTCTCCAAATCCAATCCGCACACCCTCTTTCTCGGCAAAACCATGCATGATAATGGTGTCGCCATCTTCAATAAAAGTGCGTTCAGAACCATCCTCCAGGTGCATTTTCTTCTTACCGTTCCAGGAGAGCTCCAACATCGATCCATAGGATCCTGGCGAAGGTCCGCTGATTGTTCCCGATGCATACAGATCACCTACCTGAATGTTGCAGCCATTTATCGTGTGGTGAGCCAACTGCTGGGCTATGTTCCAATACATATATTTGAAATTGGTACGCGTCAAAACAGATACATCCCCATCGCCGGGTTGTAACGAAGCTTCCAGCATAATATCAAAATTGCGATCTCCTTCAAAAGCAAGATACGGTAGAACGTGTGGAAACTGATCAGGTCCTTTACAACGAAAAGGCTCCAGCGCATCGAGGGTTACCACCCAGGGTGAAATCGAGGAGCCAAAATTCTTTCCAAGGAACGGACCCAGTGGAACATACTCCCAAGCCTGAATATCGCGGGCCGACCAGTCATTAAACAATACAAGACCAATAATCTTATTTTCTGCATCCGCAGTGGAAATGTGTGTTCCGAGTGGGGTTGCTTCACAGGTGATAAAGGCGACTTCGAGTTCAAAGTCCATTTTTTTTGACGGACAAAATGCGGGCATATCGTTATCCGGTAATTTGATTTGCCCCTTCGGGCGGTGAATAGGTGTTCCGGAAACCACAATCGATGAAGCACGTCCATGATACCCTACCGGTAAATGCTTCCAGTTGGGCAATAGTGCATTGCTCGGATCTCTGAACATGGACCCCACATTGTGGGCATGCTCTTCGCTGCTATAAAAATCAGTGTAGTTGGGTACGCGTACCGGCATCAACATCTCTACTTCTTCCATGTTGATCAGCGCAATTTCTCGTGCTTCTTTATTGTCTTTCAATTCTGCGTAGTCACTTCGCAACAATTCCGAGATCCGTTCGCGTACATCCCCCACTTTCTTTCTGCCCAGGGCAAAAAAATCATTCAATGACGATTGATTAAATATCCCGATGGGAAGTTCTAATCCAAAAAGAAACCCATGCTCATGCAGATAAACCAGATCCAATACATAATTTCCGATCGCTACTCCTGCACCCGGTGGCAAATATTCGGTTCTAAAAATGCCAAAAGGCAAATTCTGGATTGGGAAGTCTGAATTTTTCGGGACTTCAACCCAACTGGTTAAGCCGGGAGTATTGGCCTTGCGTTCCATAATTGAAGAGTTTGGTCTTCTTAATCAACTGAGCTTATGTCTTAAAATTTTCACCACAAGAAGCATTGAAATAGTTAAAAATTAGTGGCCATACAACTCCGTTATCAATTAGTAAACCTAATTTTTTATGTTCAGGTGGGCAAGCTGAATGGAAAGTTTAACTTCGTTTATTCATGGAAAATCAAGAAAAATTCGCACCCGCATTTACTAATCGAATAAAAACCCAGCTGGGTAATGAATTTTCCGATTTTATGCAAAGCCTGTCGGAAGAGGCACCAACCAGTATTCGCATCAATGAACGGAAATCTTCTCCAAGGCTTGGCGAGCCGATCCCCTGGTGTACTTCGGGGCGGTATCTGAAAAACCGACCTTCTTTCACACTTGATCCAACGTTTCACGGCGGTGCCTATTATGTTCAGGAAGCCAGCTCCATGTTTTTAGAGCGTGTATTGAGTGGGTTGGTGGATACCTCAAAACCACTGCGGGTGTTGGATGCATGTGCTGCCCCTGGAGGAAAGTCAACGCATTTATTGTCCCTCATCACGGAAAATTCACTGCTGGTATCCAATGAAGTAATCCGTAGCAGGGCGTCCATACTTTCCGAAAATATTCAAAAATGGGGGTATCCAAATGTGGTTGTCACGAATAATGATCCGGCTGATTTTAAATCGTTGTCGGGTTTCTTCGATGTGATTATTGTGGATGCACCCTGCTCGGGTGAAGGTCTTTTTAGAAAAGATCCTGCAGCGGCAGCGGAGTGGTCAGAAAAGAATGTTGAACTCTGCTCCCTGCGTCAGCGGAGGATCGTGGCTGATTTGTGGCCCTCATTAAAAGAAGACGGCATATTAATCTATAGTACGTGTACCTATAATTCGATGGAGAATGAGGATAATCTGGACTGGATTTCAAAAACTCTACAGGCCGTACCAGAAAAAATTGAGATCAATCCACACTGGAACATAAAAGAAGTACACAAAAACAACCTTAGTGGATACCAGTTTTTTCCTCACCGGACAAAAGGCGAAGGCTTTTTTATTGGTGCTCTCCGTAAAAAAGAAGTAACAACAGGAACTAAATTAAGAATAAAAAAAAATGATGTAACCCTGCTGGCCGAAAAGCACATTGAGTTCATTCATAATTGGATTATTCATCCATCCACCTTTTCATTTTTTCAATGGAAGGATTTGGTTTACATGGTACCACAGGATCTGCAAAATGAAATGGAATTTTTACGAACCTCTTTAAACATTATGCACATGGGGACTCCCGTAGCTACCCGCAAGCACTCCAAATTTATTCCTGAACAAGCCCTTGCACTCTCTACAAAAATTGCTAAAAATAATTTTCCGCAAATAGATTTAGAATTGAATGATGCATTGAAATATCTACGAAAAGACACGCTGGATATTCAGGGAAATAACAAAGGGCACGCACTCATCAGTTTTGAGGATATTTCGCTTGGCTGGATTAATTTGTTGGAAAATCGAAGCAACAATATGTATCCCACTGCATGGAGAATCCGCATGCACATTCCGTAGAGATGGATCATGATCCGGAGTTGGATAGTCATCCGTCTCTACAATTTGTTTATTTTTGATTTTTACCCACCAATCATCATGAAAAAATTTATCACATCATTTTTCTTTTGTGCAATAGCTATTGCTGCGTTCGGTCAGGATGAAGTAAAATCTTCGGTTGAAGCTGCCTATCAAAAAGAAATCGAAAAGCTGGTTAAAAATAAAAAAGTCGAACGAGCCTTTGAAACCATCGACGCACTGGAGCCGGTTTCATTAAAGGAATTGGTTGAATTAACACAAATCCCCGCTCCTCCATTTATGGAAGAGAAACGTGCAGCACGCTTTAAGCAAATGCTTGAAGAAGCCGGTGCGGACAAGGTCTGGATCGATGAGGTCGGGAATGTACTGGCCCTTCGGAAAGGAAAAGGAATTGGTAAAACCATAGCACTGGATGCACATCTGGACACGGTCTTTCCGGAGGAAACTGATGTTACGGTAAAGATGAAAGGCGACACGATGTTTGCCCCTGGCATTGGTGATGACACCCGCGGATTGGTGATGGTGCTCACCGCTTTGCGCGCGATGAACAAGGCGGAAATTAAAACCACTGCTGATGTTTTATTCATTGGAACGGTTGGTGAGGAAGGACTTGGTGATTTACGGGGTGTAAAACATCTTTTTAAAAAAAATGAACCCAAAATTGATTCCTGGATAGCCATTGATGGAGGCGATATCGGGAGGGTCAACAACAAGGCATTGGGATCGTACCGGTATAAAATTACTTTTCACGGACCGGGTGGACATTCCTGGGGAGCTTTTGGTTTAGCGAATCCTCATCATGCAGCTGGAAAAGCAGTTGCTTATTTTGATGAAGCCGCCGCTGCATACACATCAACGGGGCCTAAGACTAGCTATAACATTGGACGCATCGGCGGTGGCACGTCCATTAATTCCATTCCATTTGAATCCTGGATGGAAGTAGATATGCGTTCGGTTAGTCCGGAGCGGTTGAAGGAAATTGAGAAGATTTTAATTGCGCAAATGAATCGTGCATTGGAGGATTACAATAAGACAGTCAGAAGAGGCCCGAAGCTTACTATTGAAATTGAAAAGATTGGTGATCGTCCATCCGGGGAACTTTCAGCCACATTACCATTAGTACAGCGCTCCATGGCAGCAACTGTCTATTTTAAGGCAGACCCCTATCTTACCCGCGGTTCAACAGATTCGAATATCCCAATCTCGATGGGGATACCTGCCGTAACCCTTGGCCGGGGTGGTAAAGGGGGTGGTGCACACTCGCTTGGTGAATGGTGGATGAATGATACCAGTGGTGCCGAGTCCATCAAACTTGCCTTGTTGATTTTATTGGCGGAAGCGGGAGTGGAGAAATAAGTTCTGAGTATCAAATCTTTGTTGTCCCTTCCTGCGCGGAGCTATGCTAAACGAAGCGTTTCAATTAGTGTAGCTTCGGCATAGCAGACGGGGAAATATATGTTGAAGCCCGCACCATCACTCTGCATTACGCGGCTATTAAGTGGGAAGCTTTTATCAAACGTGTAGTCCGCGTTAAAATCCTTCTACATTAATAACCCCGGATTGCATCCAGGGCTACAACATTGAATCCCTACGGGATTCCATTTTCAACCTGCCTAAGTGTACTTTTTAGCGGTGCAAAAAGAACAAATAAAGATCCTTATGCAGGATTGAAAGAGATGACCCTGCTTTTGGAAAACACCTCAAAAGGATGATTCCTGTTCAGATTCAAATAATTTCTATTCTCAAAAAGTTTAACCGCCTGCCTTCGCCGAAGCGGCTACGCGTAGGCAGGGACAACAGTGGTTGCAAACTCAGGACAGCGGCAGACAGAAAAAAGTGTACGTATAAATATTTTCAAAATTATACGTATAAACATGCGCATAAATATTTTAAGATTTATGCGCATTGAAACTTTGGCATTATCCATCTGTCATCCGCACGATTGGATAAAGAATGGTTGCAAACTCAGGACAGCGATTCAAATTCATTTGATCACTTGTCGGGTAATGCAAACGCCATGTATGCGTCTCCAGATTTTGTATTCAGCTTTCCTCCTCCGCAGGCAATCACAATATATTGTTTACCATTTAATTCATATACTGCAGGTGTGGCAAATGCAGGAGCTGGCAGTGTATATTCCCAGATCAATTTGCCATTGGTTTTGTTAAAGGCACGCAACTTTCCATCCAGGGATGCGCCAATGAACACAAGCCCTCCTGCCGTAACTACAGGGCCACCATAATTTTCAGTTCCGGTTGGCGGAATACCTTTTGCTTTCAATTCCGGATGTTCGCCCAGGGTAGTTTTCCAAACAAATTCTCCCGTGTTTAAGTTGATAGCATTCAATGTCCCCCATGGCGGACTAATGGCTGGGTATCCGTCAGGCGTCAAAAATTTTCTATATCCATTCATTTTATAGCGGACAAAGTTCATACTATCCAATGCTCCATGCGTATTCTCAAATTCTTTATCCTGGTTTTGTTTCAGGTCAAGAACAAAGGTAGCAATCGCATTCTTATCGTTTTCGTTGAGGTAACCGAATGCGGGCATCATCCTTCGTCCACTGTTAACAAGTGCTACCAAATCTTCGCTGTTGTATCTTGATTCGATGTTGATCAGTGTTGGATTATTGCCACTTCCTTTTCGATCAGGACCATGACAGGTTGCACAATGCTGATTGTACAGTCGTGCACCAGCTTCCAGCCATGATTCCTTCACAGGTTGCTCCATTTTATTTTCACGTATATCCATTATCCAGGCCATTTCGTTTGCATTTACATAGAGAATGCCCGTTTGAGGATCGAAAGCCGGACCGCCCCATTCACCCCCTCCATCGTATCCAGGAAAAATAAGGGAAGGTATTGTACCTGGCGGTGTATACATGTGGTCATGCCTGTATTGCTTGAGCGCATTTGCTAATTTTTCTTTTACGCTGTCTTCAACGTATGGATTGAAATCATCATTTGATAAATATTGACGTGCAAAGGGAATTGGTTTTTGTGGTATAGGCTGTGTTGGCCAAATCTTTTCACCAACAAGGTCACTGGTTGTATCAACAGGAATTTCATCAATAGGAAATACAGGATTTCCATTTTCTCTTTCAAAGACATATACCATTCCGTTTTTGGTTGTCTGTGCAACCGCATCAAGTGGTTTCCCATTTTTGTTAATCGTGATGAGTGCTGGAGGTGTGGGTACGTCTTTATCCCATACATCATGATGAACAAACTGAAAATGCCAAATTAGTTTTCCAGTGGCAGCATCCAATGCAAGCAAGCAATTTGCAAATAAGTTGGACCCGGTACGATTACCTCCGTAAAAATCATATGCCGCTGATCCGGTGGGTGCGAAGAGTATACCCCGCTCCGCATCTAATGAAAACCCACTCCATACATTGGCGCCACCAATGTACTTCCATGCATCTTTATTATCCCAGGTTTCATAACCGAATTCACCCGGCTGCGGAATGGTATGAAAGATCCATTCTAATTTCCCGGTCAATACATCATAGGCACGAATATGCCCGGGGGCAGATGGGAGCGCTTCGTCAACCCGTGTACCCATAATAATCAAATTTTTATAGATGGTCCCGGGAGAAGTATTCACTACAAACAAATCTTGTACCTCCCGACCGAGTCCATCATGAAGATCAATAGATCCCTGATCGCCAAATGACGGAATGGGTTTTCCTGTATCAGCATCAACTGCATAGGTAGTGGAACCTGCTGTAAAAAATATACGGTGATCATCTTTTCCATCCGTCCAGTAGACCACTCCGCGGCTATTAATCAGTATGTGCTGTGCAACAGGATTAAAGTAATTCAATGATTCAGCATTGGAATCAAAGACCCATTTTTCCTTCCCGGTTGACGCATCAATTGCAAACAACTTCATTTGAGGACCCACCCCGTACAATATACCATCCACAACTATGGGATTGCATTGGATTTGTGATCCACTCGTATCGGCATCACCCGTTTGATAGGTCCACGCCACCTGCAATTGGTCTACATTGGCCGTATCAATTTGTGTAAGTGATGAATATTTGATTGCATCTGTACTACCATTGTATACTGTCCATGTCTTATATTCCTTTGAAGGAGGGTTACAGGAAAGCATCAGTAAAGATGACGTGAGGAGTACAAATAAAAGACGGATTACCATACAGTAAAAAATTTAATTAAAACTTCTTTTCCAATTTCAACGAGCCTCCTTCAGCAAAAACGGTATTAAAGATACATCGGATCCTGCATCAAGGGCAACTTCTATTATCCAGAACAGATATATGAGCTTTTCGAAATACCAATTAACGTGCGATAAATGTGTATTGCTTTCCTGCCTCCGTTGAAATGTCATAAAGGAATGTCTTCCTGACTTCAGGCATTTCAAGACTTGCCTGCTGAGCGATTATTGGTGCAGGGGTTTCGTCAACCACATAAAACGGATTGATATTAGTACCAATAGCGTTGCTCAGTTTACCATCCCTGGTATTCAGTTCGTTGGGTACTCTCAACCGAAGGTTTCCACCGGATGAAGATTTAATAATCAACGTTACTACTTTCGAACCCTTCCATTCCAACTTAACAATTTCAAAACCACCTTTGGCCCTCAATCCGGTTACGCTGCCCGAAGGCCATATATCCGGAAGTGCCGGTAATATATGTATTTCATCATATCCGCTTTGCATTAACATTTCCGCAATGCCGGATGTACAACCAAAGTTGCCGTCAATCTGAAAAGGCGGATGGGCATCAAAAAGATTATTGTATGTCCCTCCTCCCCCTTCGATTGTGCCAACCGGGGTTAGCTGATCCTTGATCAGTTTGTACGCATGATTTCCATCCAGCAAACGGGCCCACCAATTTACTTTCCATCCCATGCTCCAACCGGTAGAAACATCACTACGTTGGATCAGGGTTGTTTTCGCTGCACTGTAAAGCTCCGGAGTACGAAAAGGTGAAATCTGATTCGAAGGAAATAATCCGTATAAATGCGAAACATGCCGATGATGATCATTCGGATCATCAATATCTTCCAACCACTCCTGTAACTGTCCTAAACGACCAATGTGCATCGGAGGAAGGCGGTTGCGTTGCAGCTGTAAACTATCCACAAACGGCTTATCCCTGTCGAGTATGCGTGCGGCTCGTATTACCGTGCTGAAAACATCAAAAATGATTTGATTGGACATGGTTGTGCCGACATCCAACGAGGATCCCTGATGTTGTTTTGGTGCGTTCTCCGGCGACATGTCGGGATTAATCACCAACCAACCATTGGCAGGGTGTTCGATAAGAAAATCGGAATAAAATAAGGCTGCACCTTTCAGTATTGGATAAACAGATGCCAGGTATTCTTTATCGCCTGAATACAAATAATGCTCCCATAAATGCTGGCTGGTCCAGCCACCTCCTGACACCCATGCACCCCAGAAAGCACCGTCAATCGCTCCTGTGGCCCGCCAGATATCGGTGTTATGGTGCGCCATCCAACCGCGGGTACCGTACATCACGCGCGCTGTTTCCTGGCCGGTTATTGATAATTCTTTAACCATTTGCAGAAACGGCTCGTGCAATTCAGAAAGATTTGTTTTCTCTGCCGGCCAATAATTCATTTCAGCATTTATATTAATGGTGTATTTACTATCCCATGGTGGCTTCATTCTGTCGTTCCAAATACCCTGCAAATTGGCAGGTTGACCTCCGGGCTGAGAAGCGGAGATCAGCAAGTAGCGCCCGTACTGAAAATATAATGCTGCAAAATCAGGGTCATTTGTTTGGTTGAAATTTTTCAACCGTTGATCAGTTGGTAATTTTGCCGCATCAGAACCACCAAGGTCGAGTTGCACTCTGTTAAAATAATGCTGATAGGCAGCTACATGGCTATCCAAACTTTTTTTGTAAGATTCTCCGGCTGCCTTATTCATGAATGCTGTTGCCCGTTCATTCTCATTGCCGCTAATATCATTGTAGCTGTTAAAGTTGGTACCAATAGAAATATAAATAGTAGCTGTGTTTGCATCCTTGATCACTAATGATGTATCAGAAACTGAAAGGGTTCCACCGTCCAGTTTAATGCGACTAATTCCTTTAAACTTAATTTTACCCTGGACTCCTTCGTGGTCGGATGTTGTTGCCGACCATGTCAATTCCATTCCCGATGTTGTTTCAATTATTGCGTTTTGGTGTGGCGTTGTAAAGGTGGCCGTAAATGAAATGCTTTTTGATTTGCTAGCAAACAGATGTATTACAATCACCCGATCGGTTAATGAAGCAAACATTTCGCGGGTATACTTCGTGTCACCCACAGTATAAAATGTTTTTGCAACAGCTCTTTCGATGTTGAGTTCACGCTGGTAATCCCGGTAGTTGTCATGACCTTCGAACATCAATTGAAGGTTTCCTACCGGTTGAAACATCTGACCATGCGATTTTTTTGTAATGATTGTTTTGTTGGCTAGTTGCTCAGCTTCTTTCTGTTTACCCTCAAAAATTAACCGACGAATTTCCGGCAGGGAAGTTAGCGTCTCGGGATTGTCATTGCGGTTTGGACTTCCACTCCAAACGGTATGTTCGTTCAATTGAATCGTTTCCTGAACAACATTACCATAGATCATTGCCCCAAGTCTGCCGTTTCCAATAGGAAGTGCATCCACCCACTTTTCGGCTGGCGTTGTATACCAAAGCCGAAGCGGCGAATTGTTTTGCGCAATTACAGGGGCATTGAAGAAAAACAGATATACCAAAAAGATGAAGCTACTTTTTTTCATAATTGAATGTATTCCTTTCCAAAAAGTATATAGGGTATTGAAACGGTAACCTATCTGAAAAACCTGCTTCTAACTTCAATACTTTTAAATTTCATTGTTGGTAAACTGAAGAGAACCAGTACATTCAGCACTATTCGATTTCCCCCTGCGTTGTTTTTCCGTTTACCAATCTCCAAATGTTTAGGGGATTTCCATTTTTAAGTTCGTCGGGTAATAATTCATTAGGCAACCCCTGATAACAAACCGGACGTGTGAAGCGATGAATAGCTGCAGTACCAACAGACGTGCTTCTTCCATCTGTTGTGGCGGGGAATGGGCCGCCGTGTACCATCGCATGACAAACCTCCACTCCTGTCGGGAATCCATTAATGACAACACGTCCTACTTTCTGTTCAAGGATATCCAGGAGGTCCTGATACGCTATCAGATCATTCATCGTTCCGTGTACGGTTGCTGTAATATGGCCGGTAAGATTTCTGGCGACCTCCAGAATTTTTTCCCTGGAGTCAGCTTCTACAACAATACTGGTTGGTCCGAATATCTCTTCCGAGAGCTCCTTTACTTTAGCGAATGTATCCGTGGATGTTCGGAATAGTGTTGGTCTCGCTTCAAAGTTTTGATTTGAATCATTCCCTTCTGCCAGGACATCAATTCCATCAATTTTTGCATGATGCGCTAAACCTTTGCTATAGGTATTAAAAATTGTTTCTGTTAACATCGTCCCGCCGGATGTTTTTTTAAACTCTTCTTCAAGATGTTTGGTAAATTCTTTCGTGTCGGCTTTGTTCTCATGAATAAGGATGCCGGGATTGGTGCAGAATTGACCAACGCCCAGGGTGACAGAACCTGAGAATCCGGCGGCAATTTTCTCTCCTTGTTCACGCATTATCTCCGGTAAAATGAATACAGGATTGGAGCTTCCCATTTCAGCATATACCGGAATAGGGACTTCACGACTCACCGCGGCATCAAATACTGCCTTTCCTGCTTTGAAAGAACCTGTTAAACCAACAGCCTTTACGGCCGGATGTTTCACCAATTGGACGCCTACCTCGATGCCTTTATCAAATAATAGTGAAAATACCCCATCTGGCATGTTCGCCTGTTTGGCCGCCTTCTGTATAGCTTTTCCGACAAGTTCACTTGTTCCGGGATGTGCAGGATGGGCTTTCACAATTACCGGACAGCCGGCAGCCAGTGCGGAAGCTGTATCTCCTCCTGCTACTGAAAATGCAAGCGGAAAATTACTGGCACCAAACACAACGGCTGGTCCTAGTCCAATCTCCATATACCGAATATCGGGTTTAGGAAGGGGTGTACGATCAGGATCTGCTGTTTCAATGCGCGCATCCAGCCAGGAGCCCTCCCGGAGAAGGTTAGCAAATAATTTAAGCTGATTTACGGTCCGACCCCGTTCACCTTCAATTCTGCCTTTTGGCAATGCAGACTCCTGGCAGCATACCGTTACGAGTTCATCACCCAGCGCAATGATTTCTTCTCCAATGGTTTCAAGAAAAATTGCTTTCTCAGCTCCTGATTTTTTTCTGTACACTTGAAACGCACGTGCTGCCTTTTCAGCAGCGGTATTGATTTCTTCCGTGGTCGCAGTGCTAAAGGTATACTTCAATTTCTCTCCGGTGGCCGGGTTAAAGGAATTAAATTTTTCACTACCACTGGCTATGTTTTCAAAACCTATAATTTGTTTTCCCTCGATCATTTGTCGTCCTTAACTTAAGTGTATTAATAATATTTTTTTATTGGGTCACACGATTAATTAGCGTGCCAATTCCATCGATAGAAATTCGAACCTCATCATTGATATGCAATGTAAAATTATCCGGAGGAACAATTCCCGTACCGGTCATCAGGTACGTCCCGAAAGGAAAGGAAAGTTCGCGGAACAAATAACCAGCTAACTCGGTATGCTTTCGTTTCATTCTGTCAATGGCTATTTCATTTGAAAAAACTGAGCCGCCGTCCCGAATAATCTCAATTTGGATTACGGTCTCCGGTTTGATCGGAGCATCCGGTACATACAAGCATGGGCCGATAGCAGTAGCACCATCGTATGATTTAGCCTGGGGAAGGTATAATGGATTTTCACCCTCAATATCCCGTGAAGACATGTCATTTCCAGCGGTATATCCTTCAATAGTCCCTGCAGAACAAATGAATAAGGTTAACTCAGGTTCCGGAACGTTCCATTTTGAATCCTTGCGTATCCGAACTGGTTCACCGGAGCCAACGGAGCGATAAGCGGGGGATTTAAAAAAAAGCTCAGGTCGGTCGGCTTCATAAACACGGGCATAAAAATCACCTCCCCCTGCATCTTTTGATTCTTCCATACGTGCTTCCCGGCTACGCATATATGTAACACCCGATGCCCATATTTCCTGATTTCCAATGGGTGCCTTAAGACCGGATTCGATCAGGCCGGATAACGCATTGTCGGGCTTCAGGTTACTAATCTCTGCCAGCACTTGTTTATGAAGATTGGATCGATTTACAAGGGAATCCCAATTGGTTTCATTCGAAAGAAAATATTGATTATCATGTTGAATAACAATACCTGAATTTGTGTTAAAAATTTTCATTTACTAGTGTTTAAAATATGTCCGTACCTTCTGAAATTTTCGTATGCACCACAAAAGCCATTTACAAGATGGTCCTTATTAAAACTAAAAACATGAAATGCCATATCACCATTCTTGTTTAATTCGACCCTGGTTGTCGAAACTTTCAGGACATCAAAACTTTGGAAATCAGGTCTCCAAAACTTCCAAAATAGACCAGTGATGGATATTAAACATAGTTCCAAAATACGCGAATTTTCGCGAATTTGGATTGAAAAATCGGTATCAATACCTTATCTTTAATAACTTTATTAACCGGTCTTTCGCTGTTTTATTCCTTATTCCATTACTGTTGATTTCTAAGACTTCATTTTTCACAGGTAGCGTATGAATCAATTTATGCTTCGACAGGGAAGTGCCCGGGAACTCCTCTCCTTTTCGCATATACTTGAATTTGCGCTTAAGAAAAATAACAGCATTCAATTAAACTCCTTAAACACTACAGCAACCGACACGATTCGTTTCTACTTTGTTATCGACGGAAAATTTGAATGGATAATAGACAACAAAAAGTACATTCTTTATCCGGGTGATCTGGCGATCATTCTTCCGGGGCAAACATTTTCCGGGGAAAAGGACACCTTACATATCGGTTCTATTATTTGGATATCCATACACGTACAAAAATTAGATTCAAGGGGGATGTTACTTGGCGACTGGAGTCAGCTTTCAACTCATGAATGTCAAACAATTTGTAAGATTTTACTTCACAACAATAATGCAGTTTTAAAGTTAAAGGATACACACAATCTATTGCTCACCATTCACAAGGAATTAACAACCCAGGAGATTGGTCACTTGACCCGCGTCAACCAACTAGTCGATGAGATGTTTATTTGCCTTGCCCGGCAATCAACACGACAGAATAATTCGCAGCGTGATTTTCCATTAGCCTTTACGAAGCTTGAGCAGACGCTTCGACAAAACCTTGCACATCAATGGACGGTAGAGGAAATGGCCGCATTGATTGGACTTGGAACCACGACATTAACTGAAAAAGTAAAAAAATATACTGGTTTTTCACCGTTAAGTTATTTAATCAACATCCGTGTATCAGAAGCCATTAAGCTACTTAACAGGCAGGAAGAAAATGTAACGGATATTGCATTACTTACCGGATTTTATTCTTCTCAGCACTTTTCAACAACCTTTAAAAAACTTACAGGTTATACACCAAGTGAATTCAGAAAAAGAAATTTATATGAAAAAAAATAAAACCCTCGAATAAATGGACTGTATTATTACAATTGAGCTGGGCACAAATGCCGTACGAATCTTTGCTTTTGATTTAGACGGGAATATCATCGATACAATGAAGGGATCATACCCAACCTTTCATGTAGAACCTGACTATAGTGAACAGGATCCCGAACAGATGTTCATCACCATGCTGTATGTTTTAAAAAACCTGTTAACGGAAAAAATTCATCCCAATAATTATCAGGTAATCAGTATTTGTTTTAGCTCTTCGATGCACAGTGTACTAGCTATTGACGATCATGGTGTCCCCTTGGGAAACGCTTTTACATGGGCCGATAACAGAGGGAAATTAGAAGCACAGGAATTAAGAAAATCGGGTCTTGGCGAGCGGTTATACCATAACACCGGAACCCCCATACACCCCATGTCTCCATTGGTTAAAATTACCTGGATGAAGAATCATGATCGGGAGCGATTTGACAAAACATCCAAATTCCTTAGTATTAAAGGATATATCATCCAGCAACTTACCGGTGAATACTTTATCGATTATAGCCTTGCTTCAGCAACAGGTTTGTTAAATATTAAAACTATCCAATGGGAACCGGAGGCATTGGAGTATGCCGGGATTACCGTTAAAAAACTACCTGACCTGGTTCCTATTTTTTATTCACCTGGAAAACTTCGTAAAGAATATCAGAAATCTCTGGGATTATCGGCGTCTACGAAATTACTCCTGGGTTCCAGCGATGGGTGCATGGCAACACTGGGTGCAGGCGTTTGGAGTGAGGGTAAGGGGACAATAACCATTGAAGATAGTGGAGCTGTTCGCGTGGTGGGTAAGGAGGTATTACGTGATAAAAACCAGCGCTTCTTTAATTACCTGCTAACTGAGAATTGTTATATATCGGGTGGCCCCACGAATAACGGAGGGGTTGCTTTTGAATGGTTTGCAAAACAGTTTGGTGATTTTAAAATTCCGTATGAAATAGATTATACCATGGAGGAATTGGTTCACGAAGCAACAAAAGTTGCGGTCGGTTCTGACGGTTTGATATTCCTCCCATACTTGCTGGGTGAACGCGCACCGATATGGAATCCCAATGCAAGAGGATCCTATTTTGGAATCAATATAAAACATGAACGTCAGCACTTTATCCGGGCAACTATAGAAGGCATTCTTTACGAAATTTATAGTATTGGAAAGACGCTGGAAGAGCATCGTTCAATTAAGAGCTTATCTGTTAATGGCAGCTTTGCCTCGATTCCATTTTGTGCACAAATGATTGCTGATATTTTTAACAAACCTGTATCGGTCAGTTCCGATACTACTTCACGCGGTTCTTTCCTGATGAGTGCTACGGACATGGGTAAATACCAAAGTCTGGAAGAGGCATCAAATTCGGTTGTATTAACAGACACCTACCAACCACATGAATACCACCATAAAACCTATCAGAAATACTTCGATATCTTTGAAAGAGTGACGGCTAAACTCGCCGATGAATTTGAAGATATCGCTACGCTACAACAAAAGCATTAGCAATATCTTCAAAATATCAAAGGAATGTTTGACTGCAAAAAGGTGATCTATTCAAAGAAAGGAACACCTGGAACCGCATACTTTTTTGCTGCTTCCACATTGATATCAACACCAATGCCCGGCTTATCGGATACTTTTATGAAACTATCCTTAACCCAATCTCCTTCATCAAACGTCACAATCTCTTTATACATTGGATTCGTATGAAAATAGGATTGCCATTCCATCAAATGAAAATTAGGAACGGTTGCACAAACATGCGCACACGCCATTGCACCCAGAAATGATGCTACCATATGTGGTGAGAACGGTACGTAATACAAATTAGCAAGATTGGCAATGCGTTGACCTTCTCCCAGTCCCCCACATTTCTGTAAGTCTGGCATCACAATATCGACGCCACCGATTTCAAGCAATCTTCTAAATCCATAACCCAGGTAAATATTCTCACCTGCACTAATCGGTGTATTGGTTTCTTCAGCAATTCTTCGGTAGGCATCCACATTTTCAGCTGGAACAGGTTCCTCTAACCAGGTTAGGTTCAATGGCTCCACTTTCTTCGCAATTGCCTGAGCGGTAGGGAAGTCATAGCGACCATGCATATCCACACAAAGATCAATTTTTGGTCCTACCGCTTCCCGCACAGCTGCCAACTGATTGTACATTCTTGTTATTTCACCCGGACTGGCGGTCCAGTTGTACCGATCATATTTATCAGGATCGGATGCATAATCCAAATCAAATTTCAAAGCATTGAAGCCCCAGTTTTTAATAGCATCCTTCGCAGCAGTTGCAAAATCTTCAGGTGATGGAAACCGCACGCGATACAGTGCAGTATCACAATACACTCTTACTTTGTCCCGAAATTTTCCACCAAGCAATTGATAAATCGGGAGTCCTAATGCCTTACCGGTCAAGTCCCATAACGCGGTTTCGATTGCTGATAAAACTGCAACATACATACCCGATTGCCCTCCACCAAAATGGCCTGCTCTTCGCATCTGTTCAAATATTTTATGAATGGCAAAGGGACTTTGTCCTTTTAAAAAACGCCCCATGCCATTCACCATGTGATAGGTTCCGCGGATAGCATCCACTCCTTCTCCACAACCGTAAATATCCTGATCAGAGTATATTTTTACGAACAGACTTCCGCCTACGTAACCACATTTAACGTCGGTGATTTTTAAATCGGAAGGAGCTGAAAGTTTTGGTTGCTCATCAATGGCCTTTGTAAAACCTTTTCCAAAGGATTCGGAAATTCCGGCAAAGCCTAAAGCACCTGCCATGGCACTCTTCGTTAAAAATGAGCGTCTTGATTGAGAATTTGATTTCATAGTTACCAGGTTCTAGTTTTTAACAATTCTTGAATTTGTTCTTTGGGTACAGGAAGTTCATCAATATGATCATTCAACCATTTCGAAAAATCCTTTTCAATTTCATCTGTCCATCGTGAATCGATTTGTCCGGCCGTATATTTTTTTTCTCTCAAACGCTGGTGGCCGAACATATCGCGTAATCGAACGATTTCCGAAGTCTTCACAACCTGTTCTGCAAGATGCGGAGGGATAAACAACACGCCGCCATCCCGTGCGAGCACCACATCGCCGGGCATTACCGTTGCGCCACCGATTCGTGTTATTGTATTGATGCCCACCAGGGTGGTATTCAAACGGATTGGGCCTCTATTATTACCCGGACTATAACTACCAAAGTGATGCGAAGGGTGATAGGTTTTGAAATAGCTGGTAAACCCCTCAATTTCTTTTAGCCCATTTACATCCCGTAGTGGACCATCATAAACGATTCCATTTCCGGATCTCGCAAAAATTGAGTTACCCAGATTGTCGCCAATGGTTGGTCCATCAATGGTTGCATCATGGTGATCAACCACATACACATCGCCCGGTTGAAGCATATCAATTGCCCAGGCATTCGGTGAAAGTACACGTCCTTCTGCGTTTCCTTTATCCTGAATTACCCCATGAATATCGGGCCGGCCAGGAAAGAATGTGGCGGTTAACGCTCTTCCTACCAGCACGCCATCCGGATGGATCTGCATCCAGTCACCTTCGTACTGATAATTATACCCTGCTCCGCGGCAAGTAGCCCATGCTTCTTCAAGGGTCACCAGTTTCATTCTCTTTAAAATGTCATCCGGTACTTTCGGGCGACCATCCGGAAAGCGCTCACCTTTCCAAAGGGGCGTTAACGAAACCAATTCTTCCTTCGACAATTGCTGACCAATACTTTGGTATCCGGAAAAACATATCGCAATAAACAATACTACATATACCTGTTTCATCATTTTTATAAGTTAAAAGTTCTAATCTTCTATTGGTGGTTTTCTATGCCAATACGATGCCAGTAGGCTACCCGTTATATTCATTAATGGCCCGAATACTGCAGAAGCCAATCCCACTGTAGCAATCTTACCCATCTCTTTTGCTAATCCGGATGCCAATCCGGCATTTTGCATCCCTACTTCCAGCGCAATGGTCCGTGAATCCTTCTCACTCATTTTTAGAAGTCTGGCAAACCAATATCCAATCAGGTAACCAAATGTATTGTGAAGAAGGACCACGCCCGTTAACAGTATTCCAATTTCGATTAAATTATCCCGACCGGCGGCAGTGATTACAGTAATGATAATACCAATACCAATCATGGATACCAGCGGCATGGCCATGTCAAGCCACTTTGATTTTCCATGCAGCAGTCTGTTGAAAACCAGTCCGGCACCAATGGGAATTACAATCATTTTAAAAATATCCCACATCATTTTCAGAATATCAATTTCGATATAGGTTCCACCCAAAAATTTCATGATAAGAGGTGTTGCAAATGGAGCCATCAATGTAGATACGGTGGTTAAGGTAATGGAGAGAGCAAGATTTGCTTTTGCCAGATAACTCATCACGTTAGAAGCCAACCCGCTTGGCGAACAACCTATCAGAATTAAACCGGCAGCTATTTCCGGAGGAAAATTACTGAGCTTCGCAAGTATGAACCCAATAACTGGCATGATCGTAAATTGCGCGACCACTCCGATGGCCACTCCTTTGGGCATTTTAATAACACCAACAAAATCATTGACACTCATTCGTGTTCCCATGCCAAACATGATAATCTGGATCAGTGGTGTAATGAGCAGCGCCATCTTAAATCCATTAAACTCGACCAGGTACGTTGGATAATAAAGCGCGATGGCAACTCCAATAAAAATCATGATTGAATAGGTAAATCCTTTCAATCTTTCAAAACCGCGGGAAGCCAATCCCAGTAAAAGAAAAAAAGAATCAGCGCTGGGCCCGCAGAAGCTACGCCTGAACTGAAACTAAAATAAACAAATACAAGTAAGGCTATAAAGGCACCTATCAGTGCTACTTTATAAATAGAAAATGACTTCAATAAATTGGATTTGGTGTTGAAAAATATCGTTGATTTTGTCGACCATCAGTACACAAAAACATGCTGTGATATGAAATTAATTACTTCCTATGAAACATAATATTTCTAATTGTGCCAATGGTAACCCCGCTCCATTAATGGTAATCTACAATAGTAAAAAAGTTGGCTATGTTTAGAACATAGCCAACCTGAATGGTAACTTAAATTTGTAGGTTACCTTCTATTAAAGAATCCAATTTTAATTATCCCAGAATACGCGGGCTGTGAGATTATCTTCACCCCCCATCGCGGTTACTGCTTCCAGATAACTTTGCGGATTTGCAGAACCTTCACGATCCGGATACGTCATTCTGTGCGCAAAACCATCGAGGGTTCCGCTTCCGGTTACCAGTACATTATCAAAAGTATTTCTGGTAAGTGCAGGGAAACCGCTCCTTCTGAAATTAGCAAATGCTTCAGAACCATTTTTCAAATGGACTAACCACAACTGTGTATTAATTAATTCAAGACCAGTTGGTGCACTATAAGCGACTCCCGGTTCCGCAAGGTAGGTAGTAATTTCACCGGCCGTAATGCCTCCACCAGTATTTGGATACATGGAATACCATTGCATATCTGCCGTGATCCCTGCGTTATAATAGGTTTGTGCAGTAACACCATCTACGCTCCAACCTCGGAATGCAGCTTCTGCCAGAAGAAGTGCAACTTCTGAATAGGAAACAAATACACCCGGTGCAGTTGGAGCTGCAACAACGCTTACGTTTATTTGAGAATAATTCAACCCTCCACCTTTTGAACCCCGGTAGGTTACCGGATCGGCAATGATGTCACCACTTAGTACTCCAACAGGCACACCAAACTGATTTGCCAAATCCGTATCGGCAGTTGGAATGCTGGCAACCACATCAGCAGGCTCGTCGTAACTAGCCAGAATAAACTTTCCACGTGGGTCGGAGTTTGCTTTCAGGTTATCAACCAACGGTTCTGCAGCATAATAAAAGTAGGAGAAGTTTCGCAGGTTATTATTATCACCATTCAGAAACAGTTGTCCATCATATACAAGGTACGCATTATCGGCATTGCTGGTCATAACGCCACCACTAAATGCTTCTTCTACAATGTCCTGCGCTAATGCTAAATCCACCTTTGTATACCGCATACCCAATCGAAGGAGTATCGAATTCCCTAACTTTTTCCACTTCGCAACCTGTGCACTTGCGTCACCAGCTGGTTCCGATCCGTAGGTACCATAAAACAAATCTGCTGAAACAAAATCAGCACTGGTGCTGAAAGCGGCCAGGGATTCTGTAATCTCATCATAAAGGTCATCATAGATTGCCTCATCATCATCGTAAGCAGGATCGAAAATACCGCTTATGTAGGCCTTAGAAGCTTCCGCATATGGAACATCTCCGTAGGTATCAACCAACCCCATATATATTGACGCTCTCCAGATACGCATCATGCTTCGCAAATTGACGCGACTGGTTCCTTCCCCTAAATTAACAAGCCCCTGTTCAATGTTTTTTAACGCATCAGGATAGGAAGCATTCCATTTCGGATTGTTGATCCCATCGATATCGGCATTAAAATTAAATCCAAGGGTAGCACCTGAATTATAAGCATTCTGAAAATGCTGAACAATCGTATTTTCAGCCTGCCATGTGCCATTATGGGAGACGCGTTGAGCGTTTGCAAACAATAATTGAGGGTCAATATCTGTAATCGCATACGGATTCGTATTTACCTCAACAAAATCAGTGTCACAGGCCCCCACGAATAAGAAGACCGAACATATTAGTATATAGTGCTTTATCGTTTTCATAATTAGAATTTAACATTAAGCGTGAAATTAAAATTTCGGGTAGTGGGCAGTGAAGAGTTCTCATACCCTGCTCTAAAATCACCTGAGGACTGAATTGCCTCCGGATCCAATCCCGGCATATCCTTATATATAATTGCTAAGTTTCTAACAGACGCTGATAGTGACAGTCCTTTTATAAACTGCAGCGTACTTACCTGATTAATCATACTGGTAAAGTTATAGGCAAGTGATACACTTCTCAACTTGACAAAATCAGATTTAAATGTGAAAGGGTCACCAATCTGAAGATTTCTGTAGTCAGAATAAAACGCGCGAAGATTGGACTCGGGAACAACGATGGTGTTCGTTACATATACCGGCTCATCACCAGGAGCAGCGGTATTGATCACACCCGGAAATACTAAGCCACCATCGCGTCCTTCCAGTGAAAGGAGGGAGTGTCCCTGACGGGTTGTATTCAGCCAGGTAGAAGACAGCACAGTACCTCCAAACTTATAGTCGATAAATACTCCCAGGGATAAATTTTTATAAGTAAAGGTGTTGGTCCAGCCTCCGGTATACTTCGGAATCGAACTTCCAACGGGAAGAAATCCATTTGTATTCTGCGCACCCGGTGTATTGGCATTTGTTGCTACCAGGCGGCCATTGGAGGAATTTAATATCACTTGTCCATCCGGAGCTCTCGCATACGTCCGGGTATACAATTGGTTCATCGGCATCCCAACAGTATACCGCAATTCTCCAAGAAATTCATTCCCTGTACCATTAAAGTAAATGAGCAACAATGATTCAAGCGGTGTACCATCCGGATTATTACCAACATTAAGTACCTCGGTTCCTAAAATGGTATTGTTCCAGGAAGAAGTCCAGGTAAAATCATTCGACTGAAACGGTGTAACCTGAATTAACGACTCAAATCCTGTATTCTTCAGGGAGGCCACGTTTTCTTTTGAAGTACTGTATCCGGAAGCATCGGAAATTTGTACTGCAAGAATCTGATCAGTCGTAACTTTCTCAAATGCTCCCAGGTCAACCAGCACCTTGTTATTGAATAATCTCATCTCAACTCCGATCTCTTTCTCCGTTACAGTAAACGGCTGAATAAACGGATTGGGGGACTGTGTGCCGTTAATCGTTGCCAGTGTCTGACCATTGAATTTATTCTGATTAATTCCATAAGTCAGGTTGCCATCATACGGATTCACTCCGTTAGAACTTCCCACTTTTGCCCACGATGCTCTTAACTTACCATAGGATAACCAACTGCTCTGACTTTCCAATACTTCAGAGAAAATAAAGCTACCGGAAACAGAAGGGTAAAACTTGGAATTCTTTTCAGGATTCAAAACTGAAAACCAGTCTTGCCGTCCGGTAAAATTCAAATAGACCATACCGTTGTATCCCAACTCTGCCCAACCGTAAAGCGAATTAATTCTTGATTCACTATACCCATAGCCCTGACTTTTAACCGAACCATTATCAAGTGTATAAAGCTCGGCAACTGTAAAGTTGCTTGATCCCTGATTTGTTCGTTGCCAGAGTGATCTGAATGTATTTCCACCAATACTGGCATCGACGGAAATTACACCAAATTCCTTTGTTCCCCCTACCAAGAAGTCAGCATTAATGTCACGCGTCATGGTATTCTGCAAATTATAATTACCACCATAGGTAGTATTATCGGAACTTAACAAATCACTATCACCAACACCTGCTACGTTGATCCATTCTGCAAGATTGTTGGATTGATCATAATTAAATCTTCCCTGTGCATACAGCCAATCCGTAAAATCATACCGCAAGGTTGCTGTACCCAAAAAGCGATTTCGGTTATCATCATAATATTCCTGCTTTTCAAGGAGGTAATACGGATTTACAATCGTTCCAAAAAAACCATTTGTTCGGGCTTCTGCACCAGTAACGGGATTAATGGAGTAATCCCGAAAAGCTTCGAGAGGAGTGGATATCGCCATCCGGGTGAAAAAGTTCACTGCTCCTGGTCCTTGCGTTCCTATTTGGGGAGCATTGTAGTTATTCTCAACCGCGTAGTTAATATTCATCTGTAATTTTAACTTATCGGTGATATCCCGGTTTACACCCACATTGAAAATATTCTTGGTATATTCATTGGTAGGTGTAATTCCCTTGGCATCCGAATTCGAGTAGGAGACCCTGAAACTTCCTTTGGCATCTCCTCCGGACAGGGCGAGAGTATTCGTGAAATTTGAGCCCATTTGGAAAAAGTCAAAGAGGCGATCTTCATAGGCAACATAGGGATACGATAATCCAGTCCATGCAGGAACATTCGATCCATCTAATGTTGCACCCCAGCCATAGTGACCGTTTGAGGCAGCCTGACCCGCATCAGCAGGTTTAACACCGCCATCACCTGCTCCATATTCCGTTTGGAAAAGTTCATCCATAAAATTCAGCGCAGTTTGTGTCGTATAACTGGAAGTAAATTCTACCCCAACGCCCTGATTTTTGGAACCCGATTTAGTGGTAATAATAATGGCACCATTTGCAGCGCGTGAACCGTAAATTGCTGCTGCAGACGCACCTTTAAGTACGGTCATACTTTCAATATCATCGGGGTTAAGATTCTGCAAATTATCTCCAAGATCGCGGTTGTCACCACGACCATTGACACCTCTTGCTGACTGATCAATTGGCAACCCATTGATTACAAATAACGGTGCGTTGTTAGCACCTGCAAAGGCAGTTTGTCCTCTTAAACGAATCTGCATACTGGATCCAGCACCAGCCGCCGGCGGTGTAATGTTCAAGCCCGCAACTTTACCTGTCAATGATTCCATCACATTGGTGGTACGGTTCGTCACTAAATCATCCGTCTTAACAGATGTTGCTGAGTACCCCAATTTTTTGGATTCCTTTTTAATACCCAATGCCGTTACAACCACTTCTTCCAGAGATGTTAAATCCGGCTGAAGAGAAATACTTACAGTTGTTCTTCCATCCAATGCAACTTCCTGTAGCGCGTATCCAACAAACGAAAAAACCAGTGTACTGGAATTGGATGACAACCTCGATCGAATAATATCCATCAGCTACTTATACTGTACCGTTGCTCGTACACTTTTCAGTCTTTTTGACACCCAGGAAAGCATTCCCGTTTTCATCTGTAATGGTACCGCTGATCGTTTGTTGTTGAAGCATCAATGGCATGGTTTTGCCCCCGACCTCTCCAACAACTGAGGCATTGGCGTGTATGCCTGCCATCATCGAAAGCAGCATACAAAATGAACCTAGTATGTAGCGTTTTCTCATAATTTATTGGGTTTTGGTGATTAATTTGGTTATGGGATAAAGATTTAAAGTGTAATTTTTACAATTATTATAAATTCGAATGTACCGGAGCTAAATTCATTTATAACTTCCAAAAATCAACGGTGGTCAATTTTGCACACGATTGCGAAGGGCGTTTGCGGGGCTCAGTATAGCGGTAAATGCACGCTTTTGCCTGGTGTTTAGTGGAACCACAAATGCGGTATGTTTTTACGAAGCCACGCCGTTGGATAATCCGAGGATTTATGAAACGAGATACTGTTCAACCCACTGGATGAGTTGGGTTGCTCATTCCATGATTTAAAATCGACATTTTGCAACTATTCCGAAAGTATCTCATTGTACTGTCTTTAAATAATCTTGTCAGACTATGCGTGGCAAGGTAATGCTTACAATTCATCCAGGTATGTCCGCCCGGTACAATCATCGCTTCCACGTTAAGCTTCTTTTCTTTAAACATGGCAATAGTTTTGCTTCACGCTTACAAATAGAAAGTCCTCTGTTCCCACGCTAATAGTAAACAATTTCAGTTGTTTGTTCATCGTGTCGGCATCAGGTGTCCAGTTTGTGAAGTTCTTTTTAAACTCTTCGGTGGCGGTGTAGGGAGCATACGAACATACATAGGCAAACATATCCGGATGGGTAAGCCCAATGTTCAACGTTTGTCCCCCACCTACAGAAAAACCAGCGATTGCACGATTTTTACTATCGGCCAAAACCGGATAATTCGACTCAATAAAAGGAATGATATCGTTGATTACATCCTGATTAAAATCAATCATCGGCTTAGGCCTTACATTCGCATACGGCATTACAATAATCATCGGTTTCGCTTTTTGTTGTGCAATCAAATTGTCTGCGATTAAATTGGCCCGCCCAACTTTTGTCCATGTCTCTTCTGTATCGGAGCCACCGTGTACCAAATAGAGCACCGGATACCTGGTTTTTTCTGTCGGATTAAATCCAGGGGGCGTATACACCAGCATGGTTCGCGTGGTTCCCAATGTTGTTGATGTATAATATCGATAGCTAATTTTTCCATGCGGTACATTTTGGAGCGAATGAATCAGTGGTTCAGCTCCCGGAACTTCTACAATGCTTCGCTTGAAGCGTTCGTTGGCAAAGAGGTAGGTATTATTTGGATCGGCAGTCAACACCTGATCGATCATGAAGCTGTACGGATAGATATCGGGCTGAACTGGTGGGACGGTAACAGTCCACACACCGGATGCATCCTTTTCCAAATCGACTGGCTCGGATAAAAATTCGCCATTCAGTGTTACCTTTTTTGCATTCGGGGAAAAAATCCTGAAGGTGATACTGTTGTCAGGATGAACATCGGGAGAACTCAACCGGGGAGGCCGTTGTGCAAACCCAACCAAACCTGTGAACATTAATATTGCCAGAATACAAGCTCTGTTTTTCATAATCTGTTGGAATTTTTATTTGAAAAGCAACTGTGCTGTTGCTGTCAGATATACTTTTGTGTTCATCCATGTATGTCCACCATCGGTAATTAAACTTTTGAAATTGATATTCTTAGCTTTCAAAAATTCCATGAACTCTACCGTTCCTTCGAATAAGAAGTCGTCTTCACCAACACTTATCCAGAGCATTTTTAATTGATCATTCGTTTTTACGGGATTTTCATAAATGTTCCGGTAACTGGTTTCCATTAACTGTGGAGATAGAAACGCACTATAACAGCAGATCCATGAAAACGTATCCATGTTTCCGAAGGCTGTTCGTAATGTTTGTCCCCCACCTCTCGAAAAACCACCAATTGCACGACTGTCTTTTCCGGAAATTGTCCGGTAATTCTTTTCAATGTGTGGGATAATATTTTTCACAAGATCATTTTCAAATAACGATGCACGCAAGGCTTCTTCCGGAGATTCCCGAATTGGATCATTGGGCTTTTCTTTGCCCTTCTGCTCGGCTATTCTGGCTGCAGGATTACCATACGGCATCACCACAATCATTGGTTTTGCTTTTCCCTCCGCGATCAGATTATCGAGAATGAAGTTGGCACGACCGACTTTAAACCATGTTTCTTCCGTATCTGTCGTACCACTGATCAGATAAAAGACGGGATATTTTTTTGATGGATTCTGATCATAACCGGGTGGTGTATAAACCACCAACGAACCCGTGCTACTTTCTAAAGATGGATAGTATTCATAATTGATTGCACCATGTGGAACATCCCGCATTGCATGAATCAAGGGTACTTCACCGGGAATATCCACTAAACTTCCTTTGAACCGTTCATTCGGGAAAAAGGATACATTAGCAGGATCCATCACGTTTACTCCATCAACAACAAAACTATACGGATAAATATCGGGCTTAACCGGACCTACTGTAACACTCCAAATACCAATGGAATCCTTCGTCATTGCCACTGGGGCACTTTGAAATTGACCACTAAGTTTTACTTCCTTTGCAGCTGGTGCCAGGTAACTGAATGTTACGGTTTTATCAGGTTTCACCCTTGGCGAAATAACAAAAGGACCACGAGGTGGTTGTCCATTTGACGGAGTTGAAAGGATGACCGCAACCCAAACGAACAATGGAGCACTATATTTTTTAAGCATAGTCATCAACGTATAGTTATTGAAATAATTTTTGAGCGATTTCTGACAAAAACAATTTACAATTCATCCAGGTGTGCCCACCGTCTGAAATAAATGTTTCATGTTTTATTTTCTTATCATCAAGAACTTTTAAATAGTCAGAAATTACGGGATACAATCCATCCTCTTTCCCTACACCAATCCAGAATAACGTTAAGCGTTCATTCGTAAGTTCCGGATTTGAAAATGCCACTTCATTGTTTCGTTCCATTTCTTCCTTTCGCATTCCGGGGGCAAATCCACATACCCAGCTAAACAACTCAGGATTGTTTAAACCGAGGTATAGCGATTCGCCACCCCCACCAGAAAATCCTGCGATCGCACGGCTATCCTTACCCTCCTTTACACGATAGTTTTTTTCAACAAAGGGTAAAAGATTGAAAAGAAAATCCTTTTTAAATTCCTGAAGGTTCTCCCAATTCCTTAGACTTCCGGAAGATTTCGATATTGTTGGAAAGGCTCGTCCATAGGGCATGACAATAATCATTGGTTTTGCTTTGCCCTGAGAAATTAAATTATCGAGAATAGTATTTGCCCTACCAACTTTTGTCCAGGTTTCTTCCGTATCGGTTGTTCCGTGCAGCAGATAAAGAACAGGGTACATTTCAGTATTGGATTCATATCCTGGTGGCGTATAAATCACCACGGGGCGTGACCCCAACGCTGGTGAATCATAATAGCGATAGGAAATTGTTCCGTGGGGTACAGGCTGAAGTGCATGCACTAGTGGTGTAGTGCCGGGTATCTCCACCAGACTGTTTTGAAATCCCTCATTCGGAAAAATTGCTGTGTTTCTGGGATCCGCAACCTGTATACCATCCACTACGAAATGATAGGGATAGATATCCGGTTTAACAGGGTCAACCGTAATACTCCAGACACCCTTTGTATCCATCGTCATCAATGCATTTTCTTTTTGAAACTGCGCATACAATTTCACTTCATTTGCTTGTGGTGCGTAAAATCGAAATGTAACTGAATTATCAGGATGAACTTCTGGTGAAATAAAGGTTGGTGCTCTTGAAGGTTGAGCATGAATGCTTGCAGCGTAACAAATCAAAAATGCAACAAGTGCACCTGGTAATATAAATTCAATTTTTCTGAGGATCTTTTTCATATTGATTTATAAAGTATCGACATTTTGCTTATTCAAATCGTATCCAATCAACATCCACCTCTCCTTCGCCTTTTAGCATGATCACCACATCCTGGATGCCAGGTTTTAACTTCGTAACACGGCTACTATGGATAGCCCAGCTCTTTCCTATTCCAATTTTTACTTCAGCGATTACAGTTCCGTTGACCCCACCGGTCCGGACCTGCAACGTCCCTCCCGTCAGTGACATCGCATTAATCGCTAAAACTTTTGGTGACTTTTTTCCAACATCAACCGTATTATACCGAATCCAGGATCCGGGCGTATCCAGAATAGTCTTCCAACCCGCAAACGTATTCAGGGTATCCAGAAATTCAACAGACGATCCATTTTCACTTTTATCACTGTATCTGTCGAGTTGAATTTTTTCATGGCCATTGGTTACACCAACACCTCTGAGTGTTGGTGTTACTTTATTAATAGATCCATCGGCATTAAACTTCATACTATCCACCCGTATGGATCGGCTTTTATCAAAATTGGGTGAATAGTCATTGTGGTGATAAAATAAATACCATTGATCCCTGAACTGTAAAAGCGAGTGATGATTCGTCCAACAGCCCGTTGGTGACTCATCCATAATCACACCTGCAAATTTAAAAGGCCCTAAAGGATTATCGCCAATGGCATACTCCAGTCTTTCTATTTTATTTTCAACGTGGGGATAGGTCATGTAATAGATTCCATTTCGCTCAATTACGTACGGACCTTCTTTAAGACCTTTCGTTGGGAGTTCCCCAAGGGTGACCACTTCACCAGCAAGTTCCAGCATATTATCTTTCAACTTTGCTCCATAAATATTACCTGCCGACCAATACAAATACGCTTGTCCATCTTTGTCTATTAAAACATTCGGATCAATCCCACGGACACCCGGTATCGAATTTGGTTGCGGAACATACGGTCCTTCGGGTTTATCTGCTACGGCGACACCAATTGTAAATCCCCTTCCTTTTGTTGTGTCACTAGGGGTCGTTGGAAAGTAGAAATAATATTTTCCATTCCTATAAATGCAATCGGGAGCCCACATGCTATAGCTATCTTTCTTTACCCACGGCACTTCATTTTGTGTAACAATTACGCCGTGATCCGTCCAGTCAGTAAGGTTTGAAGACGAAAAAACATGATAGTCCTCCATGCAAAACCATCCCATCCTTCCTTTGTCTTCTGTAGCAAGAATATCATGCGAAGGGAACACATACACACGGTCATCGAATACTCTTGCTGTTGGGTCTGCTGTAAATTGATCACGGATAAAGGGGTTTTGGCCCTGTATAGTTTGGATACCAATTGCAATAAGAAATGCAACAAGTATTGCTGATTCGTTAAATCGAGAGATAATCTTTCTGCCCATGTTTTTACTTTGCTTACTGAATACTTTTCTAAATTAATTTTTTTTAATCATGGATTCGGTTCCCATTCTGAACCAGTCAAAATCCACAAAGCCTCCCGGAGATTTGGTGGCATAGTTAAAAAGACAAAACTTATTTCCGGTAAATACGGTCAGATTGAATTTCATTGTAAATTCATTACCCAGCGGAATAAACTTTTTGTTATCCATACTGTAGGCGAAATATGCTTTATCTGAGTCATAATGAGCAGCGGCCTGCAAGTAAACAATATTCGCACGAATCGGTACACTACTAACCTCCAATCCATTGCTCACCATCACCATCGATTTTACGCCGTTCAATTGTTTTACAGCAATAAAAGCATACGGATCCTGAAATACAGCAAGGCCCGCAATATCACCGTCTTTCATGTTGGTTACATCCATTTTGGTGATCCCGAGTGTCGGCTTATTGTCATAATAGGTAAACATCCGCTGGGTCAGGGTATTCCTCGCTTCGCGTAAATTTGAAACGGGTCTTCCCGCGGTTAACCGTAAGTACCCTTCCCGATTTTCGAGCGACCATCGTGTTGAATCCGGATTGTGGTTCCACCCCCATTGCATCCCTAATGTTTTCTCCTCAAATTCATCGGAAGTCGGAAGTGTTTTCACCGGATAGGTTTTTCCAACGTTGGGTTTTCGATAGGTAATAACGCCTTTACCATCGACCCCTACCATCGGCCATCCATCGATCCACGTTACAGGTTGGAGCGAAGGGAAGCGCCCGAAAGGTCCACGATCAGAGAACAGGATCGTCCACCATTCACCACTTTGGGTTTTTAATAAAGCACCCTGATGTACACCAAAATTCACATTATCGCTGTCATCGCTGATCACTACCTTTTGCTCATATGGACCATAAATATTTTTTGAGCGCAGGGCTACCTGTATCCCATCCCTTCCGCCGTACGTTCCATACAAATAATAATAGCCATTGATTTTATAGGCATGTGATCCTTCCAGTCCTCCCCGAATAGTGCCGGTGAACACCAAAGAATCTCTTCCAATAGGAGTAAGATTTTCATCCACTTCGGTTACTGAAATTTTTCCGTATCCGTGCAACACATATATTTTTCCATCATCGTCATAAAATAAGCCCGGGTCATAAAATCCTTTTTTCAACATTTCAATTTTCCAAGGTCCTTCAGGATTTGTGGCCGTGCAATGGTATCCACCTTCATCGAGTGTGATGAAGAGCAGATGATATTGTCCATCATGATATTTAATACTGGTCGCCCATTGACCATGGCCGTATCGGTTACCGCGATTAAAATTATACGCGTTATGAAAATCGAATCGTGGTACGGCATTGCTGCAATATTCCCAGTTGACGAGATCATGTGATTTAAGGACTGTAACGCCTGGAAAAATGAACATCGTCGTAGTGACCATGTAGTAGGTGTCGCCAACAAGAATTACATCCGGATCCGGAAAGTCTGCATTGATTACAGGGTTTGTATACGTTCCATTCCCATTGTCACTTTGAAGTTGCTGGGCCGGCAATGACCCAACGGTTATCATCGTGAGAAATGTAATCCATGTAAGGTTGATGTGAATTTTTGTTTTCATGTTTTGCAACTGATCATTTCAATGGTACAGCTCGTTTCCTCGATGCCGACAATTTTTATTATGGAATGGTTGCTGTTCGTAATCTACTTCAACGTTTTTCATCCTTTCTGTCCGGGATTGTAACAGTTGACATACTTTCATTTTTAATGATCACCCTACTGGAAGAAGAAAGATATCCATGCCCCCAATAAAATTCTTCCTTTCTCTTTTTTCCATTAGCCAGTTCGATGATGGCATATTCGTCATCTGGTTTTACCTGCACAACAGACCTGGCTTCGACTGTTGTCTTACCGGGCCTGGTAAATACTTTAAGACTATCTCTGTTCTGTGTAACCAGTAACATTTCCTTTCCATCGCTGGTAATTAATCTGGCCATCGCTTTTGCATCTCCATCAACAAAAAAACCAGATTGGGTAACCGGAACAGATTTGAAATTTCCGTTGCCGTCACCACGCAGGTAATTGCCTATACCCGCGTCACAATAACCGGATAAAACTTCGCAGGCATACGAATTTCCAACTGAAAGTATATCCAGGTTACCATCTTCATCCAAATCGGATACCAACGCTCCGTACATGGGGGAAAATTGAACTTCAGAAGGTAGCGACTTAATTTCAAAATTATTGTTGCCGTTATTTTGAATGTATACTGAGGAGAGCATTGTACTTTTTAAGACAATCGCGTTTTCCAATTTCTCTTTGGAAAGTATATCCTGTATACCCATGCTCCCATACTGAGCGTATCCTTGTACCACGCCCCGAAGGCTGGCAATCTGACCCCGTTAACGCATCACGTGGGGGCACCGGATATTCCTTTCCCTGAATGTATCGGCAAATAATAGGATCGACAGAACCATTATTATCAAAGTCTTTTGCGTAAATAGTGACGGGTTCATCAACAGATGCTTTGTAGATCGAATTCAGACCGAGGTTACCAGCGATATAATCAATATCACCATCGTTATCAAAATCACCACCCGAAATACTATTCCACCAACCCGTTGAATTTTCCAGTGCTAAAGTGGTGAATGATTTTCCCTGATTGTTAATGAAAAATGTTATCGACATCCATTCTCCCACCACGACAAGATCTGTCCATCCATCATTATTTACATCAGACCAAATTGCTGATGTTACCAAACCAGTGCTGCCCAACGTGGAAGAAAATTTTATTGCCTGATTGTCAAATTTGCCATCACCTCTATTGACCAGAAGATAACTCTCTGGTGTTTCCGGATACCGCATTGGAACCACCCTTCCTCCTACAAAAAGGTCAAGATCTCCGTCACGATCAAAGTCATTTGCCACTACACAACTTCCACTGCTGGTCAGCTCGGGCAAAGCACTGGCATCATATTCGAATTTTCCGTTACCGGAATTGCGGTAGAACCGATCCTGATAATTCAGCTTATTGCCTTTAAACTCAGAACTTCCGCTAACGCAATACACGTCAAGGTCTCCGTCATTGTCGGCATCAAATAGAAGAAGCCCCATATCTTCAGCCATCTTTGTTGGAAGGGAATCTGTTTTAAACGAACCATTGACTTGCTGCAAGAAAATTTTAGCCTGTTTGCCAGCTGATCCCCCCAGAATAAAATCATCCAGGCCATCACCATTTACATCGCCAACCGTGATGCCGGGTCCGCCCTGCGAATGCTTATGGGGTAACAAAAACTGACCTTCAAGAAAATCAACAAATTCTTCTTCCTGATGTCGGTACTGCAGGTCAACCGTTTTATGAGATTCTGTTAACAGGGTTACAGCAGGAGCAAGCTGTTTGGGTGTTAGCACCGCATCGCTATGCTGCACCAGGATGGTTTGGTTCGTTGAAATATTGCGCAAGATCTGACTCTTTCCTCCGGGCCAACGTATGGTGATTGAATCGACCATACCCGAAGGCACTTTACCAAGACCAAAGTGCTCAATGTTTTCAACCGTAGACTTGTAACCTCGTATGGTTTGGTGCTCGGCATAGTGTACTTGTCCGTCAGAATATACGGTGATCTTTGTTCCATAGCCTGCCAGGTTTCCTTTTTCGCCCTGTAGTTTGATTCGTAGAAAATTGTGATCACCTCTGTTTGCGTTCGTATTAAGATCATTCCGATAAACGAATGCTTCATCGTTGATGTTGTTGGTAACGAGATCAAGATCTCCGTCATTGTCAAAATCGGCATAGGCAGCCCCATTGGAGTAGGATTGCTGATTCATTCCCCATGCCTCAGCCTGGTTTGAAAAAGTTAAGTCACCGTTATTTTTAAAAATAAAGTTGGGTTTTTTAACACCTTCCAATTCATTTACTGCCTTAATGACATTTTTCATCTTAACTTCATCGGTTCCAAATAGTGAGGATTCCTTACTGTATGCAACAAAGTCCAGATCGGTGACATCTTTTCGATAGCCATTAGTAATTAACAGGTCCCGAAAGCCATCATTATCAAAATCCGCGAGGAGTGAACTCCAACTCCAATCGGTTTCACTAACACCAGCGAAATAGCCAATGTCAGAAAACGTCCCATTTCCATTATTGATTTGCAGTACATTCCTGACATATTGAGGCTGATATTTCATCTGAAGGTTTTTCTGAAACCGATCATATCCACTATTTGAAAACATGGTTTTCTTCCTAAGGTTATCTTCCGGAAGCATGTCCAATGCTACTACGTCATTTAATCCATCATTGTTGATGTCTGCCATATCAACCCCCATACCGTTGAACTCCTGATGTTTTAAGTACTGTCCAATTCGATCGGTGAATGTTCCATCCATATTATTTATAAATAAGTGGTCATTCGATAAAAAATCATTTGCCACGTAAACATCGGGATAGCCGTCCTGATTAATATCATTCACCACAACGCCAAGCCCCCAACCTTCGGGAAGAATTCCGGCTTCGATAGAAACATCTGTGAACAGGGGCACCCCATTTTTGGTTGTTGAATCATACCTGAATAGCTTATCTATGCTTTTGCCTGAACCATCGGCTCGTTGGCCGATGGGTGTATTGCGGGGATATTTTTCGATAGCGTTGTTAAGCAGGTACATATCCAAATCACCATCTAAATCATAATCCAGAAAGGCTGCCTGGGTTGAATACCCCAGGTTGTCCAAGCCTGCCTGGCTGGCAACTTCTTCAAAAACAGGCACGCCATTCTCATCCTTACCTCTGTTAATAAATAATAGATTGGGAGATTGCTCATTATTCCTGGGATTAGCCGTGCATACATATATATCAAGTTTGCCATCCTGGTTAATATCGATAAGTGAAACCCCGGTGCACCATAAGTTCGTTTGAAGACCGGCCGGAACGGTTACATCCTGAAAGGTAAAATCACCTTTATTGAGATAAAGCTTACTGGAAACCATATTACCCGCGAAAAAAATATCGGTGCGGCCATCGTTATCGAAATCACCGACGCCAACGCCTGCTCCGTTGTAGATATATTCAAAGCGCAACACATTAAAAGTATCATTTTCTTCAATGCGATTATTGAAATCTATGTTCGTGTGAGTGGATGGCATTAATTCAAACCCCGGTTTTTCACAGGCCGACAATACAACGACGAATAAAAACAGGCAAAAAAGTTGTTTTGGGTATGTCACGAAATTCGATTTACGTTTAAAAGATGGTACATAAAAAATCCAGAGCAAAATTTTGCCCTGGATTTCTTACTTTGAATTTTCTTTAATGATTAGTAGCCAGGGTTTTGATCTGCTGACGTAATCATCGGGTTAGTATTGAATTCGCCCTGAGGAATTGGAAGTAATTCATACTTATTTGCCTGGAAGTAGCTAATTGGTTCGCTTGTTAGCTTTCCATTTGCTCTCCAACGCAGAATATCATTATTCCTGATTTCCTCACCGCACAGCTCAATTTGTCTTTCATGCTGAACTGCTCTAAAAATTTCAGCTTTTGAATTTACAGGATAGTCAGCGGTAGGATAATTAGGCATGCTAACGCTGGGTCTATTTCTAACCTGATTCAGATAAGCGATAGCATTTGCGCCTGTACCAACCTCATTCTCGCATTCTGCAAGAAGCAACAAAACATCGGCATATCTCCAGAGTCTGTAATTAATACCAACATTTACATTGAACCCGCCTGGATCAGTCTTATACATAATCGAATATTTTTTCCATCTGATCTTCAATTGATTTCCCTGATAGAGCGTAGTGTTATCACCAGCAACAGTTGTTAATGTCGCAGTTCCATTGGCATAGGTATCACCAGGGAACCAGAAAGAATCAGTAAGCCTTGGATCACCATCCTCGAACCCTGCAATCAGATTGTCTGAAGGAATCAGGTTCGCCCATCCAACTGCAGAATATTCCTGAGAACGAACCCAACTCTCACCTCCGGTACCATTACCCGATGCATCCCAGCCATACCCGGAATCAAGGAAGCCAATCTCAAAGATGGATTCACTGTTATATTCTGCTTCTTCTGTAAAATTGTCATAGAACTCATCAACAAGTTGGTAAACGCCAAGGTCTTCCACTGCTTTAAGCGCTGTTCTGGCTGCTGTGTAGTCACCCTTTGCAAGATTGAGCTTTCCCGCTAGCGTCAGTGCGGCACCTTTCGTTGCACGCCCCTGATCAGAAGCACTATAGGTCGCTGGCAAACCAAGACTTGCAGCATTTGCATCTGCAATGGCAAAATCAAATACTTGAGCCTGGGTTGATCTTGGCTTAGCATCAGCGAAAGACGTAAAGTAGGTGTCATAAATAGGCACTCCACCCCACAACGTACTCAGGTTATAATAGGCAAAGCCTCGTAAGAATCTGGCTTCGGCAATATACCTGTCCAACAAAGCCTGATCGCTTGCTGGCACAGTAAGTTCCGCTCCCTTTGATATAACAACATTGGCCCGATGCACCATGGTAAACAGTCCAGTGTATACATCTGTCATCACCGCATTTGTATACGTATGAGATCCCGTTAACAATTGCGCACGGGGAACTTCCAATTGACCACCACCAGCTTTCATGTCATCTGATCGAAGATCATGAACAAAGAAATACTCTCTTCCTACCATCCGGTTTCCTTGCAGTACAGCATATATTGCAGTCACTGAAGTGCCGATCTGATCTAATGTAGTATAGAAAGCATCATCCGTTATTTGATTAGGATTTTTAGTGTCTAACAAATCCTCATTGCATGAAGTAACTATTGATACTACAGCAATAAATATTAATAATACCTTTTTCATAATTTATTCCGTTTAAAATCCTATTTGTACTCCACCTAAGAATGTTCTTGCCTGCGGGAACTGACCATAGTCAACACCATTCGTGAGGGTATTATAATTTCGACTACCCACTTCAGGATCATATCCTGTATACTTGGTTATTGTTAACAAATTCTGAGACGAAACGTAAACTCTGAATTTCTTAACAGCTCCGCCAGTCCAACCTAACATAGAAGCTGGAAGTGTATAACCAATATTCAGACTCTTGATGCGCATGTAGGACCCATCCTCAAGGAATCGATCACTTGCTCTTGCATTTCCATTGGGATCGCCTGTTACAGCCCTTGGAATATCAGTATTCGTGTTAGTAGGCGTCCAGGCATTCGTTACCTCAGTACCTGAATTGAATAACCGTTGCATACCTTCAGTTATCACCTTTGTTCCATTATAAATCTTGTTACCCCCTACGCCCTGGATAAACATGGTTAAGTCAAAGCCTTTATAGGTAGCAGATAAGTTAACACCATAGGAGAATTTAGGCATGAAGCTACCCACATCACTGGGTCCGCCCGGCTTAAATCGAATATCACCAGGTCGGGTATACAATGCCAAATTTGCAGGATCATTATAAGCGGTCATGTTGACTGTTCCATCTGCATTCAGCGGGAGATTTAAACCTGCCTGGGTAGGCATTCCATCGTTACCGACAATTTCTCCAACGTTTTGAAAAATCCCATCCACTCGCTCAAGGTAAAAATGCTGGATGCTGGATCCTGCAACTGTTCTCGTGAAATTACCGGCTCCGTAATCCTGATTACCACCAGCATAAAACGCAGCAGCTTCATTATAAAGTGCATTTACCTCATTCTTGATAAAAGCAACATTACCAGACACGTTGAAGGTGAAGTCATTACTTACTTTGGAATACCCGGCTGTCAATTCCAATCCCGAATTCCTCATTTTTCCGATATTTTGATCTGTAGGATCGGTTATACCTGAGGAAAGCGCTGGCGGTGTACCCAAAATCAATGCTTCAGTATCCTTAATGAAATATTCTGCTGATAAAGTGAATTGATCATTGAACAAGCCCAAATCAACCCCAATATTTTTCATCTCTGAAATTTCCCAGCTGAACTGACCGTTCGGGAGCTTCTGAAAGTATGATCCCTGAGCATTAACATTATTAAATGGATAAAGTGTAGTCGTGAAAACAGGTGAAACATAATTGTATGCACCATTAGGCTTCGCCCCAACCTTACCATAACTTGCCCTCAATTTAAGGTCACTGACTTGGCTAACACCGGCCATAAAACTTTCCTCACTAATTTTCCATCCTACAGATGCTCCGGGGAAATTACCCCATTTATTATCGGGGGCAAATCCTGAAAAGCCATCTCTTCGCATCGAAGCACTTAGTAAGTATTTTCCTTTAAAATCGTAATTCACACGAGCCAGGAAAGAAAGCAAATAGGTTTCAGACAGCCCACCATCAACAGTCAAATTACTCGCTCCTGCCAATTGATTAATATCATTTGTGGTTAGTTGTCCATACGTATTCAGCCAATTTGACTTCTCATCTTGTCTCTCAGCGACCACGACCGCATTGATTGTATGGTCACCAAATGTTTTATCATAGGAAAGCTGATTAGAATAATAGAGAGAATAATATGTATTTCTATTATCCCTTAAGTTGTGAGTTGCTCTACCCTGATATCCACCATCACTAAAAATTGGGTCATTTTGTAAGGCACGGTTTACTGAATAATTTACACCGAATGTGAACTTGTATTTAAGCCCGTCAAAAATTTTAGCCTGAACGAATGTATTGCTCAGTATGTTGACATTACTATTGGTTCTTTTATCCATCAATGCCAACCGAACAGGGTTTTCAGGATCAGAACCGTCCACAGAAGTTGGGCCATTGAAGCCACCCGGATTATTAGGGTTGCGTACAGTTATGTACGGAATGGACCGCAGCATGTGCATGATCATTGTTCTTCCGCCACTTTCCAACTGATTCTCGTTGTTGCTTTGGGTAACCTGTACATTCTCGCCAATTGTAAATCGCTCGCCAATTTTTGTTTCAACACCAAGGCGTGCATTATATCTGTCAAAAGAAGTTCCCAACATGATCCCATCCTGTTTGAACCGGCCGAATGACAGATACATCTTGGATTTTTCAGTTGAACCGGAAAGTGCAGCCTGAATTTGTGAAATGGGTGCTGCACGGAACATCTCGTCTTGCCAATCAGTTTCTGTCTGTGCAAAGGTTTGTGAAGTCCCTGCATAAATCGGAGTATTCATATTCGAGAATCGCGATGGCGGGTTACCTCCTGCATTCGTTGCCAGTGCTGTTCCATAATCAAGATATTGTTCACGGTTTAATAAATCGAGTTTCTTCCATGCACTTTGAGTTCCGGCATATGCCTCAAGATCAACATGTACTTGTTGATCTTTCGATCCAAGCTTAGTAGTAATCAACACTACGCCATTTGCAGCTCTGGATCCATAAATAGCAGTTGCAGCCGCATCCTTTAAAATTTCAACGGACTCGATATCCTTTGTATCAATACTGTTTAAGTTGAAATTAGTTGCAGGAAAGCCATCTACCACATAGAGCGGATCGGAATTTTGCGTGATGGAGCCAATTCCACGAATCCTCACGATCGCGTTTGTACCTGGCCCACCGTTATTGGTGACCATTACACCCGGCACACGCCCCTGCAGAGCAGAAGCTACACTGGGAACCGGCAGGGCGGCAACCTCTTTCGAACTAACAGAAGACACGGCACCTGTTACGGAAGATTTTTTCTGTGTTCCGTAACCAATAACAACTACCTCACTAAGTGCAGCGATATCGGTTTCCATGGTAACATCAACAGTGGTCCGATTAGCCACAGCTATTTCTGCAGTTGAGTATCCAATGTACGAAAAGAGCAGTGTAACATCTCCGCTTGGAACATTTAAGGAATAACCACCATTCACATCCGTCGTCGTACCGATACTGGTTCCCTTGATAACAATATTGACACCAGGGATTGCAGCTCCATCATCAGCAGACTTTACGGTACCCGTAACCCTGATTTCCTGAAAATCTTTTCCGATATCGATTGCATTTTCAGTGGAAGAAAAACCAGCAGTCTCATTCGAGAAAGCTTGTGTATGAAAAAGGCCAAAAACAGCAACCATAAGGGTGGCCATTAAAGGACTTTTCAACACCAATGAACATTTGAGTAGAGTAATTTTCATAACATTTCTTTGTGTTGTTTGGTAAGAAGTTAAGTTGGTTTTGTTTGTTCAAATTCGACCGTTGATCATAATTGTTATGGTCATTAGTACTATTTGATAGTATAAATGTACAAAAATTATTTAGAAGTGTAGAATTTACTTTTCTTTTTTTGATGTTTTACACTATTTATATTCTGTCAAAATGCAATATTTCAAAATTTTTCAATAGATAATTTGGAAATATTAAACAAAATACATCATGTCAGGATATCTTATTTTAATCATAACCCAATCATCGCTTTGATAACACCCGTACCGGGATTTAACCAATGTTCAAACACAGATCCAACATCCTCAAAGTTCGCGCTGTGGGTAATATAGGCTGAGGGCTTAATTTCCTTATTTTTCAACGCTTTTTTAACCAAATCAAAGTCTTCACGCCTCGCATTCCGGCTACTCATCAACGTACCTTCCCGCTTATGAAATTCGGGGTGACTAAACGTGATATCGCCTTTCTGTAGTCCAATAATAACATAACGGCCGCCATGGGCCATATAATTAAAGGCTGTATTAATGGCCCTTTGATTGCCCGTGGCATCAATAACCACCGTTGGCATGTTTCTATCGGTAATGATTTTTAGTTGTTCAACAACATCCGGTGCAGATGCATTAATTGTTGCAAATACGTTGAGTTTTTGTTTACAGAATTGTAGTCGTTGTTCATTAATATCCAGAGCGATTACTTTCGCTCCCGAAATCCGGGCAAACTCCATGGTACCCATCCCGATGGGTCCTGCCCCCATGACCAGGACAAATTCACCCGGTTGAACTGCTGCCCTGCCAACGCCATGGGCTCCTATGGCAAGCGGTTCAACCAATGCCAGTTCATCCAAACTCAATCCATCCCCATGCAACAAGGATGATGAAGGAACGGAAAGGTATTCCGCCATACCACCGTCAATGTGTACGCCGCATACCTGAATACTGCTGCAGCAATTAGATTTGCCCGAACGACAAGCAATGCAAATACCACAAGAGAAGTACGGAATAATGGAAACCATTTCTCCTTCATTAAAACCTGGCGCCTGATCAAACGATACTAATTCACCCGCCAGCTCATGTCCCAATATCCGCGGATAACTTAAAAAAGGCTGAGTTCCCTCAAATGCATGCAGGTCCGTACCACATACGCCAATGCGCTTAATCCTGATGATTGCGTGGCTCGGTGTCTGGGTTGGAATCTGACTTTCCCTGTATTCGAATTTCCGGGGTTCAACACAAACTAGTGTTTTCATCTCGCTATATTTATTGAGATTGATTTTAACTTATTTAGGGAATGCATCATTTGCCGATGTGGCGTATAATCCCAGTAAGTTTCCAGTAAAGCCTCCGACTACATTCGTGGAGAGAATAGCACCCGAAACCACACCGCCCAGATTTTTAAATTCACTTCCTTCGATGGCATAGCCAAACTGATACGCATCACCGTTTGCCTTTACCTGCAGACGAATGGGTTTCGTTAACGTAATTATTTCGCTGGCCAGAATTTCAGATTTTACTTCACGGTTCCTTCCCCTGCCCTGGGTTTCGGTCCTTTGTAAAACCAATGCATACTCCTTGCCTGTTTTGGTTACCCCAAACACATAATTAGATCCTTCGTTTTGGAGGCAGACGATCCCCGCCAATTCTTTTTCGGAAGCCGGCTGGAAATCCAAAGTGGCATCAAAAGAAAAAGTTTTGTGTTGTTGCCGGTAGAACAAGGTAGAGGTTGGCTTCCGCTCTTTAATGTTGGTTTCAAATGGATCTATCCGCAAACCATTTTTGGTTTTGGAGATAAATGCTTCACGAGGTCCGCGTAGTCCAATCCACCGGTAATCCAGTTTTTCTGCTATAAAGTTTTCGGTATACGTAAAATTTCCATTTGGGAAATATCCCGCTTCGGTTGTTTTGTTTTTTACTCCTTCCGGCAATTTCAATTTAGGTGAAAGGGGTACAAGTCCATTTTCAAAAACCGGAAATTCGCCCGACCAGTCAACGGGCAGAATAAACGTTTCACGACCGGTATTTACTCTGTCTTCTTCGTTTGGTCGTATGGCTAAAAACACACCATAATATTTTTTATCAGGCCCCAATACCAAATCTGCATGTCCGGCCCAATCGACTTTATTAGTGCGGTCTTTTGGAAAGTGTCGTTGTGTAAGGATGGGATTACCCGGTGCAGGTATATACGGCCCCTTCGGTTTATCGCTGACGAAAATAACTTCACTATGCCATCCGCCGGTACCTCCTTCGGCACACATCAGGTAGTAGCGTCCATCTTTTTTATAGATATGCGGTGCTTCGATCCATATCGGTTTTTTTGAAAGATCAACACCACCATCCACAATTACTTCATCCGTCCCCGCGATGATCTGATCATTCACCAAATCATATTCCCATATCTTGATGACCCGATGTCCATTGTATTGTTCTTTCTCCTTTAAAGGAGCATCATTATGGACCACATAGGCCTTGCCATCGTCATCAAAGAAAATAGAAGGATCAATTCCGTTAAAATTCATTTTGATGGGCTCACTCCACCCCTTCATCGGGTCCTTTGTTTTGACAATGATATTTCCTCCACCCGGTCCTGCAAATGCAGTCACGATCATGTAGAAGGTATCGTTATTAGGATTATAGGTTATCCCGGGGGCAAACACGCCGGCGGCGATTCCGGTATCATGCACATCCAGTTGTGATACGCGATCCAATACATGACCAATCTGTTTCCAGTTGACCAGATCCTTTGAATGAAAAATCGGCACACCGGGAAACATAGCAAATGATGAGAATACCATATAATAGTCATCACCTTTACGAGTGATGGCCGGATCCGGATAACACCCTTGCAGGATTGGATTGTAAAATTCATCCGGACCCAGTGGATTGTCTTTATACACCTGATCATCGCCTGTGTATACAACATTAGAGAATACGGGCGCATTCTTTAATGATTTCTTTTTTGATTGGCCAAAGGAATCAAACCCACCCCAGCACATCAGGGCACCTAACGCTGATAATAAAATTAAGTTTCTTTTCATTTTTTCAAATTGTATATGTGTAATCTTCATCATTGTTGACTCCTTTCGTATGCTTCAAGGCATCTGTCCTAAACTATTATTTCGCCCAAGCCGCTCCTTCCGATGATCTTCTCCATCGGAAATAGGCATCCAATACCGTGAGCGATTCACTGCTGGGAACCGGTCCGACCTGAGGTGTTTGTTTAAAATACATAACGCTTGGATTTGCATCGCTAAAGGCAGGCCACTCAGGCATACCTTTTCCATTAGGATCACCTTGCTTGGCGAAGTTTGTCCAGTAAGTGGCCATCGCATCACTAATCGTTAAATCCGTTTTGGAAGTATTCGGATTAGAAGGATCAAGGTTGTTAAACACATAGGCAACTTCTTGTCCATGCGGAGACCCATAGCCATAACGTGGTGAACCCTCAGGATAGTCTGAATGCTGATCAAAATAATAATAAAAGACTTTTGATTTTCCAATACCTGACTGAAGGCGTGCCCAGCTCCAGGTTTGCCAACCAAAGGCGGCATCCCGGGCCAGATCGCGTGCGGTTTTAGGAACTGTATCCTGACCCACAGGATAGGCTTGTAATAATTCTGCTGCAAATTTTCCGTAGCGGGTTTCTACACCCTCCGTAAATTCATTTGGATCGCGTGTCCGTGTAAAGGAAGCCCCTTCATCAGAATTATAGCCGACCAGAATCGGTGTATCATTAAATTTTCCAGACTCATATAATTTGTACTGATCATCCGGAATTACCCATCCATCAACAATTGGCCAGGCGCTACCCATCCCAAAACCACCCGGAAGTGAGTCTGCAAGGATCAATCGTAATTTAGCAAGGGTATTAACACCCGCACGCTGGGCAAAAGACTCTCCATCTATCTCCGCAGTACTTAACTTCTTCATGTTTTCACCCGGGTATGTAGTTGGTCTTGTTGGCCCAAAAGATCCGCCACTTTGAGAAATCGCACCATGGAATAATCCTTTTGCCAAGGGTGATGCACATAGCATACTGACAGCAATCCCACCGGCAGACTCACCAAAAATTGTAACCTTATCCGGGTCACCACCAAATGCAGCAATATTATTTTGTATCCACTCGAGGCCTGCTATCATATCAAGTAATCCATAATTGCCTGAAACATGATGTTCATTTTCAGCACTTAATTCGGGATGAGCTAAAAATCCTAGTGGACCAACCCGATAGGCAATGCTCACCAGTATGACTCCCTTTTTCGCTAATTTCTCTCCGTTGTAAACTGGTTCTGCAGTTGATCCAAAACTGAATCCTCCACCATAAATCCAGACTAGTACCGGGATTTTATCATCCTTTGATTTTGCCGGAGTCCATACATTCAAATACAAACAATCTTCACTTTTTCCAGATGGAGGGTTGCCACCCTGCATAGGGATGGGAGCAAATTCTGTTGTTTGTTTTATCCCTTCCCAGGATACTACTGGTTGAGGAGCACGCCACCGTAGATTCCCTACTGGCGGAGCAGCAAATGGTATTCCCTTGAAGATCGTTAAACTATCTTCAAGAGTTCCCTGAACTAAACCGCCTTCGACTTTTACCTGCCCGGGGGGAAGCGGGTTTGCGCACGCTCCGATAATGAGCAGTAAAATTATCGAAAACAAGTGTCTATTCTTTTTCATTGGACAAGGATTTGAGGGTTGTCTCATTATTGACTCTTCTTAATTTCTCACGAGGCGGATATAATAAACTGCACCCGCAGTGCTCTTTTGCCGGGCTTGAAATTTTATAGTGATTTCTTTTTTTCCGGTTAACAATGAATCAGGAATTGTATACGGCACATCAAAAAACCGTGACTGATGCCACTTACCTGTATTGTCTTCAGACTTAAGTTTTTCGTCATCGACATAAATATCAAACTTTCTGCTCCCCCACTCTGCACCCCAGTACCGCACCATTACGCTCAATCCAGTCTCACCATTTGTAGAAAGTTGATAACTGAAATACCCGCCATCAGCTGCATCACGCCAAAATTTATCAAATCGATTTCCGGTTCGTGAACCGGCTTGTTGCATTGCGTGATCCGCTTCGGGTTGTTGCTCGCCGGGAGCAACAAAATCAATGGTGCGTTTTGCAAGTTCCAGTTTTTCTTTTTCCTCCCGGGCAAGTGAATCTTCATATGCGCTGTATTGAGCATTCGAAAGCGCCATCCAATAGATCATGTATCGTGCATCATGAATGTTGTAGAATGGTTCCAGTTCAAGATCTACCGGGTTGATCAATTTAACATTGGTCAAATTAAAATGTAATGGCTTTCCCGCAACGGGTGTCAATCGCTCAGCAATTTGTGTAAGATCATCTTCAATAATGATGGGCGCCTGGTCAATGGGTAATTGTTCACCACTGGGAATATGTCCCCATCGGCTATCATTCGCAATCAATCCTTTTAAATCCTCGTTGCCTGTTTTTGCGCCCAGCAAGATTGGCCCATACAATATTGCCCTATAATCAGGAACGTTTGGCAATGGTTCGGTACGAATATGCATTGGCAATTGGATGTCTACTTCATCACCTTCCTTCCATTCACGATCAATCGCGATGTAAGCATCCGGCTTCTGCTCATAGTGTATGGGGTTGCCATTCACTGTGATGCGTAAAGCTCCTTCCTTAACCCATGATGGATAGCGAATCATCAACACGAATTTTGAAGATCCTTCTGTAACCGTCAGGTGTATTTTCTCTTCATATGGAAATTTTGTTTCCTGCCGGATACTGATCCCTTGCTCCGTCCATTTTAATGCTGATGCTATAAATAGATTTACATACAGTGAATCACCCGCGTGGGTATAAATAAACTGGTTGTATTTCCCATGGTTTTCCATTCCACTACCAACGCAACACCACATGGCTTCATTGGGAGCCGAATACACCCGGTAGTGTCTTGGGCGAACCGGAGTAAAATAAACATAGCCGCCATGCTCAGGATGCTGAGTAGACAGAATATGATTATACAACGTACGTTCAATATAGTCTGCATATTTTGCCATTGGCTCGGTCCTGAAAAGTTCTTCCGCAAGTTTCACCATGTTGTATGAATTGCAAGACTCGGGACCTTCGACATCATTTATAAAATCCGGGCCAGAAGCCGGACTTGGAAAAAATTCTCGTCTGCTGTTACCACCCATTGCCAGGGTGCGGTTAGCGGTTACCGTTTCCCAAAAGAAGCTTCCTGCTTTTCCGTATTCTTCATCGGTTGTAAATTTCGCGATGCGCTGGAACCCAACAGCCTTGGGTACCTGCGTATTGGCGTGTTTGTTATCAAGATTGTCAACACCTGACGCCATGGCATCCAGTAACATTCGGTGTGAAAATCGTTTCGCTGCTACAAGATATTTTTCATCCTTTGTGATTTGATAGGCATCTGCAAACACCTCGTTCATTCCGCCATACTCTGTATCGAGCATCGTTTCCATTTGCTCATCGGTTAACGATGCCGTCAGGTTGATGCCCCAATCGCAGAATTCCAGGAACATATTTTTTGCTTCTTCGCTTCCAGCATAGTAGTACGCATCGCGCAATCCCGCATACATTTTGTGAACGTTGTACCAGGGTACCCATGCGGATTGGTAGGGTGTAAAATCACCACCTTTAAGTTTGCTCCAGATTTCTTCGCCATTGGGTACAGCACCAACATATCCATTGCCCCAATCCGGATTATTCTTTCCATTTGCCTCCTGACATGCCTTTAATTCTGCAATCATATGGTCCATTCGCTGCTTACATGATGTGTCACCGGTTGCTGCGTAGTTCATTGCCATGGCTGTTAAATAATGGCCACCTACATGTCCGGCTAATCCTTCCCAATTGTCATACCCTTCTGCCTTATCGGGTAAACCGGCTGCTTTACGATAGGGCTGTAACAAGCGATCAACATCATATTTCAATAACACATCAATATTCAGATCACGGGCCTGGAGAAAGGGACCTTCCAATAATTGAACATCACCTAACGGAAATTCATTGGAATATAGAGTTTCCTGCTTTTGCGGAGTACAACTACTCCCATACCAACCCAGAATCAGAATTCCAATAAAGGATCTGGTCGGCAACATTTTATTTATAAATCTCGAATTTTATTGGGAACATGGTTCTTTAGTTGACCATGATCTTCTCCACTTTTAAATCATTACTTTTTGAACTGCTGCCATACAAGACTTCATACTCCCCAGCGCTCGTCATCATTTTCAATTCATCACGATTATAAAATTCAAAAGCTGATGGCTGTAGATCAATGCGTACTTGTTGGGTTTCACCCGGAGCAAGTTTTACCCGTGCAAAACTTTTCAATGTTTTTAGCGGACCATCCGGATCATTCACTTTTCTAACATAGACTTGCAAAATTTCTGTACCGGAACGTTTACCGGCATTGGTGACGGGGATCGTTAGTTGAACAGATTCATTGGAGCTGATCGTAGCTTTGTCCACATTGGCTTTGCCGATATTAAATTGCGTATAGCTGAGTCCAAACCCGAACGGGAACAAGGGATCGGCCATATACCGATAGGTTCTTCCTTTCATGGAGTAGTCTTCAAAATCAGCCAGTTGGGTAGTGTCTTTGTAAAAGGTGATGGGCAATTTCCCCGATGGGTTATACTCACCAAACAACACGTCAGCAACAGCCTGTCCACCGGACTCTCCACCATACCATGCCTGCAGGATCGCATCACAACTTTCCGTCTCCGGAACCAGGCCAATCGCAGACCCGGAACAGTTGACGAAGACCACTTTTTTACCAGCCGCTTTCAGCGCTTTCAGACAGTTGCGCTGAACTTCCGGTAATTCAATGTCGGTGCGGTCACCTCCCTTAAATCCCGGGTAGGAAACCGGCATTTCTTCACCTTCCAGTAGTGTGGAAAGTCCCCCCACAAAAACAACGACTTCAACATCTTTTAATTTATTCAGTAGATCGGTGTAATCGACATCCACTTCTTTACCAAAATTAAATTCCAGATTGGCGGCCCAGTTGTTGAGTTGACCAAAATGGATTTCAAATTTATATTTTTTCCCACGTTCAACTTTGTAGGGAACACGTGAAGGTAGTGTCCGCCAGTTGTCATAGCGCTGAATGGATTCACCGTTTACCAATAATTCAAAATGGCCGGTTGCACCCGTTTTGAAAACAATTTCTTCATCCTGAAGAGCAACAAACTCGGTTTCATATTTCGCAGAAAAACCTTCGAGCTTAACACCGGATGCAAATTCATGTTGCCCTGCCGTTGTTAATTTTATCGGGTTAGCGATTTGTTGGGCGATAACCATATCCCCTGTTCGGTTCGGGGTATTCCAGTACGTTGCTTTAAAACCCGGTTTACCCTCAAAGGAGCAATGAGCAAAATAGCTTTCTGTTATTTTATTCTCAACCAGGTCGCATCCTTTGTCGTACAAAATTTTCCGCGCCGAAAGTTTAGTCTTGATACCTTCCAGGATCGTAATGGTTCTGACAGGCGTTCCATTATAATTTCCCCACAGCATGGGTTTATCATTGGCATTGGGACCGATCACTGCGATTTTTTTTGCTGACTTATTTAATGGAAGAATGTTATTGTTGTTTTGGAGCAAGGTCATTGACTCCCGTGCCATGTCGAGGGCAAGCTTTTGATGCGCTTCATTGTTCACAATCGACATGGGAATTTTAGTCCAGGGAACAAGTTCATCATCATCCATTTCGCCAAGATCAAACCTACCTATCAGTACCCGCATCAACCGCTGATCGATTTCACTTTCAGTAATCAAACCCTTTTCAACGGCAGAAGGTAATAGTTTATAGTTATGATTATTCCACTGGCATTCTACATCCGTTCCGGCGAGCACCCCCTTAGCTGCAGCATGGGTTGCATCGGACGAAACCTTATGGCTTGTATAGAAATCACCGATTGCACCACAATCGGAAACCACCATGTGTTTAAAACCCCACTGATCACGCAGGATACTTTGTAACAAGCGGGTATTGCTGCAACACGGTTCATCATCCAGACGCTGATAAGCGCACATGACCTGGCGAACATCTGCCTCTTGAACCAATGACTTAAACGCCGGCAGGTAGGTCTCCCATAAATCACGTTGATCCACATTATTCAGATTAAGTTCATGACGGCTCCACTCCGGCCCGGAATGAACTGCATAGTGCTTGGCACACGCTAACAGTTTTTTATATTTGGAATCTTCGGGACCCTGTAAACCTTTTACTACAGAAACTCCCATCCGTGAAGTCAGGTACGGATCTTCGCCATACGTTTCCTGACCACGACCCCATCGTGGATCACGAAAAATATTAACATTCGGTGTCCAGACTGAAAGACTAAGGAAACGTCGGTTTTCCTGACCGTTGCGCATTGCCTCCTGATACTTGGCACGGGTCTCATCGGAGGTTGCATCAAAAATTTTATACACCAATGCATCGTCAAAGGATGCGGCCATACCAATCGGTTCCGGAAAGACAGTAACATTACTGTTATTGGCTAAGCCATGCAGTGCCTCACTCCACCAGTTAAACTTTTTTATTCCCAATCGGGGGATGGCATCCGATACATCACACATCAAGGTTGCCTTTTCTTCCAATGTCAATCTGGAAATTAAATCTTTCGCGCGCACTTCAGAGGAAAGATCGGGATTCTGATAAGGCAATTGACCCACCGTTACATTAGAAGAAAGGAGAGTCATGGCAGACGAAAGGAAAAATAGAGCGACTACATTTTTCATTTTGATTTGATGCTTACGGGTTCATTTAAATAAAATACAATTTTGATTTTTCTTATTGTGCTCATCAGCGTTATGTACTACTCAAACACGGCAACAAAACCGTCATTCCCTTTTAGGGTAACATTTAGTTTCCCAGACGCTGGAACTTCCGTCTGACTCAATTGAAATGAAGGTTCATCACCTTCACTATTTCCCGAAGCAATCATTTTACACTTTTTATTTTTTAGAAAAGACAGATCAAGTGAAAGTTGCTTCTCACCATTTTCACCATTGATTCCTGCAACATACCACTTGCCTTCAGCTTCCCTCGCCACGACGTAGAGTTTACCAGGATGGCCTTCAATGAATTTTACATCCTCCCAACTATTGGGCAGTTCTCTCAGGAAATCTTTTACAAACTCCGGAACATGCTCCATGCCCTCCGGGGTTTCTGCATAATGCTGGATACCGGATAAAAAAATCACAGAAGTAGCCAGTTCAAATGCAGTGGTTGTTACTCGATTAATGCGCGGGATTTTATACAGGTTCATCGGGGTGAAATCCATAGGATCAAATGCATTTCGAACCATTGCCGACATCACGGAATGTGCGGGTGCTTTATCGGCAGACTGTTGACCAAACGTGATCATCTCATACCCAAACACGGCTTCCACCGTCATCAGATTCGGATAGGTTCGCTGCCATCCCCTTGGAAGGGTAGCCCCGTGAAAGTTGATCAGGAGTTCATGTGCGGCTGCGTCTTCCAGGATATCCTGATAGTATTGGATCATCGACTGACCATCACCGGAGAAGAAATCGATCTTCACACCCTTTATTCCTATAGCATGTAACTTTCCGAATTCTTCCATCCTGCTTTCATGTGTCAATAATTTATTCTTGGGTGTAAACTTGACCGTATTCCAGTCGCCCGCTGAATTATACCAGAGTAACAATCCTACATTTTTCTCTTTTGCATAATCAGCAAGAATCTGAACGGAGTCATATCCAATTAGTTGATCCCAATTTGCATCCAGCAAACAATACTGCCAGTTCATGTCGGCCGCGAAATCAATGTATCGCTTTTGAACGTCGAACACAGTGGAGTCATCCTTTTTAATAATCCAGCTCCACGAAGCTTTTCCGGGCTTAATAAAAGAGTCATCCAGCTTTACTGCCGGCTGAGCAAGGTCGGTACCCAGCGTAGATTCTGTAATTGTTTTAAGATCACCGATCGCAATGATTCTCCACGGTGTTTTCCAGGGCAATGTTGATTCCGGATTTAATGCACCATTTGTATATACCTCGGGTGCTTGTGGGAAATTGATTTTGTATTCATTATCAGGAGAATTTTGTTGTAACGCCGTACCGCAATACGTTCGTCCCAAAGAAGCTTCAGTTATCAGCATCCACACATCCTGGTATTTAAATAACGCGGGGTATACCCATCCATTCGGACCGGGTGATGGTGTTCCTGTGGGGATATCCATCATGTAGTGAGCTTCATAGGATGGGTTGGTGTGCTCAAACCCAGTCTGCGCTTCTGTTTTGGGTTGTAGCCAGGCACGTGTGCTGTCATTGAAATGGAAGGTTGTGGTTTCTATGGTGATTTTTTTTATATCAGCAGAGGTTTCGGGAAATTCATAGCGGAATGCAACCCCATCGTTGGAGACCCGAAAAATGATATTCATTTTCTTGCCCGATGCTGTTTGCATTTCAAATATTCTTTCAGTGGCTGTATACGTGATCTCCTTTTTCTTTGCATTCACCATACTGTAGGTTTCCGTCAGTACGGCTGGGGCAGAAGCTTTTTCAAGTTTCAGGTTTACAGAAAAGTTCTCATCTTCCCGTATCACACCCAGTTTGGAATTTGAAAGCACCTCGACCTGATTATAGTGAATGCTGTATTCCATTTTTTCAGCATCAAAGATCGCGGTAATATGGTTATCCGGACTGCTGATATTGAAGACAGACTGTTCTGCATTTTGATTACAAGAGGTGACGGTGATAAGACCTGAAATTACTATAACAATCGTGATGAATAGGGTTTTTCTTGTTGTCTTCATTTTAAAGATTATCAAAGGTTTATTATCATCCTTGCGTACTAATCACGTGCAACTATTTAGTTTTTATTCGAATGGTTGTTAGCGACATGGGTGGCGTCGTATAGCTAAATTTCCTACTTGCTTTAAATGCAGAATGCACAGGGGCTATGCGATCAGGATCGCTAAATGTATTTTCAGCTTCCGCGGATCCACTCAACACGACTTGTTGCGCATCTGAATTAATCCATCTAAAAGATGACAGATTAACCTGCATAACCGCTGGTGAAACTCCGACATTTACCAATTTTAATATCACATCGCCGGTACGATGTTCCTGAACACAAGAAGCAACTAAAGTTGAATCACCAGAGGGTATGGAAACTACATTTTCATAAAATACATCTCCCATGTTGACAGAAAACATTTTTTGAACGTAATAATTTGGAGTAAAAACCAGGTTGGCATTATCAAAAAAGATTAAATCGGTCTTCCATTGCGTATGATCTTTTTTGGCAAATAATGGGGCATACGATGCCATGGTCACGACGTCACCATTACGTTCAAGTCCGACCATATACGCCGCCTCAGCAAGTGCATTGATCAACTTGTTTCCCCACGAAGCATACTCACCCAAATACACTTTTGCTTTAGACCGGTCATATGCATCATACCGGTTTAAATTATCCATATACCATTTTGGTTCTTTATAATAATGCTCATCCACTATTGACACGCTCAGATTCCCGGCATACTCCCAACCTCTCGTAAAATCCTCACCATCAGAAAAAGGACCGACCGTTCCGATAATCGTGATGTCTGGATACCTGGCTTTTATTGCGCCATGGATCAGTTTAAAACGCGCTTCAAACTCCGGTGTGATTTTATCCTCATTACCGATACCAACATATTCTAAATTAAAGGGAGCAGGGTGTCCGGCAGCAGCCCTCTTTGCGCCCCATGTAGAAGTAGCCGGTCCGTTGGCCCACTCTATCAAATCCAATACTTCCTGAATGTACTCCCCCATTTCTTCCATTGGTAGTGCCCGTTGCCCGGTTCCGCCAATGCGCCAGGTACCCCCGGAGTTTTGGCAACTTACCGCAGCCGGCAACACAGGAACAGGTTTTGCACCTACGTCTTCACAAAATTGAAAATATTCATAGTACCCAAGTCCCGCTGTTTGATGATAGCCCCATAAATTTTTTTGCGCAACACGTTGTTCGATAGGGCCAATGGTATTTTTCCATCGGTACATATTTCCCAATCCACTACCATGCACGAGACAACCTCCTGGGAACCGAATAAAGCGGGGCTTCATATCTGCCAGCGCCTGTGCTAAATCCGGACGTAATCCATTCAGTCTGCCTTTAAAAGTTTTCTCAGGAAAAAGCGAGATCACATCCAATGCCAGTCTACCTTTTTCGGTTGCCAATACTAAAAGTGAAGCACTATCAGAGCTTTCAATAGCTGTTAAGTGTGCAGTATATTTTTTCCAATCAGTTGATGTTGTAGAAATTTTATCTTCCGCCAGTATATCGCCGTTTGGAGCTTGGAGGATAGCTGACAATGACACGGGGTTTTTTGACAACTGGCGAACAAACATGGACAGGTTATATCCATCTCCTTTCTTAACCAGGATACCATCAAACCCAGCATTTTTGATCCCAACACCCGATAATCCAACATACTCCTTTTCGTGACCTACATGTTCAATGTCCAGCACCGCATAATGCGGATTATTGGGATGTACTGGTGTAGTGGTCTCTACCGAGATAGAACCATACGAATACCCCGGAGTATTATATTCCCAAAAGGAAAAAGAATTCCAGTCATTCCGATCGGTTGGACTATATTCAAAGGAGCGGTTTTGAACCAGCTCAGCATAAAGTCCACCATCTGCAGCATAGTTGATATCTTCAAAGAAAAGCCCAAACAGGTCGGGACTGATTTTCTTACCTTTCGCACCTGCCTGTGATTCAACGGTTTGTGCTAGTGAGGCTGTCGAATTAAAAAATGAAAAAGCAACTGCTCCGATGACCAATGCAACAAATTTTGCGAATGCGTTCCTGTTGTTTAACATCATGGTTATAGATGCTTGTGAAATAAATCCAATACAATATATCAATCGATTGCACCAAAAAAGCTAATTTAATAAAATAATTGTATATTATACACTTATGTGAGTCTGGAAGGAGATTTTACAACCCACTGGGCTCCCAAAAAGGATGTGTACTTATAAAAAAACGATAAAATGATATCAAATTTTAAATACAAAATGGGTGTTGGCACACTGATCATGTTGCTGCTTTTTGTACTGATCAATTGTTCGAATCCATCCGGAAATGAATGGCAAGAGAAGAACCAGCAACTTATTAAGCAGCATAATTTATCTGAAAGAACCCTATCAGCACTTCCGGAAAACAAGATTCCATCGAATCTTGAGCCCGCGAAAGTAACAAGTCTGGATAGTATGACCAGCGTCACCTTATATCCTGGAGTTGAGGCAAAAATTTTCTGGGGAACGGGTACAATGGTAAGTACAATTCAGCTTGCACCCCAGGCTGAAATCCCTGAAGAGGTATTATCAGCCGACCGGTTTGTATTTGTTTTGGAAGGATCCATTGATCAGATGCTTGATGGAGAATCGGTAACGATGATTGGCTGGAAGAGAGAGGATCCTGACGGAACCCACAGCACCACTCCACGAACTGATTTTCTTTACCTTGAAAAGGGCAGCACAAATAAGATCATTGCGGGTGATAACGGTGCAAAAATTCTTGAAGTGTACAGCCCACTTCGACCCGACTATCTTGAAAAAGCGGGAGTATCCGATATTCCTGATGCAGTATTAGATCTTCAATCTTTTCAAACCCCGAATGTACTACCCAATAAGGTGTATGACCTTTACGAATTTCAACTTACTGAACTGGCGCCGGGAGCGCATTCAAGATTGATTTCAGGTAAGAACACACAATTGAGTTTTATCTCCATGGATCCAAATTCCGTATTTCCACACCATATCCATCCTGAGGAGCAAATGATGTTGGTACTGCGAGGGGAATGTGATGAGATACTTCTTGATGGGCAACAAGGCATGAAAACCAGCAGTGTGACACGTATCCCATCCAACATGGTTCACGGTGCCTACATGAGCGAACTCGGTTGCGATGCACTTGATATTTTCTGGCCTGCCCGTCCGGATTATCTGGAAAAAGAAAAAGCAAGGTTGAACGCATATCACTCCATTATACCTGAAGAAGCGAAAGTAGAATTGGTTGTTGATGGCACGAAATCTAAACCCGCATTGACTTTTAGTGAGGGCCCCAAGTGGATGAATGGTAAAATCTATTTTTCGAATATGTTTTTCGATCAAAGCTGGAATGCGGATCCCGGTAAAAGTTCTACAGTAGAGCTTGACCCGAATGGTAGTTATAAAAATATTACCGAAGGCAAAATGCAAACCAATGGGCTATATCCCTATAAGAATGGTAATTTGATTGTTTGCGATATGATGGGGCACCGGGTCGTAGAAATGTCAACCACGGGAAAGATCATAAAGGTGCTTGCCGAAAAATACGATGGCAAACCAATTGATGGCCCAAATGATGTTATCACGGATTCGAAAGGAGGTTTTTATTTTACGGATCCGCAATTCACGATGGAGGCAGAAAAATTCCAACCCGGACGTGCGGTCTATTATGTCTCACCCGAAGGAAATATCACCAGGCTTGTGGAACCCAATGAATTTGCAATGCCCAATGGAATTTTATTGTCTCCGGATGGCAAGACACTCTATATCAACAACTGCTACGACGATGAATCCTGGTACCCGGTGAACAGTGAGAAAGAAAATTTCATCTGGGCATACGATGTTAATGAAGATGGAACGATTAGTAATGGCAGGAAATTTGCGACCCTGTTCCTGACCGGAAATGTACTCGAACGAAAAGGAAAGTCATCAAGCGCCGATGGTATGGCGATTGATAAGGAAGGTAATATTTATGTAGCCACCTACTATGGAGTGCAAATCTTTAACAACACGGGAGGATTTGTGGGGATGATTAACCTGCCCTCATTCCCGGTGAGCCTGTGCTTCGGTGATGACGACATGAAAACGCTGTATATCGTGAGCTATAGTAAGGTTTATAAAATACGCACCAATATGGAAGGTTATGTAAATTATTTATAATCCACTTAACCAATTGTTCAGCAAGATTGCCGCTTATCAAGTTGCGTTTCTTGCTTTGTGATACTGTAAAAATCTTTTGTTAATTTATACTGATTACACCTTCAAATTCGATTATGAAAAAGAAAATTATTGCCGGCCTCCTGTTATTGTTTGTGTGTCTTACTGCATCTGCGCAATCAACCGACTGGACAGAAAAAAAAGCAAACAAATGGTTTAAGAAAAAGGAATACCTTAATGGTTTGACGGCTGTCCCGCATGAATCTATTGACAAAGTACAATTCGCACAACAGTATCATGCAAATAAGGACACCTGGGATAAAGCGTTTGCGTATTTAAAAGAAACTGATTTATCAGCCGTAACCGCTGGTCGGCATGAAATTGATGGTGACAAAGCTTTTGCACTAGTTAGCGAAGCACCCTCAAAGGATTATGATAAAACTGCTTTCGAATCGCACAAGAATTATATTGATTTACAATTTGTAATCCAGGGTGAGGAGAAAATGGGAAAAGCTCCGCTCGCAGGTTTGACGATTGACAAACCCTACAACGAACGAAATGATATCATGTTCTATACCGGTGAGGGAGAAGTCTATTTAGTCCCTCAAAACACATTTATGCTTTTTTTCCCATCAGACGCACACCGTCCAAGCATTACCCCCGGGGGAAATAAAGTAGTAAAAAAAGTAGTAATAAAAATTCAGGTTGCTAAGGAGTAATTCCCTTTCATTTAGTAAACTCAAAACTTAAAGAACATGAATAAAATTGTATTTATCCTCTTCATATTAGTAACATTCAATTTTGCCAGCGCACAAGAAACAAAACCAGAAATTGGTAGCATTGAATTTGTTTCAAAAGAACTTAACAGCATTATAAAGAAAGATGCGAAAGTTGAAATTATCGCCGATGGGTTTCAATTTACGGAAGGCCCCCTTTGGTTGGAAAAGGAAAACATGTTATTGGTCTCCGATATTCCAGCTAATACAATTTATAAATGGACTGCAGGAAACGGTAAAGAAGAATATTTGAAACCAGCTGGCTATACAGACAGTGAGCCGCGTGGTGGATTTATGGGACCGAACGGGCTTATCCTTTCCAATGATGGAAAACTCTGGCTTTGCCAACATGGTGACAGAAGAATCGCACAGATGGATGCACCCATTAATGCCCCAGCAACTAACTTTACTACAATCGTGGGCGAGTATGAAGGTAAAAAAATAAATAGTCCCAACGATCTCTTCCTTACAAAAAAAGGAGATCTGTATTTCACAGATCCATCTTATGGCTTTGAAAAAGGCCCCAGAGATCCCAAGAAAGAAATGCCATTTAATGGTGTTTATAAAGTGGACAAATCAGGAAAGGTTACATTATTGCTGGACTCAATTGAACAACCAAATGGTATCGGCATTTTACCCGATGGTAAAACCCTGCTCGTATCCAACTCGGATGGCAGAAAAAAGAGATGGTATGCATATGACCTTGCAGCCGATGGCACACTGAAGTCTGGTAGAATATTTTATGATGCCAGTGCAACGAAAGAGCCGGGCGGTTGTGATGGTTTTAAAATCACTAAAAACGGAACCATCTTCGCTGCTGGCCCCGGTGGGGTATGGATCTTTACCAAATCTGGTAAACTGATCGGTAAAATTAAAGTGAATGGGGTAACAGCTACCAATATTGCTCTTTCACCGGACGAAAAAACAATCTACATCACTGCAGTTCAATATCACCTTCGGGTGAAAATGCAATAAATTTCCTTTTGAAGGAATAAAAAAACGCTACCAAAATTTGGTAGCGTTTTTTTTGCAATTCTGATTATACAAAAGTAAAGGGGGTTTCCTGAAGGAATATTCCTAATTGCAAGGTTCGGAATTTTTGGTTGTAACCATTGTACAAGATACTCCATACCCGCCTCTTCACTTACCGAATGACTGAGTACCAGTAAGGAAGTTTTCTGACCCATAGCTAACCCATCACGGACGCGTTCAACAGTTTCCCACTCCCGTGTCTCGCCATTTAAGATTAAATCTGGTTTGACTTGTTGAATGGCGGGAATTTGCGATCTGGGATCCCGGTATCCAAAAGCCAGGTAAATCGTTTTACACAGTTGGTTCAAGTCACCCACGACACGAACCGTTGAAATACCAAGCCTTTGCTTTGTTAATTCTGCAATCGATCGAATACTCAGTGGATTGGGTAAAGTAAGGAGTTCCGGGTTTTGCGGATCATAATACTTTTCCCAGCCCAACTTGATTAGATTTCCCATATGTATTCCATCCGGTGTATGGGCATGCCAATTGTCATGAAAATGCCAGATGGCAATTTTATATCTATTCAGCAGGTCTACCTTGTAATTGTAGGCATCATCATCTTTTAACCAATCCGTTTGATCCTGATGATTATAAAAAGGAGTTTCATGCGCGATAATAAAATTAGCTCCTACAGCCTTTGTCTTTTCAATTACTTCAATGGTTGGAAACATGGTCGTGACAATTCCTGTTACTTCCTGATCCGGACTACCAGATAGTATTTTGTCAACCGTATTTTGCGTACGAGGGTTCGAAATTTCTTTTAAAATAATATCAATGACTTGCTGAACCGTGAGTGCATTTGGAGGTAGCCCGCTACCAGTGGAAACTCCGGGGATGGTCAATACCATTGAGGCACCAGCCAGTTTGCCAACAGTTGTAATAAATTCTCTTCTTCCTTGTTCCTCCGTATGTCTTCCAGTATTCATATCAACAATACATTTAAATTGTAATTTCTTTCACTTTACAAATAATCCTTTACTTCACTCGTGCTAATGTCATATCGCCCCGTTCATTCTTAAGTAAAATTTCATCTTCCTTTACGAGCTCGCCGGTGTAGTTAATGGTCATATCATTGAAAGAAAAACTATAGGAAATTTTTTTACCATCCACTTTACCATTCTCCAGTTTGGATTCTCCAAACTCAGTTTTCCAGGTACCTGTTAAAACATTTCCCTCGACTTTATAGGTATAATTAATTTCAAACGAGCCATTTGGGGTATCCCGGGTACCTTTCCAGTTTCCGTCAATTGGATTTTGAGCATAGGCTGTTAAGCATCCAACAACCAGGGCAAACGTAAGTAGGTGTTTCATAAAATTTGGGTTAAGTTTTCTAATAATTAAGGATTGAATATATAGTGATAAATTTTACTTGATTAATATCGTTAGTTTCATTTTTGACTCTACCATGTTCGTTTGCTCATCACTTTATCCAATTCTTCACGTGTCATCATACCCAATTCAGGGTGTTTCTCAAGCCACCTTAGAAATTCTGATTTGATTGCATCCGTCCATTGGCTGTCGATTTCACCGGTGCTGTATTTTCCGGTTTTAACCATTTCAAAACCAAACTGATCTTTACGGGTTACAAATTCAGAAGTGCTCACCACCAGTTCGGCTAAATGAGCGGGTACAAACAACACACCTTCAATGGTTGCAATAACGAGATCGCCGGGCAATACCATCACATTCCCAATCCGAATGGGGGTATTTAATCCCATCAATACCATTTCTTCTGTAAAGGAAGGATGGAAGTCTCGAACAAATGCATTGAACCCCGCCAGGTTTCGGATCTCCTGTAAATCTCTGGAGGCACCATCAAAAACTACTCCGCTACCTGATTTGCTATAAATCGAATTAGCTAATGTAGCCCCCATTATTGGCCCGCCGCTTATTTTTCCAAAAGCATCAGCAACATACAGATCCCCTTTGATCAGCAAATCAATTGGCCATGCATTGGTGTTGCCCTTTCTTCCCTGCTTCGCTCCTCGCTCCTTTATATTTTTTTCTACATCCGGCCGACTGGGCATATACATGGCGGTGACCGCGCGCCCGGTAATGGTTATATCGTTCACCATTTTCCAGTCGCCTTCATACTGATTCTTATACCCCTCGTTTTTCAATACCGTCCAGGCGTCATCAATCATGATATTTTTGGCTCTTTCAAGCAGCGCATCCGGAATTTTAGGACGCCCATCTGCAAATCGCTCCCCTTTCCATTCGGAAGTAAGAAAAATCAATTCCTCTTTCGAAATGGTTTGAGCATTCAGGTAACTGGTCAATGAAAAACAACTCAGTAAAAAAATAAGTATAGAAGGTCTTGATTTCATTTGCTATTAATTTTCTTGTCCGGTTTTTATTCCCTGGTATTTCGCAAAACATTACGAACTGCTTCAACACCCAATCGTTCTTTTAACTGTGTAAGGTAAAGACTCTGTGGAGTTACATGCGTATCCAACGATTCAACATGTCCATTGGGTTTGGTGAGATCCTGCAAGGCTGCATTGAACACGACTGCATTTACACCGATATGACCAAACGAATAATTTGCTGCAGTTGGCGGACTTTGTATCAGGAAATCACCTTCACAATTCCAGAAAACAATATTTGCTCCTGCCCATCCGATGATATAGTCCCAAAATCTTGCGGTCAACGGTGCTTTAACATTATCATACAATACACCATTGGCCCAATGATTATGGGGTTCACTGGATGAATACGGATTAATGGCCAGACATTCACGAAAAACATTTCCACTAGCTTCTGATCCTTGCAACACAAAGGAGTGACGTCCCTTCTGGGATAAGCACCGCTGCACTAGGCAAAATTGCCCGTTCATTTGAAAGGTAAATCGTCTGCCACCCCAGCGCATGGAAACCGGTTCTCTTGATTCACAATCCTGAACGGTTACATATTTGGTACCGGCATTCGCCTGTATAACACTTCCTCCAAAATGAAGGGCCGTCATATTGCGTACCCATACATTTTTTGCATTCGAAATATTAATAAAATTGAAGTAGTGATTTTCATCGGAAAAATATTCATCACCCTGATACTGAAACTTAGGATCTAAATCGTCCCGATCCATATTTCCATAATTCCGTGTCCGTACCGCTGGATCATACTCAGAAACGCCGCGCAGGTTTTCGATACCTATTTGTTCAATTCGCTCATCCTTATATTTAATTATCTCTCCACCTCCCCACCGTTGTTCAATAGCTGTAAAAATGGGAGCATCGATGGTGATTGTATTTCCACTCACCTCGACGATTGTCCGGTCATAGTTTATATCAAACGGTCGCCAGCGGTTTCTGCCAACGGTAGCGCTATCCAATCCAATCGCCTGAATCCAATCGGCATTGCCGATACGCCGTACGATTACCTGGTCACCTTTTTTTAAATTTTTAGCAGAAGCTACTGTGAACCGTCTACTACCAACTGGTACATAATCAGTAGTGATGCTAACCTTAGTTTCTTCCAGTGCGGCAACCGGAGTTTCACCTTCAATGTTTATCAATGCAGGCCTTCTGAACCGACGGGGTGCTCCTTCTTCAGGAACGGGTATTTTTCCAAACAGAATGGTACCCGTATCCCCCATACCTTCACCGCGCAACACAATGCCAGAAGTTTTTATATTAATAGGCTTGTGTAATTCATAGTGCCCCATTTTTAAAAGAATGGCTCCTCTAAAGCCAAATGCATCGGGTGGAAGCCCTGCGACACTATCAATTACTTTTTGAATAGCCGGAGTATTATCACCCAACACCGGCCATACAGTTGCTTTGATCGGAACCGTTGGAATGGAAACCCCTCCACCTTTGTATCCGGCATGTGAAAAATCGGGAATCGTATTACCCAGGCTGTCGGCAATATAAACCAGCTTATTATCAACTCCCGGGTATACACGTGAGGTGGTCGGTAGTAAATCCTGGGCCATACCAGGAAATAAATTAACAAAAAGAACTAACGTGATACTTAAAATAAATTTCGTCTTATTCATCCGACTATTGTTAAGTTGTTATTGAATGGCTATTCATTTTCATCCTCACCCATCACATCATATCCACGCCATTTAAATTCTTTTGCAAGTTTGCTGGCTGCAGGCCAGGCAATCTGATGCTGGGTGCTTGATACCCACTTTCTTCTGTTTTCTTCTGAATCAAAAGTAAATTGAATCTGATAGTTGTAGGTAGTTGGTTCTGCCTGAATTTCTTTTGCACGATCTTCCGGAAACAGCCGTAATAGTTTAGAACTGATGTAACCCGGCTGAACAGTCATTGCAGGAACATAGATCGAGTAGTACATTTTCTCAAACGCTTCTGCATTTTCCTTATCCACAACAAAATCCATTTGCAAAGCCATTGCTATTGGTTTCGTCGACGGCTTTTCAATACTCCTTGCTTTCTGTCCGGAGGGAGCAATTCCCACTACCAACAGTTCAAGCGGTTCAGTCCCATCATTCGTTAGCGCTGCATCTTCACCCAACTGAACCGTAAATGAATGATCAGCTGAAAATTCGAATGTAGAAGTTCCAACGGTTAGCTTTCCTTTTCCCTTCACAACATAATACACCTCGTCTATTCCGAGTGCCTGATGCTGGCTGGATTTGCCGGGTGGGATCGCCACATGACCTACGTGATTCCAGTCGGTACTGAAAACTTCAGGCGAAAATAATTGGCGGTAGCGGACTCCTTCGCCAGCATACGTATTTGTATTTTCTCTCATTTTATCCTGCTCAAGACGTGCAGATACAAATACAGGAATAGGATCCAGCGAGGCACCAACACGTGTATCCGCCAAATCAAAATTATCACCTCTACCTTTAACCGTGCTTACCGCAAAATTGAGCCAGCGAATTGGTGTCCGGGAGGAGTTATAGATTGCATGTGAATCTCCCATCTTGCATGGGACGACTGCCGGTGCTTGTATTTTGGAGGTCCGGCCGTTGATTGTAAATTCAGCTTCACCATCAAGAATCACATACATTTCCTCAATCGTATGATGAAAATGATGACCAATCCCTGACTTTGCCTGAATCACACCCGCGTGGAGATAAAGAAAATTAGTACCCAGGTCATTGCGGCCAACCAATTGGGTGAACCCCATTTTTCCCGCACCAGCATGCACGGCTGACAATTCTCTGTATTTCGATGGATCGTTCTTTACTACACGCGCCCCGCTCGTCTGCGGCTGTGCAATCACTGACCCTGCTGAAACAAAAAGAACAAGTGAGAATACTAAGTTTTTCATTTTTCTAATATTTAGTGGTGAAATGAATTTCAATTACTTTGAATGGTTTATTTTTTATCGGGTAAAGCATAAACCAGATATCCTTTTGGCAACGCGCCCGGTCTCTTTGTAAAATCATAACTCGATCGGTCAAATCGCTGAGAGGCATTGATCACCAGGTATTGCTTCCCGTCAATCATATACATAGCTGGTTGACCCGTTGATTCACTACTCATGGTTGTTTCCCAAAGAATGTTTCCATTCTCCGCATCGAACGCATACAGCATGCCACCTTTTCCTGTCGCAAAGACAATTCCTGTAGACGTTACTACCATTCCTTTACGAAGTGTACCACCAGGGGCGCCGGTTGTTTTATCACCTTTTGAAAATGCAGAATCCAGACCTATCGGTTTTGTCCACTTGATAGTTCCATTGTTCAGATCATACGCAAAGATGGATGCCCATGGAGGTGCTGCTAATGCCGGGAACTCAGCCCCTAAAGAGGTTGTATATCGATTTTCCGGATGAGGAACGTCTTCCGGATAATCCATCAGCGATGCGCCCCGCACTGAATCTTTCGGAATAGTAGCACCACCCGATGCGACTACCGGTCCATCAATTTTAGTTTCTTCATTATTACTGCGGAAGAAATTAAACCGTCTTGGTATACCGCCCATGTATTTGTATAAAGCCGTTAGAGTCGCATCGTCAACGTGTACGAAGGCCGGCATTCGTCCGCTTCCTTCTGCTAACAATGTTTTTAATTCGTCATAGGAATACCGTTGTCCGGCACCAACAAGTGAAGGACCTATACCGCCTTTCATTTCCGCTCCATGACACGACTGGCAATTTCCTTCGTAATAAAGTTTTGCTTTCTTAACTTCATCATCACTTAGTGTAGGTTTAACAGGTATCACTTTCTCCAGCCTGTAGGTATACGCATATTCCTGTGCCATCACGTACATTATTCCTTTTTCAGGATCGGCCGCCGTATTACCGTAACTGGCACCGCCGGTTGCTCCTGGCATCGTAATATTCTCGTGTTTATCGGAGAGTGGAATGAACAATCCCGATTTTGCTGAATCCAGCCGCAGATACCATTGTTGCTTTACTTCTTCAGAAAAATAAGGATTCAAAGTCTCTTTAGTAACTGCATGCCGCATGAAATCAGGAACAACCGCTGGAACGGGTTGCGTTGGCCAGGATTTTTCACCCGGCATTTCAGATGCCGGAAAAGGTCTTTCTTCAATTGGAAACACTGGTTCACCGGTTACACGATCAAAAACAAATACAAAACCGCTTTTGGTAGCCACCGCAACAGCATCAATTTTTCTTCCCTCTTTATTTAAAGTTAATAATTGCGGGGAAGAGGCAAGATCATAATCCCACAGATCATGGTGAACTGTTTGAAAATGCCATAAGCGCTTACCCGTCCGGGCATCCAATGCAACCAGGCAATTGGCAAACAAGTTACTGCCTAGCCGATCCGCTCCATAAAAATCATATGTTGCAGAACCTATTGGTAAATAAACAATACCTCGTTCTTCATCTACAGTTATCTCACTCCATACATTTACTGCGCCAACATATTTGTATGCATCTTTTGGCCAGGTGTCATATCCAAATTCTCCGGGTTGGGGAATGGTGTGGAAAGTCCACTCTAACTTTCCCGTCACTACATTATATGCGCGTACGTATCCTGGAGGAGAAAAATAATCTTCACCCGGAGCAGAACCAATGACCACCAGATCTTCAAAGATCACACCGGGCATCATCGGCTGAACTCTGCGAATGGAGGTTGGATCACGATCCAATCCTTCTCTTAAATCTACATACCCGTTTGTTCCAAATGTTGGAATGGTTAAACCGGTAGTTGCATCCAAGACTTGCAAGGCATTATTTAATGCAAACACCAGCCGCTTGTCTTTTTTATCTTTGCTCTCCCAATAGTTTATTCCTCTCCTTGTAATTCCCCGAAGATCGGTATGAATCCAAAGCTCCTTTCCCGTAATCGCATTCAAAGCAATTAAGGAATAGTCCTTTCCATACACATACATAATGGTATCCGCGATGATCGGATTAAAATTATAAAACCCTTCACCGGTGGGATAATTCCAGACCAACTCCAGTTGATCCACATTCTCTTTTGTAATCTGGGATGCATTAAAATATTTTGATTGGCCGGGGCTTCCACCATAGTGCGTCCATGTTGTGTGATCATCTGCTGCCGTTTGTTCACAACTAAAAAGGAAACCAGCGATGCCAATGAGTAGCAACGCCTTAACTTTATTTAAAAGTATTCTGAGTGTCATAGATTTAGCGTCTGGTTGGTTAAGTCAAGTACTTCGTTTATTGTCCACTATCCGTTCGGAATGGAGATGCTGGCAATCCTTCTTTATTGAATAAGTTGGCACCTTCAGGATCATCCGCCCAGGCATACCGAACGGCCACCGGATTAGAAACCTGATCACTCCACACAATCACTTTGTTATTTTTAATTTCGGCTTTTGCCCATACAAATTTATGATCAGCACCAGCAATTGCAAATTGTTTCAATCCATCATCTCCTTTGGCAACTAACCCGCTTCCAACATGTGAGAAGGTAATTGAAATCTTATTTCCATTTACCTTCATCGATTGATAGAGGGGCCCGGAGTAGACAAACTTATCCTCATGGTAGGCTACTTTTCGTGCCGCCATTGATAACCGATATCCCAAATCTTTCTTATTTAATGGATGAATATCATTCCATTCCCCAATATCAATTGTTACTGCCATGCCGGTGTTGGGTACAGCCAACGCAGCGGTTTGTGTTTCCCTGAATCTTGCCCAGCCACCATCAGATGGTTCGTCCTGAGGTTCATTAAAATTCGGCAACTGCACAAATAGAAAGGGGAAATCTCCCTGATTCCATTCTTCTCTCCAGTTCTTAATTAGCGCTGGAAAAAGTGTTCGGTGTTGTTCTGCCCGGCTTACATTCGATTCACCCTGGTACCAGATAACACCTTTTATTGCATACGGAAACAAAGGTGTTAGCATCCCATTATACAAACCAGTCGCTTTCCACATGATAAAGGAAGAGCCAACCAGATTTTCCATTTTTGCTCCGAGTTTGTATTTCCAGGCACCCGATAAATCAAAAGATTCATCACCCAGTTGAAAAGCATAGGTCTTACCTGGAATTAGACCACCGCGACCTGACGGGCAAACCACCCGAACAACGATTGTATTTTCCCCCGCCTTCAATAAACCTTCAGGAACCTGATAATTACGTGGTATGTATTGGGAAGGTCTTCCGCCTACAAATTTCCCATTAATAAAAACTGAATCCGCTTCTACTATATTACCAAAACTTAAACTGCAGGCCTTATTTGCAAAGGATTCAGGCAATTCAAAATTCCTGCGAAACCAGACGACACCATTAATGGGCCCAAGTGAACTGTTGGTCCAATAGTCTGGTAATTTTATTGTGCTCCATTGGTTGTCATCATAAGTGGCTTTACTCCATGGTCCATCACTATCTGAATAGGAAGCATCCGTTTCCGTGGATCGTTGTTGCCATTCAGCAATCCGTTTCCGATCGGACGCTTCTGTGTCAATAATAGCAGTAGTGTCCTGAAATTTTAATGCTTCCTCAAATAACGACGGGAAGGGCTTCAGGGCTTCTGCACTCATCCACGATTCAGTTCTGGAGCCACCTAATGTCGCATTAATAATACCAATGGGTACCTGGTATTTTTCATACAGGTTTCTGGCAAAAAAATAACCTGCAGCGGAAAACCGTAGTACCGTGTTGGGATCAGCATGTGTCCATGAACCTGCAGAAAAATCTTCCATTGGTCTGGAGAAAATGTACCTGCGGGGAACAGCAAATTGTCGGATAAAATTATTTTCCGATGATGCAATGTCTTCAGGGTATTTGGAACTGACACTTCGCATCGACATCTCCATATTGGATTGACCAGAAGCGATCCATACATCACCAATAAGAATATCGCGTATACTGATGGTATTGGAAGCACCCGTAATCTCCATATCAAATGGCCCGCCTGGCTTCAGTTTAGGAAGCATTATTTTCCACTTCCCTTCGTTATCCGCTACCGCCTTATACGATTTATCAAGAAAGTGTACGGATACTTTTTCACCCGACGATGCCCAACCCCAGATCTGGACGTCGGCATCCCGTTGCAAAACCATGCCATCACTAACCAGTTTTGGTAGTCGTACCTGACAGCACGCAGGGATTGCGATACAGATGATCAAGAAAAATAAAATACTACTCCGCTTCATTTGCTTTATTTATTTTTTTCTAACAAAAGTGCGCTATTGGGTCTATCCTTTCCAACAGCTATTTCACCTCTACTATTTTACTATTGGTTGTCACTCCATTTTCATTAAATGCATCGATCGTAAAATAATACGTTTGCAAACCATTCAAACTGTTGATGGTAATTGAATTTGTACCCAGGACCTGAAAGGTGTGGTATAGTTTATCTTTTGATGTACCATACCGGATATTATAACCCATCGCTTCGGGCACATTCTCCCAGTTTGCAGTAACAACGCTTCGGTCACTTTCTAGTCTTTCGAGATTTAGCACGTTTACAATCGCGGGAGGCTTTCCTCCACCATTGCCGAATACGCGAAACCCGGCCAGCGTGAACGTTCCATCGGGTACACGATGATTCGTAAGGCGGATATACCGGGCTTTAACGGGTGATGCCAGTTCAACATAATCATGGGGTGCGTCGGTTTGATTCTGAGTTTTGTCTGCCAGGGTTTTCCAGGTTTTATTATCCGTCGAATACTCCAATATATATTGGTAATAAATTCCTGGTACCCTGCCCATTAATTTGGACTCATATTCGTAATAGTTGATTTGTACTGCATTGACTGTACATTCTTTCAACAAATCGAGGCTGATCCATTCACCCTTGTCGCCGGTTTTAGCACTCCAAAAGGTTCTGATATCTTCATCATTCGCATTGCTTTTTAGATGATCGGGTAATTCCGATGAGACTTCAAGTGGCTTCTTGTACGATAGCAGCATCCATCCAGGAAAAAGTTCTTCGGGGCTCGTAATTTTTTTGGTAGGTATTTTAAAAGGAAAATCACCAAACCCCGTATATACATGTAATTCTCCGTCTTCATCAAAGAAGGTGGGGAACAAACCAAGTCTGCGCTCAAACATATGTTTTTGTGAGATGGTCATGGTTCCAATGTGCCAGTAATTTCCATATGCATCCTGGAACGTACTCCCATGGCCAGCCCCTGCGGCAAAACCTTCAGGCTTGTAGGAAGCGGGGTTATGGTTCGCAAGTGTAAAGGGACCAAGTGGTTTATCAGAAACATAAACACCATCGCTATAGCTTTTAAATTCCGTTCCGGGGCCAGCATACTGTAAATAGTATTTGCCGTTATACTTATTCATCCAGGATCCTTCGATCCATGGATTCTCACCTTCATTATTATAATCTCCTTTTCGTTCCCATCCATAAATCTGCTTATTACTGTTAAAAAGTTCTAATGGCTCACCAATTGGATTCAGTGTTTTACGATCTAACTCCACTCCATAAATTGGATTCACATTCGAACACCCATAATAAAAAAAGAGTCGTCCGTCATCATCTACAAATAAATCGGGATCAATCATAGGAATCGGAAATGTATCCGTAGCGACTTCCCATTGACCCGATTTTGGATCGGCAGTTTTATAGATGGTAAGCGGTGGTTCCGTGTCGGATGCCATGAAATAAAGTGTATCCTCCATGACCATTGCTGTGGGTGCATAATCTTCCAACGGAAGGTCATTGGTGGAAATCAGATCCCATTGGATCAAGTCTGTTGAATGAAAATACCCACCTGATTTCGATGCAAACAAATAATACTCACCTTTATATACCACCATTGTAGGATCGGCTGCTTCCCGTCTTGAAGGTGCATCCAGACAATATCGGTAACTCAGGTTCATCGGATTGCAAATGGTATTCAGTTGTTGACTTTCTACTTGTGTGGTTTCAACTTGTGTGGTTTGTGAACATCCCATCGCAAATAAGGTTATTACGAGTACCCGTAGATTTTCAAATGTTATTTTCATAATCAATCACTTATTAATCCTTATTGCAGTAAACAAAATAATTTTACCAGGTGAGTTGAATCAATGACACACCTTGCCTGGGTAAGGCAAAGGACAACACCATTTTCCCATCTTTTACATCGCTCCATTGTGGAGATGTAAATAGTTGTAATTGTCCTGCGTTTTCCAGTTCCAAATATTGTTCGGTCGAAACTTCTTGTGGTTTACCCATTGTCTTCCATTTCTCAAATGAATTACTGAACTGGTCATCCACACGATAGTGATGAATGCGTACTTTTTTAGTTCCCATATCACTAACTACCAGTTCAACTGGTGATGAAGTACCTGACACATTATCATCATGATAATTCCACACCAGCACCCAAATGGAATTTCCATTTTTACTCGCCATGGCATAGACATCATTTTTACCCCGAACACCATGCTTAATAATATCGGCAGCATGAATTCCTCCGTCCGATACCACTGATACTCTTTCTCCACTCATCAACCCAAACATGCGGAATATGTTCAGTACAGGTTTGTCAACGCCGTGTGTTGCCAAATCCCGGAAACCAGCAAACCACTCCTGATCTTCAAATTCAAACGACCAGCTCAATGCGCCTTTCAAATTTACCTGATATTGATCCATCAACTCATAAATCCTGGCAAAGGAGGCGGCTGTATAACTTGAATACATGGTACCGTTGCGATAGCCATATTTTGGCTCCCGTTTTTCAGAACAGGCAGCACATCCTTCAGGATCACACTCGCCAATAATGATTGGGATATTTTTTAATTCTGGAAATGAGTTAACCGCTTCAAATCCCCTTTGAATGTCTTTCAATTGCACTCCCATGTTCATGCGAATGTGCTCCTCGATAATTTCCGGAGAACCTTTCGCATGAAAGCCGATATATTGTAATGGTGTTCCGATCTTTCCTGTGGCGTAGTTTTTTCCTCGCAGACAATGCTCAATAAAATCCGTCAGGTACTTGTAAGCTTTATCACTTCTCGGACTGGTTGTATGCGGTCCGCCAATGGTACATTCAGGACAAGCTTGTTTCAACCCATCGGCTGCAAAATCATATAGCTTGCAATACTCTTGAAAGGTTCCAGACCAATACGGGATGTCGGGTTCATTCCAAACTTCCCATAACCAGGTAGTGACTTCATCCTTGCCATACCGTTCAATGGAATGCTTCACCCATTCATACACCAGGGCTCTCCATTTAGTATAATCGTTTGGTGGATAAGTCCAGCCGGTCCATAAATTACCGCCTTTGCTCCAGGTGTGCTCATAAGGCTCAGGCTTTGAAGAAAGGGCTTTTGGCATGAACCCAATTTCCATTAACGGTTTTATTCCCTTTTGTACATACGTATCAATTATGCTATCCACGACGATCCAGTTGTAAATCGGATTTCCCTTTTTGATCTTCACTGTAGGCATCTGTGTATCCCCATTTGAGGTCAGGTCCTGGGCTATTCCCTTTTGAGGTCAGGAGATTGTGTGTTCGTGCATAAATGGTATGCTGACTTATCTGCGTTAATTATGTTAATAATTTTTGTCCATTTTGCCGGGTTGTAAAATTAGGTTCATCGTACCCAAAATATGTCCAGAAAGGTACCATCGGTCCGACTGTTTTTGATGGATCAATACGAATGGACACGGGTTCTTTTTGAGCCTGTGAAAGCTGATAGAAAAACATTAAAAGAAATATCAGTGCCGTCCGAATCATATTTTACTTTGTAATTAAACTATTATCCTTCATCCACTGGAATAAAGGATCCATCCAGTTGGGTTTTCGAAAAATAAATCCATGATCTCCTTTTGGATAAACATGCATCTCAACAGCAACATCGTGATGTCGAAGCTTTTCAAAATAGGCTATACTGTTATCTACATCCACTAACTTATCATCAGCCGCATGGGTGAGATATGCGGGCGGAGTATTCCTATTCACCTGCAATTCATTTGAAAAGTCATCTATGTTTTCTTGTGCTGGATGTTCACCTAATAATTTTTTTCTGGAATCCGCATGCGTTAAACTATCCTGCATGCTGATAACCGGATAAACTAATATTTGAAAATCGGGTCGTAGGTTGGTAGCATTTTCATTTTCAATTAACGGGATTTTATAATGCGTGGCTGCAGTGGAGGCAAGATGTCCGCCGGCAGAGAAACCCATGATCCCGATCTTCGCACTGTCTAGTTCCCATTTCTTTGCATTTTCACGAACCACCTTAATGGCTTGAAGTGCATCCTGAAGGGGGCCTATCTTCTTATCAACCATTGTTGAATCCAACGGAAGTCTATATTTAAGAACAAAAGCAGCAACGCCTTTTTTTGCAAATTCCTTTGCTGTATTAACACCTTCTCCATTGTACACAATCACACTATACCCTCCTCCCGGACAAATGATAACTGCGGTACCTGTAGATTTATCTTTCTCTGGTAAAAAGATTTCAAGAGTTGGAATGATTGATGATCGGATCAGACCGGTAGGATAATCAATTTCAGCTGTTGTGACTTTTGCATTTGGAATTTCATTCGGATATAAAGCAATAACCTCTTGTGCATTTATCACAAGAGGAAATAAACATACTACTGCAAAACCAATGTTTACTTTTTTCATTCTCAATTACCAAAATGTTGTTTGCATCATTCCTGAATATGATTTATTAAACGTTGCATTATTTTTTAAACAAAAGCGGGGCAAGTTGATATACGCTACGCCTCCAGGTTTGAAATTCATGAGCAGTACACTCAGAAATGTAGGAGACTGCATTGAATCCGGCGTCTTTAAGTGCCGCTGTTGCATTTTTTACACCATCAGGCCTTTCCTTACTTCCGCAGCTCAGGAATATCAGATTTACTTTTGACTTGTCTTTGATATCTTCCGGTTTATAGGTTCCTCCACTCAGCAAGGCATAATAAGAAAAGACCTCGGGCTTATTAAGGGTAATCATTTTAGTTTCCATCCCGCCCATTGACAAGCCAGCCATGCCCCGATTAGGCGCATTGGCAACCGTGCGAAAATTAGCATCCACATACGGAATTAGTTCATCTACCATAACAGTTTGAAAGGCATCTATTTTGAAACTTCTTAAACCACCAAATTTGATTTCATTGGTCATTCCATAGGTCATCACGATAATGAATGGTTTAATTTTGCCTTCAGCAATCAGGTTATCCATAATCAGATTTGCATGGCCTTGATTACTCCAGGCGGTTTCATCTTCGCCCCAGCCATGCTGAAGGTATAGTACAGGATAACGATCTTTCTGGTTCTTGTCATAATCAGGTGGGGTGTAAACAAATGCCCTTCGCGATGTATTGGTGCTTTTAGAAGGGAAAAGAATTTGTTGCACACGACCATGCGGAACATCCTTTAACGCATAAAAATCCTGATCATGAGCAGGAATTTCAATACCGCTTTCCCAACGGACAGAACCATAAAAGTTCAACGTGCCCGGATCATTAAATTTTCCACCATCAATATTTACGTTGTAATAATGAAAGCCTTCATCCATCGGTCCGGCTGTTGTACCCATCCAGCTTCCATCTTCTCCCTTTGTAAGTTTTGTACCTCCTCTTCCTCCAAGGCCCAGACTAACTCTGACACTATCTGCCGCCGGAGCAATTATCCTAAAGCGCGCATAGCCTTGCGAGTTGACCTGCGGATACTCCTGGCCGGGTTGATTTAAACTTGAGGGCTTAAAATCTTCTTTTATCTCTGGCGTGCCATCCTGGGCAACGCCTACTGAAATAGAGATGAGAAATAATAGGGATAGGATAATTGGAATTTTTTTCATCATGAGATATTTTAATCATTGAATAAAAGTGGAGCAAACTGATACAGGCTTCTTCTCCAACTTTGCCACTCGTGTGCCGTTTTTGGAGAAACATAGAAATGGGTATTTATTCCTGCGGCTTTTAGGGCCTCGGTATTTTCTTTTGGATCACCCCATGGGCCTCTTCTTGGATTTTCGAGCTCCCTGCTTCCATAACTAATAAACAGTAGCTTTATTTTCTTTTTAAAATCAGGTGATCCTTTAACATCTTCCGGGCTAATGCTTCCACCACTGAACATTCCAACATAGGAGAAAATTTCAGGATTTGCCAGCGTGACAACCCGCGTTTGCATACCCCCCATGGAAAGACCTGACATCGCCCGATGCTGCGGATCGGCATATGTTCGATAGCTTGCATCAATCATTGGAATAATCTCCTGAAGCAATGTATTTTTTAAAACCATCAGCCCATCCTTCTGGTGGCCATGCTCTTCTTTGCGTGGTGTCTCGTGGAGCATTTCGTGCTCCTTCCGGCATTCTCCATGCACCATTATCCATGACAATGATAAATGGCTTTGCCTTTTTGGCGGCAATGAGGTTATCCATGATGAGGTTCGCTTTCCCCTGATTTGACCAACCGGTTTCATCTTCACCTCCACCATGCTGTAGATAGAGTACAGGATATCTAGTCTTTGAATCTTTTTCATACCCTGGAGGTGTGTACACAAAACATCTTCGCATACTCTTGTTGATTTCCGAATAATAAATATGTTCTCTCACCTGGCCATGCGGTACATTTTTCATTGCATAAAAAGCCTCGTCTCCAGCAGGAATCTCAATACCGCTTCCCCAACGACTTGCACCATAAAAGAACAGACTTCCCGGATCCGGAACAGATGCTCCATCAATGTTTAGCTGATAATAATGAAATCCTTCATCTTGTGGTGCGGACTCTCCTATCCATACACCTTTTTCATCCTTTACCAGATCGTATTTTACAGCACCAATATCAAGCTGAACTTTATTTGCGTCTGGAGCTTCGATACGTACGCGTACCCTCCCTTCAGAATTCACCTGAGGATATTCTTTACCGGGCTGATTTACGGATGACGGTTTGAAATCCTCAACAACCGTTGCCTTATCGGTCTGCGCTATGCAAATGGAACCGATACTCATTAACAACAAAATTAAAATTACACTGTATTTTTTCATTGTGATTATAGTTAGTCTTTGAATATGAGTGAAGCAAATTGATGCAGAGATCTTCTCCAGGTTTGCCACTCGTGTGATGTTCCAGGTGACTCATAGTAAATATGCCTGATACCGGCCTTCTCCATGGCCAAATGAAAATCATTGGCTGTTTTATACATTCTTTCCGGTTCCTCTGTACCGGTGCTTAAATACATCACCTTCATTTTTTTGTTAAATGCATCCGCATCAGCCCAGACACCGTTATATTCTGTTGCAATATCCGTATCCGGCATGATGAATCCTGCCCCGCTAAAGCCCCCGACATATGCAAATTTGTCTGTGTTCGTCATGGTCGTCTGAAAGGATAGGAATCCTCCCATCGATAATCCCGCCATGGCACGATGGTCACGATCGGGTATGGTCCGAAACGATTTATCAATCATCGGGATGATATCCTTCACCAACACTTCCGGGAAGGCATTATTGGCCATCATGGCTCGAAAGTCACCAGGCTTAACTTCGACTGGTCGTCTCATTGGATTCACAGCGTATCCCCGGTCCATTACAATAATCATCGGATTAGCCTTTCCTTCAGCAATCAGATTATCCAAAATAAAATCAGTCTTGCCCTGAATGGGCCATCCGGTTTCATCTTCCCCTCCACCATGTTGTAAATAAAGAACCGGATACTTTTTAGTAACCTCCTCATCATATCCAGGTGGTGTATAAACAAAAGCGCGTCTCCATGTGCGGGTTGTTTCTGAATAATAGTTCAAACTGCGGATTTGGCCATGCGGAACATCCTTTGGAAAGTAATAATCAACACCTGGTTCCGGAATATCAATTCCGCTGGCCATTCGTCCCATTCCATAAAATGTTTGACTGGCAGGATCACAAAGTGCAACTCCATCGATGATCAGTGAATAGTAGTGAAAACCGATTACAATGGGATCGGTAGTCACATTCCAAAATCCGTTTTCATCTTTCACCATGTCATACTTCTTCCCAAGGTCGATTTGTACCCTTTGAGCATCGGGTGCTTTGATATTGAATACAACACGATTATCCGGTAGTATCTGTGGATATTGGGCATTCGGAACATTCGTTGTAGCAGGTTCACCGATGCCGGTATGATAACTGGTAAATGTCGATGGATCTACAGGCTTAAAGATCAATTGAGAAAACATGTACAATCCGTTCTTCCACACCTTAAAATCATGGACACCGGGCTCGATATAATAGATATGAGGAATATTGTGATTGAATGCATAATCATGTGTTCGTTTGCTAAAGGTGATCAGCCCATCTTTGTCACCACAGGAAATCCAAAGCAGTTTTAATTGCTTCTTTGCTTCCGCCGGATCAGGGAATAATTCCTCAGGCACCCTGGTATTGGGTGCAGAAGAGAACCCGCCTACCCAGGCAAACCTGTCAAGATTACCAAGTCCGAAGTTTAAGGATTGTCCACCGCCCATCGACAGTCCGGCAATTGCCCGATGTTCGCGGTCCGCAAGCACCGGATATTTTTTTTCGATAAAGGGTATTAAATCATTCAGCAGATCCTTCTCGAATGTGGCGAATGCCTGCACTCTTTCCGGTTCAAAAACATTTCCCCCGGCCCGGTCATCTTTCATTGCTCTTCCATTCGGCATCACCACAATCATCGGTGATAGTTTTCCTTTAGCATAAAGGTTATCCAATATCACCTGTGGGCTACCCCCGTTAAGCCATTCCTTTTCATCACCACCGATACCGTGTAATAAATACAACACCGGATATTTTTTCTTTTTGGAGAAACCGGGAGGTGTATAGATCAACGTGCGCCGATTATTCCCAACGGTTTTAGAAGTATAGCTGATGGTATCTATTTTTCCCCGGGAAATATTAGGCTGCACTGTATCAAATCCATCCGGGGCTTGCGTAACAATGTTTTGCGCATTCAGGAACATGCCAAAGGCCATTGTAAACAGCAAAGCAAAACATCTTTTCAGGCAGGTTGTCATTGGGATCTTGATTAAGTGTTAATAATACAATTATAACTCAGAAGCCCTTAACAACAAAGTATCGATTGTGGAAACGATTGCTATCTTATTACAGCCGGTAGATATCGACTTTTTTTGGCTATTTACGAACCCATTTATTGATGGTTTGTAACCAAAAATTAAAATTTTAAACCAAAAAAACTTGATTCATTCGAAATCGATTTCCCAAAAGGATATCAGGTACAACCCCTCTTATTATGGCCTGAAATTGAATCTACTCAGTCCTCAATTTACCTGGTGATTTGTCCACAATAAACTTCAATAAAGAGGACACACCCATAAATTAGCAGAAGGATAAAAATAAATTATACTTTTAACCAAAAGATAGACACGCTATTTCGAGTTTGCCGGAACAATGAAAACAAACCTTACCATCCGATTACTGTCCATATCCTTAATGATTTTCATACTGGGATGTGTCAAGAAATCCAGTGAGATCTCCTCTCATGACGAAATGGTCCGCAATCGTCCTGAATAAACTGTACCTGAATATGGAAGGCAAAACTTTTGTGGATGTAACAACCTCTGCCCGTGTTGGACATTTACAAAAAGGCCACGGGGTTTCATTTGCGGATCTTGATAATGACGGTGAACAGGAAATTCATATTGAAATGGGTGGAGCGTACCCCGGAGATGCCTATCAGAATTCACTATTCCTTAATCCGGGGCAAAACACGAATAATTGGATTTACCTGCAACCGGAAGGCACCACATCAAACCGTTCAGCCATTGGCACGCGTTTGATAATTCCTGTTACCGAGAATGGTGTGGTGAGAAACATTTATCGTGATGTGAATTCTGGTGGAAGCTTTGGAGCCTCCCCACTACGAAGGGAGATAGGTATTGGTATGGCAAAGCAAATTGACAAGATTGAAATCCAATGGCATGGCAGTAGAGAAGTCCAGACCTTTACCAACATAGAACCCAATCAGTTTTTAAAAATTAAGGAAGGAAATAATGAAATGACGAAACTGGATATCAAAAAGATAAACTGGGTACTTCCTGAGAGGCTTTGCTACCCTGTTGGGCAACTCATAAACTAATTATACCCATAATACTGCACCATTGGATCAACCGATTAACCTTTTATATTGCACAAAATTAAAGGTTCAAGTGGTCATCAGCTGCTTGATGCAGCTAAACACACCTCGGATTGAGAATTACAGAATACAATGAGACAAAATTTCAGGTAGCCCTGGACTGTATCATTTTCGGGTTTGACCAGGAAAAACTTAAACTGCTACTTATTAAAAGAGACTTCGAACCAGAAAAAGGAAAGTGGTCTTTAATGGGAGGGTTTTTAAAAGTGCATGAGTCTGTTGATTCTGCCGCCATTCGGATTCTTAAAAGTCTGACCGGTTTGTCGCATGTTTATATGAATCAGTTGAATTGTTTTGGATCAATTGATAGAGACCCTGTTGAACGAACGATATCCATCGCGCATTATGCGCTCATTAATATTCAGGATCATAATCATGAGATTTCAAAAGACTATGGAGCAAAATGGTTTGATATTGAAAGCATCCCCAGGTTGATATTTGATCATCGTGAAATGGTGGATGAAGCAATCTCCAGATTACGATATCAGGCGACGATTCAGCCTATTGGATTTGAATTGTTACCAGAAAAATTCACCATGCGCGCACTACAAAAGCTTTATGAAGCGATCATGGGAACAACTATTGACAAAAGAAATTTTATCAAAAAGGTAAATTCAATGAATATCCTGATCAAGTTGGATGAAAAAGATAAAAGCTCCTCAAAAAAGGGTTCCTATTTATACACGTTTAATAAAGAAAAGTTCCTTCAGAATCCTGGCAATATCTACTAAACTCATCGGGCGTCCTCATCCCGGAGAGTAAGGCTCCTGGTCAAAATCCTGACATATCATCTGAATTTCGGCATCGAATTAAAAAAATAAGTGTATTATTTACAATAATAAAATAAAAAATGTACATTTAACTTTAGGTAGCGTAATCGATTGAATTCCCTTAAAAGAGGGTCTTTTTTGGATTTGTACTGTATGGCGGAGTTTGATTAAGTATCCGTTTGGTTTGGATAGCATAGACCTGAAAGGGTCTATGCTTTCTTTTATTATTAAGTATACCCATTAAGTTTATGCGCATTTCATTAGTTATTTTTTTCATTTTGGCTTTTCATGTAGTCAGTATTGGCCAGCCTACAACAATTTCTGTGCATCCTCAAGACGCCACCACCAGGATTAATAAAGACATCTATGGTCATTTTGCCGAGCACTTAGGCAGATGTATTTACGATGGATTTTATGTTGGTGAAGGAAATACAAAAATTCCTAACACGGCAGGTGTTCGAAACGATATTATAAAAGCCTTAAAAGATCTTAAGGTTCCCAATCTTCGCTGGCCCGGTGGTTGTTTTGCTGATACCTATCACTGGATGGATGGAATTGGACCTAAAGCGGATCGGCCCAAGATGGTAAATGTATGGTGGGGAGGCGTGACGGAAGACAATAGTTTTGGTACCCACGACTTTTTAAATTTATGTGAAGCCATTGGAGCTTCTCCCTATTTAGCGGGAAATGTTGGAAGTGGTACGGTTAAGGAGTTTTCAGATTGGGTTGACTACGTCAATTTTGAAGGGACAAGTCCAATGGCAGATCTTCGAAAAGCAAACGGTCGTGATAAACCGTGGAACGTAAGCTTGTGGGGCGTTGGTAATGAAACCTGGGGGTGTGGTGGTAATATGACCGTAGAGTACTATGCAAATATCTATAAACAGTATGCCACCTTTATGAGTTCTAAAAATTTATTCCGAGTAGCATCGGGTGCCAATGGAGATGACTATCACTGGACAGAAGTTCTAATGCGCGATATTCCACACCGAATGATGGAGGGTGTTGCCCTTCATCACTATTCAGTTATTAATTGGAGCAAAAAAGGTTCGGCAACTGATTTCACTGAGGAACTGTATTTTGCTACGCTAAAATCAGCACTGAAGATGGAGGAATTAGTGACTAGACATTCTACCATTATGGACAAATATGATCCCAACAAGAAAATTGCGTTGGTGGTTGATGAATGGGGAGGCTGGTATGATGTAGAACCGGGTACAAATCCAGGATTTTTGTATCAGCAAAATACCATGCGCGATGCGATGATCGCCGGAACAACGTTAAATACTTTTAACAACCATGCAGATCGTGTTCGTGTTGCCAATTTAGCGCAAACCGTTAACGTATTGCAGGCGGTTATCCTAACCAAAGAAGAAAAGATCATTCTTACTCCTACGTATCATGTGATGAAAATGTACAACGTTCATCAGGACGCGACATTGATTCCGATTAACGTAACCTCGAAAGACTATGTAATGGGTGCTGAAAAGTTACCAGCGGTGTCGGCGTCTGCATCCATTGATAAGGACGGGGTGACACATATAACGCTCGTAAACATTGATGCGAAAAATGTGCAGGAGATTGATCTGGATTTCTCCGGAATAAACTATAAATCAGTAAATGGCAGTATTCTATCCAGTTCTAAACTTCAGGATTTTAATTCATTTGAAAATCCCGACAAGATTACCCCTAAAAGTTTTAAAGGAGCAACGTTGAAGGGTTCAAAACTGAATGTCAAAATGCCTCCATTTTCAGTGGTCGTACTGGAAATGAAGTAGAACTTTTATGGTTATCCACTCTATATAATACATTATGATGCGAAATACTTTCATACGTCTGCTGTGCCTTGCACTACTGCTAACAGGTTGCAAAAAAAGTCAGGAGCAAGAAGAATCAACAACCACCACAGGCAGCTCTGTAACTTCCCGTCCGTTTGGGAAATTACCTGCAGGTGAAGAAGTCACCTTGTATACACTTCAAAATGCAAACGGGACATCGCTTGACGTTATTAATTACGGAGGTATTATCACCAGCCTAAGGACACAAGACAAGCAAGGTGAATTTGGTGATATCGTACTCGGTTATGATTCTTTGTCATCGTATTTGAAAAGTAGTCCGTATTTTGGAGCCTTGATTGGTCGTTATGGAAACCGTATTGCAAAAGGTAAATTTTATTTGGATAGTACCTTGTATACGCTTCCAACCAATGATAACGTAAATCATTTGCACGGTGGTCCAATGGGATTTGACAAAGTTTTTTGGGATATTTCAGTGCAATCGGATTCATCCCTTTATCTTACTTACGAAAGTTCAGATGGCGAGCAGGGGTATCCTGGTAATCTTTCAGTGGCTGTTACCTATACCCTCACCAGTCAGGATGAACTAAAAATAGAATATACCGCCACAACCGATAAAAAGACAGTGGTCAATCTAACCCAACATACCTATTTTAATTTAACAGGCGATCCTTCAAAAACTATTTTAGATCATCAGCTTTGGATCGATGCACCAGAATTTTTACCGGTTGATCCTACATTGATTCCAACAGGTGAACTACAACCCGTTGCAAATACACCGTTCGATTTTAATACGCTTACATCCATTGGAGAGCGAATCAATAATGAAGATGAGCAATTAAAACGTGGAAGAGGGTATGACCATTGCTGGGTTTTAAATTCTGAATCAAATGGTGCTCTCCGAAGAATAGCAGAACTATATGAACCTACCAGTGGAAGAGTAGTTGATGTTCTTACCACAGAACCCGGAATTCAGTTTTACTCAGGTAATTTTTTAGATGGCAAACTTATTGGAAAAGAAGGTATCCCGTATAATCGCCGAACCGGATTATGTTTGGAAACACAACATTACCCGGATTCACCCAACCAACCGAATTTCCCATCTGTTGTTCTCAATCCTGGCGAAGAATACACAACGAGCACCACCTACAAATTTGGTGTTCGCTAGTATACTAATTATCGCTCAAACCGAGTTGTTGCTGAGCCGGGAAAATGAAATGAAGCATCAAAATAAAGTTTGATCGTAAAGATTACGACCAATGCACATTAATTTTTTCTGATTATCAATGCATCAATGGCAACTTTTCCAGTACCCCTGTTGATAATTGTTAGCTCATGCTTTTGCATTGGAAGGTTAGTTTCTTCAAATACTACTTGTTGAGGTTGTCGTGACCCCCTTATTGATACATCCACAATGGCACGCGTTTCTCCATCAATCCGAACTTCAAACTCACCACCCTTTTCTTCCTTTGGAGCAATGATAGAAATGCCCCTGCCGATAAACGAACTATTCCATCGATCTCCTGGAACTTCGCTAATGGTAAGGTCATTATTAAAATCGCTTGTTCCTAAATTGGATTGACGGAACCAACCCGGAGCAACAACCCCAGCATCGTCATCATTGAACCAGCCCTTGTCATGGGTGATGCGCAAAACCCGAAAGTCATTTGCTAATGAAGCGTCAGAGATTCCGGATAGTGGTAGAATCATTTGTTCGGTATTAACGGTTAGTCCTGTTTCATTCTGTCTAAACCGAATGGGAGTATCAGAACCCAGGATTTCAACATTGGTTACATTTCCGCACGTGTTTCCTCTTGTGTGCAAAGCATTTAGTGTAATTGCATTTCCGCCCTTCCAATTGGTTACGATAGCATAAACATGGCCATTATTACGTGTATAGTAAATACTATCTTCACCATAAATTTCAAATGGTCGCGATCCATAAATGGCCTCTCCATTGATTTTTAACCATGCACCAATGTCCTTGCAAGTGTTGATAACTTCCAGATCAAGGTCACCGCGACCATGTTGTGTCAGGTTTAGCAACATGGTGCCGTTGCGAGAAACGTTCTCCATAAGCAATTGAATTATCCTCTTTGCTGGCATGTACTCCATACCCGTTTTATAGTGCCATTCAGCGATACTTGTTTCTGTCTGAAAGGGATATGCCATTATTTCCGGCTCGATATAAACTTCTGTACTCTTTACCAGCGAACTTTCAACGAATGGAAGCAATTCAGGATTATTTTGAAAACTATTCCATCGCCCGCCAACACCTTTGAGGTTAACCACTGCCTCCATCTTATCATTATTCCATTTCAAAGATTTATTATAGTAGTTGGCGATCAGTTGTGGGGCCAGAAACCCTAGTCCCATCTGTACTCCCAGATCCACCTGAGAATTTCCGGCATGTTCATCAAAATAAATGATGTCTGGATGATAGTTGGAAATCGCATCATCAACACGCCACATAAACTGGTTGGCGAAAGGGGATCGCAGTGATACATCCCGATGTGTATGAACAGGCCCATAGAGATCTATCGGGTCCATACCCTCCCACCATTTTCCCTTACCATCCGAAATTGTCAGAAGAGCATCGTACGGTATATCTTTTTTTGGTCCACTTTTATCACTTGAGTACCGCACCGACATAAACTGTCCCCATGTTCGCGGGGGCGTATTATGAAACCCAATACCAAAACGGAGGCCATGTTTACGTGCTATTTTTTCCCATGTTCCAACGATATCCACTTTAGGCCCAACATTAACAGAGTTCCAGGGCTGATATGCAGAATCCCAGCAATCGAAATTATCGTGGTGAACACCCATCGCCATAAAATAGCGTGCCCCCATTTCCACATAGAGGTTCATTAACTTCTCAGGATCCCACCGGTCAATGACCCAATTGTGACAGATGTCCTTGTAGCCATATTCAGAAGGATGGCCAAAATTTTTTAAATGGAATTCATACTGTGCATTCCCCTGCAAATACATGCCCCGGGCATACCAGTCGCCTTGCTCAGGCATGGATTGTGGATCCCAGTGCGACCAGGCACCCAACTTGGCATCACGCCACCATTCGGGGGCTGTGTACATCTGACTCAATCCTTTCCAATCGGAAGGGTAAGGTCCATCAGCGATGGGAAGTGTTGGCAGATTCCAGATATCCGGTGGCAACCCTAAATCCCCTTCCCCGAGTATTATTTGATCAATATTAACCGTCATATCGTCACTCACAAGACTTATTTTCAACAAGGCATTTTTAGGGATGTTAATATGGATAATGGAATGCAGAAAAGAATTTAATAAATCTCCAGATGAATGCACCTGTACCTGCCGGATTAATTGATCGTTGATGATCACTTGAACCAACCCTACCTCCAGGGAGGAATAGCGGATAGCTAGCTTACCAGCTGCTGGAAGATTACTAAAAATAATACCATCTTCTGGCTTGGTTAAACTGACCAACTGTTTTCCAGAACCATGAACAGCTGTTAATTGTCTTGCCCCACCAATGAAGGTTGCATTCTCGGCTTCGAATAAATATTTTTTTTGAGGTAAGCGCTCCGAAAAAGCAGAGTTGTAAAAAAATCCAATAAAAATCAGAATAAATAGTAAGTTCTTTTTCATTTGGGTTCAATGTTATCAATGCCCGGAATAACATTCATAAACCTTAACACTGGAAGGAGTCGTTCTAAATTTGTTTGATTCGATCATTGAAGAGATTCTTTATCTTCGTTATCTGCTCACACTTTCTTAACAACATGAAAGTAGTACCACGTGCCAATGAAATTAAATTGGTCTCACCAATTACAATTTGTTTTCAAATAGGTGATAATAAACCTCACTCCAGCGAAGTGAATCCTTAAATGTTCTGATGGTCGTATCCTTATCGATCACCACCAGTTCAATCCCCGCCATATCGGCAAAGTCTTCAATAAATTCTGTTGTAACCGCTTTACTAAATACTGTGTGGTGAGCACCGCCTGCATAAATCCATGCCTGCGCAGCAATATCAAGATTTGGATGTGTTTCCCAGAGTACCCGTGCAACCGGCAGATGCGGTAAATCATGCTCTGGTTTTACGGTATCAACTTCATTGACCAGCAGCCTGAAACGGTTCCCAAGATCGATTAGCGAAACATTTATGGCGGGTCCGGAATCTACATCAAAAACAAGTCTGGCAGGATCTTCCTTTCCACCGATCCCCAACGGGTGTACTTCAACACGTGGTTTTCCCGCAGCTATGGTCGGACATATTTCAAGCATATGAGCGCCAAGTACCCTGGACTTTCCATTTTTAAAATCGTATGTATAATCTTCCATAAACGATGTACCCCCCGCAAGTCCCTGATCCATTACTTTTATTGCGTGGAGTAATGCCGATGTCTTCCAGTCACCCTCTGCACCGAACCCATACCCTTTTGACATTAACCGTTGGGAAGCAATACCGGGTAGCTGCTTTAGGCCATGCAGGTTTTCAAATGTATCTGTGAAAGCCTGACAATTACACTCTTGAAGAAATGCTTGTAAACCCAGTTCGATCCTGGCTGCATCTCTGATGGCCCCCCCAGATCTGACCTGCTGAGTCATTTCATACGCGTCACCATATTCCTGAATCAGGTCTTCAACCTGTTGATCAGAAATTGCATTCACATACCCTACTAAATCACCGACACCATAACCATTCACTGCGAACCCCATCCTGATTTGTGCCTCTACCTTATCCCCTTCCGTAACTGCAACCTCCCGCATATTATCGCCAATTCTCGCCACTTTGGTATGTTGAAAGGCATGCCAACCTGCAGCTGCTCGTGTCCAGGTTGCAAGTTTGCCGGAGACATCTGCTTCTTTCCAATGGCCAACAATTACTTTCCGCCGCTTCCGTAATCGGGTTGCCATGAATCCAAATTCCCGATCACCATGAGCAGATTGATTTTCATTCATAAAATTCATATCAATCGCCGACCAGGGAATTTCAGCATTGTACTGCGTATGAAGATGAACAAATGGTTTATTCAACATTTTCAGACCGTTGATCCACATCTTAGCGGGTGAAAACGTATGCATCCATAATATCAAACCAATACATGATTTTGTATTGTTAGCCTCCATTAATATATTTTGAATTTCATCGGGAGTAGTAACAACTGATTTGTAAAGAACATTGACCGGAATATCACTGTGGTTGTCAAAATATTTTGCAATTTCTTCAGCATGTACGCCTACATTCTTTAATATTTCAACACCATACAAATGTTGACTTCCGGTTATGAACCATACTTCGTATTGTTTTAAGTTTTTCATTTGCTATTTATTTTGACCATAGTAGGCATTGCTGCCATGTTTTCTATCGTAATGTTTTGTAATGAGTGCATCCTTAAGCCGCGGCGCATCCGGATTGATACTTAATGTAATGGACGCCATTTTTCCAAGCTCTTCCAATAGTTTAGAATTAAAGACCGCTTTCGCCGCATTCTTTCCCCACGTGAATGGTCCATGGTTGCCAATCAGTACCATCTCAACTTCCTGATAGTTTAAATCCTTTTCTGAGAAACAATCGATTATCTGCTGACCCGTATTATGTTCATAGTCACCTTGTATCAATTCGTCACGCATGGGCGGGGCACATGGAATATCACTTGTAAGATAATCAGCATGCGTTGTTCCCAGGATGGGTATATCCCGTTGTGCCTGCGCCCAGGAAACAGCATAGGTGGAATGCGTGTGACATATTCCACCAATCGCAGGCCATTCTCTGTACAGAAATGAATGGGTTTTCGTATCAGAAGAAGGCCTCATTTTGCCTTCCAGTACCGTATTATTAAAATCCAAAATGACGATATCATCAATCTTCAGCAATTCGTAAGGAACACCACTTGGCTTTATAGCAAACACCCCCTTCGCCCGATCAACTGCACTCACATTTCCAAACGTATAGATCACCAAATCAAGTTTTGGCAACTCCATGTTTGCTTCATAGCATTCCCTTTTTAATTCTTTAAAATCAGACATTATCATTTACTTTGGATTCGACATATTCACCGAACGCACTATACGTATTATAAAGTTGGCGATACACTGCTGCGTTATCTGGATTTGGATAATAGGTGATTTCAAAACCATTTCCCATCGCTTTAATTGCATCGTCAACACGAGTATACACACCAGCGGCCGTAGCAGCATACATGGCAGCCCCTAACGCTGGTGCTTGTTCAGCATTTGCTACTTTTATTGGCATCTCAAGGATATCCGCTAACGTTTGCATAATAAAACCTGACTTTTTCGCGACACCGCCAATTCCCACTACTTGTTTAATTTCAATACCCTGATGCTGAAATCGCTCAATAATTTTTTTGGAGCCAAAACAGATTGATTCTACTAACGACCGGAATATTTCCGGAGCTTTTGTACCTAAAGTTAAATTGACCAGCCCGGATTTCAGTTGCTGATTTGCATCCGGAGTACGTCGACCATTAATCCAATCCAGGGCCACAGGGGCAGATACATGCGGGGATGTTTTTTCTGCTGCACTGGATAGTTTTTCAACCATGGAGTCTTTAATTTTTTCCTTCTGTTCGGCAGTAAGGTCGGTTAAATTATCAATTGGCCAGGCAAGTACATCCTTGAACCACGCTAAGAAATCACCAAAAGCTGACTGACCCGCTTCCAGGCCCACCATATTCGGTATAACAGATCCATCGACCTGGCCACAAATTCCTTCAACAGTATGCTCACCAATAACACCCGGTGGGGCAACAATAATATCACATGTCGATGTCCCCATCACCCGCACTAACGTAAACTCTTCAACCTCAGCACCAACAGCACCGGCATGTGCATCGAAGGTACCCACTGCCACTACCGTGTTCTCTGTTAATCCTGTTTTTTGGGCCCATTCTCTTGACAACTTACCAGCAACAACATCAGAAGTATAGGTGTTTGTATAAAGTCGCTCCTTAAGTCCTGCAAAATCAGGATGCAGCTGGCTTAGAAAATTATCATCCGGTAAGCCACCCCACGATTCATGCCACATTGCCTTATGACCCGCCGCACATCTGCTTCTCTTCAGTAATGATAAATCCTTTCCTCCCGTTAGGATGTAGGTCATAAGATCACAATGCTCGACCCACGAATACGCCGCCTGGCGAACACGATCGTCTTCCCGAAGGACATGAAGTATTTTTGCCCAGAACCATTCGGAAGAATAAATACCGCCTTCAAATTTTGTATAATCGACACCACCCCAACTTCTCGCCAGTTTATTAATTTCATCTGCCTCCTTAATTGCTGTATGATCCTTCCAGAGAATCATCATGGCATTTGGATCCTCTTCAAACCCCTCGGTGAGACATAATGCTGTACCCTGTCGATCCACCGGGATTGGCGATGAACCCGTAGTATCAATACAAATACCGATTATTTGATCAGGATTAACGTTTGATTGTTTCACTACACTTGAAATGGTGTGCTCCATTCCTTCAATGTGGTCAAGCACATGCTGCCGAAACTGAGAACGTAAGGCATCACAATATTTACCTGCTTTCCATCGCGGATAATAATAAACATTCGTTTCAAGAGTTTTACCAGACTTCACATCGACCAAAACTGATCGAACAGAGTCTGTTCCATAGTCGAGTCCAATTACATATCGATTATCCATTCCAATTTTTTACTTCCTAAATTTCATTTTTTATATTGAACGAGTGTGGAGCTATACAGCATTGCAGGTATTACTTCCCGGCTTAATCGGAGGCTTTTGCGCTGTACGTACCCGTTCCTTATCAAAGGAATTTTGAGTTTTGATATCGGGCCTGTTAATTTCATAAATTATAAAGTTGCACACGTAGCTATCTTCCTGTGAAATAATCTGTCTGGAAATAGCCTTTTGAAATGCCCGTCCACAACAATAATCCATATGTAAAATAATAAAAAAGTGTAATAAATACATTTATATTTAAATATATATCTGAATATAATTGCCAATACGAATCAAAGTAGCTTGTTTCAATACAATCAGGTTACAATACCGATAAATTGAAGGAAGTATTCCCTGCCGTTTTATCCCAATTTCTCTATTTTTGCGGCCAAAATAACCGTGAACATGCTTTCCACCAAATACAATCCTGCTGAAGTAGAAGATAAATGGTATCAATACTGGCTGGATCAGAAGTTTTTCCATTCTGAACCCAATCCTGACAAAGAGCCGTATTGTATCGTCATCCCTCCACCGAACGTAACGGGAGTGTTGCACATGGGCCATATGCTCAATAACACCATTCAGGATGTGCTGGTACGAAAAGCGCGTATGGAAGGAAAAGAAGCTTGCTGGGTTCCGGGAACCGACCACGCGTCAATCGCAACAGAGGCCAAGGTAGTGGCCATGCTCCGTGAAAAAGGGATCAAGAAATCGGATCTGAGCCGGGAAGAGTTTTTAAAATACGCCTGGGAATGGAAAGAAAAATATGGCGGTATTATCCTTGAACAATTAAAGAAACTTGGGGCTTCATGCGACTGGGATCGAACACGCTTTACGATGGAAGAAGATATGTCGGAAGCCGTAGTTGATGTGTTTATTGATCTATACAAGAAAGGGCATATCTACCGTGGTATGCGGATGGTGAACTGGGATCCAGTTGGTAAAACTGCGCTTTCGGATGATGAGGTATTTCACAAGGATATCCAGTCGAAATTATACTACATTAATTATCAAATTGAGGGAAGCACATCAACGTTTGTCACCATTGCAACGGTGCGTCCGGAAACCATTATGGCGGATACCGCGATCTGTATCCATCCGGAAGATGAGCGTTTCCAGCACCTGAAAGGAAAACGGGCGATCATTCCGTTGATCAATCGGAGTATTCCCATCATTGAAGATGACTATGTTTCGATGGAATTTGGAACCGGTTGTTTAAAAGTAACACCCGCACATGATCCTAATGACTATGAGTTGGGAGTGAAGCACAATTTGGAAGTGTATGATATTCTGAACGCAGATGGAACGTTAAATGATACTGCGAAGATTTTAGTTGGTGAAGATCGCTTTATTGCCCGTAAGAAAATTGGTAAACTGCTGGATGAAGCCGGCCATCTCGAAAAGATTGAGGACTATAGTAGCAATGTAGGTTTCTCAGAGCGTACCGATGCGGTTATCGAGCCGCGCCTTTCCTTGCAGTGGTTTGTAAAAATGGATATCATCACCAAACCGGCATTGGAAAATGTCATGAACGATACCATTCAATTGATTCCACCGAAGTTTAAAAATACCTATCGGCACTGGATGGAAAACGTGCGCGATTGGTGTATCTCTCGTCAGCTTTGGTGGGGGCAGCGTATTCCGGCGTGGTATGATGAGCAGGACAATTTTGTTGTCGCGAAAACTGAAGCAGAGGCACTGGAAGTTTACAAGGAAAAATATCCGGAGCATGCTACGCCAACATTGCGGCAAGATGAAGATGTGGTCGACACCTGGTTCTCCAGTTGGCTTTGGCCAATTACCGTTTTTGACGGACTAAAAGATCCCGACAACAAAGACATCAATTACTATTACCCTACCAATGATTTAGTAACCGCTCCGGAAATTCTATTTTTTTGGGTTGCCCGGATGATTATTGCAGGTTATGAATACCGTGGCGAGAAACCTTTCAAAAATGTTTACCTCACGGGAATCGTTCGCGACAAGCAGGGAAGAAAAATGTCGAAGTCATTGGGCAACTCACCTGATCCACTAGACTTGATTAAAAAATATGGAGCTGATGGTGTGCGCACGGGCATGTTGTTCAGTTCACCAGCGGGTAATGATCTTCCCTTTGATGAAAAACTTTGTGAACAAGGAAGAAATTTTTCCAACAAAATCTGGAATGCCTTTCGTTTGTTGGACGGCCTCGAAATTGTGGATCAACCCGAAACAAAAGAATCAAAAATTGCAAACCTATGGTTTGAGGCACGGTTCCATCAGGCGTTGGTGGAGATCAACGATCATTATTCAAAATTCAGAATATCCGATGCGCTGCTGTCGACCTACAAACTGATTTGGGATGACTTTTGCGCTTGGTATCTGGAGATGATTAAACCCGAATACGGCAAACCGATTTCGAAAGCAACCCACGAAACTGCCATTGGATTTTTTGAGAAGGTGTTGCGGGTGTTGCATCCATTCATGCCCTTTATTACTGAAGAATTGTATCATGCGATTGGTGATCGGAAAGAAAAGGATTGCATTATTGTTGCACAGTGGCCAACACCAGCAGTATTCGATGCACAGATTCTTGAAGATGCAATCCTTGCTTTTGGAATCATCAGTGAGTTACGGAATGTCCGGAACGGAAAAGGTATCTCGCCAAAAGTTACGCTGGATTTATTTTATAAAAAGGGAAGTAAGCTCCCTACCACATTCTTTGGTGTCATACAAAAACTTAGCAATCTCCATCAACTATCCGTAACAGTGGATATTCCGGCAAATGCCATTACACTTCTGGTGAAAGCACAGGAATTTTATATTCCGATGGAAAACCAGATTGATGTAGAAAAAGAACGCGAGAATCTGGAAAAAGAATTAGTCTATAACGAAGGCTTTCTGAATTCGATTCTCAAAAAATTAAGCAACGAACGGTTTGTGCAAAATGCTCCGCCCCAGGTCATTGAAGTGGAGCGAAAAAAACAAAACGATGCAGAAGAGAAAATCAGGATTTTGAAAGAGACATTGGCAGGATTGAAGTAAACTAAACTGGCGCAAGCGTCCGCTTGTGCCTCTCCCTCCAAGCGTCCGCTTAAATTCATTTGACTGACTAAATAATTTTCGGTTATCCAATTAAAGGTTTGCCGAAGTAGGGTCGATTGGTATTTAGCCTACAAAATATAATAAAGCGGACGCTTGAATATGCAGGCACTTTACCTGGCGCAAGCGTCCGCTTGTGCCTTTCCCTCCAAGCGTCCGCTTAAATTCATTTGACTGACTAAATAATTTTCGGCTATCCAATTAAAGGTTGGCCGAAGTAGGGGTCGATTGGTATTTGGCCTACAAAATATAATAAAGCGGACGCTTGAATATGCAGGCACAAGCGGACTTTACCTGGCGCAAGCGTCCGCTTGTGCCTTTCCCTCCAAGCGTCCGCTTAAATTCATTTGACTGACTAAATAATTTTCGGCTATCCAATTAAAGGTTTGCCGAAGTAGGGTCGATTGGTATTTAGCCTACAAAATATAATAAAGCGGACGCTTGAATATGCAGGCACAAGGCGGACTTCACCTGGCGCAAGCGTCCGCATTTTGACTGACAAATATTTCCGTTTCTCCAACTAGAAGCGTCCGAAAAAGAGGAGAAAAAGGACAGAAGGGGGGGGGACAAGCGGCTTAAATTCATTGACTGACTAAATAATTTCCGGCTATCAGTTACAAGGTTGGCCGAAGTAGGGGTCGATTGGTATTTAGCCTACAAAATATAATAAAGCGGACGCTTGAATATGCAGGCACAAGCGGACTTTACCTGGCGCAAGCGTCCGCTTGTGCCTCTCCCTCCAAGCGTCCGCTTAAATTCATTTGACTGACTAAATAATTTTCGGCTATCCAATTAAGGTTGAGCCGACGGAATAGGGGTCGATTGTGGTATTTGGCCTACAAAATATAATAAAGTTCGGACACTTAATACCGCAGGCACCAAGCGGACTTTACCTGGCGCAGGCGACCACTTGTGACTTCCCTCAAGCGTCCACCAACAAATTCATTTGACTGACTAAATAATTTTCGGCTATCCAATTAAGGTTGGCCGAGATAGGTTCGATTGGTATTGCCTACGGCACAAATATAAGGGCCAAGCGGACGCTTGCGCCAGAAAGCGCACTTTACCTGGCGCAAGCGTCCGCTTCGTGACTTTCCATCTCCGCTTAAATTCATTGACTGACTAAATAATTTCCGATAATCCAATTAAAGGTTGGCCGCCGAAATAGGGGTCGAGTGGTATTTACCTACAGAGAAACCAATATGCTGCACATGCGGACTTACCTGGCGAAAGCGTCCGCTTGGACCGCCTGCCGCAACGCTCTGGGCGAATTCATTTGACTGACTAAATAATTTTCGGTCTATCCGGATGAATAAAGGTTGGCGAAGTAGGGGTCGATTGGTATTTAGCCTCCACAAAATATAATAAAGCGGACGCTTGACAATATACAGGCACAAGCGGACGCTTGCGCCAGACGCGGAGAACGCTTGCGCCCGGGGCGATATATTTATGACCTAAAAGAGCACTTTTGTCAGTTGCAATGCAGGCAAATTTGAGTTGACATTCTTCCAATATAGTCCTTAAAAACCGTTGCCAACTATGAGTGAAAAATACAAATCCTATGACAGTGCACGTCTATACTTTATTAGCTTTTCGGTAATCAACTGGATTGAGTGTCTTCATCAGAAATGAGTATAAATACGAGAACTCCTCGACAGTTGGAGGTTTTGTGTCAAAAAAGAAAGGACTTGAAATGTACGGATGGTGTATTATCCCCCAAGTATCATATGATTGTTAGCAGTGTTAAGGATCCATTGTCTGCAATTATCAGGGATATGAAAAGCTACACATCAAGACGGGTCCGGAATATTATCGAGACAAACCAAGCGGAAAGCAGGCGTGTGTGGATGCTGGAGATGATGGAAGAAAGCCAGGGTTTTACAAACAAGAATAATATCCCGATTTTCGAGTTTTGGCAGCTAGTCCATCCAGTAAATGATTAAATACTAATCAGTGATGGACTAACGTTTAAGCTATATTCATAATAATCCGGTCCATTTTACAGGGTTTATAGATGTGCCTGAGGATTGGCTGTTTAGCAGTGCCCGGGATTATTGTGGAAGAAGAGGATTCATGGATATTAAATGTCATTGAGTAGGAATAATGCGGACGTTTGTTTACCTGGCGCAACCGATACGTAATGTCCCTCTCCCTCCAAGCGTCGCTTAAATTCATTTGACGGCTAAATAATTTTCGGCTCTCGTTACGAAGGTTGGCCGAAGGGTCGATTAGTATGGTTGCCTACAAAATATAATAAAGCGGACGCTTGAATATGCAGGCACAAGCGGACGCTTGCGCCAGAGGGGGGGACGCTTGCGCCAGGGCGATAATTGCCAGTGACCTAAAAAGAACACTTTTGTCCAATTTTAATGCAGGCAAATTTGAGTTGTTCTTCCTAATATAGTCCTTAAAAACCGTTGCCAACTATGAGTGAAAAATACAAATTCTATGACAGTGCACGTCTATACTTTATTAGCTTTTCGGTAATCAACTGGATTGATGTCTTCATCAGAAATGAGTATAAATACGAACTCCTCGACAGTTGGAGGTTTTGTGTCAAAAATAAAGGACTTGAAATTTACGGTTGGTGTATTATGCCCAGCCATGTACATATGATTGTTAGCAGTGTTAAGGATCCATTGTCTGCAATTATCAGGGATATGAAAAGCTACACATCAAGACGGGTCCGGAATATTATCGAGACAAACCAAGCGGAAAGCAGGCGTGTGTGGATGCTGGAGATGATGAAGAAAGCCGGGTTTGCAAACAAGAATAATATCGATTTTCAGTTTTGGCAGCAGAGTAACCATCCAGTGGAATTAAATACTAATCTTATGATGGACCAACGTTTAAACTATATTCATAATAATCCGGTCGTTGCAGGATTTGTAGATGTGCCTGAGGATTGGCTGTTTAGCAGTGCCCGGGATTATTGTGGAAAGAAAGGATTGATTGATATTAAATTTATTGAGTAGGAATAATGCGGACGTTTGTTTACCTGGCGCAAGCGTCCGCTTGTGCCTCTCCCTCCAAGCGTCCGCTTAAATTCATTTGACTGACTAAATAATTTTCGGCTATCCAATTAAAGGTTGGCCGAAGTAGGGTCGATTGGTATTTAGCCTACAAAATATAATAAAGCGGACGCTTGAATATGCAGGCACAAGCGGACGCTTGCGCCAGAGGGGGCCCGAGATAGACATCGGGCTTTTTTTATAAATTAATTAAATATTCCTTAAACGTTATCCGAAGTCAGCTTCGCGCTAAAGTACTCCCGGTTCATCCGTGCAATATTGGTAACACTAATTCCTTTAGGACATTCCGCTTCGCATGCTTTTGTATTGGTACACGCACCAAAACCTTCTGCATCCATTTGTGCCACCATGTTTTCTACACGGGTTTTGCGTTCTGTCTGTCCTTGTGGTAACAACGCAAACTGAGAAACTTTCGCACTTACAAACAACATTGCAGAAGCATTCTTACAAGCTGCCACGCACGCGCCACACCCAATACAGGTTGCTGAATCAAAGGCGATGTCTGCAATCTTTTTAGGGATTGGAATTTCGTTTGCATCCGGAACACCACCTGTACCAACAGAAACGAATCCTCCTTTTTGTTGAATCCGATCAAAACTCGTCCGGTCCACAATCAAATCTTTGATCACTGGAAATGCTTTTGCGCGCCAGGGCTCTACCGTAATAGTATCACCATTTTTGAAGCTGCGCATGTGTAATTGACAAGCAGTGGTTTGTAGCGGACCGTGTGGTCTTCCATTAATGTACATGCTGCACATTCCGCAAATCCCTTCTCTACAATCGTGATCGAACGCGATGGGTTCTTCGTTTTTCTGAATTAAACTCTCGTTCAGCACATCGAACATTTCAAGAAAGGACATATCTGGGGATACATCATCCAGCGGATAGGTTTTAAAACTTCCCTTGTCATTTTGATTCTTTTGTTTCCAGACTTTAAGTGTAATCTTCATATTACTTATAACTTCTTTGCGTGAGTTTAACATTTTCAAATTCCAACTTCTCTTTGTTTAATACTTCAGGCTGATTTTCGCCTTGATATTGCCATGCGGAAACAAAAGAGAATTCATCATCTTTCCGTAAGGCTTCACCTTCTGGTGTTTGCGATTCTTCACGGAAGTGACCACCACAGGATTCTGAGCGTTCCAGTGCATCGTCAATCATCAATTCACCAAGCTCTATAAAGTCGGCAACACGGTTTGCTTTTTCAAGCTCCTGATTTAACTCATTGTTGCTTCCCAGTACATTTACATTCTCCCAGAATTCCTTGCGGATATTCTGAACTAATCCCTTAGCTTTCTTCAACCCTTCTTCAGTCCGAGACATACCACAATAATCCCACATCACATGACCCAGTTCTTTATGAAATTGATCAACACTTTTCTTTCCTTTAATCGAAAGGAGTTTATCAATACGTGCTTGAACAGCATCCATGGATTCCTTAAACTCAGGACGATCTGTTCCAACTTTCTCATTTGAGATTCCCGCGAGATAATCACCAATCGTATACGGAATAACAAAATAACCATCGGCCAACCCTTGCATCAATGCACTTGCTCCTAAGCGGTTGGCACCGTGATCGGAGAAATTAGCTTCTCCCAATGCATACAAACCAGGTACGGTAGTCATTAAATTATAGTCTACCCATAGACCACCCATCGTATAATGTACGGCCGGATAAATCATCATCGGCCCTTCATATGGATTGTCTCCGGTAATTTGTTGATACATGTCAAAAAGATTACCATACTTCGCGGCAATCGCATCTTTTCCTTCACGCTTAATGGCATCAGTAAAATCAAGGAATACTGCCAAACCAGTTGCGCCTACACCTCTTCCTTCATCGCACATCATCTTTGCGTTGCGGGAAGCAACATCACGCGGAACAAGATTTCCGAATGATGGATATTTTCTTTCGAGGAAATAATCACGGTCTGCTTCCGGCATACTCATCGCCTCTTTCGCAGTCAATCCTTTTTTCGCTGCTTTCGGTACCCACACACGCCCATCATTTCGTAATGACTCAGACATCAGCGTAAGCTTGGATTGATGATCCCCGGAAACAGGAATACACGTTGGGTGAATTTGTGTAAAGCAAGGATTGCCAAAGAAGGCTCCTTTCTTATGTGCGCGCCAGGCGGCGGTTACATTTGAACCTTTTGCATTTGTTGACAAGAAGAAAACGTTTCCGTATCCACCTGTACAAAGCAACACGGCATGACCACTATGTGCTTCAATTTTTCCGGTGATTAAATCGCGTGTTATGATACCGCGTGCTTTACCGTCTACCATCACCACATCTAACATTTCTGTGCGGTTGTACATGGTAACTTTACCATTGGCTATCTGACGATTCAATGCGCTGTACGCACCCAGTAACAATTGTTGTCCGGTTTGTCCGCGAGCATAAAATGTCCTGGATACCTGCGCTCCACCAAAAGATCGGTTATCTAAAAGCCCACCATACTCTCTTGCGAAAGGAACACCTTGCGCCACACACTGGTCGATAATATTGACACTCACTTCCGCAAGGCGGTGAACGTTTGCTTCACGTGAACGGTAGTCGCCTCCTTTGATGGTATCATAAAAAAGGCGATACACACTATCTCCATCATTCTGATAATTTTTGGCGGCATTAATACCCCCTTGAGCTGCAATACTATGCGCTCTTCGCGGGCTATCCTGAAAGCAAAAAGATTTTACGTTATAACCCAGTTCCGCCAAGGAAGCTGCTGCCGATGCTCCTGCTAATCCGGTACCCACTACAATAATGTCATACTTCCGTTTATTGGCGGGGTTCACCAATTTGAGATTGAATTTATGTTTGCTCCACTTCTCGGCCAATGGCCCTGCTGGAATCTTGGAATCTAAAGTCATATTCTTAAAATTCTATAAGAAAAAATACATATACAATGGGATCCAGGCGAAAAGCGCAGGAACAATTATTGAGAAAGCACGACCAACAAAGTTGATGATACCGTTATATTTAACATGGTTGAGGCCGAGACTCTGGAAAGCACTCGCAAAGCCATGCCAGAGGTGAAAACCAAGTGCACCCATGCAGACTACATACAATGCCACATACCATCCTTTGGTAAACCAATACGCAACAATTGCATACAGATTGCCGACTTCACCAGTTTCGTATTGTACAGCGTCAACGCCATTGAAAAGGTGAACTTCTCCCCAAAAATGATATAAGTGAGTAAGGATAAATCCCAATAGAAGAGTCCCCAGAATCCCCATGTTTCGGGAACTCCAGATGGAGGATTTGTTAGTAACTGCATACCCAACTGTACCCCTTGCTTTTTTGTTTTTAATAGAAAGTCCAATGCCCCATATCGCATGCATCAGGATGAAAGCAAAATTTACTTTGGATACTACCTGAATGAGGGGATTATGCCCCATAAATTCAGCATAGATGTTAAAAGCCATCCCTCCATCATCCTTCAGCAGCTGAAGATTCCCGATAAGGTGAACAGCCAGAAAAGTGATAAGGAAAATACCCGTCAGGGCCATGATTAGCTTCTTTCCAAGGGTACTCGAAAAAAGATTTGTGAACCAATTCATATATAAACTCGGTGAGAATTAATGGTGTGATCCAAAAATACTCGCGAACGTCATATTAACCAATTATGAAGGCATTTGTTTGCTTATATAAAAAGAGTCTTAAATAGGCTCCCCGTTGAAATGTAACGCTATCAATTCACAAAACAATTAAATATCAGTAGGATGACACCGATCGTTGCAATGGCAATCAATAGGAACCATTCCTTCTTTAAAAAGTTGAAAATTGAGTTGAATAAGCGTTTCATTTGAAAATTATTTATTAGAGTCTTTGAGCCATTTAATCCATATTTCAAGCCATAAAATTGCCCGTTGATAGTCAAGCTATTACAAATCATAACCGTCAAAATATAGTCCATTATTGGATTATATTCCATTATTGGGAATAATTCCTGAATTCTTTTTTATATCAAATTGCTCTACTTTTACCCACAGCAACCACTAAATTGCCTTGGATGTATTTAATTTTTGACACGGAAACCACCGGGCTTCCCCGGAACAAGACTGCCCCTATTTCAGATCTGGAAAACTGGCCAAGGCTCGTTCAAATTGCCTGGCAACTCCACGATCAACATGGTCGGTTACTGAATCACCAAAATTTTATCATCAAGCCGGAAGGGTTTACCATTCCATTTAAAGCTGAGCAGGTACATGGTATTTCCACTAAACGGGCGACCGAAGAAGGTGAAGAATTACGGGCGGTACTCGATTCCTTTCTTCAGGATGTGGGAAAAGCCTCGCTGTTAATTGGTCATAATATTGAATTTGATATTAATATTCTGGGCGCCGAATTCCTGCGGAAGGAACTGGACCCCGACTTAATCGTAAAGGTCGAAAACCTGGATACCGGTATTGCCTCCACGGAGTTCTGTCAGCTGGCTGGTGGACTCGGGGGCAAACTCAAAATGCCACGTTTGATTGAATTGTATGAAAAACTTTTTGGTGTTGGATTTGACGATGCGCACGATGCGGCATTCGATGTAGACGCCACGGCAAAATGTTACTTTGGGTTGATCAAAAATAAAGTAGTCTCTCCTTTTGATGTAACGCCCCTTGAAGAGATTGAATACGAAGCAGCGGATTTAGGAGATGCCAACTTTGCCAGACAGGAAAAAAAGAAAAAAGTTGAATACGGTACAGATGAAGAAATCACGATCGAAGGTGCGTTTTGTCATTTGCATACACATTCACAGTATTCTGTTCTCCAATCTACACCGGCTGTAAAAAGTTTAGTTGTTAAGGCCAAAGAATATAATATGCCTGCCGTTGCGCTAACCGATCTGGGCAACATGTATGGGGCATTCAAGTTTGTCAGAGAAGCACTGAATCATGAAATCAAACCAATCGTAGGATGTGAGTTTTTTCTTTCGGAAGAAAGACTCAAATTAAAATTCACAAAGGACAACCCCGACAGACGCTATCAGCAGGTATTGTTAGCGAAAAATAAAAATGGTTATCATAACCTGGCCAAACTTTGTTCGATCGGATTTATTGAAGGCCTCTATGGAATTTATCCACGAATCGATAAGGAACTTATCGTTCAATATAAAAAAGACCTGATTGCCACTACGGGAGGGTTGTCCGGTGAAATCCCGTACCTGATTTTATATGTTGGTGAGCAACAGGCAGAAGACGCCTTTGTATGGTGGCATCAACAATTTGGTGGTGATTTCTATATTGAATTAAACCGCCACGGCCTGCCGGAAGAAGACCACGTAAATGAAATCTTGTTGCGTTGGGCTGAAAAATACAAGGTGAAATACTTTGCCGCTAACGAGTCCTTCTACCTTGATAGGGAAGAATCGAATGCACATGACGTATTGCTTTGTATTAAGGAAGGTGAATTTCAATCTACCCCAATTGGACGCGGTCGGGGTAATCGTTTTGGTTTACCCAACGATCAGTTTTATTTCAAGTCGCAGGATGAAATGAAATCCCGTTTTGGTGATTTACCGGCGTCTATCGAAACCATCAATGAAATCGTTAATAAAGTTGAATCGTATTCGTTAGAACGCAACGTCCTCCTTCCCAAGTTTGATATTCCGAAAGCGTTTCATTCGGAAGATGATTACCTGAAGCATCTTGCCTATGAAGGTGCAAAGAAAAGGTACGGTACGGTTACACGGGAGATCCAGGAACGCCTTGATTTCGAATTACAGACGATTGCCAACACGGGGTATCCCGGGTATTTTTTGATTGTTCAGGATTTCACCTCCAAAGCACGGGAGATGGGGGTATCGGTAGGGCCCGGTCGTGGATCGGCTGCCGGTTCAGCAGTTGCCTATTGTATCGGAATTACCAATGTTGACCCCATTAAATATGACTTACTTTTCGAGCGTTTCTTAAATCCGGATCGTGTATCACTACCCGATATTGATATTGACTTTGATGATGCCGGACGTGATAAGGTTTTAAAATATGTAATCGAAAAATACGGCAAATCACAAGTTGCTCAAATCATTACCTACGGCACCATGGCGGCAAAGTCATCCATCCGGGATTGTGCGCGGGTGATGGAGCTCCCGCTTGGAGAAGCCAACATCTTAGCCAAACTCATACCCGAGCGACCGGGTACTTCACTGGAGATGGCCTTCAAGGAAGTGAAAGAACTTGCTGACATAAAAAAAGGTACCGACCTAAAAGCGGAAGTACTGAAACAGGCAGTCATCCTGGAAGGATCCGTTCGCAATACTGGAACACACGCATGTGGTGTTATTATTACTCCTGAAGATTTAACTAATCTTCTTCCGGTCTCGACAGCTAAAGATTCCGACATGCTGGTCACGCAATTTGACAACAGTGTGGTGGAGAGTGCAGGTATGTTGAAAATGGACTTTTTGGGTTTAACTACCTTATCCGTACTCAACACAGCAGTAAAGAACATTAAGAAGAGTAGAAATATCGATATCGATATTGATAGTATTCCCCTGGATGATCTGATAACCTATGAAATGTTTCAGCGTGGTGAAACCACCGGTACCTTTCAGTTTGAATCGGTGGGTATGCAAAAATATTTACGCGCTCTTAAACCCGATAAGTTTGGTGACCTGATTGCTATGAACGCCTTGTATCGTCCGGGACCGATGGAATACATTCCCTTATTCATCGACCGGAAACATGGCCGGGAACCCATTCAATATGATCTGCCCGAAATGGAAGAATTCCTTTCGGAGACCTATGGTATTACCGTGTATCAGGAGCAGGTGATGTTGCTCTCCCAAAAGCTTGCCGGTTTTTCCAAAGGTGATGCGGACGTGCTGCGGAAAGCAATGGGTAAAAAGCAGAAAGCGGTACTCGATAAAATGAAAGGCCGGTTTATCGATGGATGTAAAGAAAATAACCATGACCCTGAAATCTGTGAAAAAATCTGGACCGATTGGGAAGCCTTCGCCCAATATGCGTTCAACAAATCGCACTCTACCTGTTATTCGCTAATTGCCTATCATACGGCATACTTAAAAGCAAATTATCCGGCTGAGTATATGGCAGCGGTACTCACGCATGCACAAAACAATCTGGACAGTGTTACATTCTTCATTGAAGAATGTCGCAACCTGGGCATCAATGTTCTGGGTCCGCATATTAACGAGTCGGGAGTATTCTTTGAAGTCAATAAAAATGGTGAGATCCGTTTTGGGTTGGGGGCGATTAAGGGTGCCGGAGAAGCAGCAGTAGAAGCCATCATTGAAGAACGTGAAAAGAACGGACCTTTCGAGGATATTTTTGAATTCTCTCAGCGTGTAATTCAACGCTCCGTCAACAAAAAAACATATGAGTGTCTTGCTTTATCGGGAGCATTTGATTGTTTTCCTGATATTCATCGCCGGCAGTATGTTTTTGCTAATGATGGCGAAACCAGTTTGTTAGAAAAGGCCATTAAGTATGCCAATAAACTTCAACTGGAAGAGCAGAGTGCACAGGTCAGCCTTTTTGGAGAAGCTTCCGGTACAGCAATGCCGAAGCCAAAAATTGATCCCATAGAACCCTTTAGTGAAATTGAGAAACTAAACCTGGAAAAAGAGGTGATTGGTATTTATATCTCCGGTCATCCATTAGATAACTTCCGCTTCGAATTGGAAACATTCTGCACCGGATCTTGCAGCCAGTTGAATGATATTGATAGTCTGGAGGGTCGCGAGCTAAAGCTTGGGGGTATTGTGACACACATTGAAAACCGGATGACCAAAACCGGTCGGCCGTTTGGAAAATTTACACTGGAAGATTACCGGGGAAGCTATACGTTTATCATGTTTGGTGAAGACTATCTGAAATTTAAAAATTTCATGTCGGTTGGATGGTTTCTTTTCATTGAAGGGTCAGTGATTCGCAATACCTGGGGTCAGCAGAACCTGGAATTCAAAATCCGAAATATTGAATTACTGAATGAATTGGGAGTAAAACGCAGCAAAGGATTGCAACTTCGTATCCGATCGCAGGAAATTACCCATGAACTTATTGGAAAAATTGAAGATGTTTGCCAACAGCATACGGGGTCTACTCCCCTGTTCCTGAAAATATCGGACGAGAAAGAAAAGATTTATTTAGAGCTGATGTCACGCAAATACAGGATCAATCCGGTGAACGATTTGGTAAAAGATATGCGTAAACTCGCAGATGTGGACGTGGAGGCTATGCTTTAAGGATATCACCTCCGGGCAAAGTAATTGGTCAATTTGTAATTTGTTGGAACCAAATTACCATATCTTTGCGTTGACCGACTGAACACGAAATTTTTATCTTTTAATACTTAATATTTTATTCTAATGGGCAAAACAATTGAACTTAATGATAGCAACTTCGACTCCACCATCAACTCCGACAAGCCAGTTTTAGTCGATTTTTGGGCAGAATGGTGCGGACCTTGTAAAATGATTGGTCCGGTAGTGGAGGAATTAGCTGGCGATTATGATGGAAAAGCTGTCATCGCAAAGTTGAATGTTGATGAAAACCCGGAAATTGCCGGTCGATTTGGTGTTCGCAGTATCCCCACCCTTCTGGTATTTAAAGGCGGTCAGATTGTTGACAAGCAGGTTGGAGCTGTTCCGAAATCTGTACTTTCACAGAAACTGGAAGCGCAAATCGCCTAATCCATATTGATTCATTAAAAAAGGCCAATCCTGATGATCAGGATTGGCCTTTTTTTATCAGCGTCAGTGTGTAATAAGGTCAAACGCCTGCGTATATTATTCCTGGCTTAGCTTACTTAAATCCACCACATGTACTTCTACTCGCCTGCCTTCCTCTTTGGTAGAACTTTGATCTTGTGTGGCACCATATCCTTTCGCTACAATCCTTCTTCTTACAACTCCACGATGGTTTACATAATCCAGTACCGCGATTGCCCGCTGATTGGATATCTCCCGGTTAACTTCCTCCGAACCTTCGCTGGAGGCAAATCCACTGATTTCAATACCCAACTCAGGATATTTACTTAACGAGGCTAAAATCTTATCGATTTCTGCAAGGTATTGGTTTTTAATTTCACTTTTCCCGGCATCAAAATAAATCGTAGCCTTTTGTGCGAGTACCGCCTGATCGTACACAACCTGTTTTTGCTGTTTCTCTTTCTGACGAGCGGCGACCTCTCTTACCTCAAAAGTTGGTAGGGAAAATATCTTCTTACCGTCTAAATCCTTTTGCTCAAACTTACTTTCATCACTTTCATCGTAGTAATACGTACGCGTGGCTACTTCGATTTTAGAGTTTTCCTTTTCATTGAAGTTTACTCCTTCAATCGGATTCTTCATTTGAATTAAGTCAACCAGGTACTCGATTCCCGCCTCATCTTTGGCGGCCATCAAATCCAGCATCATATCATAAACATCAACATTGCCACCTTGCACCAACTGCGCTTCATGTGATTTGCGCAGATCTGTTTTCTGATCCTGATTGGTATCATAAAAAGCATTCTTCACCTGAACTTCCTGTCCGACTACCACATCAAACTGCTTAATGGTTTTTAAGTTGATTTGTTGAAACAACTCATAGAAATACGTTTGATTGGGAATATAAATATTCAACGTATAGGGCAGGAATCCTTCCGATTCAATAATCACATCATAATCTTTTGCAGGTGGAAGGATAATTAAATAGTTCCCGGTTTCCGGATCAGGATGGTAAACAAAATCCAGTTTTTTATCCGTCGAATTATCGATGATATAAATTTTAGTCGGCATTGGTTTGCCGGTTTCTGCGTTCAAAATTCTTCCCTTGATAAGCGTCAGGGGAATACCCGTAGCATCATCCGGCATATCGATCGTATAAAGATCCTGACCTCCCATTCCTCCCTTTCTGTCGGACGAAAAATAACCCCGTTTACCATCTGCCAACAAAGTGAAATAATTATCATTTGCCGTTGTATTTACCGGGTAGCCCATATTTTCCGGCTTGGTCCAGGTCTCATTCACTAGTGAAGTCTTAAAAATATCACGCCCTCCCATGGTATTGTGTCCATCGGAAGTAAAGAACAGGGTATGTTGATCAGGATGAATAAAAGGAGCATCTTCATTATCTTTTGAATTCACTTCGGGCCCCAAATTCACCGGACGTGTCCAGGTTCCATCTGAATTTTTTTCGATGCGGTAGATATCCATTCCCCCTTGTCCACCAATCCGATCGCTGGCAAAATAAATTACTTTACCATCCGGTGTAATGCTGGCAGTTGACTCAATATACCTCGGTGTATTTAAGGTATTCGCCAAAGCGAAGGCTTGCTCCATTCATTTCCTGATTTGTTGATCACATAAATACTTCCGGGTTCTCTGGCCCCTCCCATAAATATCACCATTTCCCTTCCGTCGGGCGACATACCGGCCGTACCAACATTGTAATCACTGGCAACAGGTACCATTTCCGGCACACTCCAGGTACCGGCATTATTGTACGAAATATATATTGACTCAATAAACTTATCACCCGAACGGGTCTTTCCAGTGTTCGGTCGCAATGCGGTAAAGGCCATAACACTTTCATCCGCAGATACAACCGGATTATACTCTGTAAAATCCGAGTTGATGGAAGTGCCCATACTTCGTACATTAAAATTACGGGGAACCGACATAAAGACGGTTGCATTCTGACAGGCACTGAGGGCTTTATCGGCTTTCTCAATTGCTTTCTTATCATTCTTAGCCAGCTCCTTAAAGCGAGTAAAGGATTCAGTAGCTTTCGCAATATTCTCGTCTTTCAAATAGAGTTCTCCAAGATCATAAAATACGGAATTGGGAAGACCTGCCCCGCCTTTAATGGCATTCTCCAAATAGGGAATAGCTTTAATCTCTTGTGAAACATCCCGGCTGTTTATATAACAGACACCAACCTTATACTGAACCATAGGGTCTTTTTCACCAGCTTCAATTGCCTCCAGGAAAAGTGGCAATGCTTCGGTATAGTTCCGAATACCAAAAAAACGTTCTGCATTGTTTAATGCTTTTCCCTGGCCAAAACTCGAAATCGAGGCGGTTAAAATGACAATCAATAGATAGTATCCCTTTTTCATGTGATAGAAATTGTTTTTAGTGGACACATGGAATCGCATGCAAAGTTTGCATCCTTGTTGTTGAATGAAGTGCATGACGATTTCATAGTCAAATATTTTTTCAAAAATAAGCCAATAGTAGCAAGAATAGGACCCAATTGAGTTTGATTTTAGTACTTAACCTTACAAGGGACACGAATTAAACCCAATTGAAGAAAGAATTTTAACTAAAACGTAAGGTTTCAAAGGGCAACAGCATAGAAAACAACCGGTTGTATCCTCAGTTCGAAGCCTCAAAACTTAGGATTTTAGCGCTATAATGCCGAATTTTATCCATAGACCTAATTTCTATGTTGGCTTTTCTAATGCGTCTTTTGAATGCAACTCGCGAAGAAGTAGGACGCGTGGTTATCCTTTTGCTCATGGGTTTCTTCATGGGGATGTTCCTTGCCACCATAAATGTGGCTTCTCTTTCCCTTTTTTTGAGCCATTTTGATGAGCAAATCGACCTGCCCAATGCCTTTTTGCTATCAGGAGCATTCGGAATCGTGGCCACACTCGTTTACAATTTTCTTCAAAACCGGATTCCATTCCCTTTATTAGCGGGCCTCAGTTTGATAGTGATCACGGCCATTACCGCCTTTTTGGAATTTGGTGAAGGTTTTTTGAATAACCCGGATGATATTTACTTTTTAGGCTTTACCCAGATTATTCCGTTCACTTTTACCATCTTCCTGATCTTCTGGGGATCTTTTGGCCGTTTATTTAATCTTCGCCAGTCAAAAAAATTGGTAGGAACCGTAGATGCAGGTGCCGCAGTTGCATCGTTTATCGCCTTCTTCTCGATTCCACAAATATTGAATTTCGAATCGATCGAAACCCGGGACTTATACACAATCGCATTAACCAGTGTAGCCCTTTTTTTTGTTTTTTACCTGATCCTTACTTTCAAATACCTCTTAAAAGCCAGGTCCTTTGCGCAGGAAAGAAAGCTATACAAAAAAATCGGCGTAAAGGATTTTTTTCAAAACAAATACATCCTGTACATGGCACTTTTCATTGTCGTGTCCATGTTGGCTTTAAATTTTGTCGATTACTCTTTTCTGAGCGTCATGACCTTACAATTTACCGATGGTCAACTTGCCAATTTCATTAGTTACTTTGAGTTAGCTGTGGTTCTTTTTGGTTTCCTTTTTCAAACCTTCGCAACCGATCGCATCGTTTCGGAATATGGTATGCGCGTAGCCATGTTGATTAATCCCATTCTAATTGCCTTGTTTACCCTTGCGGCAATTGGTTTAGGATTAGCGTTTGGTCAACCGGGAAGTGAATTCTTCGCTCTGTTTTTTGTGGCCATTGCTACCAGCAAATTATTTATTAGCTCCATACGGGATGCACTCGATAGTCAAACATTTAAACTCTACCTGTTACCCATTGATAGTGCTATCCGAATCGATGTACAAACTAAAATCGAAGGCCTGATTACTGCTTTTGCCTCGTTGCTTGCCGGTGGTTTGATTATCCTTATTAACCGGGTTGAAGCATTTGGCTTCATCTACATTGTGATTTTTACACTACCCATCGTGATTTCCTGGTACTTTATCGCCAACCGTCTACACGCGAACTACCGTCGGACCTTGCATAAGGCCCTACTCAAGAATAAAGAAAATCTGTCGGATGAATATCAAAAGGAATTTACCCTTCGGAGCATTTTAGAGAAAAATGCATCCAGTACCATTTCCACTAAAGTCATTTACAGTTTAAAATTAATGGAAAAGCTGGAGCCGGTTCTATTTGAAAATACAGTGATGCGGTTAGCCACCAGTGATGAACCTTCGCTCAGTACGTTTGCCATGACGAAAATCAAAAGCCTGGGCATCGATGAAGACTTAAACCGAACACCTTCGGTACGGCTGGCACATCAGGCGCTTGGCGATTCTGAAGACAGTGACCTGCTTTCAATTGAACCCGGGAAATTAATCCAGCTCGGAAAATCCGGGAAACAATCCGATCGGATATTGGCGGCTAAGTTGCTGCGCAAGCTTACCAGTCCCAAAACAATTTTCATCTTGCTGGAACTGATGCGCGATATGGATCCGAAAGTCCGCATTGAGGCACTCGTAACTGCACGGAAAATTAAAGTGAAGGAAACATGGCCATTATTAATTGAAACACTCGGATCAACTACCTATGGTCATTATGCTACTTCGGCGTTAATTGAGTCTGGAGAATCGGTATTAAGTACGCTTGAAAATGCATTCCACAAATCCGGTCAGCAAGATCGGGTGATGTTGCGAATCGTTCAGATCATTGGGCGAATCGGTGGAAATTATGCTTTAAAATTATTATGGCGCAAAGCCGATTACCCGGATAAAAGAATAGTCAAGCAAATTCTATATTCCTTGCGCTATATAAAATATCAGGCAACTGGACGTGAAAAAAGGGAAGTGATCTCGTTGTTGGACACAGAAATGGGTAAAACTATCTGGAACCTTGCGGCAATAAGTGAGTTGCCTGCAGATCCTCATTTCAAATATCTGCGGGAAGCCCTGGTTGAAGAGGTCCGGGAAAATTACGATCACGTCACTATTCTCTTATCCTTACTATATGACCCGCAATCCATCCAAATGATCCGTGAAAATATTGACTCACGTGAACCTGACAATATTGCATTTGCACTGGAGTTGCTGGACATCTTTGTTGATGTAGAATTAAAACCTAAACTTTTCACGTTATTTGATGATCTCACGACTGAAGAGAAATTAAAGAAACTTCAGATTTTCTACCCACGGGAAAACTACACACCGATCCAGATGATCAACTATTTGTTGAATCGGGACTTTAATGAAACGAACCGATGGACGAAAGCCTGCGCGATTCATGCAACCGCGTATATGCCTGATTTCCGCATCAGCAAGGGTTTGATCGCACAGGTTTTTAACCGCGATCGGTTGTTACAGGAAACCGCCGCATGGGTAATCTACAAAAAGGATAAGCGGGTGTACGATGAAATCGCCAAGCGATTGCCTACAAAAGATAAACAGTTTATTGACTCAAGCCTTGAAGTAAATCAATTGATCAATGGATTGGAGGATGGATTTTTCCTCAACATTGAAATGATCATGGTCATTAAAAGAATTGCGGTCTTTAAAAACATACATGGCTATATGATCAGTGATCTGGCAGAACGGATTACAGCGATTGACCTGGAAGTCGGTGAAACTATTCAATTTGATGATAAAGAAGTGAATGCACCAATCTTCATTGTTGCTTTTGGAGAAGTCTCCTTCCTGTTGGATACTATTCCGGTATCGCAACTCCAGTCAGGATCGTATTATGGCGATCTGTTCCAAAGTGAAAAGCCCAGTAAAGCCAATCGAATTCAGGCTCAAAAACGATCTGTTATTTTTAAGATTGATGTAATGGATTTCTTTTTTGTGATGGCCAATCATCACGAATTAGTACAGCGGCTTATTCAAAATATTACAACAATTGAGAAGAAAACTTCTAAGCATACCATGAAAGAACTAAATTAGTACCATGAACAAGTATACCATCCCACAAGCACCATTTAATTCAATGTTCCATGAAATTTGATATTGACGTACTCATTATTTTTGCTGACAAGGATAACGAGGCTGCTTCAACCAGTGAAATAGCCTGGGTTTCGCAGTTCAAAAAGTTTTTGGAGCTCATGCTGGCACAAGTGCTTGGGGAGAAACCGAATATCATGATGAAAGGAGAGCATGACAGCCTCACATCCCCTTCCCTCGACAATGCTGCAACCCTGATTACTATCCTTTCACCTCATTTTAATCAATCCGGTGAGTGTCTCGACCACGTAGAAGCATTTTATAAAGCAACTGAACCGAGTAACAAAAGCAGGAGTCGTGTATTTAAAGTGTTTAAATCACCACTCTCCATTCAGGAACAGCCTCCACGTTTACGGGAATTACTGGGGTATGATATGTATCAACTCGATCCTGATTCTGGTGAGATTCGGGAATACACCGATTACTTTAGCACCCAGGCTGAGCGACAGTATTGGATGAAAATGGTTGACCTGGCATTTGACATCTACGATACACTGGTTTATCTCAAAGATGGAGAACAACCGGTTGTTAAAAATTTCTACCAACGAAAAACCATTTACCTCGCAGAAACCGGTCATGATCTTTCCGTCCAACGAAATATTATCCGTCGCGAATTAACACGCCATGGATATGAAGTGTTACCCAATCAATCCTTACCAGGTAATAGTCATGACCTGGAAGCGCTGGTGAAAAAAAATCTCGAAGAAAGCAATCTCTCAATCCACCTCATTGGTGCAGCCTATGGTGAGATACCATCAGGTTCAGAAAAGTCTGCGGTGGATATTCAAAACTCACTGGCAGCTCAGAAAAGTCAGGAAGCAAAAGAAAAAGGAGATGATTTTACACGTCTGATCTGGGTATCACCCAATCTGGCAAATGCCAGTGAAAAACAGCTGGCCTTCATTGATACGTTAAAACGGGATGCAGAAGTTCAGGAGGGAGCAGAAATTTTACAAACACCGCTTGAGGATTTTAAAAACATCATGCGGGAAGAATTAATTGAAATTCGGGAACGTAAAAAATCTGATGATGAAGATGGAAAATCGGTTTATCTGATGCATGACAAAATTGATTCGCAAGCGGTTCGGCCAATTGTTGAGGCAATCGAGCGAAATGGCTATAGAGTTATACTCCCCCTCTTTGAAGGAGAACTACTGGAACTACGTAAACACCATATTGAAAATTTAAAAAATCTGGATGCTGCCATCATCTTCCAGGGCAACGTGAATGAACAATGGGTACGAATGAAAGCGTTAGACCTGTTGAAGGCACCAGGATTCGGGCGCAAAAAACCCATTATTGGAAAAGCAATCTTCACCGTATCTGAAATTAATCCGGAAAATTATCTTCAACAAAAAATCAACGTCTACAAAGGCGGAAATGACCAATACAATGAATCCATAAAAAATTTTATGGCCGAACTTTCGAACTAATGTTTAATGAGTACCATTGACACCCATCAGGAAGTAGTAACAACGAATCCCTTTCCGGGATTACGTCCTTTCAGCATGGAGGAAAGCCATTTGTTTTTCGGAAGAGAAGGACAAAGTGATGAGGTACTGCTGAAACTTTCAAAGAACCGGTTTGTGGGTGTAATCGGACCTTCCGGATCCGGTAAGTCATCTTTTGTGTATTGCGGGGTACTACCCATATTGTACGGTGGATTTCTGGCTGACAACAGTCCGAATTGGAACGTAGTGGTAGCACGTCCCGGGCATGCGCCCATTGACAATCTTGCCAATGCTCTCCTTGTTAACAATCCTGATTATCAGACCGCAGAGGATGAGGAGAAAAAAATCAAACGCACCATCTTTTCCACGATGTTGCGCAGCAGTTCCCTTGGTCTGGTTGAAGCGATCCAGCAATCAAGAAAGAAAGACGATACCAACTACCTGGTGCTAGTCGATCAGTTTGAAGAGCTCTTTCGTTTTAAAGACTCCAATTCACTGGTCTCGATTAATGAAACGCTGGCATTTGTCAACCTCCTTATGGAGGCAGTTGATTATCCTGATTTACCGATCTATGTGGGCATAACCATGCGTTCAGATTTTATTGGAGATTGCGCCCAGTTTCCGGAACTGACCAGGAAAATCAACGATAGTTATTACCTCATCCCTCAGCTGACACGTGAACAAAAACGATGGGCAATTGAAGGTCCTGTGGCAGTTGGAGGTGCAGCTATTTCTTCACGGCTAACCCAACAGTTACTGAATGATCTGGGCGACAATCCTGATCAGTTACCCATTCTTCAGCATGCGTTAATGCGCACCTGGTCGTATTGGGAGTCCAACAAGGAATATGAGGAAGAGTCATTAGACCTGAAGCACTATGAGGCGATTGGCACGATGTCAGAAGCCTTGTCGATGCACGCCAACGAAGCGTTTGATGAACTGAATGCAGATCAACAGCAACTGTGCGAAGTATTGTTCAAAGCCATTACCGAAAAGCGAGGTGAAAACTTCGGAATAAGAAGACCTACCCGACTGGAAGAAATAGCAGCCATAGCCGAAGTGCATGAGCGCGATGTTATTGAGGTGGTTGAAAAATTCAGAAAACCCGGTCGTTCTCTGTTAACCCCAAGTACCGGCATAGCATTGACCTCGAATTCGATGATTGATATTTCGCACGAGAGTTTAATGCGGATTTGGGTACGGCTAAAAAATTGGGTAGAAGATGAAGCGGAAGCCGTACAAATGTATACGCGTCTGGCAGAAGCCTCGTCGATGTATCAGGTAGGAAAAGCCGGACTATGGCGACCACCGGATTTGCAGTTGGCCTTAAACTGGAAAGCCAAACACAAGCCCACACTGGAATGGGCACAACGGTATGATCCGGCCTTTGAGCGGACCATGGTGTTCCTCGAATACTCGAAAAAAGAATTCGAGACCGAACAACGGATCAAAGAACTCGAGCAAAAAAGAAAATTACAACGGGCACGGATTCTTGGCCTCGTGATGGGCGGTGCCCTCATTATCTGTATCCTGTTTTTGATTTTTGCGATTATGCAGCGGGCAAGGGCTGTTGAAAGTGAGAAAAAAGCTCAAGAAAATTTAGTACTTGCGGAAAAAAATGCAGAGGATGCAATTCGTGAAAAAAATGCGGCGGATAGTGCACGCTTAGAAGCAGTTCGGCAAAAAGATTTAGCAGAAGCGGCTCAAAAAGCTGAAGCACTGGAGCGAGAGCGTGCAGATGCAGCGCGCCGGGATGCTGAACTAAGAAGGCGGCAAGCGGAAGAAAATAAACGTCTCGCAGAAAGGGAAGCAGACCGGGCAAATACGAATGCAGAGATTGCTAAAAAAAATCAACAGACTGCTGAGGAGAAAGCTGAAGAAGCTCGTCTGGCGAAACTACTGGCCGATAAAAGACGCTACCTCTCCATCGCTAAAGCCATCGCCATTAAATCCAAAGAAATTAATGATGATGAACAAGCCTCCATCCTCGCGCAACAAGGCTATAATTTTAATTCAAAATATGAAGGATATCCTTTTGACAATGACATTTACAACGGATTATTTTTTGCGCTGGAGCGCTACGATCATCCGCTGACCCGCAGTTTACAAGGCCATCAGCGTGGTGCGGCACGTGCGTTGGTGACGCGGACCCAGGAGAACCTGATCTACTCCGGAGGAAGCGACGGCCGGATTATTCGCTGGCAACATAAGGAAGGCCAATGGATTGCAGAAACCATTGTCACGAACCCAGACTATCAGATCTACAGCATGGACATCTCGAATGATGGTCGGCATTTGATCACGGCCGGACTCAATGCCATGAATGCAAATAACAATTATGTTTTACTCTATGATCTCAGTAACCTGTCATCAAAAAAGATAGAGGGCTTTGTTAATGCTATTGAAAATGTGGAGTTCACTCCGGATGGCAAAGGGTTCTTTGCACGCGACAATTCAGGTAAGAGCATTAAGTTCAGCGATCTTACTTCAGCAAAAGAAGTGATCAACAGTTCTGTAAAACTTACCGCCATTGATTTAAGTACCGATGGCAGCCAGCTGGCAGGTGCTGGTGACAACGGCAGCCTGTTTATCTGGGATGTCAAAAATAATTTTTCAGTACGGGAGATTAAAAATCTGGCCCGCTCTATTACGTCAGTAGCATTTACAAAAGAAAAAGAACAGCTTGTTATCGGGGATTATTCCGGACAAATTAAAATCCTGAATAATGGAGTGGTTATCCGAACCTTATCCGGTCACATTTCACCAGTTGAACAAATTAAGTTTAATCACAAAGGAGATTTTATGGCTACTGCCAGTAAAGATAAAACCGTTCGCCTCTGGAATTTAAAGAAGCTAAATGAACAACCCATTGTGCTCAGTGATCATCACGACTGGATTTGGAGCATCGCCTTTACTCCCGATGATGAACAATTACTCGCCGGCCTGCAGAGCACCGCGGAAACCTTAAAAGGTGTAGAAGAAACGATTCATGCCTGGCCTACAAAAATTGAAACGATGTCGAATATTTTGTGCAGTGAGATTTCCCGAAACATGACCAAAGAAGAATGGGATTTATATGTGGGGGATGACCTGACGTATGAAACAACATGTCCGAATTACCCAGAAAATTATAAATGATAAAACACTACGTACAATATTTATGTATTGCTGGAGCAATCCTTATTACAGATCAATTGTATGGTCAGTCGACTTCCTGTGCCCAAACCTTGCGACTAGCACAATCGGTGTACGACCAGGGGCGCTTACAGGAACTTAACGGAATTTTACAAAGCTGTCTCCAGAATGGATTTACAAAACAGGAGAAAGTGGAAGCTTATAAACTTCTTACCCTCGCCTATATCTATCAGGAAGAACCTGAAAAAGCCGATGAATCGATGCTCAGTTTGTTACGAACTGATCCCTATTTTGAAATCAATGAAACATCGGATCCTGCAGAATTCATTGCACTTTACAGAACGTTCAGAACGCACCCCATTTACCGTGCAGGAATGAAACTAGGCGTGAATCTTTCATCTCCCCATATTACAGAAAGAGTAATCGCAGTGGAAGGTGCTTCGATCAGTTATAGTTCAAAAATAAATTTTCAGTTTGGCGTTGCGTTTGAAATTCCGTTGACCAATAGAATTGTGCTGGCCCCCGAACTAAACTTACAATTAAAATCCTTCTATTACGACCTGGACAAAGATCTTGGGGGAGATCTTGAAAACACTACCGAAGGGCCTGAAAAACAGACCTGGCTTTCTCTTCCAGTACTTATTCAGTATAGTCTTATTCCAGACTCAAAATTTAATCCATTTGTAGCGGTAGGTGGTTCGGTCGACTACCTGACCTCTTCATCTATTTCACTGAACCGTGTAGCAGTAAATGCAGCCGCCAGTCCTCAGCGTTCCTTTGATATTGATCGGAATTCTTTAAATGTTGGAGTACTGGTAAGCGCCGGGGGGAAGTATAAAATCGGTGGTGGTTTATTGCTTGCCGAACTACGGTTTGCCTATGGCCTGCTGGAAGTCAGTGATCGTGATCGTGCATTCAACAACAACACCCTGCTGTTTGACTATAGCTATGCCGACAGCGTTTTTAAAGTGAATACACTTTCTTTAACGATGGGTTATATTTTCAATGTTTTCAATCCTAAAAAACTGAATCGAGCGAAATGAAGATATTGAAATACCCGATAGTACTCATTCTTACGTTGATTGCCTGTAACGATCCCGATGAAGTTCCTTTTGCTGGCCGTGAGACCTATATGGTTTTTTATGAAAGTAATTTAAATTCTACAGGAATTGGAGCAAAAGAAACAAATGATGGATTTATTATCCTCAGCAATGAAATTAGTGTATCAGAAACAAATGGAGTGCTTTCCAAAACCGATAAGACCGGAAAGATTATATGGAGAACAGTACTTCCGGATGCGATTTTTAAGGGTTTCACAATTGGAAATGATGGTTACTATGCTGTAGGAGACAGTATCAAAATTACGGCTTCGGATACCGTACCAGTTTCTGATCTTATTATTTCCTCCATGATGCTTTATAAAATAGACCCCAACGGAAACATTCTAAATAAACGAGTTCTTGCTGATAAGAAAAGTAAAAAAAATATTACCGATATCCGTGGAAGTGCTGTCACTTTTAATTTGAATCAGGAGCTTATTGTGCTAGGGACCAGTGAAGAAGGTTTTACACAGACGACAATTAAACCATTTGTTGCTGCGCTCAATAGCACGACACTCGATACTTTATGGGTTCAGAATTATACGATTATTACACGTGATTATGTGAATAGTAAATCGGTTCACACCACCACTACGGGTCATGTAGTTTGGGCAAGCGGTATTTTACGGGAGGCAGGTGATTTTAGTAACTCCTATTTATCTATCCCTTTTGTAAAAGAGAATTCAGTTTTTGAAAACAGTGATCTATTGGGTGAAACCAGCGATCAACGTTTTACGGCAGCGGATATTCAACCTCAAAATACAAGTGCATTTGGATATGGAGTAATTGGATCCTACGCTGCGACGGATGGGACAAAAAGTAATTTTTTCTTTAGTCGAGTCGACCAGTTCGGAAATTTTATCACCAGTTCTATCCGCTATTTTGATGGAGCAAGTGAAACCACAGAGGTGGATAAAACAATCTCCCTCAGTGAAGATAATGGACAATCAATTGCACCCACCAGTGATGGAGGGTTTGTTCTGGCGGGTACCATGCAAACTACTCCTGAGGTTGGAAATGGTGGAAAAGATATTTTAGTGATGAAACTGGATGCCGGCGGCAATCTTTTATGGAAAAAATTTTACGGAGGAAGTGGTGACGAATCTGTAGGATCAATTGTTGAGACCAGTGATGGAGGACTGCTACTCTGTGGCACCAGAGTGCTGGGGGGCTTAGGGTCTACTTTTATAATGAAGTTGAATGGTGATGGCGAGCTAAAAGATTAAGCATGAAAAAATTTGTACGTGTATTTATTTTACTGCTTTGCTCCGGGATTTCGTATGGTGCTTTCGGTCAGGGTGAATTGAGTATTTCACAAATTACAGGAGGAGTGAGTGGAAGCCCGGTATCTGGAGGTACCCAAGGTATAGCTGTTTTCGGAATACAGGTAGACAAAGCCGCGGCTGCACAGTCTGATATAACAGACCTTACAATTCAATTAGATGCTGACCCTTCAGGTAAATTCACAAATCCAAGGTTATATGTTTCCGGTAATAATAACTTTAATATTGCTTTTGATAACCTTGTTGGAGGATTAACGATCACAACGAATGCAACCAGTTTTAATTTTGCAGGACCCATCACCACCTTTGGCGGAAATTCTACAGCGGAAACCCGCTACTATTTTATAGTCGTGGATGTCGATCCAACTGCGGATGGAACAACACCCACCATTACACCTTCTATTTCAGAAGTTGATATAACTACCGCCACTTCTGTAGTGGCAAACTCCTTTTCAGGAACCACTTATTCCTTCACCGGAATCACTCCCAACATCACCAGTGTCGGTCCGGGATCAACAACATGCGTAGGCGAGACGATCACGATCAATGGTACGGGTTTTAGCAGTCCAACGGTAACCATCAATGGAATTACCGCCAGTATTAATTCATCCAATACTACACAAATTCAAATTACCGCTCCGGGTGGAGGTGCCATCGGAACTTTTCCGATTGTCGTCACCAACGCCAATACCAATAGTGATAACTCTTCAAATTACACCATAAAAGCGGCAATCAATTCGGGTATCTCCGTCAGTTCAGATAATCCGAATCCGATTCCAAATGAAGCATTCAACATTCTGGTAGGTGGGGCAACACAAGCTGGTGTCAGCTATCGGGTTAGAAGAATTTCACCCACTACCGGAGGTTTCTCCACAGCACAAAATGGGAATGGTGGTGTATTGTCGTTTGGTCCTTACTCGCATAACCCTCCTACCCCAACGATGTATATTTATGAAGTAGAAGCACAATCAACAGGGTGCGGAAATGTTACCCTCCTCCAAACGGCTACTGTTACCATCGCTGCAATCTTAGCAGATGCTGGACCAGCAACCGCAGATGTGTGTTCCGGAGATGGTATGGTATTGGGAGGAAGCCCGGCGGTTTCCGGGGGTACCGGATTTTATATGGTTTCCTGGACATCCTCTCCTCCGGGATTTACGAGTACCGCAACCAACCCGTTGGTTACCCCTACTGTTACCACAACCTATACGATTACTGTCACTGACTCAAACGGCGATAGCGATACCGATAATATTATTGTAACGGTTAACGATCGAACCGATCCGGATGATCTTGATATTGTGCTTACCCCCGCCCAAAATACGTATAGCACAGAAGACGATGCCGTTGACCTGAGTTTTACGGTAAGTGGTGGTAGTGGTACCGGTACGTTTAGTGGTGATGGGGTAAACAGCACCACGGATAAATTTTTTCCCAACGCCGCGAATGTAGGAAGTAATGATATATCACTCACATTTGTCAATACCGACAATTGCGAAACAACCATTACTGAAACGGTAGAAGTTTATGACCCCAATGGTTTCATTAGCGGATTGGAGCAACTCTACTGCCCGGAAGGAACAGACAACCTCACCGTTAACATCCCTCCCGGATATTTATCCTTTGTTAATATCATCCTTTATAATCCATCTTTTATTGAGATTCCGGCAGGATCAGGCTGGACAAAAAATATTGCAACCCGGCAGGTACAGATAAATCTCACGCAACTCCCCATCGGCCGGAATTACTTCCGGATCCAATACACCAGAACCGGTATAATCGGATATAATTATACTCCTTATTTCGATATCTCCTGCTTCTGTATTAAGTATACGGTGACACCTATTTATGGTCCTGTACCAGCGTATGTTTATGTTCCTTTGGTGATTAAAGCAGCACCCGTAGCAACGATTGGATTCAAAACACCCTCTACCAATTTTTGCAAGAGCGCTGAAATTGTTGATTTAGTCGGCAGTCCGGTTGGTGGTATCTGGCAAGGTGCAGGAGTCGCAGCTGATGGATCGAATGATTTATTTCCCGACTTTAATCCAGGTGACAACGGGCTGGCAACTTTTGATCCTGCCACAGCTGCTGTTGGCAATAACCTGATCCGCTACATCTTCCGGGATGCTGACGGCTGTCGTGATACAGCCACTGTAGTGTTCAACGTTTATGATATTCCTACGTTGAGTTTCACAGCCCCTAATGGATGTGTTGGTGAGGATGTAGAATTTACCCCATCCGTTAATACACCAGCAGGTGTAACCATTTCAAATTATTTCTGGGACTTTGGCGATGATCGAAGTGTATTTTTTCCCGCATTACAAAATCCTACCATACATGTTTATTCATCCAGTCAGGACTATGATGTTAGTTTTAATGCAGTCACAACTGATAAGTGTGTTGCTACGTACACGCAGACAATTTCCGTAGGTGATGTCCCTGATCTAGCGCTTACATGGCGTGGTGTTTGTGAAAACGAAATTTCAGATCTTGAAATTATTTCTGATTTCTTCACCAATACACTCAGTCTGGTCAATCGGTTGGAATGGGATTTCGGCGATGGAACCTCCTTTATCCGGAATAAACCAGCCATTAATCCTTCGCATGCAATCATCCCGCACAATTATGCCGCCACCGGGTATTATACAGCACGTGCTACACTTACCTCTACCCTGGGGTGTACACGAACAGACTCACTTGCTGTTTATAAAGTGCCATTTATTGATGCCATTGATGCCAAAATATATGCAGAAGATTTTGACGATGCCTCTTTTGAAATGCAGGGTTGGAAAACCGGTGGCACAAACACCTCCTGGGATTGGGCTACACCCGCTGGAACCCTTATTAACAATACACCTGCTGTTGGATCTGCATGGATAACCAATCCTTCAGGATCCTACAATGAAAGCGAAAAATCATGGGTACATAGTCCGTGCTTTGATTTGTCCAGTATTGAACGACCTGTAATCTCATTTGACTACCAATCCTATATCCGTGAACAACTTGATGGTGTGGTTTTACAAATCAATTCATCCAATACGACTGATGATGAAACCGCCTGGAAAAATGTAGGAATCATTGGTGCAGGAAAAAACTGGTTTAACACCACCGGTATTTTTGCAAATCCAGGAAATCAAACACTATTACAAAGTGGCTGGTCGGGCAAACAAATTGGTACAAACTGGATTGAAGGGATTTTTGCATTAGATGGGGAGCTTCCTGCATTCCCCAACATGAGAAAAAAAATCCGCTTTCGCTTTGCTTTTGCGAGTCTTGAACGAACTTCCAGCACTTCAGTTTTACCAGAAGGATTTGCTTTCGATAATGTCAAAATAGGAGAACGCGATCGGATCGTATTGCTTGAAACCTTCACAAATTCGGGTGGCAGCAATTCACCAACCGATCCAAATCGAAGTTTCAATGAAAATGTTAACGCTACATTTCTTGGTGAGACGGAGCTTATAAAAGTTGAATATCATTTAGGTATTGGCGGGCCGGGTACTGACCTCTTATTCCTGGACAATAAACAAGATGCTAATGCCCGGGCTGCCTACTATGGGGTCACGGCCACACCCTTTGCCTTCTTAGATTCAAAAAATGGAAATTTGGGCACCATATTCGAAGAGCAAAAACTGGTCAGTGCCGATGTTTCGATTGATACGATCATTACGCATCCATCTATTGGTGATAGCATCCGGGTTGCCTTCACTACTAAAAATGACTTGCCAGCCAATACGGTTCTTCATATCGTTCCGGTAGAAAAATTAATTACTGATGTAGTTGGTGCGAATGGTGAAACAAATTTCAGGTATGTCATGAAACAAATGTTACCGGATGCTACCGGAACAAAGTTCAGTTCACCAATCAGTGCAGGAACAGAGGATACAGTTACCGTTTACTGGCCTCCAGTTGCTTACAATCAAAATGAACTCGCCGTCATCGCGTTTTTTCAAAATGAAGAAAACAGGGAAATATTTCAGGCGAAAATATTAAGTAATCCAACGTACATCCCGCCAGTGAATATTATTACCGAAGTTGAACAAGAGTTTATTAATAAAATCATGGTCTTTCCAAATCCAGCGAATGAGGAATTGACCATTCAATTACCTGCTCTACTACCCCAATCAGCTCCCGTGAAATTATACGATTCATTTGGAAGGGAGCAATATATTTCGTCATTTGAAAGCAATGAACTGACCAAAACAATTTCAACAAAAAACTTAGCAGCGGGGATGTATATCCTTCAATTGGATTCAAAAGAAGGCCCTTTGCTTCGAAAAAAAGTGTTGGTCATACACTGATTAGGTTATTCCGCATATTAATCTAAACTATTCCAAAATCGTTATTGGGTGATTATAAATGATGGTTAAATGGCCAAAAAAAAGGCTTTGTCAAGTGGTGAATTCTTTATTAATTAGTGTGATCAATATTACCCGTGAATTGTTATTTTTGGCCTGATTAAAGACCCAACATCCCCGAATGGAAATATTTTTAACCGCGGAAGCCTGGCTGGCGCTTCTTACCCTTACGTTTTTTGAAATCGTCCTCGGGATAGACAATATCATCTTTATTTCCATTGTTTCGAACCGGCTACCTATTGAAATCAGGGCAAAAGCCAGAAATCTGGGACTTTCGTTAGCCCTGATTGTAAGGATTGTCCTCTTATTAGGCATCACCTGGGTGATCACCTTCACCGAACCCCTCTTTACAGTTGGCGATATAACCCCCGGATTTTTGCACGAATATGTCCACCCGGAACATGGTTTTAGTGGTCGTGATTTAATCCTGGCACTCGGTGGACTATTTCTGATCGCTAAAAGTACCCGTGAAATTAACTCGGAAATGGAGGAAGAAGATGAAGATGAAAGCGAATCAAAAGGTCCGGTAAAGGTGAATGTTACTGGCGCTATTATTCAAATTGTATTGCTGGACATCATCTTCTCATTTGACTCGATTTTAACGGCTGTTGGATTAACCAACCAGGTTTTGATCATGATTGTGGCGGTGGTCATTTCCATTGGCGTCATGATGATTTTCTCCGGAAGGATCAGTGACTTCATTCATAAGCACCCCTCCATGGAAGTATTAGCATTGGGCTTCCTGATTCTCATTGGATTCATGCTGTTTCTGGAAGGATTTCATTACGAAATTCCAAAAGGATATGTCTATTTCGCTGTGGCCTTCTCACTGCTAATTGAAATGGTAAATATTCGCGTTCGCAACAGAAGAAAAAAAGCTAAAGAAGAAGCGCATGAGTAATGATGATACACTCCGTTATCCGGTAGGGAAATTTAGCATGCAACCGGAATATTCAGTGGAAGAAATTCAAAAAAATATTCAGCGCATTAACGACCTGCCTGCCCTTCTGGAGAATGCATTAAAGAATTGTACATCCGCACAATTGGATACTCCCTATCGGGAAGGGGGCTGGACAATACGACAGGTAGTGCATCATTTAGCAGACAGTCATATGCATGCCTTTGTAAGGTTTAAGTGGACTTTAACAGAGGATAAACCCATCATAAAAGCCTACGATGAAAAGTTGTGGGCTCGTACACCAGAGACGAACGCTGACCCATTACTGTCTCTTGCCTTCCTAAAAGGGCTCCATGCAAAATGGGTAGAGTTATTAAAAGGACTTACTTCAGATGACCTGAAGAAAGTTTTTACCCATCCGGAAACCGGCAAAGAAATCCCGCTAGACCGAATGACAGCATTGTACGCCTGGCATGGGGAACATCATGTAGGACATGTTAAACTGGTTGTAAAATAAATACCTTGGAATACGTTCCTCCTTTTTTTCTTTTTAACAATCATCTGGAAACCATCTACCCTGCCCTGCTGCGAAGAGTAGCGCTTCAACCCTATCTGCGTGAACGCATTGCCACCCCCGATAATGATTTCCTTGACCTCGACTGGATCAAACAAGGGGCAGAAAAAGTAGTCATTATTTCACATGGTCTTGAGGGGAATACCACGCGTGCCTATATAAAAGGAATGGCCAAAACCATGCTGGATGAAGGGTTTGATGTTTTGGCCTGGAACTACCGTGGTTGCAGTGAAGAAATCAATCAGCAAAAAAGATTTTATCACAGCGGTGCTACGGATGACCTTGAAGTGGTCATTTCTCATGTTCTTTCTCAGGGATATCATTCCATTTATTTAATTGGCTTTAGTCTGGGCGGAAACATTACCCTGAAATATCTGGGTGAGGATCGTTCAAAACATCCGGAAATTAAAAAAGCCACGGCACTTTCAGTACCCATGGATTTGGGTGCCAGCTGTGATACGATTTCCAAGCCAGAGAATTTTTTGTATTCGCGGCGATTTTTAAAAAGCCTGGCTGAAAAAGTTGAACGAAAAGCTACCGTCAGGAAAGACATTGATCCAGCCCCTCTTTCCAACATTAAAACATTGCGGGAATTTGATGATGCCTATACAGCACCTCTCCATGGCTTTAAGAATGCAGCCGATTATTATCATCAATGCAGCTCCATTCACTTTGTAAATCGTATTCTGATTCCTACCCTTATTGTGAATGCTGAAAATGATCCCTTTCTCAGCAAGGAGTGTTACCCAATTGATTTGCTGAAGAATCATGCTTCCGTGATCTTAGAAGTACCGGCGCACGGTGGCCATGTTGGCTTTGCACAATTTGGTCAAAATGGTTTATATTGGTCGGAACAGCGAACGTTGCAATTTTTAAAGTATGATTGACCGGTATAGTATATCCGCTTCACGCGATCTGTTGGAAAAACGATTTAGTGTGGATGTGCCATTACACTTCAAACCGCGGTATAATTGTGCTCCTACGCAGCTGCTCCCCGTCATTACAGGAGCTGATAAAAAAGGAATCTCCACCTTCTACTGGGGAATGCACCCTGCCTTCGCGAAACAGAAGACTTTAAGTGAACGCATCATCAACCAGCGCGCTGAACAAATAGCAGAGAAAACAGCGCTTAAAAAAATATTGATGAAGCACCGGTGCATTATTCCGGCAGATGGCTTTTATGGCTGGAAGAAAGTTGGAAAAAAAACGATGGTACCCTACCGTTTCACGTTGCCCGATAATAAATTATTTTCCTTTGCAGGTATCTGGACCGAGTTTGAAAATGAAAAGGATGAAGAAATTCATACTTTTTCAATTATTACCTTGCCCGCGAATGAATCGGTACTTTCCGTTCAGGAACGCATGCCCTTACTCTTTTCATCAGAGCAGGAAAAATTATGGCTGGATTCCGAAACTCCGGAACACCGCCTTATGGAATTATTAAAAACGTATCCAAAAGAAGAACTGGTCAGCTACACGGTTTCTTCAGGCATCACCGATATCAAAAATGATTTTGCTTCCTTATTAAAGCCTGCCCCAGCCGGAGATCAGCACGGGAATCTTACGTTGTTTGATTAGACAGATGTGGGCACGCGTTGCAAACGCACCAGTCTGTTGGGCATTCAATTAAAAGTCAGTAGTAGCATCAATTTCTAAAAACCATCATCCTCCTCTTCGGTCTTCGGCTCGTCCTTTTTCTTTTTCTTTTCTTTTGGTGGCTTTTCTTCTTTAGGCTGTTTTTCTTTCGGCTCTTTATCCTTTTTCTTCAGGAACGAAAAGAATCCTTTCTTTTTGGATGAAGCGGTATCCGGTAAAAGACTGGCATTTTCCTCTTCTTTTTTCTTATCCTTCTTTTTCAGGAAACTAAAAAATCCTTTTTTCTTCTTCGCGGCTTTGGCTTCTTCCCGATCACCCTGTTGTGCCAGTTTTACATCCGGTAATACCAGCAGCTTCCGCATATACCACATGTAGTTATCCTGCTCGGTATTAAAGCCAACGTGCACGACCGAGTAACTGGGTGTTTCCGCCACAAACTTTCCGGATGCCTCATCGAATTTCAGACTATCCGGCATATTGTATTTTAAGATCCGCGTTTCGCGATCTCTGGTGATCACATAGGTGCTGTCATCGGCACCTATTTCTTCTCCCTGCGGTACATCCACGATATACGTACTATCGATAATACTTTGCTCTGCCAGTGCAAATTCTTCAGGATCGATTTCCCCATCCATTAGCAACGAGTCAGGTACAACCGGCTGAACCGGCTTCATTTCCACAGTAGCCATATTGCGCATTTTCTCCCGGTAGGAGGTTGGAACGGCAATTAAGTACTTGGTTTTACTGGCGGTCAGGATCTTTGGGGTAGAGTCCTCCATCAGATAGCTGAATTTTTTGCGGAGTTCGTCCTTATCGTATATATACGCACTCTGATAGGCAGGGCATATCATTCGCTGGGTGCACGCTCCCAACGCAAAAATGACGCAGATGAATAGTAAACAGGCCCTTCCCATGGGGTAAATCAAACAAAAATAAAGATTTTAAGGTGAGTTATCCTAATAAATCGCCAATAGAAACTCCCGGTAACTACCTGATAATCAATTTACATTGATTCTAACGCTGCCTTTTGAGTTTTAGTGAGCTTCGCCACCACTAAATCATACGATTTATCGATCCAGGAAAGGATCAAATTATCGGGAATCGTGCTGTCCATCAGCACATTAACCCAATGTAATTTATTCATATGAAAGGCCGGTATTACAGAGGTATAGCGTTCTTTAAGCTCCATTCCCTCCTCCGGATCCACTTTCAGGCTGACCCTTGAAAAGCCATCAATATTCGTCAGGGCAAACATTTTCCCCATAACCTTAAAAACCAGCGTACTTTCATCAAACGGGAATTCTTCAGTTACCCCCCTTTTTTGAATGCAGTGATCCCGATATTCTTCAATATTCAAAATCAGAGCAATCTTTTAAGTACTAAAAAAATGATGGCTGCAAGAAAGATAATGATGGATAATTTATTGATGCCGTGCATCATCTTCAAATTGATGTTTGTGGGCCGATTTGGATCCTTCTTCCGGAAAAAATATTCTCCTACTTCCCCAAATGAAAAGAAATGCTTCCAGGAAAAGGGCTCACGCTTTGGTACCGGTTCTTTTTCAGGTTCCATGATTAATATTGTTCAATGGTTTCCGGATCGATCCAGGCATCATCTTCCTTTATCAACCCAATTAATTCATCAACAGCTTGTGCAGAAGGAACATTCCTTTTAACAACTTCTTTTCCACGATACAGGGTAATTTTTCCAACCCCTGAACCAACATAGCCATAATCTGCATCTGCCATTTCTCCGGGTCCGTTTACAATGCACCCCATGATTCCAATCTTTACACCTTTCAGATGATCCGTACGCTTACGAATCATCGCTGTGGTGATTTGCAGATCAAACAACGTACGACCACAGGACGGACATGAAATATATTCGGTCTTCGACATCCGGCTTCGGGTGGCCTGCAAAATTCCAAAGGCAGTTTTATTTGCAATATCTGCCCAACGCAGAGCTTCCTGCTTTTCCGCCACACCATCCCACTTCAACATGATGCCGTCTCCCATACCATCAATTAACAAACCTCCCATATCTGTGGAAGCATACACGCGAAACGTATCTTCATCAGTAAGGGAATACTTGCGATTGATAATCACGGGGACTTCAATACCATTTTCTATAAAATGAAATACCAATCTTCGCAATTCTGCCAGGGCATGTTTATTTTCGGTTTCAACTACTGCCACCACCGTTGGATCACTGAACAACACAGTACTCAGTTCTGCAGCGAATTCATCAATCGAAAACCTGATGAAATTAAGATCATGGTGCCGGTCGTTTGTTGAAATAAATTCAGCTGCTGTAAACAATGGAAGTTTATTTTGCTTATCGTCAGAACCACTCCATACTTTATAATCACGAATTTCCTTCAACCCATTGGGTAACATAAATTCAATGGGCGTATTACCTGTGTATACAAAATCCGCACCCTGATCATTCATTTTCCATTTATCAGGTTCTGGTAAATAGAAATGTCCGATACACCGTAAATCTTTATAATCTGTAATCGAAATCGCACTCAGATCAGCGATCACCCGCGGGACATGATGGGCACCGCCAATGGTTTCTACTTCCTTCGTTACTCTTCTTGTAAACACAAATGGATCGATCGGGGATTCTGCAACTGGGTTAATTGCCTTGTGTCGCTCACGATTGGTATACCGGTCGATCAGTAACTTTGCGACTGGTGCTTCCGCTTCAGGCTCTTCCGTTAGCGAAACTCGAACGGTATCGCCCAAACCATCTTCCAGCAGCGCACCAATACCTACTGCAGATTTTATTCTGCCGTCTTCCCCGTCTCCAGCTTCGGTTACCCCCAGATGCAATGGATATGGTTTAAATCCTTCTTCATCCATCTTCTGTACCAGGAGCCGATAGGCCTGCACCATAACCAATGGATTGCTGGCTTTCATCGACAAAACAATTTCATGATAATTCAACTCCTCACAGATGCGTAAAAATTCCAATGCAGATTCCACCATTCCAAGTGGGGTATCCCCATAGCGGCTCATGATCCGATCGGAAAGTGAACCATGATTGGTACCGATACGCATGGCCGTACCATACTCTTTACAAATCTTTACAAGCGGTGTGAATTTCTTTCGGATACGATCCAGTTCTGCTTCATAAGCATCCCCTGTATATTCGATCGTTTCAAATTTTTTCTTGTCCGCGTAATTACCGGGATTGACCCGTACTTTTTCAACAATGCGTGCTGCCAACTCCGCAGCGTTTGGAGTAAAATGAATGTCTGCGATTAATGGCACCATGTAACCCCGATGACGAAGTTCTTTTTTTATTGCATCAAGATTCTGAGCTTCCTTTAAGCTTGGTGCGGTAATCCGTACATATTCACATCCCGCTTCGACCATCCGAATAGTTTGCTCAACCGAACCCAGTGTATCCATCGTATCAACGGTCGTCATGGACTGTACCCGAATGGGGTTATTCCCTCCCATGGCGACATCTCCAATCTTTACTTCCACCGTTTTTCTTCGGCTGTATTCGGTCAGGCTGTTACAATAAATCCGGTCTGCCGGCAGGAAGGTTTTGATTGATTTTACGGAAGTCTCCACACAGATTGTTTTGTTACAAAAGTAACCTGATTTGAGCCAAAAAGTTTCATACCAGTAGAAAAATTGGGCTATATATCCCCAAGCTGTGGCCTGATAATGATTTCTTCAATAACACTCCTTTTTGAAAGAGAATAGGCAGAATACACAGTTTCCGCGATATCCTCAACAGGCATAAATCGGTCATCCGGTAAATCGGAATTAGCCCAACTTGCTGTTTTGGTGGCACCTGGCATTACGGACGTAACCCTGATTCCGTGATCTTTAAGTTCTTCCCGTATACATTTTGAAAAACCAAACATTGCATGTTTTGCAATAGCATAAGAGCCACCGTTTGGATAGGCCATAAAACTGGCGACAGAGCAGATATTGAAAATATGTCCTTGTTCTAATTCCAGCATACCTGGAACAATACCGCGGGTTGTGTAATAGGCGCTATACAAATTTGCATTGACCATATCTTCCAATGCACCTTCAGGTTCGGTCAGAATCTGACCCGGAGTAAAATACCCTGCATTGTTTACCAGTACATCCACCGGACGCTTCAATTCCGCTACGAATTTTATGAAGTTATTCACCTCAGATTTTTGAGCCATATTGGCAACCATCGTATAGGTACTGACTTCCGGGTAACTTTTATTAAAGGCTACGGTAAGATTATCCAAATCGGCTTGATTTCTCGAACAGGTAACAGAATCAAAGCCTTCAGCCGCAAATTTTTCCAAAATGGCCCTGCCTATTCCTTTTGTACCACCTGTTACTACGATCAGTTTATTCATGTGTTAATATTTGTCTTTATTATTAATGGACACATGGAATTCGCATAATTATCATTCCGTCGGGTATAACGAGCTGTTTATGCTCATTTCATCCAATAATATTCTTTATTTTGGGGCTATCTTTAAGCAAGATACTAATTGCTGAGGAATTGAATTCAGAATGCTAAATGAAAGAAATCGGTAAATATTTTATTTTTCTCGGTTCCATGTTTGTGAATCGTGAGACTTTTATGACCTATTACTCGCTGGTTTTAAAAGAGTGCATGTCGATAGGTCTTGGGTCACTCTTTCTGGTCATGTTAGTCTCCACCTTTATGGGAGCAGTAACAACGGTGCAAACTGCATTCAATATGGTAAGCCCTTTAATTCCGGATTATATTATTGCGCAAGTGGTGCGCGAAATGACTGTACTGGAACTGGCCCCGACAATCATTGCGATCATCCTTGCAGGAAAAGTAGGTTCGAGTATGGCCAGTGGATTGGGGACCATGCGCATCACTGAACAAATCGATGCTTTGGAGGTAATGGGAATTAATTCCATCTCCTATCTGGTAATGCCGAAAATCATCGCTTCTATGATGACTTATCCGGTACTCGTCATCTTTGCGGGTTTTTGTTCTCTTTTCGGTGGGTATATTGTAGGTACCCTTGCTGAAATTATTACACCTGACGAATATATTTTTGGAGTACGTTTTGTTTTTAATCCGTATACCATAACCTTCGCATTAATCAAAGCAACGGTCTTTGCCTTTTTAGTTTCCTCCATTTCTTCCTTTAAAGGATATTATACACAGGGTGGTGCGCTAGAGGTGGGTATCTCCAGTACGAAAGCCGTAACTTCCAGCGTGATTGCCATTTTACTGGCAGACTATTTCTTAGCTCAATTATTACTTGTCGAATGATCGAAGTAAATCGCATATCGAAATCTTTTGGTGATAAACTGATCATTGATGATATCAGTGGTACCTTTGAGAAAGGGAAACCAAATCTAATTATTGGTGCCAGTGGTACCGGTAAAAGCGTCTTACTGAAATGTATTGTAGGGCTGGTGAGACCGGATGTTGGGGAAGCCATTTATGATGGCCGTAATTTCACAGAGGCCGACCGGGAATTAAAAACTGAAATTCGCAGAGAAATGGGAATGCTCTTTCAGGGTAATGCACTTTTCGATTCAAAAAATGTAGAAGATAACGTCAGTTTTCCCTTGGATATTCTTACTAAAATGGAAAAAGATGAAAAACTAGATCGGGTAAATTTTTGTCTTAAACGTGTGGGCCTTGAAAACTCGAATAAAAAAATGCCCTCCGAAATTAGCGGAGGAATGAAAAAACGGGTGGGTATCGCACGGGCTATTGTCAATAACCCCAACTACCTTTTTTGTGATGAGCCCAATTCCGGTCTGGATCCACAGACCTCTGTGCTGATTGATGACCTGATCATGGAGCTTACGGAAGAATTTGATACCACCACCATTGTGGTTACTCACGACATGAATTCCGTAATGGGAATCGGAGAAAATATCATGTTTATTTTCGAGGGACATAAAATGTGGCAGGGGAGCAAAAATGATATTACCCATTCGGGTGTCCGCGAGCTCGATGATTTTGTTTTCGCCAACAAAGTGATGAGCAGCATCCGTGAGCAGGAAAAGAAAGGTTAGTTGGTAGTTGCCGGTTGCCTGTTTCCGGTGGCTCAAGACCCAGCCTTTGTAACCGTTACTAATCAAACAGCGCAGAAAAAAAGGTTACGTATAAAAATTTTTAGATTTATACGTATAGAAACGTTCATAAAATAGAATCCCAACATTCTACAGTAATGGCACCCCTTCGGGGTGCGGTGCAAAAAAATCCAACCATTAACGGTTCCAGCAAATCGACAACTTTCTTTTCAGTACCCACCGTACGCTTAGAAAAGCGTTGAAAAGGGTCTTCCTCGTGTCCTCGCAGTGTCTCCCGAAGGGGACGCTGCGCTAACTCACTGCAGATGACTTTAAACCGGATCAGGGTAGCTTGACAAAGTAGGACCAGATTCTGAATGCAAGTTGCTAGTACTCCAGTATCCAGTATCCAGCCACCTACCCCACCGGCAAATCAATATAAAACGTTGTTCCGATTCCAACCTGTGATTCAAACCAGATTTTACCATTCATCTGCACAATTCCTTGTTTTGAAATTGCCAGGCCTAACCCCGAACCTGATTTTTTGGTACTAAAATGAGGAGTAAACACGCTTTCTAAAAACTCAGGTTTAATTCCCTTGCCGTTGTCTTTAAATACCAATTGTACATGATGATCAATTCGGTGGACGGATATGGATACTTTAGCCGTAACCCCCGGACGAGCCGCCTGAAATCCATTAATGATCAGGTTTGAAAATATCCGACTGAGCAATTGATCATCTCCCCGGATGGTTATTTCTTTTAACCCAGGCGTCAGGCTAATTTCTCCCGAATGATGATGAAGGTTAACTACACGTTTTAGAAGTGAAATTAATTCAAGCTCCCGGATTACCGGCTCCGGCATTTTTGCAAACGAACTAAAGGAAGATGCAATATCATTTAATGAATCAACTTGCTGTAGTAAAGAAGCAATTGCTTTATCCGTCTTTTCGGGTGTATTGGTATCACCTTTTATGGCCCGTTCCAGTTGTTGCAGCGTGAGCTTCATCGGGGTCAATGGATTCTTGATTTCATGGGCAACCTGTTGCGCCATTTCCCGCCAGGTTTTTTCGCGTTGTGTTTGCTCCAGTTCGGCTTTACTTTCTCCCAGATTAAACAACATTTGATTGTACTCTTTGACCATTAATCCGATTTCATCATCAGCATTCCAGGTCAGTGGTTGGTTCATTTGGGTAAGGGAAGTCCTGCTCAATGATTGGGTAATGATCTTTAGCGGGTAGGTCAACCATTGCGAAACAAAATAGGACAGCAGTAAAAGAAGGATAAAAATTCCCGAGAAAACATTCAGAATGTTTGCCAATACGGTTACCTGCACTTTTTCCAGAGATGATCCCGCCTGGAAAAATGGGATTCCTAAAATGCCAATCATCTCTCCAGTACGTGGTGATTGCAATACCGTATATGAAACATAGTATTGTAGCGAACCTACTTGTTCGGGCATGATAAACAGGGTTTCACCATTCTGTATCTTTCCCAGGGCTTCCGGATTAATATACTCAGACAACAATCCATTTTCATAAATCAGCGGCTGACTGGACGAAAGTAATTTGCCATGCGGGAGGTAAATATTAGCATCAAGACTGGAGAGTTTTGCCAGGTCAGTTAGTTCACTTTCAAAATCCAGGCTATAATTATCGATTAGATAATCATCTAAAATAATAGCCATCTGATCACCAAAAACTCTTGACTTATCAATGTACTCTTTGTCTAGTTGCTCCTTGCTGGAGATCGTAGTTAAACTAAGCGTGGTTACGCTGACAATAATCAGGGGTAAAAAGAAGGACAGGTTTAGAAACAATTGAATCCTGGCGGAGAAAACCAACTTGCTTCCCCGCCAATAATTCACAGTGCCGATGGCCAGTACAATCACTAATATGATCCCAAGCCCTAAGACCATTAAGAATGAAAAGTTTGCCAACGAATACGATAACCGAACGGTCGGCATTGCAACCACCGCCACACGATTACTCTGATCTTCGAAAGCAATATGGATATACCCTAATTTAGAAATACCCTGGGTATGAATGGCTGGGTCTCCTAACCAGTTATAGTCAAATAATTTTTCAAAGTTAAAATCACCGGAACTAAAGAGAATTTCACCATTACGATACACCGCATAGCTTAAGTCCTCGGTTCTGTAAAATTGATTGAATCGATTATCCACCAACAGTTCAGGGTAAACGCTATCCGGGATAATCTTTTTAAGCGACAGCTCCAGCACCACATACCCCACCAAAATATCAAGCCGGCGCATCGGAATCACTACCAGGTACTTTTGTGTTACATCAGAGGTTGGACTATTAATAAAATATACACCTGAATAGTCGGTTCGAAAGGCTTCTTTATCATATTGCGAAACTAATTCCGAAAACGTGGTCGTAATTCTGTTTTCAACGGGGTCCCCTACCGCATTAAACAGATATATTTCTTCGTCATATTTATTAAAGTAATTGGGGATAAAAATCTGTCGGACCTTTTGGCGTACTGCGTCTTTTCCCAAAAAAGGGCTGGCTAATCGTGTTTGGATAAAAACATCGGCGGCAACCTGCTGTGCAACATCCTGAAGCAACGATTCACCCAGGTAATCGCGATCAATTAAAAAATTCTCTGCAAATCGAAACTCATTTTCTACTTTCTCAATCCGGTTAAAATAATATATGGAGTACGCCCCATTCAAAGCAAAACAAAATGCAGTAAAGAAAAGATAAACGAATGTTCGATAACTTAGTTTCTTTAAACTAGAATAAAGCCGAATACTCCAAAGCGTTACAATAAAAAATATACCAATTAAAAGACTAGACTGGAAATACTGGCCGGTGTACAAATTGATGAGTACAAAGAAAATACTCCCTGCCACCGCAAATACCAGATCAAAAATTGACTTTTTATTCCGAATTAATAATCGTGAAAAGACATGGACAAAAAGAAAAGATGAGCCCCATGCCAGCGTTAATACAACAAACGAAACAATACGAAGGGAATCAAACTCCAGTGATTGGGTAATGTCAATGACAATCGATGAATTGTTGTATAACGTTTGAACAACTACAAAGGGGTAAAGAATTCCAAACAATATGCCGATCGCACTGATGACTGAAAGTAGTCCGCGGGTTATGCGGTTTGTAAGCATCTTTCTGACCAGCAAAAAACGGTAGTAGTTGCGGAAGAGATATAAACACAAAACAAAAACGGTCAATTGATTAAAGAATAAATCACCCAATGATTGATTTAAGGATGATGATGAAAACCATTGGGGATCAAACAAACGGGATGACCAATACCCACCCGGAAAATTCAATGCGACCATCACTTTTCGTATGATCAACAGAATAACTACCATTGTAATAAAGACCACATCCGGATATCGGAATAATCTTCTTATCAGCGTATTGAAAACAATTACAATACCCATAATCAGGGAACAAAGAATCAAAAAAACACCCACCGGATAACTCCCCTGTCGGGTGGTGGTTTGTGAAGCACTTAATTTAAAAACAACCTGATTGTGAACCGTTATTTCATTTCCTAATGTGGCTGTCGGCAACAGAATAGAATACTCCCCAATGGGGAAAATCTTATCATTCACAGCAGAATGCAAATAATTATTTTCGATAGGATAATTTCTTCTTAACGTAATGACACCAATTAAAAATGTTGTGGGGTTAATTTCCCATTTCCGAACTAAAAAATCACCTTGTCCTACCTTCAGAAGTTTCACTTCAAATGCTTCATCTACCTGACTTGATGCCGGAACAAAGCTTTTATCCGACCAGCCAATTAAATCGAGATCTTCATATAAATACAATGCAAAATCGGACCCCTGAACAATGCTAAAATCTCCATTAGTAACCAGTGATAAGGATCCTTCAATGACCGTTTCCATTCGCTCCAGCGCAACCACCAGGTTCTTCTCCACAGCTTGTGGCACCCCGGTGACCCGGGAACCATCCTGCATGTAGAATAAACCACTTGCAAACAAGAGGATGGTCAACACCGGAAGAATGATTTTTTTTATTTTCAAAACGATCACGATTATGTGATCACTAAAGATAAGAAATTACTTGGCTCGGGAAACGACAGGCTTATAGTGGATGCCTCCAAATAAATACAGATAAAGTATTCTTGAGTAGCGGAAATTCAATGGAGCAAGCAAAATCATTACACCGATAATCGTTCCAATGTATACCCACTGGTTTGGATTCAGGGTGTAGTAAAGAATAATGCTTACAATAATCAAGCCCACTACAGAAAACCCATAACTAACGTACATGGCTCCCTGATAGAATCCGGGTTCCGGCTCCAACCGAACATCACATTCCGAACACCGCTCATTCATATGTGAAAATTTAAGTAGGTTGTAAGCTTTGTGTGAAAAAACGTCACCTTGTCTGCATTGCGGACATTTACATTTTAAAGCTGCTGATACTGCGTTCATTTCCTTGATTTATACCAAAAATAGCCCAGTACGATTACCGCTGCATAGGGCATTGCCAGAAGATAGAGGATGGCAATATTAATTCCCTCCGCCATCGTTGGATCTCCATTGCTCAAATTGGTTTCCAGGGTAGACCTGCACATGGCACATTGCGCAAGACTGCTGATTGCAGTCAGGAGAAATAAACTCAAAACCAGAATACTCTTTTTCATGCGTAATAAGGACTAATCATCCAATAAACAATAACTCCGGTTACAGCCACATACAGCCAGATTGGAAAGGCAAATTTAGCTAACCTTTTATGCCTTACAAAATCGCCCGAAATGGCCCTTTCAAATGTGAACAGTACCAAAGGAACAACAGCAATCGAGAGTAAAATGTGCGAAATAAGGATAAAATAATAAAGATATTTTATGACCCCTTCGCCGCCAAATGCAGTGGAATCACTGGTCATGTGGTAGGCGACATAAAGAATCAAAAACAAGGCTGAAAGCCCCATGCTGGTTTTCATCAGGCGTTCATGAATAATGCGCTTATTATTTCTGATGGCCACCAACGCGGAGACCAGCAGTATGGCCGTGAATCCATTTATGGAGGCATATATACGCGGAAGATAAGAAAGATTATACCCATCAATCTTTACCCCAAATAATATGGCAACCGCCACTGGAATGAGAATGGAAATCACGACAATTAATCGCTTATATGACTTTTCTGATGCCACAACTACTTGTTTAATATGATGGTTATTTCCAGAATGAGGCGATCAATTTCATCCCGATCACCCGAATAATATTGTCCACGAATAACTCCCTGTTGGTCGAATAAGACAACATCCCATGGCGGGCGTAATAAAAAGACACAGTCTTTAAGCGATTTTCCATTTCTTGATGCATTTGCCTCTACAGTAGTAACACTGACCGGATCACCACTAAATTGATCCAGTATGCGGGAAAGTTTAGCGCGGTCTGTTTCTACCAGCACCACACTTACGCCAATTTCATCGGCATTGAATTCATTAACAATTTCTGTTGGGATGGTGTAGGGTAATGTTAAGTCACCACAATCTTTTATTTCGGCAGGTAGCTCCGTTTGGAATAATGGCTGTACCTCAAATTTATTCTCTCCAAATATTTTCAGAAAAAGAAAAATTCCAACCGGAAGCACCAGTCCGGCTATTAAAATAATTACTTTTTTTATGTTCATCATTCAAATAAAAAAGGCTTACGTTTTTCAACCTAAGCCTTTTCGAAAAGATTTTATTTCAATTAAAAGAATCGAGCGGCTTCGATGGCAAGACCTTCATAAACGAAGGCCACCAACATCCACACAACAAAAATCATGGGAATCAAAATGGACCACATTAAAAATTTGGCTTCATACCGCAGGTGCATAAACTCACCCACAATATAGGCTGCTTTCACGATGGTTAGACCAACAAAGATCGCGGTTTTCAATGGTCCATGATGCATCGTAAAGGCAATCACAAACTCAATGGCTGTTACAATTCCTAATATCAGTGCAACGGTCCAAAGTTTCTTAATCTTCTCCTTGTCTGGTGGAAGAACGGTTACCTGTGGTGTGTCTTCAGCGTGATCCATAGTCAAAAATAATTTTCAAATTAATGTTTATACCAAATAGAAGAATGTGAATACAAATACCCAAACCAGGTCGACAAAGTGCCAGTACAACCCGACTTTCTCTACCATTTCATAGTGACCTCTGCGGGCGTAGACTCCATTTACGGTGTTCACATAAATAAGGAAGTTGAACATCACCCCACTAAAAACGTGGAATCCATGAAATCCAGTAATAAAGAAAAAGAACGCTGCAAAATCCGGTGGACCGTATTGGTTCGTATGCAGGTTAGCTCCATGAAAAATTGAACCATCGAGCAAGGCTGCGCCGGAATCTGTACCGACAATAAAGTGTGTCCATTCCCAAGCCTGACAACCAAGGAAAGCAAATCCTCCAAGGATCGTCCATAACATCCATTTCTCCACTGCCTTTTGATCCATACGGTGACCCGCTTCAACCGCCAATACCATGGTGACACTGCTCATGATCAAAATGAAGGTCATGATACCGACGAAAACAAGTGGAGCTTCAACTCCATGCAAAAACGGAACCGCCTCAAATACCTTTTCAGGAACGGGCCAGTACGCTTGTGAAAATGTGAACGCGTCAGCAGCTCCGGTATACCCCTGATGGGAAGAGCGTACCAAACCATACGTGATCAATAAAGTAGCAAAAGTAAAGGCATCTGAAAGAAGGAAAAACCACATCATGAGTTTGCCATAGCTGGCACCCATTGGTGATACACCACCATCCCAAACACTTTTACCTGAAGAAGCTGCTGCAGAAGTACTTGCCATTAGAAATTAATTATCGGTTCAATAATAAAAAGACGAACAAATATAACCAAAGTCCACCCAAAAAATGCCAATAGGTTGCACACATTTGCAACTGATTTAGGTTCTTGGAATGTACTTTAAATTTAAAGGTTGATACCATTACAATAATAAGGAAAACCAACCCACTGACAATGTGCAAGCCATGAAATCCCGTCATTACATAGATAAAAGAGCTGGAGACGTTTCCACCCGTAAAGTGGGCGTTATTGGCCACTAAATCGCCCCAGGCAATCCATTGCCCGATTAAGAAACCTACACCCAAAATAAAGGTAGTAACGATGCCTGTTTTTAATCCTTCCAAATTATCATTTTTAGCCGACCACGATGCATAGATCATGGATAAGCTACTGGCTATAATCAGCCCGGAGGTGATCCAGAAAAGGTTCGGAAGTTCAAAGAAAAACCAGTCTCCCTCTCCCCTTCGCACCAGATAAGCGCTCGTCCATGCTGCAAACAACATGGCTACACTTACCATAAAAAGCCATAACGCAAATTTCTTTGGGTTCATGGCCAATGGTTTCCTCGCCTCTTCTACAATTTTTATTTCTGCTGCCATCTTCTCTAAACTTTATCCCACAAATAAGCGATCTGAACAATCGGTAAATACAAAAAGGAACCAAACATGATCCGTAAAGCAGATTGCCTGCTTCCGGTTTTTAATAATGAAAATGTTTGTGCTAAAAACAACACACCACAAACAGTGGCAATGATCGCTGAATTAATCCCCGTGATTCCAAACTTGGCGGGTAATAAACCCAGCGGTAACAGGAATAAGGTATAGATCATGATCTGAATGGCGGTGTTCAGATCTTTCTTCCCACCATACGGCAATAACTTAAATCCGGCTTTTTTATAATCTTCATCCGCTACCCAGGCAATCGCCCAGAAGTGCGGAAACTGCCAGATAAACTGAATTCCAAAAATAATCAGAGCCTCATGTGATATGGCACCGGTTGCAGCAACCCAGCCCAATAATGGTGGAAGTGCCCCCGGTATTGCGCCGACAAAAACTGCAATCGAACCAACCCTTTTTAAAGGTGTATACACAAAACTATACAAGATCATTGATACCAATGAAAGAATTACGGTTAGCGGATTGGTGAACGTAATCAGCAATACCATACTACCGATAAAACACACCATCGCAAACCCAAACGCTTCTGTAATCGAAAGCCGGCCCGTTGGCAATGGACGGTTCATCGTACGGGTCATTAATTTGTCCAGGTCTTTTTCGATGATCTGATTGATCGTAATCGAAGCTCCCGATAAAAGAAAGCCTCCTAAAAAAACCATCATCAACCTTCCATAATCCACTACGGGTGCAGCCAGCACAAATCCGAAGGCACACGAAAATGCCACAAGAAAGGAGAGTCTGAATTTCAGCAATTCCCAATATGCTTTTGCCTTTTCAACCAGAAGTGTGAATCCCGAAAGTGCCGATGGTTGCCCTGTTATCATTTTTAATTCCCTACTACTTTTTTGCTCATTCCGACCTGTAGAAAAACATAAAACTGAATTCCAAAGGTTGCGGTTGCCAACACCAAATGGATGGGTTGCAGCGCCGGTGGAACACCCGTATAGGCCATCCCCACTCCGGACAAAACAGTGCCCAAAATTAACAGTAATAAGGGTAGCGAAAAAGGTTTAACTGCCTCAGTTTTATACATTATCCAGATCAAAGCAACATTTATTACCAGCACGGCCCATGAAAATGAGCGGTGTATCAAAAACTCCACTCCCAAATTAGCAATCCAGTTCGTTCTGGGAAATGTACTGCTCACCGTATCAATTGCCTCACGCACCTGTGTGCCCAAAAATACCTGAATTAGTAACACCATCATGGAGGCAATTGTTAACCAGAATATTCCGGGTGCAAATAAAGGCGCTGTATCACGGGAATCATTCAACAGGTAAATAAGTAAGGCCACAATAACCAGGGCTAAAAACATATGGAGGGTAATCACCCAGGGAGTAAGATTCGTGGATACCACAACAGACCCGATCCAGCCTTCAAAACCCACCCCGATGAACGCGAGGAAAGCAATTACAGTAATCGATTTTTTATGCTTCCAAAATCGCAATGAGGAAATGAACACGGCAAAAATCAAAAAACCAATAATTACCCCAACAATTCTGTTCACATATTCAATCCACGTTTTGACCGGGTTAAAATCCTCTTCCATGTGAACGGTCGGGTCTTCCATTATTCGTGTTGCCGTCTCATTAAAACCCAGTGCCGCCAAATATTTAACAAAGCGTTCGTTTTTTTTCAGGCGGTGCGCTAAACTAATTTCTTTATAATTCTCCGGAAGCTGTTCAATCGATGTTGGTGGTACCCACTGACCAAAACACTTTGGCCAATCCGGACATCCCATACCCGAACCCGTGCTACGTACCACCCCTCCTACAAAGATGAGCAGGTATACTGCAAGTAAGGTGTTGCGGGAAAGTTTTTTAAAGGACATAAAAAATGCCAGGCCAATGCATGTGAATCAATCACAAACGCCAGCCTGGCACATTATAATTATTAATGACTTGGTTTATCTTTATCTACTACGATCGCACCTTCATTCAAATCACCTTCCAATTTGATTAACTCATTTTCATGAGGCAAATTTGATTCTGGTGTTTCAGAATAAGGAATAGTCTGCGGAATAAAATCTTCTTTTGCTCCCGGCTTACTATAATCATATGGCCAACGGTATACCGACGGGATTTCTCCCGGCCAGTTACCATGTCCTGGATGAATTGGCGTTGTCCACTCCAATGTAGTCGAGTTCCATGGATTCATTGGTGCTCTGCGGCCACGGAAAATGCTGTAAAAGAAGTTGAATAAGAAAATAAATTGCGCGGTGAGTGTAAGCACAGCAGCGATACTTACAAACATATTCAGATCTGTAAATCCACTAAAGGTTTCGAAGTTGGTAAACGAATAGTATCTTCTTGGGAATCCTGCAATACCAATGTAATGCATTGGGAAGAATACCAGATACACACCCACAAATGTAAACCAGAAGTGAATGTATCCTAATTTGTTATCCATCATTCGACCAAACATTTTCGGGAACCAATGATACACACCCGCCAACATTCCAAAGAATGCAGCGCTACCCATTACCAGGTGAAAGTGGGCAACCACAAAGTACGTGTCGTGTAATTGAATATCAATTGCTGAGTTACCGAGAAAAATACCAGTGATACCTCCTGTTAAGAAAAATGAAACCAAACCGATACTGAAAAGCATTCCTGGTGTAAACCGGATGTTTCCTTTCCATAGGGTAGTTACATAGTTAAATATTTTCACCGCTGATGGAACGGCGATGATCAAGGTCAGCAACATAAAGATCGATCCCAGGAATGGATTCATTCCCGTCACGAACATATGATGTGCCCAAACGATAAACGACAAAATCGCAATGAACAGCATCGAACCAATCATCGCTTTATAACCGAAAATTGGTTTACGTGAATTGGTCGCAATTATCTCCGATGAAATACCCAATGAAGGGAGAATCACAATATATACTTCCGGGTGACCAAGGAACCAGAACAAGTGCTGAAACAAGATCGGACTACCACCTGAGTTGGCCAATGCTTCACCGGCAATGTAAATGTCTGACAGGTAAAAACTCGTACCGAAGCTTCGGTCAAAAATCAACAACAACGCAGCGGCAAATAATACAGGGAAGGACAATAACCCAATGATGGCCGTAAAGAAAAAGGCCCAAATAGTAAGTGGCATGCGGGTAAAGGACATCCCCTGGGTACGCATATTAATAACGGTGGTGATGTAGTTGATACCTCCCAATAGGGTACTGACAATAAACAGTGCCATTGCGGTAAGCCACAGGGTCATACCAAGGCCTGATCCGCTCATGGCCTGAGGTAATGCACTCAATGGTGGATAGATGGTCCATCCTCCACTGGCAGGACCGGTAGAAATAAATAATGAGACGAACATCACCACACTGGATAAGAAAAAGAACCAGTAGGATAACATGTTCATAAAACCGGATGCCATATCACGGGCACCGATTTGTAAAGGAATTAGAAAGTTACTGAAGGTTCCGCTCAATCCGGCGGTCAATACAAAGAAAACCATGATGGTACCGTGCATGGTTACCAGTGCCAGGTAAAATTCTGGGTCAATTTTTCCGTCCGCGGTAATCCAGCCACCCAATACAGGCTTAAGCCACTCCAGGGTCATCTCCGGAAATCCCAATTGAAGGCGGAAAATCACAGACATGGTTCCACCAATTAAGGCCCATATAATACCCGTGATCAGAAATTGCTTTGCAATTACTTTGTGGTCTTGACTGAAAATATAATTCGTCCAGAAGTTACCTTCATGATGTTCTTCATGAGCATGATCATCATGATGTGCAACCTGGTGTGAATGTGTATCTGTTGTTGCCATTGTCCTTAATTCTTAATTTGAACCCACTAATGTTTGTGTACTGGTTGGTTGTGCTACCAACACCCCATCTCCTTGCAAACCAGCTTTTATCATTGCTGCTTCTTTCATTCCTTCCGGTACTTTTTTCATATAATCCGGATTTTGCTTTAGCCAGGCTTCCTGTGAAGCCTTCCACTTGTTATACGTTTCTTCATCATCCACCACGACCAACATCCGCATCGAGAAGTGACCGCGACCACAAATTTCTGTACACGCCATTTCGTAGTTGAAATCAGGGTTCCCTGTCTCTGCGCGCATTTCTTCAGTAGTCTTTGTTGCTGTGAATTTAAATTGTGTTGGCATACCCGGAACCGCGTCCATTTTTACACGGAAGTGAGGGAGAAACACAGAGTGCAATACATCTTTTGCGCGAATCTTTAACAACACCTCTTTTCCTTTTGGCACATGTAGTTCCAATGATTTAAAATCATCAAATGAATTCTTATCGGATAAGTCAAGACCAAATTCATTCACCGCATCAATTAATCTGAAATTATAATTCCCTAATGTCTTGTCCGCACCCGGATACCGGGTAGTCCAGGCAAATTGCTGCCCGATGACCTCAATCACTTCTGCCTCCTTGGAAGCTGGTGCCGTAATGTCGTTCCATGCGTTCAAACCTGTAAAGATTAACAAGGCCAATACAATGGCCGGTACGACTGTCCAGGTAAGTTCGAGGTAATGATTGTCGGGAAAGAAAGTGGCTTTGTTTCCTTCCTTGTATCGGTATTGATAAATAAAAACAAACATCACAATACTGATAATGGAAAATGCGATAACTGTTACAGCCATGGTGACCCAAAACAATTTATCGGTCACCATTCCATGCTCGGAAGCAATCGGCAGGGTATACGAATCAAAATGAGCAAATGAATACCAGAAAAAGGAAACAAAACTACCCACCATAAATACGATGAACAACGCCGCATTGATGCTATTGCTTCTTCCATCAAGATCACTTTTCTTTTCTTTAGCAATACTTACCAGGCGGCTCAGCCGGAAAATCATGTACAATATTCCCAGCAGCAGAAGAACACCCAGGACAATAATCAAATTCATCATAATGCGTATCTATTAAATATGGTGATGAAGACTTTCTTCTAATAAAGGATGATTTCTACCTACCAGTGGCATCTTTGACAAACTGGTAAGCGTAACATACAGGAAGGCTGCAAAAAAGATACAACCCATTCCTATCTCCAATAATCCAAATCCCCCTTCTATCTGCATAACACCAGGTGTTACCATGTTGTAGAAGTCAAACCAGTGACCAACCACAACGATCGGACAAACCACTTTCAACATGCTCAACTGACGCTTTGAATCGCGTGTCATGAACAACAAGAAAGGCAGGACAAAGTTTAGAATCAAATTCAGGAAGAATATCCAGCTATATTGACTACTACTCATGCGCTGAATAAAATAAACCGACTCTTCCGGAATGTTGGCGTAGTAAATCAATAAGAATTGACTAAACCAGATGTAGGTCCAGAAAATAGAGAAGGCGAATACAAATTTCCCTAAATCGTGAAGGTGATTAGCATTCACTACTTTCAGATATCCGGCATCTTTCAAATACGCCACAATAAGCGTAATTACGGCAAGCCCGGTTACCCACCAGCTTGCAAATACATACCATCCAAACATGGTACTGAACCAGTGCGTGTCAATACTCATCACCCAATCCCAGGCAGCGATAGACGAACTGGCTCCAAAGAATACCAGAAACCATGCAGAAATACCGCGATTGTTTGACCAATAGCTTGTAGAGGCATCCAAATCTTCAGCCAGCATATTCTTCTTGATTTTCGCGAAGAAATAATACCATAGACCAAAGAACACAACCATCCTTAAAATAAAGAAGATCGGAAAACCACCGGCAGGTCCGGGCCAGAAGAAAAAAGGTGCCTTCCCATTAATAATTTCATCAAAACCAGCGCCTTCAACATAGAGATCGTGGTGCGTCCAGTGGAAAATATCTGCTTTTACAACAAACCATAAAACCAGCGTAAGAATACCGGCAATCGGAATCCATTGTCCCATGGCCAGCGGAATACGAACAATTCCTGCAGACCATCCTGCTGCGGCTGCATACTGCACGGCAACAAAGAATAAACCAATAAGGCCCAGTCCAACAAAATAAATGTTATTGGCCCAAAGGGTTGTGTACACTCTTTTTAACCAGGTCGGACTTCCGTGATGTTCGCCAGCCGCAGCCTCGTGACCTTCGGAGGCAGCACTTTCCTGATCCGCGCTCGCCACCAATTCGGTTGATACATTCATGGAATGACCACCTTCTGCTTCATGTCCTCCACCGCTCATGGCCATGACGAGTCCTAAAACAAACAAGACCACCCCTACTGCTAAAAGGATAATAATATTCTTTTTTGCTCCTGGAGAAAATATGTAGTGTTCTTCTGCAACCATTTGGTTATCTGTTACGAGTTCTTAATCGAATCTATTTTTGTAAAGTCTTCACGTATTTGGCAATTGCCCAACGCTCATCGGGATGTAATTGTGAACCATGTGCCCACATCAACCCTTTTCCATGTGTAATCACATGGAAAATATGTCCTTCTGAAATACTCTTTAAGGCATCAGAATTATAGTTAGGAACCCCTGCATATTTTTCTGCTACTTTTCCATCACCTGCACCCTTTGCACCATGGCAATGATCACAATACATATCATAAAGCGCTTTTCCATTGGCGATAACAGCAGCAGTAGAGTCTAACGGGTTTTTAATTTTGGCTGCCTCAGCAAGACTATCCTTAGGTATTCTGTAAGGAAGCCAGCCATATTTGTTACGTTTCACGGTATTCTCAGGCGGGGTTCTCATATTCATGTGACTGTTCATCACCCGAATATTGTTTTTGTTTGAATTGAAGAATTCACCATGTCCGTCCGGGTATTCAATGGAGGTTAACCATTGTCCTGCATCTTCATCCACCACTTGTGTCAATGGATCGTATGGAACAGAGTGATACATATTAGGAGCATACTCAACGCCCTGGTTGTCTCCGCTGGCTGAACAGCCGGCAAGCACTACCGCGGCAGATACTCCAAACAATAAACCTTTTATAACCTGCATACGCATTTTATTAATCAAATTCTTTTTCATTCACTTCTTCAGCACCGGCATCTTTAAGAATCCGGGTCAATTCATCTTTGCTCTTTCCTGTATTGGTCGCTAAATCAATCGCCATGATGTGCTTATCATTGGTACTGCGTAAGTCAAACTGACGAGGCCATTTATATGGTTTCATATCACTGACGATCATAAAGGTTGCCACCATTCCCAATGCGGAAAGTAAAACCGTTAATTCGAATGTTACCGGAATAAAGGGAGGAATCGACCAGAAATCCTTACCACCGATAATCATCGGCCAGTCAAATCCGAGCATACCAATTTGCATGATTAATGCCAGGCTGGTACCCGTCATTCCAAACAGGAATGCAGCGATGGGAAGGCGCGTACGCTTGTACCCCAATTGCTCATCAAGACCGTGCACTGGAAAGGGGGAATATACTTCGTGGATCTTTACTCCGTTTCCGCGAATTTTCTTCACGGCACTGAGTAATACATCCTCGTCATTAAAGACCCCTACAACGAAATGCTTATCTGCGTCCATTTATTAATTCATTTATAGTTATGCATGGTCTCCTTTAGAGCCATCAATTTTTTCTGATCCTGATTTCAAAATGCTCTTTACCTCCGCCATGTTGATTACCGGGAAAAACTTGGCAAACAATAAAAAGGCTGTAAAGAAGAATCCAAATGTGAAAATATATTCACCTATATCATACATCGTTGGATGGAAATCCGTCCAGCTAGAGGGTATGTAGTCGCGGTGAACAGAAGTCACAATAATTACAAAGCGCTCAAACCACATTCCGATGTTTACGATAATCGAAAGCACAAAGGTAGCCACAATGCTGGTTCTGATTTTTTTGATCCAGAAAAGCTGTGGTGAAATTACATTACAGGTCATCATGGACCAATACGCCCAGGCATAAGGCCCTTGAATACGATTGAAGAATGCGTACCATTCATACTCTACTCCGGAATACCAGGCGATAAATAACTCTGTTATATACGCAACTCCTACAATCGACCCTGTTACAATGATGACTATGTTCATCAACTCAATGTGATAGATGGTAATGTAATCTTCCAGTTTAAATACTTTACGGGTTACTATAAGCAATGTTAATACCATCGCAAAGCCGGAGAAGATCGCACCCGCCACAAAGTATGGTGGGAAGATGGTAGTATGCCAACCCGGTACTACCGAGGTAGCAAAGTCCATGGATACAATGGTGTGAACGGAAAGTACAAGTGGTGTTGAGAGACCGGCAAGAATCAACGCAACAGATTCATAGCGCATCCATGTTTTTGCACCTCCCTGCCATCCAAAGCTTAATGCATTATATACTAATGAGCGGATTTTATTTCCCTGTGTCACTGCACGGTCACGAATAACGGCGAAATCAGGAATCAACCCGATGTACCAGAATACAAGTGAAACCGTGAAGTATGTTGAGATCGCGAACACATCCCACAACAGTGGCGAGTTAAAGTTCACCCAAAGGGAACCAAATGCATTCGGTAAAGGCAGTGCCCAGTAAAACCCTAACCATAAACGGCCCATGTGCATTAATGGGAATGTGGCGGCACAAATTACGGCAAAGATGGTCATCGCTTCCGCTGCGCGGTTAATCGACATTCTCCACTTTTGACGGAATAATAAGAGGATTGCAGAAATCAGGGTACCCGCATGACCAATACCGACCCACCACACGAAGTTGGTAATATCCCAGGCCCAACCAACGGTTTTGTTAAGTCCCCACATTCCAATTCCGTTCCAAAGCAAGACGACAACACAATATAGTCCATAGAGCAGCATGGCTAATGAAAAGGCCATTGCCATCCACCAAAGCTTTGTTGGTTTTTCCTCTACGTGCCGGCTGATGTCGTGGGAGACATCCGCAATGGTTTTACCACCGGTAACTAAGGGATCTCGAACTGCTGACGTAACTTGCATATGATCGTTATTGACTTCGTTTTATAATTAAGCTGATGCTTCTTCTTTGTTTCTAATTTTATTGAGATACCAGATGTTTGGCTTTACACCAATCTCTTCCAATACCTGATAGGCGCGCGGGTTGCCGGTAATTTTATCGACACCGAACGGCTTTTCAGGATCCGCCGGACTGATTTGCAATAATTTCGAAATTCTGCTTTCCGGATTATTGATGTCACCAAAAACAATCGCTCCGGTTGTACAGGAAGCCTGGCATGCCGTTACTACTTCATCACCACCCAATGCACGCTTCTCACGCTTCGCTGTAAGCTTACCATGTTGTATACGCTGCACACAGAATGAACACTTCTCCATTACACCACGTGAACGAACGGTCACATCCGGATTTAATACCATCTTACCAAGATCCGTATTCATCGCCGGGTTTACTTTTTCAAACTGCTGGTTATCATGGTATTTAAACCAGTTGAATCTTCTTACTTTATAAGGACAGTTGTTGGCACAATAGCGTGTACCAATACAACGGTTATAGGTCATTTGATTAAGCCCTTCTGTGCTGTGGGTAGTTGCTGCTACCGGACAAACCGTTTCGCACGGAGCATTATTGCAATGCTGACACAGCATCGGCTGGAATACAACTTCAGGATTTTCAGCGGCATGTTCCGCACCCTGTAAATCCTGACGATCTGCATTTGAACTGTAATAACGATCGATTCGCAACCAGTGCATTTCCCTGCGGTTGATTACTTCTTCACGACCTACCATAGAAACATTGTTCTCAACATTACAGGCAACAATACAAGCACCACAACCTGTACATGAGTTCAGGTCGATGGCCATACCCCAATGGTGGCCTTTGTATTCATGTCCTTTCCACAAAGAAAGTTCACCCGGTTTAACTTTACCGTCAGGGTTGGGTTTACCATCGTTGGACAACCAAGTAGAAACTTTTGGCTGGAAGTCGCTCTTTGGATTTTTAATCCAATCATTAAGTGTTGTTTCCTGTATAACCGTCTGACGCCCCATATAGGTATGGTGCGTTTGTGTTTGCGCCAATTGGAAATCTTCACCGGTGATTTCGAATGTTACATTGGTAACATTGTAACCGACTGACCCATTCACCATACCAACTAGTGTATAGGCGTTTTCACCACTATTGTCTGCAACTTTTCCAGCTTTGGTGCGACCATACCCCAATGCAATGGCAAGGGTTCCCGGTGCTTGTCCAGGCTGAACCAAAACCGGAAGTTTTATAGTTTTTCCATTGGCAGTAATGTTGGCATATTTCGTAAAACTCTCCGGGTTAGTTAATCCGTTTGCATCTTTGGGTGCGATGGTAACATAATGATCCCAAACCGCTTTGGTTATAGGGTCCGGAAGTTCTTGTAACAGTGGATTGTTTGATTGAGAGCCGTTTCCTAAAGCATAACTTTCATACACCACTAATTCAAATGGACTGCTCTTGTATGATGCTGCAATGGATGAAGCAGCAGCTCCGGCATCACCATTAAAAGATGGTGCTTCTCCGGCTTCGACAGGTATTTCTAAAACTCCATCATATAGGCACTTATCCCAGAAAGACTGGTAGTCTAATGTCTGATTCGTATAGAACCAATTTCTCCAGTTGTCCTTAACAAAAGTGAAGTAATCTACATTGGTTTCACCTGCCCAGATCATGAAGCTTTCCTGCGCTGCGCGCGACTTAAATATTGGTGTGATCGCAGGTTGTGCTACACTGTAATGATTTTTCTTTGGCTCTGCATCATTCCAGGATTCCAGATAATGATGATCCGGCGCTAAAAAGTCGGTAAGGGTTGCGGTTTCATCCTCTTTGTAAGAGGTTGCAATCTTAACCCCAACTTTCGATAATCCCTCCGCAAGTTTCGCCCCCATGGGATGATCATAAACCGGATTGCAATTGAAGAAGATAACTGCTCCAATTTTTCCTGCAGCTGTATCATTGATAAAGGTTGCCATCTTCTGATCATCACCCTGACGGTAATTAACTGGAAGAGAAGTTAGAATGGTTGTACCGTAATTGCCCAGTATGGAATTAATTCCATTCACCAAAACCTGGATCGCCCGATCATTCGAACCGGCAACGACCAGTGATTTACCTCGGTTTGCCCAAAGTTCATCAGCAGCTTTTGATAAATATTCAGCATCCTTACCACCTGAAACGGTAGCAGCACCTGCTTTCGCTGCGATCAGATTATAAAGTTTCACCACGACAGCACCTTCTTCAGAAGGTTTAATGATCGCACGGTAATCCGCGTTTGCTCCCGTCATCGACAAAGTTGATTCAAACTGATAGTGACGCGACATATCCTTTTTAGCACCTTCAATCTTACGGGTTTCACCGTACTGTTTCGAAAATTCAATGGGTGCAAGCCATGTACCGAGAAAATCATTGGCAACACTTACGATTACTTTCGCCTTGCTAAAATCATAGGAAGGGATCATGGCTGTACCAAACGATTCTTCATTAGCCTTCAACATTCCGAAATGAGAATGCTGATCGTACATAATATGCTCGGTTGTAGGATATTTTTCGATGAACTTCGCAATCGCAGCTTTTGTACTTGGGCTTAATACCGAATTACTCACAATACGGATAGCACCTTCACTGGCAGCAACGCCACCAAGTTTGCTAATGATTGCTTGATCAAGCGATTCCCAGTCAGTTTTCTCGCCGGCGGCAATTGGTCCTCTTAGTCTTGAATTGTCATACAAAGAGAGAACGGAAGCTTCAACCTGTGCATTGGTTCCACCTTTAGAAACACCTGAAAGTGAATTACCATCGACTTTTATCGGGCGGCCTTCGCGAGTCTTGACCACAATACTGCAATAATCACCTCCGTTTAAATAGGTAGAAGCATAGTAATTGGCAATACTTGGATCAACATCAACTGGTTTATTAACATAAGGAATGGCTTTCCGGATGGGGGCCTCACAAGCAGCCAGGGCGGCAGCTGAAACACCAAATCCCATCATCTTTAAAAAATCCCTGCGCGAGTGATCCAGGTTTTCTTCCGGTCCCGGAGCGAACTCTTCATGCGCATGTTTCACAAACGCAGGATCGTTCTTTAGTTGTTCAAGACCTTTCCAATATACCTTCTTAGTTTCTTTCATAAAGACGTTATAGCAATGCGTTGAGCGTTATTCTTATATTAATAGTGACATTTTGCACACTCCAGACCACCATTATCTTCCACTTTCATGGCATTTTTGCTGGACTTCTCGTGCAGTTCTACCAACTTATCGTAGTAGGCATTTCCCTTTGTATTTAAATCAGTATTGCGGTGACAGTCAATACACCAGCCCATCGTTAATAAAGAGTGTTGACGAACAACATCCATTTCTTCGACAGGACCATGACAGGTTTGACATTCGATTCCTCCAACCTGAACATGTTGTGAGTGATTGAAATACGCTAAATCAGGTAAGTTGTGAATTCGTACCCATTCGATTGGCTTGTTATTTTCATAGGCCGAAACCAGTTTAGCGATTTCGCCTTCTCCGGTATTGGTACCGACTTTAATCTGGTTGTGGCAGTTCATACAGATATTAGGAGAAGGAATATTGGCACTTTTACCCTTTAATACACCTGTATGGCAATATTTACAGTCAATTTCAAACTGGCCAGCGTGGATCTTATGGGAAAAAGCGATGGGTTGTTTTGGAGCATAACCTTGCTGTACGCCTACTGAGAATAATCCGTTGATTACGGCTTTGAAACTCAGCGCCGTTACCACAAACACCACCACAAATATAAATCCACGGCTTTGAACGATCGATCCGACCGTAAAGGGTGAATGAACAATTTCCTGGTCTTCTTCGGTCAGGTCTTTCTGATCAAGGAAACGTTTCATGGTAGAAACCAGGAATCCAAGGATCGCAAGTAATAACACCAGTATAATCACCATTCCAATCAGGATGGCATTCAGGTATTCGGCAGGAACTCCTCCTTGTTGTCCGCCAGCACCCGCCTCCGTTGTAACTTCCGGAACAGCAGGACCTTTAATGGTTTCAGCTTGAATATAGGCCAGTAAATTCATGATGTCCTCATCCTTCAAGCTGGAGAAGGAGGTCATTTGAGTTTTACCGTAGTCATTATATAATTTAGTAGCATAGTCATCGCCGCTGGCAATCACTGCTGAGGAGTTCTTAATGAATGATTTTATCCAATCGATAGAGGGAGCCCGGTCATAAACATCTGCCAGGGCAGGGCCAATTAATTTTTCGTGGACCCGATGACACGTTTTACAATTTGTATCAAAGAGTGTTTGTCCTGCACTAATCGCAGCTTCTTCGGTAGGAATATCCTGAGCGAAAGAAACTACACTAAGAGAAGTAAAGATGAGAGCAAGGGACAAAAACTTGGCTGGAAGTGTAGTAAGAATTTTAGTCATGTTTAGGTATAATGTCCAAATTACGACAAGTGGCACAAATCTACACTTGGAACTCGTTTTTTCAAATTTATTTTTGAATTGCTAAGTGTTAATTTCAATTTCAATTGAACTTTTATCAACTGCGAATTCGCAATCTCAAAAGTGTAGCTTTGTGTTGTAGAATTTAATTTAGAATCAATATAAATTACCTTAAAATGACCCCCTTTGAATACGTTATTGTGCTTATTTCCATCATCCTCGGATTGGGAATCACTACGATTCTCAAAGGAGTGGCGAGCTGGATCAAAGTTGGGTCCGGAAGAAAGATTTATTTTCCGTACGTTATTTGGATCGGGTTAGTCTTTGTTCTTCATTTTCATGAATGGTGGGAGAGTTATTCACTCATGCGAATCGGTGAATGGAGCCTGCTCCTTTTTCTTTTTATCATTCTTTATCCGATCGTTTTGTATTTGCTGGCGAATCTATTATTTCCACAGCATCATGATTCCGGTTTTAATTCAAGAGCCTTCTATTTTGAGAATTGGAAAAAATTATTTTCTGGTGTACTGGGTCTGGTCGTCATGAGTTTCATGCAAAATGTGTTAGTCTCCGGGCTTCCTGTAAAAAGTCAGATCGTACATCTTTTACTTTTTTTGATGCTGGGCATTCTGGTTTTCCAAAAACGTGTCCATGAAAAGATTCATCTGGTGCTGTCCCTGATCCTATTTGTACTCATGTTGGTGAGTCTGGTGGTCAATCGTGAACTACTGACCATTAAGGTTTAGATATCCTTTCCCCACCCTTCTTCAATACCCAGTCCAAATAATGCAAAGTCATATTTTACAGGATCGGAAGCATCCAGTTGCTTCAGGTTTTCCGTTAACTCGAGTGCTGTTTGCCAATCCGTCAGCTTACGGGTGATTAACTTTAGTTTTCTACCCACACGATCAACATGGACATCACAGGGACAAATCAGTTGAGCAGGTTTAATTTGTTTCCATAGTCCAAAGTCGACACCCGCATGATCAGCACGTACCATCCAGCGTAAGTACATGTTCAGTCGCTTACAGGTAGATTTTCGGGTCGGCGTTGGAATATGCTTTCTTGTTCGTGCTGGAAAGTCTTCGAGACTAAATACATACGATGCAAAATGTACCAGCGCATTTTCTGTATTGGTATCGGTATCGGATACGGGAAAAGCTGCTTCCAGCGAATCATGCTGTTGATAATGGGTCTTTAAAAATTCGATCAGGTATAAGGTGTCGGTGGGCGTAAACGTCCGGTGTTTGAAGTAAAGAAAATGCTTGAGGTCTTTTTCTTTATGATGTAAAATAAAATTATAGGGATCATGATCCATCATGGCCATTAAATCACGACACTTGCTGATGATGGTTTTCCGTTGTCCCCAGGCCAGTATAGCTGCAAAGAGACCGGCAATTTCAATATCCTGTTTCTTTTTGTAGGAATGAGGAATGGTGATGGGATCATGTTCAATGAACTGCAGCTGATTGTACATTGCCACTCGTTCATCAAGAAAATCTTTAAGGGGTTGTATTTCCACAACAGTTTGTTAGAATAATTCGTAAGGTAATCATACGAGATTACTAAAAACAATATAAAAAACAAGGACAGCGTCTCCACGCTGTCCTCTAACCAAACTTAATCGTACAACTACAGATTAATTTTTTACGATCACCTGATGGGAAAAAGAATTTCCGGCTGAGTTAAATTGAAGTATATACGCTCCATTGTTCAGATTTGACAGGTCGTATTTTCTTTTGGCCCGCATTTCATTCTGAACGGTCTCTTTGAAAATCAACTCACCCCTTGAGTTTATTACAAATACTTCCCATGACTTGCTAAGTTTTCCAGAGAGTTCCACTGCAACTACATTTCCTTTGTTTGAAATAGCTGGTGCTGTTGCCAGTTCTTCTTTGAGCATTACCGTTCCATCGACGATGGTTACAGGCACATTCAACGTCTGGCTGGAAGCCTCCAATTCCAATTGGTATTCTCCATCCGGAAACGCGGCAAGATCATATTTCACTGTATAAGAATTCAAATCCTTAATACGTTTTGTGTAAAATACATTTCCACTCTTATCCTTGAACGAGATCCAAACTTTTCCTGAAATCTGTTCAAGCGATAACTCGATACTTTTCTCTCCGGTCACTTTTACTTTTACTGGTAATTCGGTAGCAAATACGCTGGCACGCAAGCATGGACCGTTACCTGCCGCCGACGCTGATCCGCCACGTCAGCGGCGCGCGCCTGAATTTGATCAACAACTCCCGCGGTTTGAGCCTGACCGGGAACGGGTGGTGCGTTTCTGCAAAGCCGGGAGGCGGAGTTAAAAAAGTTGTTGAGCGACTGTTACGTGGCTGCCGAGGAAACCCTGGAATCTCTCCGCGCATCCGCCAGCCAGCTGGTAGAACAGGAGCTGGGCGAAGAATCGGCCAGGTTACGGGCGCTGCAGCGGGTTAACCCGGCGGTGCGAGACGATGAAATCGCCGGTCTGGACGACCTGCAACAACGCCTTGAACAGCAGTTGCAATCAGCCACCATGCGACTGGAAGGCTGCTGTTTGTTGATTGTGCAGTCCTGATTAACACCGGTTGGCCGTCATCGATTGAGGTTCGGGTGGGTTCAGGTTGTTTAACCGGGGTAGAAAACTTAAAATTTGCGCCCCTGATCTGCGCGCTGTTTCGCAGGTTATCAGTTCTGGTTCGTTGGCCTCCCTGGCCGTTTCCTGGAGACTTCTCTGAATGAAAATTAACTGCGCAATGATCGGTTCCGGCAATATCGGTACCGACCTGATGGCCAAGCTGCAGCGCAGCGATGTATTGAATCCGGTCTGGATGGTCGGTATTGACCCTGACTCCGACGGCCTTGCCAAAGCTAAAGCGGCAGGCCTTAAGACCACCGCCGATGGTGTTGATGGCCTGATTCCGCACATGAAAGAAGACAATATACAGATTGTCTTTGATGCCACCTCCGCTTACGTGCACAAAGAAAATTCCGACAAGGTGCAGGCCCAGGACGCCGTGATGATTGATCTCACCCCGGCGGCCATTGGCCCTTTCTGCGTGCCGCCGGTCAATCTGCAGGAGCACCTCGGTGCCCAGGAAATGAACGTCAATATGGTCACCTGCGGTGGCCAGGCCACCATTCCCATGGTGTATGCGGTGAGCCGGGTGCAGGACGTGGTTTATGGCGAAATCGTTGCCACGGTTGCTTCCAAATCCGCCGGTCCTGGTACGCGCAAAAATATTGATGAATTCTACTCCTGTATTTCTAACCATGGCGGTGCAGTGGACAGCCAGGATCGGGGCGTTTTCTGATTTTTTCTAAAATCCGTCTCTATAATTACTAAAGTGCTTCAGTGGAAGCCATGGCTGCCACTGACCGCCGGCGTTATAATCTTATATGGTTGAATATTTAGCATATAGTTTGATCTTTACACTTTGTTCTTTGATGATATTATTCACGATTATGAAGTGGATCGTATTTCGGAATACGGAATTAAAAGAGTTTACCTTGAAATACCTATTTTGGGGACATAGTGAAATTTTTCCATTGTTTTCTAAAATTATCTCTCAAAAAAGACCAGAAGAACGAACTTCGTATTATATTGTTTATTATGGGGCTATAGCCACATTCTACTATGTATTGGCGTCTTGTATCATATTAATTTTAGTTCACTTACTTCATTAGTTTGCTATGGTGCCGATTATAACCATGCCACTGGAGCAGACGGCGTGAAGATTGCGGTTTTACGTAAAGGCCGTGCAAGATCGGCACTCATTTAGGCCGCTGCTCACCGGCGGACGTTATATGATGGCAATCTAAAAATATGGAAAAAATAATTCTCGTTTTTATAATAGCCTGGATAATAGCAGTACCACTTGCATGGCTGGCTATCAGATGTTTTAGACCTCAGTGGATTGGATTAGGTCAAGACTTTAATGACCAAAGAATTGATAATGTCAGATATCATCGATGTCCAAAGTGCAGTGCAGGAAGAATGGAAGCCAAATTCGAGGCATCCTTTTTTAGGCCAGTGATTGGCATTCCTCCAGGCCTCATCTATGGACTTGGCCCTCCAAAAGAATATGTTTGTTTGAATTGTGGAACGGTACTTAACGGTAATTATTTTGGTGAAAAGATCACACGGATTTCGCTAGTTTCTCGCGTTTCAAAAAAAGACGCTGTGCAATCGATAAAGCATTTTATTTTTTTGTTGCTTGTCGTCTTTTTAGTTGCCGTAAATTTTTTTTAACTCACTGAAGCATATAACAAAGCTAGTGGAGCAGACGGCATGAAAATCGCGGTTTTACGTAAAGTTCGTGCAGGCTTGAATTTTTTGGCCGCTGCTCACCAGCGGACGTTATGGATAGGAAAATTATACGAAAATGAAGCTATTACAATACTTCTTAGTGATTGTTTTAGTCATACCGCTTTTTGCTCCCAGTATTGCTGCCGATCAATCTGAAACCGAGGAATCATACATTAAGCAGGGTAAGGCTCTTCTTGTGAGAGAGCATTACGTTAAAGCGATTGAGCAATTTGATTTTGCAATAAAAGCCAACCCTAAGTCCTCCGCGGCTTTTCATTTACGAGGTCAAACAATGCTGAGAATTAAGCAATTTGACGAAGCCATCTCTGATTTTAACAAGTCCATAAAGTATGAACCGAAATCTGCTAGCTCTTTTGTTTTAAGAGGTTTCGCCTATGCAAATGCAGGTCGCTTTAATGAGGGGATTTCTGATCTAAACACGGGGATAGAGTTAAATCCAGAATCTCCAAGTGCATATATCTTGAGGGCACATGTATATAACGAAAACGCCTATTACCTCAAAGCCTTATCTGACTACAATAAAGCAATAGGAATAGATCAGTCTAATGGAGAAGCCTACTTCGGTAGAGGCATCGCTTACCGAAGAATTGGAAAATTTTCTAAAGCAATTCCTGACCTAAGCATTGCTATTAAAAGAAATCCAAATGACTATCGTGCATATAGTCATCGCGGAGTAGCCTTTGAAAGATTGGGTGAAACTGATAAAGCAAAGTTAGATTATAAAAAAGCCTGCGAACTGGATGATCTCGGTTGCGGGGGGTATTCAGGACTCAGTTTATCTATTTATTAGTATATTTTGTTTCATCCGATTCACTATTGTTTTTCCATAACAATGCTAATTCTCGTGCCCAGCTAAATCCGAATCGCTGGGATTCTACGAAGGAGGTAGATGAAACTTGATATTGTTACCCAGTGGGTGACTGCACATAGCGAAAGGCTATGCACCTTTCTGCAGGGCTTGCCCTGGCATTAGGGAGAATGGATCAGGCAATAAATCTCATTGCGGAGCTTGCTTCGGCGCTGAGTAGTGTGATCTGCGGAAGTCCCACATGAGCAAAGTTTAGCCAACAGCTCATTAGCGAAATCCACGGGCAAACCCGGTAACGGGAGTCCGAAGCTGGATGGAACTAGATTGCAGGCTCTGTATTGAGCCCCGAAAAATGTATAATTGTGGACCATAAGGATAAGCACCGCGCAGTCGGTGCGAAAGCCGACGCGCTGAATTACGTGGAAGGCAGCAGACTTGTATGCGCTATGGCGAGTGTGCAAGTCACCACCGGGGTCTGAGACCAGGGCATGTTCTCAAAGGGGTAGCTCGGGAACTGGGGAGACCCGGATGTGGCCTTACCTGCAAGGGAAGGTATCAGGGGCGGACAGCGAAGAGTGAACAAACCTGAGACAAGCATTTGGGAGTCTTAGCTGATCATAGTACCGATGTTCAGTAACGTAAATCTGGACGGTAAGGTGGGGAAGTGATGCCCAAGCGACCCACCGCAGGGAAGGTGAAGCCGGGTGTAACGATCTCTGGAAGGAAAGACGGGAGGGACTCCGAGCCCACCAACCGTGTAACCGTAACTTCAGAGAGTGTGTGCAGAGGGGTTCTGATCGAGCATTCTCTGCGGGGCAGCATAGTTACGCGCCAAACTGGGTGTCGCCTGTTTGGTTTCTCGCTTTGGTGAAAAGAGCGAGAACCGAGGAACCGTATGAGGGAAATCTTCACGTACGGGACTGTGGGGAGGGCGCTGCGCAAGCAGTGCCTTTACCCGGAAGCCGACGCAAAAAACCGCGCGGCTGATTAGTGACGTTGGCAATAAAAAGAGGGACTTAAATTAATATCGAAAAAGGCATGAGGGCCATCGGGGACGTTCCTCGGATTTACGGTTTACAAAATCCGAATTATCTGATACTTGGAGTTATGCCTCGAAAAGCCCGTATAGACACCCCTGGAGCGCTGCATCATATCATTGTGAGGGGGATTAATCGAAGAAAGATTTTTTTCGATGATTCTGACCGTGAAGACTTTTTGGATCGACTTGGCGGTATCCTGCCCGATAGTAAAACTGCCTGTTTTGCATGGGCTTTTATGACAAACCACCTTCACCTATTATTGAGGACAGGTGTTGTTCCTATCGCTTCGGTAATGCGCAGGCTTTTGACAGGCTATGCGGTGAGTTTCAATCGTCGCCATCGTCGTCATGGTCACTTGTTTCAGAATCGATACAAGTCCATTTTGTGCCAGGAAGATCCGTACCTATTGGAACTGGTGCGCTATATTCACTTGAATCCCTTGCGAGCTGGAATCGTTCAGAAATTAAAGGGGTTAAATGCATACCCTTATTGCGGACATTACGTGCTCCTGGGAAAAACCGAGCCTGGCTTTCAGGATGTCGATTATATACTTAATCTTTTTGGTGGGAAGGTTGAACAAGCGCGCAGACTTTATCTGGAGTTTGTGAAAAAGGGGGTTGCGGCGGGACGCCGGCCGGATTTAACGGGAGGTGGCTTGGTGAGAAGCGCCGGAGGATGGTCCGCATTGAGGGCCATGCGCAACGGCGAAAGCAGGATGAAGGGCGATGAACGCATCCTGGGCCAGGGGGATTTCGTCGAGACTGTATTAAAGGCTGCCCAGGAGAATTTGGATCGAAAGTCTATAATCCGTTCTCTGGGGTACGACTTTGACTGGTTGGTGGGTCGAGTGCTCGGTTTATTCGGTCTTACTTTCAACGAGTTATTGACTGGCGGAAAGCAACGAAGAATGGTACAGGCTCGAAGCGTGCTATGTTATTGGGGGACGCGAGAATTGGGGATGAGCGCGGTCTCGATATCGAATAAACTGAACATTGCAGCATCGACGGCGAGCGAATCCGCGATGAGAGGACAAAAAATTGTCGAGGAGCAGGGATGGAAGCTTTTGGAAGAGGCCAAATCCGTGAATCCGAGGAACGTCCCTTAATCCCTCCTCAACAAGATACAGAATATCCGCGAGTTGTTTCAGAAAATGGCATAAAGTTGAGGCAATATATCGATTACGATGAAGATGAATAGAATTTGCTAACAAGGCTTTTGCAGCGGAGCACAAAAAGCCGCGCCCGCTGAAAAGCAACGGTATGTTTTCATCAAGATGACTTTACTGCAAGGAGATTCTTGAATGTTTTTCCGTATCCTCATTTTAATACTTTTGGCTGTATTTTCTGCAACGACATGTCATGGTGAGAACATGTTCACACCTGCAGATTATTTTTTATTAAAGCATCCTGAGCAAAGGAAAATTTATATTGCTCTTTTTCCTACCTCATATAAAGCTTTGGAAGAATCTGCTGGAAGGGAATGGGCCTGTCAGGTATCTCTGTTAAACAAGTTGATTGATAAGTTTGGGGAAATAGAAGAGGTGTACACATATTTGAATGCTTATAAGAATCATTCGAACAAAAATTTCATAGAGGAACGAGAAGCCATTAAAGAGTTCAAAAAGACCATATTGAAAGACGATTATTTGTACGAATTCCATTATGATGATGGAAAAGTGCAACAATCTGGTCTTATCATCTTGAATAATGGGGAAATTCGTCGAAGAGAGGTTTATCACACTACATCTCCTGCCGAATAGCATAGGAAATTAATCCGAAGGTTGAAACATAACCAGGCGGATGAACCAGACGGGAAAAATGATGCGGTTTACCGGAAGGGCAGTGCAAGCTTGGTCTTGATTTGGCCCGCTGGTTATCCGCAAACGTTGGGTGCGATATGGGTAATATGGAATTCCAATTTCGTGAAGTCACGCACTCTGATCTAAACAAGTTTCCTTTATGGTATGAGAGAATTGATGGACCTGAATTATTCTCAAATTACATCCCAACGACATTCAAAACATTTGAAGATTCAGGTGTTATGCTATGGTTTATTATCATGGATGATGAGGATGAGATCGGAGCGATATGGTTTGAGAAAAAGAATCCTGACAAATTGGAAATTGATTTGGGGATATACCTGAACCGTACAGATCTTTTTGGAAAAGGAATTGGTACAACTTTGATCAGATATGCAATCGACACCTTCCTTTCTAAAAATGATGCAGAGGAATTATATCTTGATGTTCGCAAAGAAAATATTCGCGCCATTCGTTGTTATGAGAAGTCAGGATTCAAAGTCATAAAAGAAGGAGAGAAAACAACGTCCTATGAAATAATAAAGTTCCTTAGAATGAAGTATTTCCTACGATATCGATAACCCATCGGGATAGGGAGGAGCCTCACAGCTCCCCCCTCCCACACCACGCAGCATACGGGTCCGTACTGCGCGGTTCGGCTGATCAGGCAAGTTCAGCTCCAGGGGAACGAAAGCCCAAGTGATTCGAAGTGTTTGTCAGGTAAGGCGATATTAACCCACTTGACTTTGCTCATTCGCCAGGGGCCTTTACGAGCACAGCCGGTGGTAAGCGCAAAGTTGCGGGAGATACCCCGTTTCAGGAGTTCCCGCACACGGGTTTTGCGATTTTTCCAATGCTTCCAAACTAACGCCCGAAGTCGGCGTCTGATCCAATGAGGCAATGGACGTAAGCGGTTGAACGATTCGCTCAATCGGTAATAGTTCCACCAACCGCTGATGAACTGTTTGAGTTCACCGATCACCTGGGACAGGCTGCGCCCACGGCGGCGGGCGGTAATTTCGCGCACCCGCTGTTTAAACCGCTTGATCGTTTTCCAGTGGATACGGATCTTGGGGTTTTTGCGTGAATTTGTCAGGCAAAATCCCAGGTATTTACGTTCCCACGGGCGACCTACGGCGCTCTTTTCCCGGTTTACCTTCAGCCGTAATTTCTTTTCGATAAAACGGCTGACACTTTTCATTACTCGGTCCCCTGCCCGTCTGCTTCTGACAAAGACGACACAATCATCGGCATACCGGACAAAGCACAGTCCACGCTTTTGAAGCTCTTGATCAAGTTCGTCCAGAACGATATTTGATAAAATCGGCGAAAGCGGCCCGCCCTGGGGCGTACCTTCTTTTGTCGGCTGCTCAAGGCCCCCGATCATGACGCCGGAATTTAAGAAACTGCGGATAAGTTTAAGCACACGCTTGTCGATTATTTTCGTGGCCAATCGAGCCATCAGTCGATCATGGTTCACCTGGTCGAAAAATTTTGCCAAGTCGATGTCTACCACATAGCGCAGTCCGGCTTTCACAGACTCACGGTACTTGCCCATCGCATCCCGTGCTGAGCGCTTCGGGCGGAACCCAAAGCTATGCTCACTGAAGGTATGGTCCCAGATCCTGTTAAATATCCGGGCCACTGCTTGTTGGATCACCCGGTCTAACACGGTTGGAATTCCTAATAAGCGAACTCCGCCGGGCTTGGGGATCTCCTTCCGTCGCACCGGCATGGGCGTGTAGGTTCCATCCAACAATGCCTTTTCAATCTTTGTCCAATGACGACTGAGGTACCGCTTAATCTTGCGCACGGTCATGCCGTCCACACCTGGGGCACCCTTATTCTTGATCACGCGCTTAATCGCGCTTTTCATGTTGCTCCGCTCACAGATCGCCTCCATGAGCCGCAGTTGACTTGTCGGGGTTTCGAATCGATGCGGCGCAATGAACTCTTCATACGTCTGATGCAATGAACCCATTAGACACACCTCCTATTCCCACTCTCATTTACCCCTGCCATTCGGCAGGTGGCACCGTTCGGGCCTTGACCAGGGTGAGGCCTCCGCGTCTATTTCACCGCGGCTCGTTTCCGCTGGCTTAATATGCCCTCTGCTGACTCCCGTTACGTGATGGGCTCGCCTTGCGGTCTGCTCACTCAATCGTCAGTCTGCTGTTGCCTGCCTATCTTTGTGTTCCTTGGCTCCTTGCGAAGCCAGGCTCGACGGTGGTCAGGACGCGATGACCCACCGGCGCCGGGGTTTTGTTTGACCGGTTCTCCCTGATAGTCCGGTTATATTTTCAGCAGTGCCAGCTTTCGAGACGCAACGGGTCTCCCGGGGTAAACATCGGCTACTTTCGGCGCACGATCATCAGATATACGGAGTACGTCAACAACGGATAGAGGACTTTGTCCTGTGTTGCGGACTCGTCCCGACCATACCCCGCCTCAAATCTGCCTGCCCTCTACCTTTCGGTACGGGGCATACCTGTACGTTGACCCTCGCCTTTGCCTCCAGCTTCCTTCAGGCGCACATTGCTGTACTACCCTTGCCTTCAGCTACCCTTCGCCTCCGTCAGGCTGGGTCTGGACTTTGCCTGATATGCGTGTCATAATATCAGACAGCACCATATAGCAGCCGGGCCTTGCCCGGCACACAACCATGCGTTTGCACTCTGACCGGCTAAATCGTGCGGCCTTCTTAGTTGGGAGATCGATTTTTCAGTCACTTAAAATCTGGCGTTTACTCCCGCCGCCGGCAGGTGAAACGCCCCGTTGTGTCTCTATAATTGAAATGAAAATGCGTTCAGATTTATCGAAAAAAGAAGTTCTAGGACTTCTGGTGATTTGGATAAATTGGATGAAGGGATCGAACCCTTCAAAAAAAAAGCCTGATGAATATAAGCGATTGGATGAATATTCACCAAAAGGGCTAAGATTTGCATTTGGCACAGTGCTTCATCTATACCTTTGGTTCTTGGCTAAATTCGGATTGTTATTTGGTATAAATTCTTTAGCGATTTGGGCATCGAAAATAAGCATAAAGCATGATAATTTATGGTACGAGCCCATTTCTTGCAGTATGACTAGTTCCTATACGGATATGGGTTTGGGGTATTTGAAATTAGGCCAAGTTGAAAAGGCGGTAAAGTGCTTAAATAAATCATGGCGAGTATATCCTTGCCCGCATAATACATCATATGGATTAAAATTGAAGCTATTTAAGAAATTAAGGGATTATCCAGAGGCAAGTGTTGCAGTTGCTGAATATTTAGAAATGTGGGAACAATTCAAATGGACCTGACACAACCAGGCGGATGAACCAGACGTGAAAAGCTGAGCGGTTTTCCGTAAATGGTTGTGCCGACTTGAAAAACATCAGGCACGCTGGTTATCCGCAAACGAACCAAATAATAACACACAGAATAATTAAAATATCCACCGTTTCGATCCATTTAAAAACCCAATATTTTAAAATAACGCTTGACGTTAATAACGAGATGCGTTATCATTGTTCTCATGATAAAATCTTTTCGGGACAATGAAACTGAAAGAATTTTCAAAAGACTACTTTCAAAAATTGCCCCAAACTATTCAGCGGCTTGCGCGGAGAAAATTGGTTATTTTAGATTCTGCTACCGATTTAAATACTTTGCGCGTTCCACCTGGTAACAGATTGGAAGCCTTAAAAGGCGACCGGAAAGGACAACATAGCATCCGCATCAACAATCAGTGGCGAATATGTTTCAAATGGAAAACCGGTGATGCATATGATGTCGAAATTGCAGATTATCATTAGGAGGCAATGATGAAAAATAAAAAACTCCCCCATTCATCCTGGTGAAATCCTTATTGAGGAATTCCTAAAACCTATGGGACTTAGTCAATATCGACTTGCCAAAGATATAAGCGTACCTCCAAGACGGATTAACGAAATTGTTCATGGAAAACGATCAATCTCGGCTGATACAGCCCTGCGTTTAGGACGTTTTTTTGGAATATCGCCTCAATTCTGGTTGAATCTCCAAACCCGTTTCGATCTTGAAGTAACCGAAGATATGCTGGCAGAACGCCTCGACAAGGAAGTGCAGGTACTTAGTTCAACTGCAGCTTAATTCATCGCATAGGTTATAACCAAGCGGATGAACCAGACGGGAAAAACTTGGGAATGGGGTCAAACCTTGATTTTTGATTAAACGCTTGACACTAATCAAGGATGTCGCGAATTATTCGATATGGCCAGACCATTAGGCATAGAATTTAAGGGAGCCTTGTACCACATTTTATGCAGAGGAAACGAACGGTGTGACATTTTTTTTTGAGATGATGATCATAAAGTGTTTTTAGGTATCTTTTATCGATTTTTCAATGTGTTACTATGGGCGACCACAGGCGAACCACGCTTTGTTCGATATTTAGAAATGAAGACTTATAAAGCTTTTTCAATATTGCATAGATTAATTTTCATCATGCGCAGCTTCGTATCCCGTGGAATATTTCTACAGGATGAAATCCGCTGCACCCACTTAAGCGGCACGGCCGGAGCAGCATTCGGCCAGAATCTTTCCCCCAAGGAACACCGTTTTTTCCCGATCTCCGCATTAATTTTGCTTGCAGCAATCGTAACCGGCTGCGCCATGCCGCCCTACGTAACAAGCCTTGACGATATTCTTGAACAGGAAGGAATAAGCAATCGAATTCGCTACGGATACAGATGCACGGCAGGAGCGCATCGTGGCGCATCTGAGGAACATAGGGAAAATACAATAGCGGCTCTTAAGGCCGCAGACAAAAACAGCAAATATGCTTTTATAGAGTTCGACGTTCAGTACTCAAAAGACGGAAGGGTAGTCGTCTATCATGACAAAAGGATGCTCAGACTGTATGGCAACCTGAGAGCAATAGGCAATACGACATTTGCAGAACTATCTAAAATGACCGGCGGAGAAATCGCTGCCTATGATGAAGTCATTGGCATCCTGAGAAAGAAGCTTAACATTGAAATAAAGTCGCAGGGAGACAATCAAGAAGACGAGCGCTTAGTCGATGAGGTCTTAGCTGATATCCAGGCCCGCAAACGCGATAACGACGTATTGATAAGCTCCATTTCAAGCGATGTAATCAAGTACGTAAACCGAAAATATCCTGACATACCAACCGGTCAAGTGCTCTGGCTTACATCATCAACATATCTGCATTTCGACGGCCTGACGAAAAAGCTGTATGAGGATATCAGCACTACCCAGGCAGACTATCTCATGCTTCATGCAGCCAACCTGCACAATATAGATGACCTGCTCAAGTTCAAACCCAAGGGAAAAACTATTGTGTTCTGGGATTTTGACGACTCAATATATATAGTGCATAAGGACATCTCTGACCGGCTCTGGGGCGATTCCGGAATTAAAACATTTTTTCAGTTTGTACGATATAAAATTGCTTCAGCATTCCACCGACGCAACCCAGAGAAATAACCCCTTAGTTGCATAAACAACGAGGCAAAGATTAGATAAAGGTCTGCAATTATAATTAATATCATAGTAAAATGACAAATTCTTGGATATCTTTAATTGGTGAATTCGAAGGATGGGGTCGATTTTGCCATGTTGTTTCCCCTTCGGAAAAGCCGGAGGACTTCAGATTCTGCGTTGCTGAGGGTTCGAAGTAAAGAACTACGACTTCACCCTCAGACGCCCCCGCTTTGCGGGAAGAAGCGTCTGATTCTTATCCTGCAACGGGGCTCCTCTTGACTCTGAAGCCCTCCGGCTTTTGCATCGTTGGGGTCAAAATCGCCTTGCCAAAGATATAAGCGAACCTCAAAGGCGGATTAACGAAATTGTTCATGGAAGTTGACAATTTTATAATGAATATGCCCTTTTGGATTAAAGCAGCATTCTTTTTGGTCATATTTTGTTACCTGCCCGTAGAATTAATGAACCATTTTATTGGTAACTCGTCTGAAAATAATTTGTGAGAATAACGTTAATGGATGATTTTAATTGCATAACAGTCCGGTGCGGGCTTGAAATTTGTGAGTCCGGTTGGTTGTCTAAAAACTTTTGAAATACAGAGGAAAGGAAGAGATGAAGAAACTGAAGCAAGTCCTGATTATCATCAATCTAAAGACCCTCATCATAACCGCACTCGCGGTTGCCTCGACCTACCTATGTCGCAGGTTCGGAATCACCGCCGAATTCCCAATGACTCTTATCGCAACGGCCGTCGTCTTTCCGATCGTGTTCTCGATAAGCGGGGCATACAAGAGGAGAGAGAATGCCCTTGCGAAATACAGCTCAATCAAGGCTCATGGCCGAGCAATATACTTCGCATCACGAGATTGAGCAGAAAACACAGATAAAGAGGTCCAAGGGAAAGCAAAAAGTCTACTGGGTGCATTGTTGATCGCTTGTCGGACCCTATTTGCTCGTCCGATTACTGAGATGAGCGCCAATGAGGAAGAAGTATATAGGCTGTTCTCACAGCTCTCTGAGTTCATCAAGGAAGATTTGAGAGGGAACGGTCTGCCTTCGGGCGAGGCATCACGATGTAACCAGTTTCTCAGCAAGATGATTATTGCCTTTGAGGATGTTAAGCACATCTATCAGTATCGCACCCCTCGGACTTTAAGTGCGTTCAGTGATTTCTTTGTGTCAGTCCTCCCGATCCTGTACGGTCCATATTTCGCTGCCATTGCACTGGATTATTCTGGTGGCTTGGCCTACGTGATGCCCGTTCTTTTTACGACCATCCTTGTCAGCCTCGACAACATTCAGGAGCACCTGGAGAATCCTTTTGACCAGATTGGAGAGGATGACATCGCTATCAATGCAGAAAAATTCGTAGAACGACTTGGGCTAAATTAGACAAATGTTCCAACATCCGCCAGATTGGGGAACCATGGGGCCCATTGAAATTGGGGAAACACTAAAAGACTGGCCGAATAAGCAACCGTCCGACCTATGATGGATATACATCAGCATAGGGGTGACAGCAGTCACGGTTGTCATAAGTGTTTGACCGATCCTGATTTTGTAATGCGCCTCTTTTTCCGGTTTTCGGAAACCTTATCAAACCATGATTTTTTAAAGCTGTTTTTTTGATTCAAGCATAACTTTTTCCACCAAGGTTTCCGATATCATGTTTTTTGATACTGCCGGCAATTTAATTGATACCGGTCCAAACTTCCTGAAAGTCATTAAATTTATATTAATTTCAGATATTTAGGTTTTATCACTTTGCAATTTCGGTCTTAATATGCGAAAATATATACAAAAGGGTAAAAGATAACCAGGCGGATGAACCCAGACGGGGAAAAGTATACGGTTTTACGTTAAAGGCGTGCAGACTTTAAAGTTGTGCGGTCCGCTGGTTATCCGCAGACCTTAGCCAGCGACAAAGGAGTATTAGGATGAGGAATAAGTGGAATAAAAAGTTATTATTAATTTTGAGGCGATTTGTATTGGGCTTTGTACTCGTCCTCTTGATTGCCACATCTTTTAAATCTGCGATAGCTGATTGGAATGATATTCCTTCAGGCTCCATGGAGCCCACTATATTGATAGGGGATCGTATTTTTGTAAACAAACTGGCGTCCGATTTGAAGGTTCGATACACAACTTTGCATCTTGCAAGATGGTCTGATCCAAATCGTGGAGATATCGTCGTATTTTACTCCCCCAAAGACGGTAATCGTTTAATCAAACGCGTTGTTGGTCTTCCGGGAGATACGTTAGCCATGCGCCAAAACAGGCTTTTCATTAACGGACATTTTGTGAAATATGAGTCATTGCGCCAAGAAATCATAGATAAAATCGATCTTGACCAACAATCTTACCATGTTTTCTTCAATGAAAACCTCACAGGGAAGCAGCATGCTGTGATGTTCAAGTTATCTCGACCATCTCTTAACACATTTGCCCCGGTTATTATACCCGAAGGACAATATTTTATGATGGGGGATAATCGCGACAATAGTGCAGATTCACGCTTTTTTGGTTTCGTAGAACGAAAACTTATTGTGGGCCGTGCAACATTGGTGGTGATTTCCAGAGAAGGTTCTTTTTTGCATCCTCGGTGGAGTCGTTTTTTTAAAGATTTATCTTAGGGAAAAATTGGATCGCCATAGCTAACAACACTGTCTCCAGATAGAACAAGTGAGTGAGGCCATACAATTTGCCTTGAATTTATAATAAGATATAGGGATAGGGACGTCCATCGCTGAGCGCCCCTGCCACACCACCGCACATACGGGTCACGCATCCGGCGGTTCGGCTGGTCACAACAGACCCAGATAAAACTATGCCGCTGGGCCTTGGAGAACCAAACGCTAACGGCATTTGAGCATCAGCTGCGCAGTACCGGTAAGAATACGCTCTGTGACTGTTTTTTAGCGGGATACATCGATCCACGCTTTTGCCTCCGGCTTCCTTCAGGCATACATCACCCCTTAGTTGCATAAACACTATAAGCGCAATTAACGGTTGGTATCGATCTTGCCTGCTAATGGGCCAATAGAGCGGTTAATCGCTCCGGTAAATCCGGCAGCTTAATGATCTTTTTCATCTCAGAACCGATAATTTGATGCTTTCTCTGTTCTGCCTTCAATTTTTCTGCCACTAGGCGACTATCGATTCTCTCAAAACGCTCTTCCAAAGTCCGGCAACCATCGAGTATTATTTCCAGGTACTCCGGATTGTTTAAATTCTTCACTATAGGGGTGTCCGTAAGCATAAACCTGAGTGTCTTATTCAAAGATACTGTGCCACTTCTTCGCCGGGTACCGCGTTTCAAATCCCGGAAGAATCGTTCCAAAATATTATTCGTTCGTTGGGGCTGGATGGTGATCTCACCGGCTGAACTCGTTACCGTTATCGGATCGGCAAAAAGTTTTTCCCAATATTTGTCAATCTGTTCGGTCATTTTATCAAAATCTTTGCTATCCGCTATTACCTCATTTCGAAATTTTTTTACTTTTCCTTCGATGCTTTTTATGTCTGCATCTTGACCATCATCGTTAAGCCCTTTTTTGCTGTTTGAGTCAGTTATGGAAAGCGCCTCGCGCAATTTTTTAAACGTATCTACTTTTTTCTGCATCTGCGAGACCGCCTTTTTTAACTGCCGGTCTTCAATGACTTTTGTCACAGGTTGCCAAAGCCTGGACAAATTTCTATCTTTGATACACTGAGCATTGATAAGTTCGTGTAACTTCTCTAACCTCTGATAGAATATCAAATGCGGACAATCAAAAGGAAAACCATAGCCCTGCAGTTCTGACTTGTCAAAAATCCAAAGAACTATAGCATAGGCTGCCATTGACGACATTTTTTCCATAACCGGACCATCAACGCAACCGTTTTCGATACCGATGTAAAGATGACTGACCGCCTGAAGATCATCTTCTATGTTTTTACCCATCTCTTTTGCTTTTCGCCGAAGCAAAGCACGGATTTTGTGTGCTTTTAATCGCTTGCGGATTATCGCATACTCTTTTTCAAACAGATCTTTTCCAATATCGCGCAAAAAGTGAAAATGGCAGATAAAGTCAGGGATGCCCTTAAACACGGTCTGCACCGCAGATAAAATCCCCTTGCCCATATCATGAACCAACGCAATAGGATCGCCGTACTGTTGTCTTATTTGGTGAAAAAACGGTATCAGCAACTCTGCCTTTTCCGAAGGAAGTTTGATATTATCAAGTACGATCTGAGCAATACCGTCTATTCCGGTAAAAAGATGCGGACTATCACCTTCGCAGGTGCCGTCTATGTGCAATATATATCCGCCTCGAAGTGCCATCACTTTTTTTAACTGTTGCCGGCTTTGCCGGTGGGCAATGGCCAAATAGACGATAAACTTTCTGCCAAGATAGCCGATCTCACGCGGGGATATTGAAATATTTTTTCTTCTCAGCTCTTCAATGATCTGTTGTTCGGTGCGACAGTGTAAAAACAGGGCGCGTCCAACGTAAACCAAAACATCGTAGCCATAAGTGCATCGGTAAGGTGCAAGCGAACGTAGTTGACGACTGTGATATACCGCACCTTCGCTGCTGTACAAAACTGTTTCTTTGGCATAAAATGGCCCGATATCCATGGTTACCACTTTCTTTTCGCGGCTTTTGAGCACTTTTAGATCACTATGGCGTTCGCTGAACCTCGGGTAAAACTCAATTGTCGGTACTTGCTCAAATAAGTTGGCTGAACGGTGATCCCTATTTATCTTGTCAATATAGCTCGTAAGACATTTTACCGCCCGGTAGCCGAAGTTTTTTTTAACAAGTCATGGAACCGTAAAAACCTTCTGATCATGGCAGCAGCTACCTGTTTGCCCGGCTTTGATACCTTGGCCGCCAGCTGCTCGATGCCAATGTCCGGGTACTTTATCAGCTGAACTAATATCTCTACGGCTTCTGAGTCTGATGGAAAACCAACGGCTGCCTGTCGGCTTGCCCTTGTTTGCATCTGCCGGCTGTATATCTCCGGGTGATCTGAAAGATAAATGAAACGGCCCTGATGTTTTTCCCGCCTTACACCCGGCACAGATTTAAACCGAGACAAAAAGGAGCTGTTTGGTACAAGGTCGACAAACTCGGCAATCTCAACGGCACTCAGACCTTTTTCGGATTCTGTGATCAGGGCGACGATGGTCTGCTTAAGATTTCCATGTTTTGAAAAAAGCACCGTTTTATACTTCCATAAACCGTTTTCATCAAACACAGGGATCTGTGGCAGTGTGTAGTAGCGGCCATTGTTGTTGATGCTGGTGTGCGACTGCCACTTTTTCAACCTTCTCCTTGCTGTAATCACGGAGCATTTGAGCCATTCTACAAGTTGCCCGATGGTGATAATCTTTTGCCGCCTGAATTTTTCAAGTACACGGTTTTCATTCATGGCCCACCTGATAATGTATGCGCAATAAGGTTATTATTGCGCATACATTATCATATTCAGACCGTGTATACAACTCTTTTTTTGTTGTAATTTCAGGTAATATCGCTCAAAATGGGCAAAACTGATATGATTTTCAACAAAACGCATACTTGATCACAATTTGGCTGTAAATAACCCAGACGCTGAACCTGACCCGTCTTCGCAATGCTTCGCCGAGGCACAGCCGGGAAAATAATGCGATTGTAAGGGTTTGTGCAGGCTCGAATATCCGGTGGCCGGCAGGTTAGCTCAAGACGTTGGACGTAAAATTCAAAGAAGCTAATATTTTAAAAATGCATCTACTAAACAATAAAAAGCATTTAATCATTGTGACACCTTTATTCCTGTTTAATGCCTTGAGCCTTACCTTGTTTGATACATATTGGAAAATAGCGATTGTTCTAGCGATTGTTTCCTTTGTTGGGTGTATCCTTATAGGAACCTTAGTATTTATGAGGCATACAGAACCTACAAGGGAACATACCAGGCTCAAGTCTTCTGGCAATGAGTCAGGATCCCGTTGCAGAATATACATCCGCAATTGGCCCGCTAATTAGCAAAGTAGAAAAATTATTGCTATTTTACTGTCTAACCATAATTTCAGGCTTTTTTTTATCTATTCTTCTCTTTTTATTTATAAACAAATGAGCAACCCAGTTTAGCCAGCATCTCACATGCGATTGCTCTTTGCATCTCCTCGTCATCTGCAACCAAAAGCCTTTCTCCACTTCCAACGTAATCTTCAAAAAGGATTTGCTCCTTCGGCGGATCGGGTTAGGTCATGCC
>CALOAV010000031.1:0-30569 GCA_942491425.1 uncultured Cytophagales bacterium
TCGAGCTGACGATTATCAATGGGCTGTATTGCCGGTCGGGCTGCCCACCGTTTGATTTTTTTATTCAACAAGGTGGCAAGTTCCTGATAGGATTGTAACTCAACATCCAATTGGTTACTAAGCTTTTCAATACGTTGATAATTTTTACTGAGGATCGAAATACTTTTAACTTCAGGCAATACCACTATTTCCCGACCACCAATACCCGCTTCACGCATGGTGCTGTCCAATGGATCAGAGTCCAGGATGACCCGGTAGTTATTATCATCCTTTTCAATTAGCTCTAAAAGTTCATGCTGAATTTGATCAATTCTATTCTCCAGGAGCTCCCATTCAGCTTTAAGGGCAATATTTTTATTTTCCTGGATAAGCTCATCAACCGATCCGACATTCCGCATTAATATCGAGTAAGCAATTGATGCGATCAAAAATGCAAACCCCATAAAAACAGCAGTTTTTCTAACGATCAATCCTTTGCTCGGATACCAAGGTTCGTAGCGGCAAGTTTCGGGATTATATCGGTATTTGATTTTTGCCATTTAATCGAGCGATTGGTTCTTGAGATTTGCTTTGATAACCAACTCGGAATATAAAGCCGGGGAAATTCCCTGGATTAAATTTTTAACGGGATCGATATTATCGTTGTAAAGGATCACTTCATAATGAAGGTGAGGGGAAATAGATCCGCCTGACATGCCGGAGGTACCGATTTGATCACCCTTTTGAACAACCTGTCCAACTTTTACCCCAAGCTTTTCAAGGTGTGCATATCGTGTGATATACCCATTACCATGATCGATCTCTATATAATTTCCATATCCGGCCTGAAGATTACTTTCCTTTGCCGTCGTAATTCGTCCAGCGGCTGTTGCGTAGATACCGGATCCTCTGGGAATTGAGAAATCAATACCCGGATGCTGGTAATTTCCTTTATGAAAGGGATTAATACGTTCACCAAAGCCTGAAACCAGGTGACTGGCATACGTCAAATCAACGGGCAAGAGCGATGGAGTTGATGCGAGTGCGCTCAATTCTTCTTTTGAAAGTGAATTGACAGCATACTTATTATTGATTTGGTGTGATTGGTCGTAAAGGGTAGCTGACCTGGCATTAACCTTATTAATACTTTTTCGAAACCCGGATAAACTTGTGTATTCGACATCCGCGGCAACGGTTGCTGGTGTTGGTGCTGTTTCTTCTGATTGGATATTAAAGATCCTTGCGTAAAGTTTTTGATCTTCATTTTTTAAATCCGTCAGTGTTTCATCCATGGAAACCAACTGACTTGTTAATAATGCCTTGTGTTTTTTCAGTGATTTATTTTCAAATCGAAGTTGAGCTTCGTATTCCGTTTCGAAAAGCAGATTATCAAGAAAGAATATTCCGGCAAAGAGAAGACCACTTACCAGAACAAGTCCAAAAGCATAGAACATGACATCCCAAACATTGCGTTCGGCGCGTTCATACTCAAAGGTTTTAGGGTTATAGTAATATTTTAATTTGCCCATTAAATCACATAAAAACTGGTCAATAGCGCTTACTTTTGTGGCTTGCCATTGAAATAACGGTGGCTAATATAGTAAAAAACTGCTTACAAGCTACAAAAACGCATTTTGAGAGGATGGAATCGAGTTTAATCAGGGAAAAATTCCTGGAATTTTTTGCGAAAAAAGGGCACCAAATCGTTCCCAGCGCACCTTTGGTGCTGAAGAATGACCCAACCCTTCTTTTTACCAATTCTGGTATGGTGCAGTTTAAAGACTGTTTTTTAGGCAATTCTATCCCAAAAAGTAACCGTATTGCAGACACACAAAAGTGTTTGCGGGTTAGCGGAAAGCACAATGACCTGGAAGAAGTGGGTATCGATACCTACCACCATACCATGTTTGAAATGCTGGGTAACTGGTCATTTGGTGATTACTTTAAGAAAGAGGCCATTGCCTGGGCCTGGGAATTATTGACCGAAGTGTACAAGTTGCCCAAAGACCGATTGTATGTTTCCGTATTTGGTGGTGATGAAGTGGAAAAGCTGGCGGTTGATGAGGAGGCGGCTGAAAATCTTTGGAAAGCAATTGTTCCGGAAGACCGAATTATTCATGGTTCAAAGAAAGATAATTTTTGGGAGATGGGTGAGACTGGGCCCTGTGGACCATGTTCTGAAATTCATATCGACTTGCGTGATGAAGATGAAGTAGAAAAAATTCCGGGACGGAATTGGTCAACAATGATCATCCACAAGTAATTGAGATTTGGAACCTGGTCTTTATGGAATTTAACCGTAAAGCCGATGGAAGTCTTGAAAAACTTCCTGCACAGCATGTTGATACAGGCATGGGGTTTCGAACGGCTGTGCATGGCGATTCAAAAGAAGAAATCCAATTATGATACGGATGTTTTTACACCACTAATTGATTTTGTTGCGAATGCATCCGCTACAACGTATGGCGATAATGAAAAGACTGATATCGCTATGCGCGTAATGGCCGATCATGTTCGTGCCGTTGCATTTGCCATTACCGATGGGCAGCTTCCATCCAACACGGGTGCAGGTTACGTGATTCGAAGAATTTTAAGAAGAGCCGTTCGGTATGGATTTTCGTATTTGAATCTGAAAGAGCCGTTTCTTTATAAGATGGTGGATGTTCTGGTGAAACAATTCGAACAATGTTTTTCCGGAATTGAAAGCACAACAGGAATATGTTGGCAAAGTAATTTTTGAAGAGGAGTCATCTTTTTTGCATACCCTTGAAAAGGGCTTAAAACGGTTGGATACCATCGCCAATGAGAGTAACAACAAAACAATTCCTGGTGAAGTTGCTTTTGAATTGTACGATACGTTTGGATTTCCTTTTGACCTTACATCCCTTATTGCACGTGAGAATGATTTGTCGGTTGATGAAGCCGGTTTTAAATCCGAGATGGAAAAACAGAAATCAAGATCGAAAGCTGCGGCGGCCAAAGAAACGGGAGATTGGATTTTGGTCGGTGAGGATGCACAAAGTGAATTCATTGGCTACGATCATCTTGAAGCTTCTGTGCACATTCTCAAACACAGAACCATCAAACAAAAGAACAAGGAATTGTTCCAATTGGTTTTTGATAAAACACCGTTCTATGCAGAAAGTGGTGGACAAGTTGGTGATACGGGCTACATCCAATCAGGCGATGAAAAAATTTCCATCATCGATACAAAAAAAGAAAACGACCTGATCGTTCATTTTGCAGATCGGTTGCCAAAAGATTTAACAGACAAGTTTTACGGCAAAAGTAAATGCGCATAAACGAAGCAGACCATGAGTAATCATAGTGCTACGCATTTACTTCATGCTGCCTTACGTGATGTCTTGGGCAAACATGTGGAGCAACGTGGTTCGTTGGTGAATGATAAAATTCTTCGTTTCGACTTTTCGCACTTTGCCGCGATGACGGATGAAGAAATTCAAAAGGTGGAAGCATCGTGAATACGAAAATTCGGGAGAATATTCATCTTGATGAGAAACGCAATGTCCCGATCGAACAAGCGAAGTCATTAGGTGCCATGGCCTTGTTTGGGGAGAAGTATGGTGACTTTGTTCGCGTAATCACTTTTGATCCAACCTATTCAGTTGAGTTGTGTGGTGGTACGCACGTATCGGACACAGGTGTAATTGGTTTGTTTAAAATCACTTCCGAAAGTTCGGTTGCTGCAGGGATCAGAAGGATCGAAGCCGTAACCGGTGAAAATTCTGAAGCGTATGTTCGAAATGAATTGAATCAACTAAACGAAGTAAGAATCTGCTAAAGAATCCAAAAGATTTGATTGGCAGTACATCCAGCTTGCTTGAAGATAAACACAATCTCGAAAAACAAATTGAGTCCCTTTATCTGGAGCAAGCCAGTGGTGATTAAAAATGAACTGGCATAAAAGGCACAGACTTCCAATGGGTATAGTTTGATTTTAGAAAAGATCTCGGTTCCGAATGCAGATTCATTAAAGAAGATTGCGTACGATTTAAAAAATCAGTTTTCAGATTTACTGCTGATTCTTGCCGCCAATGTTGACTCAAAACCACAAGTGGCTGTTATGATTGGTGATGCTTTAATGGAGACAAAGAAATTCCACGCGGGAGAAATGGTAAAAGTGTTGGCAAAAGAAATCAATGGTGGAGGCGGGGGGCAACCTTTCTTTGCAACTGCCGGAGGAAAAAATCTGGAAGGGCTTGATGCGGTTATTTCAAAGCGAAAGAACTGATTCAAATAGCGATGGAAAAAGCTATTCGTGATAAATACAAGTTGGTGATTGGGCTGGAAGTCCATGCGCAATTGCTTACGGAATCAAAAATATTTTCGGCAGATCCGAATGCGTTTGGTTCGTTGCCCAATCGAAATGTTGGAGTGATTACCTTGGCGCATCCCGGGACATTACCCAAGCTAAATGAGAAGGTAGTCGAGCATGCCATTAAAATGGGGTTGGCCTGTCATTCAAAAATATCCCAATTTCAGATTTTTGACCGGAAGAATTATTTCTATCCGGACCTTCCAAAAGGATATCAGTTGACACAAAATACAACACCGATTGCTGTAGGCGGGCATGTTGGCATCCTCTTGCGGGATGGAACGAAAAAAGATATTGTACTTAACCGGATTCATTTCGAAGAGGATGCCGGAAAATCGATGCACCTGGAAGGGGAGACTGATACCGTGGTTGATTACAATCGTGCTGGTGTTCCATTAATTGAAATTGTAACCGAGCCTGCTATTTATTCTTCGGAAGAAGCGGGAGCTTTTTTAACGGAAGTGCGGAAACTTGTTCGCTATTTGGAGATTTGTGATGGTAACATGGAAGAAGGGTCGTTTCGCTGCGATGCCAATATTTCAGTAATGCTGAGTGGATGACAAAGAACTGGGAAAGAAAGTGGAAATCAAAAACATGAACTCCATTCGCAATGTGCAGCATGCCATTGAGCATGAAGTGGTTCGGCAAATTGAATTAATTGAAAAAGGTGAACCGGTGATTTCTGAAACCAGAACCTTTGATGTACCGTCCGGCACTACGGCTGCCATGCGCACCAAGGAAGAGTTGAACGATTACCGTTATTTTCCTGATCCCGATGTAAGTCCGCTGGAAGTTTCAGATCACTGGTTACAGACGATTACCGATTCGATGCCGTTGTTACCGTATCAATACATTGAGAAATTTGAGCAGGAATATGGTCTGCCGGTTTACGATGCCCAGGTACTGACAGAATCGAAAGAGATGGCATCCTATTTCAATACACTTTGTGGATATACGCATCACTACAAAGTCGCCGCCAATTGGATGATGGGCGTAGTGAAGGCATATTTTAATGATCACGGTGTGATTCCGGTATCGGAAAAAGTACTCAGTGAGCTGATCCAACTGGTGGAGGAGGGGTTGATTAGTCACACAGCAGCAGCACAACGGATTTTTCCATATCTGTGTGAACATCCGAACAGTTCTCCGCTGGAGGTGGCACGAAATATGGATGTGATCCAGGAGCGTGATGCTGCTTCCATTTTACCGATAATTGAAAATATACTGAGCGATTTTCCTCAGAAAGTCGTTGAGTATAAAAAAGGAAAAAAAGGAATTATGGGTATGTTTATGGGCGAAGTAATGAAACGAAGCAAGGGCAAGGCTGACCCGCAGCTGACCAGCGCATTGCTGACGGAAAAATTAAATGAAGCATGAGTGAACGGTTTTACTCAAAAATGAAATTGATTAAGGGTATGGAATTATTGAAAAATAGATTTATTGGTGTTGCTTTAGTAGCCATTGTGCTTTCGTGTTCTTCCTCTTCGGTATCTGAACAGGAAGAAGTATCAACGAAAACAGCGGCTGCATGGGAAGTGAAGGTGAGTGGAAAAATAATGAACCCGGCCACGGGGGCTGTAGTCAAGATTGCAGAGATACAGGAGGGCCAGCTCGGTCCGGAGGAGTCTATCACCGTCAATGCTGATGGTACTTTTATTAAGTCGATGAAACTTTCTGAACCCGGATACTATCGGATAAATTTTTATGACCGGCAGATGGTAGATTTAATTTTATTTAAAAATGATCTGGAGGTCAATGTTGATGGCAGCAATCAAAATGGATTCAGAGAGATCAAAGGTTCGCCTGAAATTGATCTGATCATGCAGGTACAACAGCAGGTGGCGGATATTGCCAGAGTTCCAAAAGCACAGGAATTAGCGACCGCCTATAATGCTGCCCAGCAGTCTGGTAATCAAAATAAAATGATGGAAATTCAACTGGCCTACATGAAGGTACATCAGGAAGAATTAGCAGGTGTTGCGCAATTGCTGGTCGAAAAATCACCATCGATGGGGGTACTGAACCTGTTGCAGGGTGGTTCCTTGCTCGACAAAGATGTTTTCTTTAGTACTTATGAAAAGGTGGCAGACATTGTGAAAAAGGAATGGCCCGACTATCGGCATGCGACCAGTTTTGTTTCATTAGTAGAGGATATGAAGTTATTGGCCATTGGTCAGGTAGCTCCGGAGATTTCACTGCCCAATCCGGAAGGAGAGGTTATTCCACTTTCTTCTATGCGGGGTAAATATGTATTGGTTGATTTCTGGGCAAAATGGTGTGGCCCCTGTAGAAAAGAGAATCCGAATGTTGTGGCCGCTTATAATAAATTTAAGGATAAGGGCTTTACGGTGTATGGAGTTTCACTGGATCGTACAAAAGCAGATTGGTTACAAGCAATCGAACAGGATGGCCTCACCTGGACGCACGTTTCGGATTTAAAATTCTGGAATTCGGAAGCCGCGAAAACTTATAATATTACAGCCATTCCATTTTCATTATTGTTAGATCCCGAAGGAAAGATTATTGGAAAGAACCTGAGAGGAGCAGGGTTGCATGAGAAGCTGGAAGAGGTGCTGGGGGAGTAATAGTTGGTAGTTATTAGTTGGTAGTTGGTAGTTATTAGTTTTTAGCTAACTCGCAACTCTCTAATCGCAAATCACACATCGCAAATCAAATCGGTTACCGGTTGCCGGTTGCCAGTTTCCGGTGGCTTACGATCAACGTTTGTGTAACTCCGGTACAAAATAGCTTCGCTATTAATTGCTATTACTAAGCTGCCTGCGCGGAGCCGCTGCGTGGCGCAGGCAGGCAGAGGGCACGAAGATCCCACAAAGATCCAGAAAGAATAAGCTCTGTGAAACTGTGCTTCTTGTGGAACTTTGTGGAATAACCTCAAAAAAGTCACCGGTTACCGGTTGCCAGTTTCCGGTGGGGGGCTTCGTTGTAGTTGTTAGATGTTAGAAGCGAGGGGGGGGGGGGGGGGGAAAGTTACAGGTTACAAGTTTCAAGTTTGTCACACCCTTCACCTGAAACCTGTAACCTTAACCCATAATCAATAACTCATTACTCCACCTTAAAAATAATCACCTGCGAATCGTATCCAACAAACGACACATGAATTTTCCCATTGGGTTCTTTCATTTTAAGTGTAAAGGTGCCGTCTCTGTCGCTAACAGTTCCCAGCGTTGTTCCTTCCAGTACGATATTGGTTCCGGGGAGTGGATTACCTTCTTCATCTTTTACGATACCTTTTACCAATGTTCCACCGTTTAGCCTTTCATGTACCGTCTCTACTAAAAATTTCTTGTTAATTGGTTCAACACTACCCGTTTCAACCGATTCATCGGTGAGTTTAAATAAAATAGGGACTACCAGTTTTTGCCGTACAACTTTGCCCCGTTGCTTGGCCGGGTTCCATGGTTTCGATAAAGCCAGTACGCGCATCGCTTCCTCATCGCAACCGGCTCCTATGCCTTTCATAGACCTGAAAATCACTTAGGGTACCATCTTTGTCGACGATAAATCCTATAAAGACCTTCCCCTCAATACCCATTTGGACTGCTTTTGCAGGGTATTTAAAATTTTGTGCAATAAACTCATAGAACTCAGTCATACCATCCGGATAGGTTGCCGTTTCTTCAACTAGGGTAAAAATTTCATCTCCACTTTGTGATTGATCGGCAACTCTTTTGGCGTTCTCATCATAATCAGCAATCACGTAACTTTTTTCCACACCATTTATTTCTTCTACTTTGATCACGGTAATTGATTGCAATGCGTTGGTGCCATATTTCTCTTCTAATTTATGCAGGGCTGTTTTTCCCTCTTCATTCATATCTAAGACAACAAAATTTCCATTTGGATTTTTAGCTTTCATTTTATTCAACTCATCTTGTACTTTCTGTGGGTAGTCCACCGCCATCGTTGAATTTTCAGCCACTTCACTCATTTCACTGATCACCTGATCCTGGCAGGCCACTACAAAGAAGAAGCCGGCCACTATCGGGACAAGGATCGCAAGCTTCCAGGTACTCATTTTCTTTTTCATCGCGTTTAGCATTTTGATACGTTTTAATGTTAATGAATTGGTAAATTGATTAGCGAGCTTGAAGTCGGCCGACAACAATGCAACCCTCGCCAGGAGGCTGCAATATTTTTCTGAATCTCCATCGGATACCGTATCGGCATCTGCCTGGAATTCGTGCACCATAATGATGCTGTGTTTATAATTTTTGATCAGCGGATTAAACCAGAAGACAATCCGGAGGATTTCAATTAGCAGGATATCGATGGAGTGCATTTTTTTAGCATGCACCATTTCATGACAGATGATCTGATGTTTTTCTTCTTCAGACAGTTCGTTAAGATTTCCAATAAATATATAATTGAAGAAAGAGAAGGTGGGGTGCGGGGTATTCGTTTCAATGATTTTTCCATTGCCATGGATATTTTGAAAACTGTAGGATTGAATCCGGACCAGTAATTTTCCAACCTGGAAAACAAAACGAATCAATAAAAAGACAAACCCGGTCACATAGGTCCACATCACTAAGGTCCAGACAGACAGCCCCGGTGATACGTTGTTGATAACGGCTGCTTTTTGTCCTTTTGCAGTGACAACAATTTCCGGTAAATAATGCGGTGGAATAACCGTACTCATCGTCGGCAGGGTAGAGGCCGAACCGATATTGATCAATGGAAACAGGAGGGAGAAGAAGATGCTTCCTAACAAATAGGTGCGGTTAAAGGAAAACGATGTCTCATCTGTAAATAATAATTTATACAGGAAATAGAAGAGTACCAATCCCAAGATTCGCTTCTATGAAGTAGTTCAATACACTGTTCATCAGTTATTTTTTTAGGTCCTTACCAACTTGCTTGAAGAGTTCTTCCATTTCGGAAATGTCCATTTTGTTTTCCTTCGCGAAGAAAGAAACCAGGTTCTGAAAGGAGCCATTGAAATATCCTTTCACCATATTGTTCAAATAGAATTTTGAATACTTCTCTTTACTCACAATAGGATAGTATTCGTGTGTCTTACCATAGGCTTTGTGACTGACAAATCCTTTTGTTTCCAGTATCCTGACGATCGTGGAAACGGTATTGTATGCGGGCTTGGGAGCCGGAAGTTTTTCGATGATATCTTTTACAAATCCTTTCTCCATCTCCCACAGGATTTGCATGATCTGATCTTCTGCTTTTGTTAGTTCCTTCATTTGATTCATTATTGTTCAATATGATAACACCCGGTTGCTGTTAAAGCTGCCGTAAATAAAACTATTTATTTAGTGGTAAAACTAAAACATTAGTTATAAATCTCCAAATACTATCAACTATTTTTTTAGTTGATAGTTTCGTATGGACGAATTAGGTCCTTTTTAAGCCGAAATCAACTATGATTTGAATTGTATATTCGCTATTCCACAAAGTTCCACAAAGATTTGCACAAAGAGCCACAAAGTGGAGGGTAGAGTCATGATAAATCTTTGTAACTTCTAGAGTTGTTTAAACCGTTAGCTATTATGAATGAGAATGAAATTTCAAATAAGATCATTGGCTGTGCCATTGAAGTACATCATGTAGGCTTGTTGGAGTCAGCATATCAAAAATGTCTGTTATATGAACTTGAAAATACTGGATTTCAAGTTGAGTGTGAAAAACCAGTTCCTATTATTTATAAAGAGGTCAAGTTGGATCATGGATATAGGATTGATTTGTTGGTTGAAAATAAAGTTGTAATCGAAGTAAAAACAGTTGAATCTTTCACCGATGTCCATACCGCTCAGGTATTAACGTATCTAAAATTAGGTGGGTACAAGCTTGGTCTTCTGCTCAATTTCCATGTATTAGCATTAAAGGCTGGAATCAAAAGATTGGTTAATTAAATAAATTCAAAGGATTCATGAAGAATATCCTTCGTGGATCTTTGTGCTTCTTTGTGGATCTTTGTGCAATAACACTAATCCATCAAGGAATCCCAAGCCCATCAATTCAACAGTAGTTTCACGAAATGTGTGAAACTTTTACAGCGACTGTGTAAACGAATAAGCAATCAGATTAGCACCCATTTTCAGGGCCAGTTGCCGTTTTTCTTCCGGGTCGTTATGGATGCGCGGATCTTCCCAGCCATTGCCTAAATCGGTCTCATAGGAGTAAAAGACTACTAGTCTACCCTCATACAGCAATCCAAGTCCGTGCGGCGGTTTGCCATCATGTTCATGGATTTTCGGAATTCCATTCGGAAAATTGAATTTCTGGTGATACACCGGATGATCGAAAGGGATATCAATCAACTCCAGTTCCGGAAAGACCTTCTTTAATTCCAGCCGGATAAATTTATCCATCCCATAATTGTCATCTACATGCAAAAAACCACCGGCTTCCAGGTACTTCCTTAAGTTGGCTGCATCTTCGGTTGAAAAGGTAACATTGCCATGGCCAGTCATATAGATATAGGGGTACAGAAACAGATCCCGACTGCCTACTTCTACAATATCCTCATCAGGTGCAAGTTTCATCACCATTTCGCGGTTACAGAATTCAATGAGGTTCGGGAGTGCTGTTTTGTTTGCGTACCAATCGCCCCCGCCATCATATTTGAGTTTTGCAATTTTCAGACTGGATTGAGCAAAAACCGGTGAACCACCAATAAAAAGCATTAATAGGATAAATCTTACAGTTGTGGTTACCATTCGATGGATGATTCAATTTAGTATTATGAAATTTTTTTCTTTGTCCCGTTAAACCATCGGCCATAAGTATGGTCAAAGGGCCAAATTTGAATAAAACTTGTAAAAATTATGAAAATTAACAATCTATTTAACCGAATCACCCTTTTTACGGCCGTTGTTGCCCTGGGGTTGTTGGCTTCGTGTCAGGATCAGGAGCGTCTGACAGGAGAAGATGCAGCTGACGTGGTCTCCGAATCTTTAGAGGATGCATATTTCGAAGATGTAACAGACATGGGTCTTGCCGCACTCGATGATAAAGGTTTTGGTGGTGGCCGCGAAGCGGAGGATGACAGGTTTAATCAATGTGTCACGATAAGTGTATCTCCAAATTCAACCTTAACAGAAGGTTCATTAATTATCGATTTTGGAGATGGATGTACCGGACCTCGTGGAAATACACGTGCCGGTATTATTCATGTTGCCTGGTCAAACGGTCCTGCCGGAAACATTGGATTTAAGGTTGTGTACACCTTTGATGGATATTCGATTAATGGTGTTCAATTGCAGGGTACCAGAACCGTTACCCGTATTGCACCTGAAGGTGGTGAAAACAATGTGCGTCATTCGATCACCCTGGATAACGGAAAAGCAACGTGGCCTGATGGAACATTTACTACCCGTGAGTCTGCTTTTGAGCGGGAATGGGTAAAAGATCCTGAAAATGAACGAATCACACTAGATGGTGAAGCATCTGGTGTAAACCGAAGAGGAAAATCTTACACCATGGTAATCCGCGAAACATTGGAATACAGAAGAGCGTGTTTCTTAACACAGGGTATTTACATGGCAGTGAAAGGTGTGAAAGTATTTACGGTAGGTGATCGCAAAATCATCATCGACTATGGTGATGGTACCTGCGATCGGATTGTTACGGTAACTATTGGTGATATGACCAGAAATGTGAATGTTGGATCATAGTGAACTGGTAATATAAAAAATGAAAGGCCCGGTGATTTTCATCGGGCTTTTTTTTGTCAGTAGTGTAGTGGAGTCAGGTCTTCAGTTAAAAAGGAAGTTGGGTTTGGTGCTATCGGGTCGAAAGACCCGACAGCACAGCGAATACTACGCACTGTAACTACTAACTACTTACTACTAGTTAAACAATCAACCGGTAGTGATTACCATGCACCTGAAAACGGTCGGCTCCGAATTTCTTAATCAGCTTGCGCAGACCGGCATCGATCGAAACATCCGCCTTGAACGACTCGGTTTCCCATAGGTTTTGTAATACGAATTTATTTGAAATATCCTTGTTGGGATTTTGTGCAAAAAAATAAATGAGTTCAAATTCTGGTTTTGTTAACGCGAGCTCGCGATTACCATCCTGTACAGCTCTCGATTTCCTTTTTAGCACAAGGTTTCCAATTTTGAATTCCTGTAATCCTTTACGAATAACAAACTTCTTTTTTAAAACACCATTGATTTTATTGGTGAGTGTTCTGATCCCCATGATTTTTTCAATGAAGTCATCGCCACCCGTATCGTACGCGGCTTCCTGATAATAGGGTTCAGATTTTGCGGTGAGAAAAAAAATATAGGTTTTCTGAAATAGCGGATGTTTTCTGAACTCCCGGCACAATTCAATACCATTTATGTGTGGCATCATGAGATCAAGGATAATCAGATCCGGTAAAAACGTATTGGCCACTGCAATTCCTTCCCGGCTATCATACAAAGTTTTAACTTTATACCCTTCCTTCTTCAGGTTATAGCCCAACAACATCAAAATGCTTTTATCGTCGTCAATAATTAAGACCCTGGGAGCTTTTTTTGTTTTCATAGGTTACTTCAGATAATCGAAAGTAGACGTTAGTTATTATGCCAACATGATACCGAAGTTAAATTTCAAAAATCGCTAGGATAGGTTTTTGTAACCCCCTAAAAGTAATGCCCGTTCAACAGCATCTCGTGTAGTGTCGGGGAAATTAAGTTGAAGTGCATGATCGGAAGATACCCACCGTTGGATCATATCAAGATGTTTGAATTTCATGCTCTTCAAAACACCTACACCTAATTCTTTTAAGGCAGCTGCATTGTAGTGTTGTTCGTATTGTCTTTTCATTGGTACGACCAACAGTTTCTTGCCAAGGAAAAGCGCCTCAGCCGGTGTTTCAAATCCCGCGCCACATAGAACCCCCTGTGACGAAACCATACTCGATACGAACATTTTTTTATCCACCGGAAATACCGAAATAGTGTCAAGCCGATAGGGCTTCGTCGCACTTTTGGAGAAAACCTGCCAGTGTGTACCGGATATTTTGCCCAATAGGGGAATCAGTTTCTCATCAGAATAGGCGGGCAGGTAAACCGTGTAGTGACTGCCACGCTCAACGCTTGCGTTACGAATCGCCTGCCCAATCACGGGTGTAAAAATATCCTGATCAAATTGTGCGAAGTGAAATCCGACATGAGCATCGGCAGGCGCATAATTTTTCAGGATCCAATCGCCGATCAGGTCACGATGTTTAGGGCGAGGTACTTTCGTTGACAAAAGCGCAGATTGATGGCTCAGTGAAACACAGGGTACATGATTTTTTTTGGCTGCCCAGGCTGAGATCGGTTCAAAATCATTAACCACCAAATCATACTTTTTGATCGGGAAGGAATTGATCTCTCTTACGACAGCATTCGTATTGCTCTTTTTGATTGTTTTGATAAAATCAATCCCACCTTTTTTTCCAAAGTAGAAACTCAGACCTTTTGATTGATAGGTGACAGGAAAGGGTAATCGTAAATCGCTCTGAGAACCACTGATGAGTATATCCACCTGACCGTAGTCCTGAAGAATCGGTACAACATCTTCAGCGCGGGAGATATGTCCATTGCCAGTGCCCTGGATTCCATACAGTATTTTCATTTTGACGTTAAAAAATCGTTTACCAGATCTTTGAAGATTTCATCATTGTTATTTCGTCTGGAGCGTAGGTTTTTTTTAAGTTTTATCGCTTTTGCTCTGGTGTCCTCGTTGTATCTGTAAATGCTCCACTCACGGCCATCATACTCGAGCGCCGTTAAGTTCTCGACCCAATCACCGGAATTCAGATACATTACTGATCCTTTTTTTGTTTCTATTTGCTTGATTTCGGGTTGATGGATGTGACCACAAATCACAAAGTCAAATTCGTTTTCAACGGCTATTTCAGCAACGGTTTGCTCAAAGTTGTTGATAAACTTGACGGCTGATTTCACACTGTCTTTTACCCGTTTTGAAAGGGATATTTTTTCGTGCTTAAAGCGGATCAGCCACCAGTTCACGAAGGCATTCATTAATATCAGAATATCATATCCGATGGCACCCAGTTTGGCTAGCCATTTGGCATGGGTCATGGCTACATCAAAGACATCGCCATGAAAAATCCAAACCTTCTTTCCACCCAGTCGGAGTGAAAGTTTATTGTCAATCTTTAGTGAACCTAATTTGAAACCGGCAAACTTTCGAAGCATCTCATCATGGTTCCCGGTTAAATAGAATACTTTCGTGCCTTTCACCATGCACCCGGTCAAATATTTAATGACTTGCATGTGGGCATTGGGCCAGTAATTTTTGCTGAATTGCCAGATATCAATAATATCGCCATTCAGTATTATTTTTTTGGGATTGATGGTTTTGAGGTATTTAAGCAACTCCTCAGCATGACTGCCATAGGTGCCCAGGTGAATGTCTGAAAGAACTACGATATCAATTTTTCTTTTTTTTCGAGTACCCATTGATTTTTAGTAAGCACAAACTCCACCCTTGTGCTACAAAGTTCGGTAAGCAGTATTACCGGAGTTGTCCGCTGGTATTATTGAATTATTAATCTTTTTCCCGGCTGATTCCTTTATTTTAAAATCCTTTATCGAATTGCTTGGCATTATTTGTTTAACTCCCGATTTTGCAGCAAAATTGGAACATGCGACAGTACTTAGACTTAATGCAGGATATTCTGGATAACGGGGCACAAAAGACTGACCGGACCGGGACGGGTACCGTTTCTGTTTTCGGAAGGCAATTGCGTTTTGATCTTCAGAAAGGATTTCCCCTTCTCACCACTAAAAAGCTGCATATTCGGTCGATCGTCTATGAATTGCTGTGGTTTCTTAACGGGGATACCAATATCAAATATCTAAATGATCATGGTGTATCCATCTGGGACGAATGGGCAGATGAAAATGGTGAACTTGGACCGGTGTATGGGCATCAGTGGAGAAGCTGGCCTTCTCCAAATGGGCAGGCTATTGATCAGATTAGCCTGGTGCTGGAGCAAATCAAAAATAAGCCTGATTCCAGACGCCACATTGTATCTGCCTGGAATCCCGCTGAAGTGGAAAAGATGGCACTTCCACCGTGCCATGCATTGTTCCAGTTTTATGTTGCTGAGGGCAAACTCTCCTGTCAGCTTTATCAACGGAGTGCAGACTATTTTTTGGGCGTACCCTTTAATATTGCCAGTTATGCCTTGCTTACCTATATGGTAGCACAACAGTGTAATTTGAAGCCGGGAGAATTTATCTGGACGGGTGGAGATGTTCATTTATATAGTAATCATATCGAGCAGGCAAAACTACAACTGACCCGCACTCCGCTCGACATTCCGACTTTAAAAATCAAACGCATTCCCAACAGCCTTTTTGAATATGAATATGAAGATTTTGAAATTCAGAATTATGAGGCACACCCTGGAATAAAGGCTCCTATTGCAGTCTAGCCTGATTTTACTCCGACTATGTTCTTAATAACCCAATTTGCTGTAATTATTATATCCTTTTGCCGACCAATTGCGTATTGAACCAAGGAATGGCTGAAAAAAGTAGCGTATTTGATATGATTGGACCGGTAATGATCGGGCCATCAAGCTCGCACACGGCAGGTGTGGTGCGAATCGCCAGATCAGCCAGGCGAATTCTGGGTTCTACACCTGAAAAGGCAGAAATTGTGTTTTATAACTCTTTTGCAAGCACCTATGAGGGACATGGGAGTGATCGGGCGATCATTGCCGGTTTGCTGGATTTTAAAACCGACGACAAGCGGATTAAAGATTCGCTAACGATCGCACGCGAACAAGGGCTGGATTTTCGCTTTAAATCCGTTGGGAATGCATCCACCATGCACCCTAATACCATCAAACTGATTTTGTCCGGTGGTAATCGCAGCGTAGAGGTGGTTGGCGAAAGCAGGGGTGGAGGGATGATTAATATTGCGGAAGTGAATGGATTTAAGGCCGATTTTTCTGCTAACCTCCATACGTTAATCATTACCGCAGATGATGTGAAAGGAAGTATTGCTTTCATTTCCAGTGTGCTCTCCAACGATGAATGCAATATTGCCACCATGTCGGTTTCCCGTAAGGGCAAAAATGATATGGCTTGTTTGGTTATTGAAATGGATTCAGGAATCAAACGTGTAACATTAGACTACTTATTGAGTCTTAGTTGGGTTAAAGAAATAATATATATACCAGATATTGATCGATAGTTATACCATGAAAAGATTGAGATTAGTTTTAGTGCTCTTATTAGGCTTGAGTTTTTCATCACAAGCACAAGAAAGTGGCAAAATTTGGACACTGGAGGATTGTATTAACCATGCTTGGAAGAATAACATCACTGTTCGACAGAGTGAACTCAATGTGTTGAATAGTCAGCTTGATCTGAAGCAGGCACAATGGGCCAGAGTACCCAATTTAAATGGATCAGTAAGCGGACGAAATAACGTCGGACGTTCGATTGACCCGTTTACCAACGTGATTGTCAATCGGGATGTAACTTCTCAAAGTTACTCACTTAATACTGGCGTTACTTTATTCAATGGGTTAAATCAGCACAATACCGTGAATAGAAATAAATCATTGTTAAATAAAAGTGAGTTCGACTTAGAAAATCAAAAAAATAACACCGCGCTTAGTATTGCCAATCAGTATTTAAATATTCTCCTGGCACAAGAGCAGGTCAGGAATGCACAGCTGAGTCTGGAGACAAGCAAACTGCAGGCTGAGCAAACTGAAAAACAAGTGAATGCCGGGGCACTCCCCAATCAGAATTTGTTACAGGCCAGACAACAGGTGGCCAATGATGAAGTGAACTTAATCACCAATGAAAATACACTGGATCTTAATAAACTGATACTAAAACAATCCCTGCAACTGCCTGCAAGTGATGCGATGGAAATTGAAGTTCCAACTCTTGCGGACCCCAGTGAAGACCTGATAAACTTGAGTTTAGAAGAAGTTTTTGAAATGGCATTATCCTTACCTGAAGTGAAGAGTGCGGAACAGCAAGTTGGTGCCTCTGAATATGGACTCAGTATCGCCCGGTCGTCATTATATCCTTCTTTATCTCTTTCTGCAGGATTAAGCACGAACTGGTCGAGCAACGCCCCGGATGAATTCCCGGATCCAACGCCGTCAGATCCAAATAATGTTAAAGATAACACCTATTTTAATCAGCTCGATTTTAACTATGCACGTTTCGTTGGCCTAACTTTAAATATCCCGATTTTTAATCGTATGCAGGTTAACACTTCTATTGGTAGGGCAAAAGTTACGCTTCAAAATTCAGAATACGGGTTAACCAATGTGAAGAATCAATTGCGTCAAAATATCGAACAAGCTTATTACAACGCAAGAGCGGCGGCTAAAACTTATCAGGCAACGAAACGTCAGGTAGATGCGTTACGAGAGTCCTTTAGGAATGTAGAGCAACGTTCAAATCTGGGAGCTGCCAGTGCAGTTGAATACAACCAAATTAAAAATGATTTTAATAAATCGGAAAGTGATCTAATCCGAGCAAAATATGATTTCATATTTAAAATGAAAGTTTTAGATTTTTATCAAGGTAAACCACTCGGATTCTAATTTAATACCAATGGCAAAGCAAAAGAAAAAATCAAATAAACTCATTTATTATCTCATCGGAGCTGTAGTAGTTCTGTTGTTAGTTATCGTTATCGGTAAATCTCAGGGGTGGATAGGCAAAGAGAAAGAACTGGAAGTCGACATGGCAAAAGCCATGCGAACAACTATTGTTGAAAAGGTGAGTGCATCCGGAACCATTCAACCGGTAACGGAAGTGAAAATTGCACCGGAAGTATCCGGTGAGATCATCGACCTTGAAATTGAAGAAGGAGATGCGGTTGCAAAGGGTGCTTCCCTCGTTAAAATTCGGCCTGACACATGGGAAAGCCAACTGCAGCGCGCACGTGCCAGTCTGAATCAGCAATATGCAAACCTTGAGCAGGCAAAATCGAGTTTGTCAAGAGCAGAGGCTACACTCATGCGTGCCACTGCAGACTATGAGCGACAAAAGAAATTACATGCTGAGAAAGTTATTTCAGATGCCGACTGGCAATTAGCTGACCAGAATTATAAAATCGCCCTGCAGGATAAAGCTTCTGCGGAGCAACAGGTAAAAGCAGCGGAAGCAATTATTAACAGTACAAAAGCATCATTACGCGAAGCAGAAGAAAATTTCCGAAAAACGGAAGTATTATCGCCTATGGATGGTATTGTATCCAAATTAATCGTTAAAAAGGGTGAGCGTGTGGTCGGTACGGCAACCATGGCCGGTACAGAAATGTTGCGCATTGCGGACCTCAATTTTATGGAAGTCCGTGTGGATGTAAATGAAAATGACATCGTGCGTGTGCATAATGGGGATACCGCCATCATTGATGTGGATGCCTATTCGAATCAAAACAAGAAATTTAAAGGCATTGTTACATTGATTGCCAATACAGCCAAAGAAAAATTATCAGCGGATGCGATTACCGAATTTGAGGTCCGCATCTTAATGCTGCAGTCATCTTATGAAGAGTTGATAAAGGAAGGAAGTAAATATCCTTTCCGCCCCGGGATGACGGCCAGTGTCGATATCATCACCAAGACCAAAAGCAATGTTTTATCCGTTCCTTTATCTTCTGTAACGACCCGAAATGAAAATGAGAAAAAGGAACCGGAGGGATCCAATGAGAATGCACAGCCTGCTGCCACCACCCAGACTACCAAAAAAGAGGAAAATAAAGTTATTATATTCGTCAATGAAAATGGTGTAGCGAAAAAAGTTGAAGTAGAAACGGGTATTAGCGATTACGATAATATTGAAATCACTTCCGGAATATCGGATAGTACGGAGGTAGTGACGGGTCCGTTTTTAGTTGTCTCCAAACGACTACAGGATGGGGATAAGATCACACAAACCAAAAAGAAAGAAACTACCAAAGAAGAATAAATAAAAAAGCCCCGAAAGGGGCTTTTTATTGGAAGTCATCCGGTATAAACTATTTACACTATTTTTGACAACGATGTCAATCGATTGTTGAGTTATGAAGATCGGGTATGATGCCAAGCGTTTCTTTAAGAATTTTACCGGGTTGGGTAACTACTCCCGGTTTATTATTGACGCCTGCTCAAACTATTTTCCGGATCATGATTACTATTTATTTAGTCCTGCTAAAAGAAATCATCCGGATATAGATTTTATCATCGACCGGAGTAACGTCCATACGGTTGTACCCGGTGTTTTAACGAAAAGATTTAGATTGAGTAGTGTATGGAGATCCTGGGGGTTGAGCCGACTACCGACAGTACGGTCGCTGGATATCTTTCACGGTCTGAGTCATGAATTACCGAAAGGACTTCCAACGTCAGTCAGCAAGGTAGTTACCGTTCATGACCTCATTTTTTTTCGGTATCCTGAATTTTATAATCCTGTTGATGTACTGATCTATAAGGCGAAAGTTCGGTCAGCTTGTGAAATGGCCGATATCATTATCGCCATAAGTAAACAAACCGAACAAGATATTATTGAATTCCTAAAGATTGATAAAGCGAAAATCAGGGTTGTCTATCAGGGAACTCATCCGCAGTTTAACAGACGCGCCACACAGGAGGAGCGCAGTCGGGTAAAGGTCAAATACAACCTCCCGGAAGATTTTATTTTGAATGTGGGCACCATTGAACGCCGAAAAAATATCAAGGTCGTGATAGAGGCTATGGCAATGATGCCGACGGAGAAACGAGTGCCACTCGTCATTATTGGTAGGCCAACAACGTATAGTTCCGAAGTTTTGGAATCGGTATCCACCCATCAGCTTCAGGAATGGGTTCATATCAAACCGGATGTTGCATTCAGCGACTTCCCTGCGATCTATCAATGTGCCAAATTGTTTATTTATCCTTCGTTATTTGAAGGTTTCGGAATACCTATTGTCGAAGCTATTCATTCAGGGATTCCGGTGATTACGTCAACCGGTTCCTGTTTTGAAGAAGCGGGAGGACCTGCATCCCGGTATGTGGATCCAAAGGATCGGGATCACGTTCGAGTGGCGTTGGAAGAACTGCTTCATAATGATACGCTTAGAAAGTCAATTGTTGAGCAATCAGAAAAACACGTGCATCAATTTTCTCAACAGGAAGTTTCGAGGCACCTGATGGACATTTATAGAGAAATAGTTTAAAATGTACCGGAGTACGCACTACTTTAGCATTTTATAGCGCCTTGTATGTTTAAATTTTCGATTCTCATTCCTACCTGGAATAACTTACCACATTTGGAATTGTGTATAGACAGCCTTCGGAAGAACTCTGCACATCCTCATCAACTTATTGTCTATGTGAATGAGGGGAAGGATGGAACAGTGGAATGGATCAAACAGCAAGCGGATATTGATTTCCTGCACTCCGAAAAAAATGAAGGGGTCTGTGTTGCGATGAATGCATGTCGGTCGCTTATAAAAAACGACTACATGGTGTATCTGAATGATGACATGTATGTCTGTCCCGGTTGGGATCTGGCCCTGTACGACGAAATTGAAAAAATCGGGCATGATCAGTTTATGCTTTCCAGTACCGTGATTGAGCCATACCCTTCTTCCAATCCCAATGTGGTATCGATTGTAAAGGATTATGGGGATTCACTGGAGACTTTTCGGGAGCAGGATTTGCTTAAAGAATACGCAGTTCCTGTAAAAGGAGATTGGATGGGTGCTTCCTGGCCGCCATCCGTGGTGAGTACACGAATGTGGGATATTGTTGGAGGCTATAGTATTGAATTTTCACCCGGGTTTTATTCCGATCCGGATTTATCCATGAAATTATGGAAGCAGGGTGTCAGGATATTTAAGGGGGTTGGGCAAAGCAGGACCTACCATTTTCAGTCAAAATCCACCAACCGGATTCGAAAGAAGAGCAGGGGCCGTGATGTATTTCTGAAGAAATGGGGATTAAGCGCCCGTATTTTTTATTCACAAGTATTGCGCATGGGACAGCCCTATGACCCGGCAGCGTTGGGTGATCTGTGTAGCTTATCCATTGGTGACCGTATCCGCTTCAGGCTTCAACGGGCATATTATGCGTTGTTTAAAGCTGTGTAGTACATGCATATGTTAATTCTTAATAGACAGGCTTGATGAAATTTGCTGCCATACTTCCTCATACAAAATTGTACGGTGGTGTAAAACGATTTTATGAATTGGGAAATGCACTACATTCATTGGGCCATGAATTTTATGTACTTACCCCGGATGGTAAATCACCAGATTGGTATGCGGGTAGTGTTACCACCATGGAACTTGAAAAACTGAAAGAATATGAATGGGCTACGGTATTTATAACCGAGTTACAATATCTGCCTGAATTGCTGAGTGCTACTGCCACGCTAAAGGTATTCTATTTTGTTCGCGCTTCCGATAAAATTGGGATACTGAAAAAACACCCAGGTATAACCGTTTTTGCCAATTCAACGAATGTGTTGGAGGTTGCAAAGAAAAAGTTTGGAATTGAAGCTTATCCGGCCTTTGGTGGCGTTAATACCCGGTCTTTTCAGCCAAAAGAACTTGAACCGAAGGGTGAAGAGCCAATCGTGATCATGATGTATGGGCGCCTGGTGGAACGAAAGAAGGGAACCCGGCTGGTGGTACGCGCCTGTGAACGACTTTACCGAAAAGGCTTTAACATCAGACTTCTGCTGTTTGATACACCTGTGAATGAAAAAGCCAGACAGGTGATCACCAATTTTAATTCTACCGTGCCTTTTGAATTCATTGTCGATCATCCGGTCAGTGATAATTTATCACTCTATCATAAAGCCGACATTTTTGTAGCTGCTGAAAAAAATGCAGGGATATCCAATACCTCTGCTGAAGCGATGGCCTCAGGCATTCCGGTAATTGCAACTGAGTCGGGGACTCGTGACTTCCTGGTTCATATGGAAACCGGTCTGATTGTTTCCCGCTGGTCGTGGACCATAGCGAAAGCAATAAAATTATTGATTAATGATTTCGAATTACGAAAAAGACTGGCAAAAAAAGGAAGAACCGCAATCGAGCAGTTAAGCTGGGACAACCTCGCCTTTAACATTCTTGATCATCCAAACCTAAGATCATCAGAAAAATAAAGATTGAATTACTCGATTAACTTCTTATTGATCAGTAAGAAATTCTGACCAAAGGGGTGACATTCAAAGTCGTGTTGTGCAAAGGTTTCAAAGAAAGCCTTACTGCACCCTTGTTTTTTATTATCATGTAATTCAATAATAATTATTTTGGTCCGTGTAATCCAATCTGAGTTTTGCAGGAGTAGTTCTTTTTCCGCCCCCTCAATATCAAGTTTAATAATATCAATGTGGGGCAGGCCAAAACGTGTAATAATATCATTGATTGAAATAGCGTCAAAAACGTTGGCTGCTCCATCAGTAGCTTCTCTCACCATAAATCCGGTTGGTCCTCTTCCCGTATCGACTACCTCTAGTTTGGCGGTTGTCGGCCAAATTCCGGCATTGATCGCTTCTATTTCTTGATACCCTTTGGTATTCTCCACCAGCAAATCATAATTTCCGCGCTCTACTTCCACAGCAATGATTTTTGCCGCAGGGAATGATTTTGAAAAGAATACCGCTGATAGCCCAATATTAGCCCCCGCATCAATGATGTATTCCGGGTTTATCGGACAAGGAAATTTGTATTCTTCGGTAACAAAAATTTGCTTGAAAAGCAACAGATCAGCTTTTACTTTTCTTAAACGAATTGGATTTTTAATTCCTTTTAGCCGGAGAGACTGTGTATTACCGGACTTGAGTTTTAAGTAGTTAAATAACCCATTGACGCCATATTTTTTTGTGATCGTGGTAATCGTTGCCAAGTGTGTCCTGTTTGAGATACTGAATTAGCTGCTAAAATAGAGTATTTACGCCTAATTAATTACTAATCCGAAGGGTATGTTGTATCATCGCAACCAACTCCATTGCCCAGGCAATACCGATATGAATGATCACACCACCCCAGATACTTTTCGTTTCATACGCAATAACTCCCAGAATATAGCCACCAAAAATTGAACTGATCGCTTCTCCTGCTGGTTTTCCGAAATGTAAAAAACAATAGGAAGCTGCCATGGCCAGCACTACCTTCCGTCCCGCAAATGGCAATAATCCCACCACAAGAAAACCTCTGAAGAATAGCTCTACAGAGATAAAATTAAGTGCATAACCAATCTCATAAATTCCGCCAAATAAAAATTCTGGTTGGGGATAGGGGTGAAGACTGTTGCCCGAGTTATACATCGGATACTGGTTGAGAAAGCCCGGTAGAAAGGATGCCAATCCAATGATGGGGAGCATGGCTGCCAGCATCATGAAGTAGGGTCGGGTATCGAACGGATTCGTGTTAAGTCCGTAGAGGTGAGTGCTCTTCCGACCAAGAAGCCACCCCATTAACAAAAGTGGAAACGTGATGGTCAGTAGCGATAGAAAATTGTTGGAGATCTTGAATCCCCATGAAAAAAGGGTTGTACTGAAAAGTGACCGGGTAATCTCCGTAAGGTAAAGTGCACTGGAATCAATACTTAACAACAAAAATCCAATGCTGCTGATCATCCAAAATTTTACCGATTTTAAAAATCCCAGATCACGGTTGAATATTCCATGGATCATTAGAATGATGTAAAAGGGCAGCGAATAGAAGAGGAAAAAGTAAAAAACTTTTATTAGCCCCTTCTGCATATCCAAATAACTATCTTCAAAGTCGACCTTGTAATTATAATAAAGGGAAATGATCAGAAGGGTAGCAGCAAGGAAATAGACAACCGGATTAAAATCTGAAGCAATGTGAAGTTTTAGGTAAGTGATTATCTTTTTCAAGAAAACTTTTCATTGAGTATTTGATATACACGGTGAATGGGTAACCCCATTACATTAAAATAGGAGCCCTCAATTTTTTCAATGCCAATCATTCCAAACCAGTCCTGTGCACCATACGCACCGGCCTTATCATACGGGTGGTAATGGTCAATATAAAATTCAATTTCTTTAAGCGATAAGTTTTTAAAGGTTACTTCCGTGCGATCATCAAAACTCGTTTCCCATTCTTTTGACAGGATACAAACGCCGGTCATCACGGTGTGGGTATTTCCCGAGAGTGCCTGTAGCATCCGGATAGCATCATCACGATCAAGAGGTTTGTTTAAAATGGTACCCGCCAAGATTACAACCGTATCGGCGGTTACAATTACTTCCTCATGGATGGAGGGTCGGAAATATTCAGCCTTTTGGCACGCCAGGTATTTTGCTACCTGATCCACCGGAAGGGATTCAGGAAACAGTTCGTCGCAATCAGGTTTTTCGATGCGGAAATCGAATCCAGCTTCTTTCATTAGAAATTGTCTTCTAGGCGAACTAGAAGCTAGAATAAGGGGGCGTTTGAAATTCATCTTCTTTGATTGAACTGAATACAAATCCACAAATTACTTTCGGGTAAAAATACGTTGATTTTTGAGGCATGGTAAAGCCACTTTCACAAACGGTTTTAACCTCATCAATAGTGATTTCATTCGTAATGATGGCAAGTTGTGCTTCTTCCTGTAATACCTTCCTTAAGCAATCGGTAAAGCTGCGGTCAAAAGTGATTTTATCAGAAGTGCGTTGATCTTTTCCGGCGATTCCCAACGCTTTTTCAATAATAAAATAATGCATCACCGTTAAGTCGAGGGCGTTAATGACGGGTGGAAATTTCCATGGATTCGTGTTTACAACTTCGGGTTTTAGCCTGACTTTGTAGGCACTGTTTTTAAAGAGCAACCCAAAGGCCCATTGCTTACCCATGATGATTTCGTTTACGGTGTCAACATCATCAAGCGGTTTAATAATAAAATCAGCTTCCAGCTTTTGAAGAAGTTCGTGTTCATTAAAATCTGAAAGACCTTGAATGATCCGGTGCGTAGGGAGTATTCTAAAATCGCCGGCATTTGTATTGGTCAGATACATCAGATGAAAATTGTAACCCTCATTCCCGGTGTGATGGGGATTCGCTCTGGTGGCAAGTTTTTTATAAGCCAGTGATCCTTCATAGCGGTGATGTCCGTCTGCCAGAATTATCTTTTTTTGTGCAATGGTGTCAATGAATAGTTGTATGACTTTCCGGTCATGAATAACGGCCAGTACATCACGAACACCCTGATAATCCTCAACCTCATACAACGGTGTCTGGATCGCTTCATCCAGATACTTTTCGAGTAGGTACGAATCATCAGTATAAAGTCCATGGGTAGCACTGGCATGAAACTCAGTTTTAGCAAGTAATTCAATCCGATCGTTAACTGCTTTTGGCATGGTGTTCTCATGCCGGAGAATTATGTTTTCACTCCAATCATAGGTACGAATGTTACAAATGAATCCTTTTCGGCACAATTCAGTTTTTACTCCAGGTAGCCGAAAATATTGATAGTAAACATAGATACCCGGTAAATTATCCTGCGTGAGTGTACCATCAGTTTTCCACGTACTCAGCAGATCAGCAGCGCGTTCTGCCGGATTTGGTGGTTGTGGTACAGAAAGGTGAATGCTGTTGATCGGATTTTGGTATAGACTTTCCCGTTGTTTCCCGGAGACCACATCAAAAAGAGGGGAGGTAAGATTTTCTATTGCTGATGTCAAATGGGGACTGTACCGCCACGCCTTAAAAGGTTTTATTTCTGCCATATCAGATTCGATTTTTTTTCCAGCGACCCACCGGTTGTCGGGCAGATGTTTCATTCGGGGTTACGCTTTGTTCTTCAAAAACTTTGATCGCTATTGCTGCTGCCAATTGCTTTTCAATTTGATTGGTACGATCAACTTGTAAAACTTCGGGTGTAAAGTGTTCTTCAACAAACTTGGTATCAAATTTACCGGAGGTAAACGCGGTATGCTGCATCACGAATTTACAGAACCCAAGCGTAGTTTCGAGCCCGGTAATTTCATATTCATCTATGGCACGAATCATTTTTTCAATAGCGCCAGATCTGTTTTCAGCATGACAAACAAGTTTGGCAATCATAGGATCATAATAGAATGGAATTTCCATACCTTCCTCAAAACCATCATCTACCCGAATGCCGTTTCCCTGTGGACGCTTATAGGTAGTGAGCGTACCAATATCTGGGAGAAAATTATTCATCGGGTCTTCCGCATAAACGCGAGCCTCAATAGCATGACCATGCATTTGGATGTCTTCCTGCTTAAAAGGAATGGCTTTCCCTTCCGCTACCTGTATCTGCAGCCGCACTAAATCTATTCCTGTAATCTCCTCGGTCACAGGATGCTCTACTTGTAATCGGGTATTCATTTCCAGAAAGTAAAAATTTAGATTGGCATCCAGGATGAACTCGACAGTTCCGGCTCCATAGTATTTACAGGAGCGTGCAACATTGATTGCTGCTTCACCCATTGCTTCCCGGATTGCCGGGGTTAATACAGAAGACGGAGCTTCTTCAATTACTTTTTGATGTCTTCGTTGAATCGAACATTCGCGTTCAAATAAATGCACGACATTTCCATGCTGGTCACCGAAAATTTGAAATTCGATATGACGCGGATGGGTAACAAATTTTTCAATAAAAACGGCACCATCCCCAAATGAGGATTTGGCTTCACTTACAGCGCGTTCCATCTGCGCATCAAAATCGGATTCAGACTCCACCATCCGCATGCCCTTCCCACCACCTCCCGCACTGGCTTTGATCAGGATCGGATACCCGATTTCTGCAGCGATCTTTTTGGCTTTACCAACATCACCGATCGGTTCTGCTGTTCCAGGTACCAATGGAACATTAAATTTGGCAACTGCATCTTTTGCGGCCAGCTTACTGCCCATAATGCGGATGGAAGCCGCAGATGGTCCAATAAAAATAATTCCCGCATCTTCGACTTTTTTCGCAAAAGTCTCGTTTTCAGAAAGAAACCCATACCCAGGATGAATTGCATCAGCTCCCTTTTGAAGCGCAGCCTCAATGATTTTATCCATTTTCAGATAGGACTCCGAAGAAGGTGGCGGTCCCAGCAGCACAGCCTCATCTGCCAGGCGAACATGAAGTGCATTTCGATCCGCTTCACTGTAAGTAGCAACGGTTTTTATTCCCATTTCCTTTGCCGTACGGATTACCCGGAGGGCAATTTCGCCCCGATTAGCTATCAATATCTTTTTAATTCGATCCATGTATACAATGCTAAGTAAATAATATCAATGTGCAAACCTTCGTTTTAAGTGAATTATCAACCCCTCTCCCTATGAAACCCGCTCTACTTTCAACTTTGATACTCCTGTTTTTTTTATCCGTTGCAGAGGCACAGGAGCATAAAGGAAAACTTAAAGTATTTATTGATTGTAGTAATACATTTTGTGATCAGACTTTTATTCGTTCCGAAATTAACATGGTTGATTTTTTACTGGATCGTGTGGCTGCTGACGTTCATGTTTTAATTACATCACAAAACACCGGAAGTGGTGGGGATCAATTTCAGTTACTATTTATTGGGCAACATGCTTTTACGAACCACCGGGATACACTTCAGCCCAAAGTCATCAACGGTGCCTCGGATTTTTTGGTTGAGGTGTTTGGCGAAAAAGGCAAGCACGCCCGTTCCGCCGTGGGAACCAACGCCCTGCCGATGAACATCTCAGTAGAAATCGAGATGATTGTTGAGGTTGAAAATTAAATCCCCGATCGGATGAAGTTTCCATTTAGCGTGATTGGGAAAAATTTATGCGTTCCTGGTATGAACTTCGTATTCCATTGGCTGTAATTTATTAATCGTATCTACGTCTTCCCCGACCGAAAAATTGAGATAATCAACCAGAATCCCAGCAGGGTTGCCAGGGAATAGCCGAGCAGTCCGAGCAGGGCGGTGATGGATACGGTGTGCACCCCGTAAAAAGTGATGGTAAACTCCAGCAGCTTCTGAGAAGAATTCAGCACCAGCGACCCGGCAATCAATGAGGCACTGACAACCAGACCGACCGTCAGCCGGTTGATCCCCCGTTCAATCCGGGCCGGGATCTCCTGGAATCCCCGGTGCCGGATCTCAAAGGGCCGTTTGCCGGAAGTCAACCCTTTTAGCAGATCGTGCACGAGTTTGGGAACGACTCTCAGATAGCCGTGGGTGGCGCGCAACTCGCGGCTGAAGTTGCGCACAAGTTTCTGGGCATCGTAGCCGCGCTGCAGCAATTCTTTGGCATAGGGCCGCGTAACCTCGAGCAGGCTGGCATCGCTGCCTAAAATTTTACCCAGAGCTTCAGTCTGAATGAATGTTTTCAGCAGCAGCATCAAATTGCGCGGCAGACGGATGCGGTACTTGACCAACAGCTGCATAATTTGCTCATAGACATCGCGCACTGAAATCGTTTGCAACGTTCTACCGTAAAACGGTTCACTGATATCTTTTAAATCACTGCGAAAATTACTAAAATTGATGGCTGTTTCACTGATCACCCCGGCGTCTTCCAGCGCTTCCATGATCATATTGTAGTCATGTTCGGCATACCCTAAAAAAATGTTGGCCAGTTGCAGCATGGTCTCTTCATCCAGGTAGCCGGTGATGCCGAAATCCACCAGGCTGACCCGCCCGTCGTACATCACGATGGTGTTGCCGGGATGCGGATCGGCGTGAAACAGTCCGAATTCCATCAGCTGGCGCGAAAACGCTCGCAGCCCGATCATGGCGATTTCTTTGGGATCGATCCCATTGTCCCGGATCTCGTCGACCTGGTCCATCTTGATCCCGTCAATGTGTTCCATCACCAGTACGGACCTGGCCGTGCGGTCCCAGTTCACCTTGGGGATATAGAGTTCTTCGCTGTCTTCAAAGTTCCGGGCAAACCGCTCGATGTTACCGGCCTCAACGTACATGTCAAGCTCACGAAAGATGCTTCTTTCAAATTCTTTGACAAGATCCACAAAGCCGATAATTTGTCCGATTTCAAACGACTTTTCTATTTTCTCGGCAAAGTAGTACATCAGCCGGATATCTTCCCGGATCTTCTTGTCGATGCCGGGTCGAATCACTTTCACCACGACCCGTTCGCCGTCTTCCAGTTCGGCCATGTGGACCTGGGCCACCGAAGCTGCAGCCAGCGCTTCTTCTTCGATGGATTCGAACAAATCGCCGACCGGGCGTTTGAGCTCTCTTTCGATCACCGCTTTTATTTTTTCAAATGGAATCGGCGGGACCTGATCCTGCAGCTTGGTCAACTCCTCGATGTATTCCGGCGGAAAAATATCGGCCCGCGTGCTCATCAGCTGCCCCAACTTGATAAAGCTGGGTCCAAGTTCTTCAAGAACGCGACGAATACGCTGGGGTGACGGATAAACCGTGCGGGCCACCACGGGCCGTTCACTTTTAGCGCCGGCCGAGGCTTTGCCGCGGCTCGATATTCGATCCAGAATATCACCGAGGCCGTGTTTGACCATCAGCCGGGTGATGACGCCAAACCGTTTGATATTGCTGACCCGGTGGGTCTTCTTGGAAAATTCCATCTTATTTTATCTTTCTCGGGGTAGCGAATCGCTATCTTTTTCTGGCTCGATGTCTTCCGGGTCGACCTTATCCCACTTGCGGGAAATTTCGGCCAATTTATCCGGGTCGCTGACGTAGCTTTCTACATAACCGCACCCCGCGCAGACGAAGTTATCCAACGCCGCAATCGATGTTAAACCGATGGGAATGGAGTTGCTGCCGAAGGGACCTTTTTTCAGCGCCACGCCGGCTCCGGAAAAAACTTCATGTGAGCTGCATTTGGGACATTTTCCTGTTTTCAACGGTTCACCTCCCGGTTAAAATTTACGGAACTCTTTGTTGTAATAAAGTGTGGATTACTTCAAAAACCGCGTTCTCAAGTTGTGCCGCCGGCTGGCGCAAATCGCATAACGTAAAGTTTATCGTCCAGGTGTCGGCTGCGGTATCGCCGCACTATGACGAATTTTTGCCAATGTGTCAATATGTCTTGTGATTCTATCGTTCCGGGTTCACCGTCTATCGGATTTCGGCGGAGGCATCGGCCTTTAAAAATGCGAAGTTATTTCTGCGCGGGACCTTAACATAAGATATGATAGTTGACGGTTGAATTCCCAGCATGCTAATAAAATCATTAAGCTGCTTTCCAGGATCAAGGCACGATCCAAAAAGTAAAGATCCGAGCCCGAAGATCCCGACTTTCGGAGCCAATTAAATTCACCAACCCGGGTTGCACCGGATAATTAAAATGTCCACTATATGACATACGCCCAAATCAATTTCGGAAC
>CALOAV010000032.1:0-13698 GCA_942491425.1 uncultured Cytophagales bacterium
AAACTTAAACATATTGCCATTTCTGGAAATATAGGTTCCGGCAAAACAACATTAGCGCAAATGCTGTCCAAACATTATGGCTGGACAGCATTAATTGAATCGGTAGATGATAATCCGTACTTACGCGATTTCTATGAAGACATGACACGCTGGGCATTTCATCTCCAAATTTATTTTCTGAACAGTAGATTTAAGCAGGTGAATGAAATTCGGGAAGATGAGCGCACTACTGTCCAAGACCGCACCATTTATGAGGATGCATATATCTTTGCTGCCAACTTACATAAGAGCGGGCATATCTCTGAGCGGGATTACCAAAGTTACCTTGACATTTTCAAGTCGATGATCAATTTTGTAAAACCGCCTGACTTATTGATTTATTTAAAGGCAGATATTCCAAAATTGGTACGGCAGATAGAAAAGCGTGGCCGCGATTATGAATATGCCATTCGTATTGATTATCTAAAAAATTTGAACGAACATTATCAGGAGTGGATCGGCAATTACAAAGAAGGGAAACTGCTGGTGATTGATGTGAACGACCTTGATTTTGTTGAAAACATTGAAGATTTTTCTTTTATAGTAGGAAAGGTCGACTATGAACTAAATAACCTTTTCAATCAATAATAACACAAACTAACCATTGACGTAAATCCACTGTGTGGTAACGTCAGTATTTTGTTGATTCGTGAACTAACTATTTCTATTATGTATAAAATCAAACAATTCCTCTCCAGCTCTTCTGCTTACGTTTGTCCAATTTGCTTCTGCTCAAGATGACAAAAAAGGCGGTAAGTCCGATCACTAAGAAAGAAAAGAAGAAAGACCTTCCTGCTGGAAGCAGCTCGCAAAGTAGAAATCAAAAGCTCAGAAGGTACGTGGATGTCGTTGGATGTAAGTCCAGACGGAAAAACAATTGCGTTTGATTTTCTTGGTGATATTTATTTAATGCCGATCACTGGTGGTGCTGCAAATCAGTTTACTTCCGGGATGCACGGAAGTACAATCGTTTTAGCCCGGATGAAAAGAACCTTCTCTTTTATTTCGATCGTACCGGCTCAGATAACGTTTGGTATTTTTTCTATCGATAAGAAAGACTCGACTCAAGTTACACCAAAAGCAAAAAGTTGACAATGTACAAGCCGTTGAATGGACCCTCGATGGAAATTATATTGTTGTTTCGCAAGGACGCAGAAATTTAAAACTGCACTTGTACCATAAAGATGGTGGTGGGGGCGCGCACCTTATTGATAAACCCGACAACCTAAAAACAGTTGAGCCCGCTTTTGTAAAGATGGAAGATACATTTGGTATTCACGAAGAACAGGAGCATGGAATTACAATGCACAACTACCACAGTATCAAATTGCTGTGTATGATCGCGAAACAGGAGAGTCAGACAAAAGAACAGACCGATATGGTTCTGCTCTTGCATCAACACTATCACCTGATGGAAAACGGTTAGTGTATGGATCGCGCTAACGAGCAGTACTGAACTAGTACTTCGTGATTTAAAAACAGGCGAAGAGAAGTGGTTGGCGTATCGGGTTCAACGCGATGAGCAAGAATCCATTGCTCCGCTTGGTGTTTTACCTGCGATGTCGTTCACGCCCGATAGAAAAGAAGTAGTGGCTTCGTATGGTGGAAAGATTTACCGGATACCAGTAGCTGGAGGTGATGCGATTGAGGTTCCGTTTCAAGTCGATGATGTTGTTGAACTAGGACCCAAATTAGATTTCAAATATCCGGTATCAGATGATAAGGAAATGATTGTGACACAAATTCGGGATGGTAAAGTTTCACCCGATGGAAAGACATTAGCATTTACTGCCCTCAATAGGTTGTATACCGTTGTGCTTCCGGATGGAAAACCGAAACGCGTTTCTGATTTTGAATTTACAGAAGCGATGCCCACCTGGAGCCCGGATGGCTCTCAGCTTGCTTGGGTTACATGGGAAAATAATGGAGGGCATCTTTACAAAGTAAATTTTAAAGCTAAGTCATCAAAGCCGATGAAGTTGACAAATGAAGCCTCTCTTTATACAGAGCCTGCGTGGTCATACAAAGGCAAAAAAATTGTAATGCTTCGCGGAGCCCCACAATTTTTCAAGGATCAAGAAGGTCCCAGATCCAGGTTTACACAAGAAGATTTGGTTTGGGTTTGAGGCGATGGTGGTGCTGTCAATTTTATTGAGAAATCAAACGGTAGAGTCACACCGCATTTTGTAAAATCAAATGATCGAATCTATTTGTATAGCGGTCGAGAAGGGTTGGTTTCGATACGTTGGGATGGAACCGATGAGAAAACACATTTAAAAGTTACGGGTATTACTACATATGGTTCTGTGTTTGAAAACAATTGCATGTTGGTGGAAACGGAAATGGAACCACGACAAGAACCATCGAATGCTGCCGTTGTTACGATGGCTCCGGAAGGTGATTATGCATTAGCACAAATCAACAATGATATTTATGTAGTAACGGTTCCGAAGATTGGAAAAGTTGCACCAAAGATTTCAGTTTCAGATCCAGATAAAGCACAATTCCCGGCAAGGAAATTAACAAAAATAGGAGGACAGTTTGCTGTCTGGAATAATACCGGAAAAGTGGTTTACTATTCGATAGGCAATGCATTCTTCACCTACAATATTGAGGATGCAAAAACCAAAGAAGAAGAGATAAAGAAAAAGAAAGCGGAAGAGAAGGAGAAAAAATCGGAAGGTGACAAGAAAGAAGAAGAGAAAAAGGATGAGAAGAAAGACGAAGGCTATGAGCCCGCAGAAATCAGAATAAAAGTTTCAGTACCAAGAGATACCCCGCAAGGAAAAGTATTGTTGCAAGGAGCACGCATCATCACGATGAAAGGTGATGAGGTTTTTGAGTCTGGCGATATTCTCATTGAGAATAATCGCATCAGGCAAGTAGGAAACTCGGGTTCTATTTCTGTTGATGGAAATGTCAAAAAGATTGATGTCAAAGGAAAAACAATCGTTCCTGGTTTTTTGTGGATACACATGCACATATGTGGCCAGCGTGGGGACTGCATAAGAATGAAGCATGGGTATACGCTGCTAACTTGGCGTACGGTGTAACCACAACACGTGATCCACAAACAGCAACCACGGACGTGCTTACCTATTCCGATTTAGTTGATGCCGGAAAAATTATTGGGCCCCGTGTGTATTCAACAGGACCAGGTGTTGGTTACTGGATGTATAAATTAAAAAGCTTAGAACAAACACGTGATGTGTTAAAGCAATATTCCGAGTATTATAATACCAAGTATATCAAAATGTACTTGGTAGGAAACCGACAACATCGTCAGTGGGTGATCATGGCCGCGAAGGAACAAAAGCTAAAGCCAACAACAGAAGGTGGATTGGATTTCAAACTCAACATGACCATGCTGATTGATGGTTATCCGGGTCATGAACATTCGTTCCCGATTTATCCATTGTATAGTGATTTCACAAAACTGGTCGCTGCATCGGGAATGACCTATACACCAACCCTATTGGTTTCATATGGTGGGCCGTGGGCGGAGAATTATTATTACGCAACGGAGAACGTGAATGGCGATCCAAAACTTAACACCTTTACTCCAAAGGGAGAGTTAGATGCAAAGTCGCGAAGAAGAGCGAGTTGGTTTATGAAGGAAGAGCACGTGTTTGAGGATCATGCTGTTTTTGTAAATGATTTAGTGAAAGCAGGCGGAAGCGCAGGTGTTGGTTCACATGGTCAGTTGCAAGGGTTGGGATATCATTGGGAATTGTGGTCGATTCAATCGGGTGGAATGTCTAATCACAATGCATTGAAGGTGGCGACTATTATCGGTGCAGAAGGCTTGGGACTTGATGGTGATTTAGGAAGTATTGAACCAGGTAAACTTGCGGACTTGTTGATCCTAGATAAAAACCCATTGGAGAATATTCGTAATACAACTTCGATAATACAAGTAATGAAAAACGGAAGGTTGTATGATGGGAATTCATTGGATGAAGTGTATCCAAATCAAAAGAAAGCAACCTTTAATTGGGAGCAAAGCAAACCTGTTGGATTACCTGGTATAAAAAAATAGAAGTATTGAATGAAAGGAGATTTTCTTCTCAAAATGGTTTTGGTTGGTATGGTGATGTTTGCTTGCTTTTCGGTAGGCGCTCAAAACACACCTGCCGACACCACGAAAATTTTGGAAGAGGTGGTTGTATCGGTAAACCGATGGGAACAAAATTTAAGTGAAGTACCCGATCGTGTTGCAAAGGTCAACTCAGATTTAATTAAATTTCAAAATCCACAAACTGCTGCTGATTTGTTGGGGATATCCAATCAGGTATTTATTCAGAAAAGTCAGATGGGAGGAGGCAGTCCGATGATTCGTGGATTTGCTACCAATCGTGTATTGCTGGTAGTTGATGGCGTGCGAATGAACAACGCCATCTTCCGTAGTGGAAATCTGCAAAATGTAATTTCTCTTGATGCAAATGCAATTGAAGAAGCAGAAGTTGTATTCGGTCCGGGCTCTGTCATTTATGGTAGTGATGCCATTGGCGGTGTGATGGATTTCCATACGTTGAGTCCAAGATTAAGTGTTACAGAAAAATCACGGTTTGGTGCCAACGCCATGTTGCGTTCATCCTCTGCGAATAATGAAAAATCCGGACATCTTGATCTCAACATAGGATTAGAGCGGTGGGCGTTTTTAACCAGCGTAACCTATTCCGATTATGATGATTTAAAAATGGGTTCACATGGACCGGAAGAGTATACCAGACCTGACTATGTGGTTCGCGAAAATGGTGCCGATGTGGTGAAAATAAATGATGACGAAAATGTGCAGGTGCCAACAGGTTATAATCAATTAAACATAATGCAAAAAATCAGGTTTCGTCCTTCAGCAGCATGGGATATCAACTATGGTTTTCATTATTCAGCATCATCTGATGTTCCGCGGTATGATCGGTTGATTCTAAAAAAGGATGACGACTCGTTTGCGAATGCGGAGTGGTATTACGGTCCACAAAAATGGATGATGCACTCTTTGTCTGCAGCATTGGTGAAGCCATCTTTTTTTTCTGATCAGGCAAAACTTACGCTTGCCTATCAGGAATATGAGGAATCACGACACAACCGTTCTTTTGGAAGTAGTAACAGAACAAATAGAATAGAAACTGTTGAAGCGTTTTCTGTTAATGTTGACCTCGATAAAAAATTGGATTCGCGATTTACACTTTATTACGGTGGTGAGTTTGTTACCAACACAGTCGGCTCAAGTGCGTATCGGGAAAATATAAATGATGGTTCCGTTTCGGATGCTACAACCCGCTATCCGAATAATTCGAAATGGAGAACAGGTGCTGTCTATGCGAACTTAAAATACAAGGTTAGTCCAAAGTGGATTGTAAATGGAAGTGCCCGTTTTACAAATGTGTACACCCATGCGGATTATGATACGGATATGTTTCCATTTCCTTTCTTGGAAGCAACGTTGAACAACAATGCGATGAATGGAAGTTTGGGTGTGGTATTTAATCCAACTCAAAAAATAAAGACCTATGCAAATGTTTCGACAGGATTTCGCGCTCCCAATGTAGATGACATTGGAAAAGTATTTGATTCGGAGCCGGGAAATGTTGTTGTGCCAAACCCTGATCTTCAACCTGAATATGTATACAATGCTGAGTTAGGTACGGCATTTAAAATTGGCAGTAATTTCGATTTCGATTTTTCAGTATACTATTCGTATCTCGACAATGCAATTGCCCGCGGACCCTCTACCTTCAATGGTATGGATAGCATTGATTATGATGGTGAATTAAGCCGTGTGCTTACACTGCAAAACATCAGCAGTATGAATGTATATGGTTTACAAATGCAGCTCAAATGGAAATTGACTAAAGATTTTCAATTGACGACAGCGTACAATTATCAAAAAGGAAATCAAAAAGATCCTGAAACCGGGCGTGATTACTCACCAACGCACGTAGCTCCCAACTTTGGCGCGACTCATCTTATCTATTCACTGAATCAAAAATTAAAAGTTGATGCGTATGCGAATTACAATGGTGAAATCGGTTATGATGATTTGGCATTGAGTGAGCGAGGCGATGCACATTTGTATGCAAAAGATAGTAACGGAAATCCATATGCACCATCGTGGTGGACGATGAATTTGAAAGTGTCGTATGCATTTAAAAAGTATGTAGCGATGGATGGAGGCGTAGAAAATATTTTTGATAAACGGTATCGTCCGTACTCATCGGGTATTTCAGCACCCGGTATAAATTTTATGCTTTCATTGCGGGTTTCGATTTAGTCTTCGACAGGCTCAGACTGACAGCGCTGTGTCATGCTGAGCCTGTCGAAGCATTGTTGAAGGGTTTTTCTAGTACTGCTGAAGGGTTCATATATGGATGATTTTTTCTAACTTTAAGCCATGCCCGTTAGCCATAATTATTTTGTTTACTTAATTGAATGCTCCGATGGTCTCTATTACACCGGAGTTACAAATGATTTAGAAATTCGGCTTGAGCAACATAATGCAGGAATTAATCCGAAAAGTTTCACCTACAAAAGAAGACCAGTTAAGCTTCGTTATTGGCTACGTTTTACCGATATCAATCAAGCAATAGAATGGGAGAAGCAACTTAAAGGATGGAGCAGAAAGAAAAAAGAAGCGTTATTTAAAGATGACTGGGATGAGGTTGTACGACTTTCGAATTTTAAGAAAGGGTCTTCGACAGACTAGTCTTCGACAAGCTCAGACTGACAGTAGAGTGCTGTCACCCTGAGCTTGTCGAAGGGTTTTATCTAGCGTTAACATTAGGTAGCATGGTCGTGTGCTGAGCCCTGTCGAAGCATTGGTAAATCAATTGCGTTTCAACAACGCCATATAAAATCCATCAAACCCTGCTGAAGGCAAAACTGATTTTTGATCAATCAACTCAAATTCTTTTTGTGATTCAAGAAAAGCAGCAACTTGTTTTTCATTTTCTGAAGGAAGCAAACTACACGTGGAATACACCAACAGTCCTCCGGGTTTCACCATTACACTATAGTCGTTGAGAATTTCTTGTTGAAGCGTTTTTATTTTTTCAATAAAATCCAGTGATAGTTTCCACTTCGCATCTGGGTTTCGTTTGATCACTCCTAATCCTGAACATGGAACATCCAGCAATACGCGGTCAGCAATATTCGCCAAGCCCTTGATAGTCGCTGGGGATTCAATTGCTTTCGTTTCGATACAATTTACTCCCGCCCTTTTTGCACGCTTTTGTAATTCCAGAAGTTTTCTGGATTCTACATCCATGGAAATTATTTTTCCTTTCCCCTTCATTAGCGAAGCGAGATGAAGGGATTTTCCACCGCCACCTGCACACGCATCGATCACCACCATACCGGGTTCCGATTGTAAATAATGAGCAATTAATTGAGATCCTGCATCTTGAATTTCAAAATGTCCATCCAAAAATTCTTTACGATTGAAAAGGTTTTGGCGTTTTACCAACATCAAGGCATACGGAAAATCAGGTTCAGTATCTGTTTCAATACCATCCTTCTCCAATTGTTTTTGAAGTTTCTTGCGGTCAGTTTTTAATGTGTTCACGCGTAGCACAACACGTGCTTCAGTATTGAGTGCATTTAATTCCGTGTCCCAACGACCTCCCAATTCTTTTTCGCCCAGTTCGTCCAGCCAATCGGGAATCGATTCGCGTATTTTTCGAATTGATATTAACGACTCATAGCGAACATCAAAATTCGCTTTAGCAAGCCCACTAAATTCTTCCCAATCGGGAAGCTCATAATTTTTCCACAAGCACCAGGTTCCCACCAATTTCCAATAGTCGTTATTGTCAGACTCTGAAAGCTCTACGAATAAGCGATACCAACGCACGATGTCATACGTTGTTTCCGCGATAAAGCGTCTGTCGCGCGAGCCCCACTTCGAATTGCTCTTCAGCAACTTTTCAATCACTTTATCAGCATATTTATTTTCTGTAAAGATTGAATGGAGCGCTTGTACAACCGCTTCACATAAATTTTTATAGAGCTTCACCTTTTAATTTTTCTGAAATTTAGAAGTAATTAATACTTTGACAAAGCTGATGACTTAAACAAACAGCTTTGTCAAAGTATTAGCCTTACGAAATGGATTTATATTAAAAGGATTTTTAAACCTACCTTGTCGTTTAATATCCGATCGACTCCAATTGATTTCTCTATTCTCGTACACGCTTACCGCAACTGACATTTTTGTAGTTTGTCTTGTTTCCTTATTAATAGGAATGGCAAAAACAGGCGTACATGGCGCTGGCATGTTGGCGGTTCCATTGTTGGCAGCGGTTTTTGGTGGAAAGATGTCGAGTGGCTTATTGCTTCCGGTTTTGGTGATGGCAGATGTATTTGGTGTGCGGTACTATCATCGGCATGCGAGTTGGAGTCATTTAAAAATTCTTTTCCCCTGGGCGGCAGTAGGTGTTTTCTTGGGAACTTTTGTTGGAGGAATGATCAATGACGAATTATTCAAAACAATAATGGCCGTTATCATCGTGATTAGTGTAGCGATTATGATTTGGTTGGAGAAAACACGTAAAGAAGAAGTACCTGATTACTGGTGGTTTGCCATCCTGATAGGAATTGCTGGTGGTTTTACCTCCATGGTGGGAAACCTTGCCGGACCGGTGATGGCATTGTATTTACTTTCGATGCGCTTGCCCAAGAATGAATTTATCGGAACAGCTGCCTGGTTTTTTATGGTATTGAATTGGTTTAAAATTCCATTTCATGTTTTCGCATGGAAGACCATTTCGTGGGATTCTCTCTTCTTAAACCTGACAACACTCCCATTGATCGCCATTGGTGCCTATCTCGGAGTTGTCATCGTCAAAAAAATTCCTGAGAAAGCATATCGCTGGTTTATTATTTTAATGACGATGGTGGCTGCAGTGTTTATGTTGATTTGATTTTTATGTATGTGTATCCTGGAGATACCTCGATGACGCTCATGATTTGAGATTTCAGATTAAGTGATTAGTGATTTTTGAGTTGCGTCCCTGCAATCCTCCCGAATGAATTGCCAATAGTGTTGACCCTTTTTGAAATACTCCTTTCTTAATTTCCTCAATCACAGCCCAAAGAAGTTTGCCAGTATAGACATGATCCAACGGAAGTTGATGCGTAACCCCCATTTGCTGAATGAAAGTCATCAATGCCGGGGTAGTTTTGGCATAACCACCATGATGATATTCCGTAAGCAACGACCAGTTTGAAAAATCATGATTCAAAAAGGGTTTGATTTCACCTTCAAGGAAGCTACCGTTTTTCAACACTGGAATTCCAACGACATTCTTTTTACCGTTCAATCCATTGATAATTCCAGCAATCGTTCCTCCCGTTCCAACAGGCAAAAAGAGAAAATCAAAATCAATTTTGGAGAGATATTCCTGCGCAAATTCTGTTGTTCCCTTTACTGCCAATTCATTTGTCCCGCCTTCTGGGATCAAATAAAAATCCCCATATTTATCAATAAGATCATTAATGAACTCGGGTTCGCTTTTCTGTTTATAGTTTTCACGGGTTACATACTGTATTTTCATCCCGGTTTTCATCGCAAAACTCAAAGTAGGATTCAGTGGCAGTCTTTCTTCTCCGCGGATGATTCCAATACTTTTAAGCCCACACTCTTTGGCGGCCGCTGCAGTTGCAAAAATGTGATTCGAGTAGGCGCCACCGAATGTGAGAATGGTTTTCTTATCCTGTTGGATTGCCACTTCTAAATTGTATTTCAATTTCCACCATTTGTTTCCGGAAATGTGGGGATGATTTTGATCTTCCCTTGTAATGAGCAATCGAATTCCATGTTGATCCAAAAGCGGATCAAAAATTTCCTGAACGGGGGTTGCTGTATAGTTGAGTAACAAATCTGACAGTCTGTGTCGCGAAAGATATTTCTTATTTCTTTCAACCCCAAGGTAATTTAACTTGGTCGCATGGATGAAAACTATTTTGGAGGAAGGGGATCACAAATTCAATCGAAAAATAAATTTTTGAAAAATGAATATGTAACCGAACATATTGAAGGGTTAGACGAAGCATTATTGTCTGCGCCAACAACACAAGTCTTTTATGAACATCCTAAAAAAATTGTAAACAAAGTCACTAGTCCGGATGTGGGGATGATGTATTCATTGAATCCCTATCAGGGATGTGAACACGGATGCATTTATTGTTATGCGCGCAATACCCATGAGTATTGGGGATTTAGTGCGGGGCTCGATTTTGAAAGTAAAATTGTTGTTAAGAAAAATGCACCGGAGTTGTTAGAAAAGTTTTTGTTACATCCGAAGTGGGATGCGGTTCCCATAAGTCTTTCAGGAAATACAGATTGTTATCAACCACTCGAGCGAAAGTATCAAATCACAAGAAGTTGCTTGAAAGTATTTGCACGCTACCGGCATCCGGTTGGATTGATCACTAAGAATGGACTGATCTTACGCGATCTTGATTTGCTAAAAGATTTGGCAAGCGACAACCTTGTCCATGTTTATATTTCAATTACATCCTTGGATGAAGAACTTCGCAGAACGATGGAACCCCGCACCGCCAGTGCTGTAAAACGCTTAAAAACGGTCGAAATGCTAGCAAAATCAGGTATTCCGGTAGGGATTATGTGCGCACCAATTATCCCCGGACTGAACCATCACGAAATATCATCCATTGTAAAAGCGGCGGCTGATCATGGTGCATCAACAGCCGGCATGACGGTGGTAAGGCTCAATGGATCGATTGCTAAAATTTTTGATGACTGGCTCTTAAAGAATTTTCCCGATCGGTATGATAAAGTGATGAACCAGATCAAAGATTTACATGGCGGAAAATTAAATGATTCCAATTTTGGCAGACGCATGGGAGGAGAAGGAAATGGTGCGGAGATGATCCGCCAACTTTTTCATGCAGCCAAGAAAAATTATTTTTCGGGTAGAAGTATGCCTCCAATTAATGTAACAAAATTTGCCAAAGGAGGAAGCTTGAGTCTTTTCTAGTCCGCATGTGCAAAGCGGGTAATTTCTTTTACCTTCGCGGAATGGAATTCAGCAGAATGAGCAATTTTGATTTTAAGTTATTAGAGACTTTCATTTTAGTTGTGAGTGTCTTCTTTGTCGGGTTGGTTATCAGAAAGGTAATTAATCGTTTTGCGAAAATCTCGCTGCTGGAAAACACGAGAAGAAAGCGTGTTATACTAAAGTCAATGAACATACTTCTGTTCTTAATTTTTTTAATCATCCTTAGTATCATCTGGGGAATTGATCAGAAGGAAATTCTTGTTTTTGCCTCTTCCATTTTTGCAATTATAGGAGTAGCACTTTTTGCGCAATGGTCAATCTTAAGCAACATCACAGCTGGTGTTATAATATTCTTCTCCTTCCCTTACCGTATTGGCGATAGAATAAAAATTCTGAACAAGGATTATCCAGTAGAAGGCATGATCGAAGACATCGCCTTATTTTATTTATTCATTAAGGATGATCAAGGTTATCTAACAACAATTCCCAATAATATTGTTTTGCAAAATGGAGTAATGAAACTTGAATAATAATTAATACTTAACCATTATTTGGCGTAGTGTTTATAAAACGAAACGATCGTCTCAATTCCCAATAAGAAATTTTTTACACCGTAATGTTCATTGGGTGAATGGATCGCATCGCTATCTAGCCCAAAGCCCATCAATACGGTATCTAATCCTAACTCTTCTTTGAAGAGCGCAACAATTGGAATACTTCCGCCATCGCGTGTAGGGATTGGTTTTTTATTCCACACTTCTTCAAAGGCTTTACTGGCTGCCAAGTACGCATTCGAATCAGTTGGTGTAACGGCAGGTTCGCCACCGTGATGTGCCATCACTTTTACTTTCACAGATTTTGGGGCGATTGATTTAAAATGATTCGTAAATAATTCCGTAATTTCTTTGCTCACTTGATCAGGAACCAAACGCATGGAAATTTTAGCATGTGCTTTTGAAGGCAAAACAGTTTTAGCACCTTCACCCGTATACCCACCCCAGATTCCATTTACGTCAAGTGTTGGTCGGATGCCTGTTCGCTCCAGCGTTGTATAACTGTCTTCTCCTTTTATGTCATTGATGTCGAGATCTTTTTTGTATTCATCTAAATCAAAAGGCGCTTTGTTCATGGCGGTTCGTTCGGCTTCAGTAAGTGCTGCTACCTTATCATAAAAACCAGGAATAGTTACTCTGCCTTTTTCATCATGCATTGAAGTAATCATCTCACAGAGTATGTTAATTGGATTGGCAACAGCGCCTCCATACACACCAGAATGTAAATCGCGATTTGGTCCCGTTACTTCTACTTCCATGTAGCTCAACCCGCGTAACCCAACCGTAATAGAAGGATGATCCAACGAAATAATGGAAGTATCGGAAATTAGAATAATGTCTGCTTTTAATTTTTCTTTATTGGCTTTTACAAAGACACCAAGGTTATCGGAGCCAACTTCTTCTTCACCTTCTACCATGAACTTTACATTGCATGGAAGCTGATCGAGTTTCATCATCGTCTCGAATGCCTTTACATGCATGTACACCTGTCCTTTGTCATCACATGCACCGCGCGCATAGATTTTTTCATCTTTAATTACCGGCTCGAATGGAGGTGAGGTCCACAAGTCCAGTAACTTTCGGGATACCGGTAGAGTGGATTCGTTTTACCTTTACCCCATTGGTGAGGACCGAAAGGTAGTCGTGAGGGGCTTTCTAACAGGAAGCAGGCGTGCGACCTGGTCAGGACCGCCGCTCGCTCGGAGGTAGGCACCGAAGTCGTGATCGTGAACAAGCTCAAGGCGAAGGACGTTCTCGGCTCCGACCCGGGGCTTGCCTCGTGGTCGGCCGTGCTCGGCCTCGACGGGTCGCCGCGCCTCGTAAAGTACCAGGAGAAGCGCCTGGACTCGTTCGCCTCTGAACTCAAGCTCAAGCCGAAGGCCGGGCTCAAGAAGGTCTCCGATGCGTTCGGCGCCGGGCTGTTGAAGCCGTGGTACGCTCCGCCGCTGCGGTGGGCTTCTACACGAACTTCGACAAGGTGGAGAAAGCTTTCAGAGAAGGTCGAGACTGCGCTCAAGACGCGGGGAAGCTCGCCCAGATGCTGGTCCCGATAAAGAGGGGCGCCTCGGTGTACGTGCAGTTCGATTTGCTCGACGCAACCAAGGGCTCGGATGCGGTGGTGAAGAGGCTGCTGCCGAGGCTCTCGGATGCCGGCGCCTTCTTCCCGAATCCGACCGGGCCCCTGGCGACACATATATTCTCGAAGCAGCCGGAGTACTCAAGCTTCTCAAGAACATAAAGAAGAGGTTCATGGATCCCGGACGACATGTTCAACACGGGACAGGTGATCGAGCTGTGAGCCGCGAGCGGTCGATGGTGGATTTCGCTGCAAGTGGAGGTGCAAGGTGTCGGAGCTGACAAAGAACGAGTACGACCCGCTGTTGCAGGTGCAGAAGGACGCTTACCGGTGCGGCAAGTGCATGATCTGCAAGTGGATCGACCGCAACGAGATAACGGATACGGAGTTCATGGCGATGTGCCCCTCGGGCGCGCTTCCGCTACGAGGCGTACTACGCCTCCGGGCGCCAGGAGATCGCCAGGGCCATACTGGAGGGCAAGCTCGACTACACCGAGAAGCTCAAGCA
>CALOAV010000033.1:0-2373 GCA_942491425.1 uncultured Cytophagales bacterium
GGTTTGTGGTTAAAAGTCAAAACGGAGAATTAGTTGTCCTTGAAGCGATTTCAAAAGGTGTAGTTGAAACGCCAATCGAATCGTTTTTAAATCGCAGTTTTGACGCTCAAAACAACCCAAAAGTTGTTGTTGGAAGAATTAAATCGGATTATACCCATATTATTAAAGCCGTAGTTGACTCGGCTTATAAGCGGCTCAGCAAACCTTATGATGAAATTTTTGATATCCAAAATGACAAATATTACTGCTCCGAATTGATTTATCTTGCTTTTAAGGAAGCAAATAATGGCCAGGCTGTTTTTCAACTTCAGTCGATGACTTTTAATGATCCGGACACCCAACAGCCTTTTCTAATTTGGGTAGATTATTATAAAGAACTTGGTGTACCAATTCCGGAAGGTGAACCGGGGCTAAATCCAGGAGGAATTTCTCGTTCAGCATACATGGAGATCATTCATTATTATGGGATTCCAGATAAAAAATCCTCAACTCATTAGAGTTAAACTTTCCTTTTTTTAAAATAGTAAATGAACGTTTGGACCTTTATAAATTATTGGCAATTCACCTCAATGCATAGTAATACTTGCACGTAAGAAAAATAAAGTACCCCGCTAAAATCCTCCGAAGGCATCCTGATTCCCCCGTTGATAAGGCACTTTGATAAAATCAAGTGTACCGGGTTTTACGTGGATGTAGAAAGAATAGGTCCCGTTCGAAGGCTGCCAATCCATTCCCAATTCCCAACAATGCAAGTCGCGGTAGAATCCGATATCTGGATAAATTAACCTTTTGAGGTTGAAATCATAAGCAATATTACCAACTCTAAGAGACCACTTTTTGGTAAGCTGAATCTTCCCTCTCATGGAGATTGAGTTAGTGCTTATAAAAAAGGTATCCCTTCCGTTTGTCTGCGATCTACCTGTAAACCCAAATTGGTGACTAATCTGAAAATTTCCAAAAATGTCAACAAGTCCTTCGTCACGGAGTTTTTTTGAAGATTCTTTACTTTTCGCTTCTTCCTCTCCAGTAAGAAGACTGCGCAATTTGTTAACCGTAATTCCTGTATTCAATCGAATGGAAGCAACCTCAAACCGAAGTGGTTTTCCATTGGTGTCCCAATAAAATTTATTTATTCTTCGCCCTTCTTCTGCATCATAGGCGTAGGGATCAAAACTAGCATTTATAGACACAGTGGTTATTCCATTGAAAAGGCGGGTAGTTCCATTCATTAATACTCTGCTAAGCTGGAAAGAATCTGCTGCAAAATTATAATCTCCATTGATCGGAAATTGTCAAAAATCTTAATGTTCTTTTCTGTGGAGTCGCGTTTAGACCAAACCTTTGCTTCAAAAATATTATTGAGCCCATAATTTAAACGCATTGATTTCCCGCCGGAAGGTGTCCTGCCATACAAGCCATATTGAAAAATGTCATACTGTTCCTGTTCATTATATTCGGGTCGCGAATCCGTATCCACATAATCAAAATAGCCATAATTCGCTCCCGTGAAATCCGGCGTATAACCAATAGATACGTTCGGTTTTAAAATATTCCTGATCCCTCGGATTTTACCTTTCGAAAACCTTTTCACCCCAAAAATCTGTGTACTCACCGAAATATTTGCATCAAAAAGTCGTCTGGCCTTAAATGCACGATTGAACATTTCATTGACCGTTCCATAACTCGCCGTGTATAATCTAAATTTTTCTATTGTATCACCAGGATTCTCAAAGTACCAAATCGTATCAAGAACAGGGGTCGGGTCAAAACTTTTTCTGGAGGTAATCGAAATTCCAGGTCGATTCATAACTAACTCCGGAGTGACATTGAAAAATTTAAATAGCTGAAAAGAAGCGTTAGAGTTTAAAGAATGTTTGATCCCAAACTGCATATCATCCAAAGTTTGTTGGGTAAACAAAGTGGTGTCCGTCGCGGTTATTCGATTTTGCCCGTTGGCAGCATATTGTAAGCTTACTTTTTCATACCAACGATCTTTTCCTGTTGCATTTTTTCTTTTAAACGGATAAATCCTTGTCAATTGAAAATCAGCATTTGGCAGTTTAATATCCATCTTCCGGGTTTGCGTATTTTGAGAATGACTCATTGTGGCCGAAAACCGGTACGGTTTGTCTGGAAAAATTCTTGAATAATTAATATTGGAAGTAAAGGTATTTTGGTATTTGCTGTCAAAGTCATTCAGGTTTAAACTTTGATAATTATTCGACTGGATATTTACACTTCCACTAAATTTATTGAGCGGATGGGCTTTAGGATCCTGAGTATGTGACCATTGAATTGAAAAAGATTTATTACTTACATTGACCCCTCTTTGTTCGGTTACCCGATCCGAATACCCCAATGTAAGGCTGCCAC
>CALOAV010000034.1:0-8646 GCA_942491425.1 uncultured Cytophagales bacterium
TTAAATCAGGGGCTTACAATCGTTTGTGAGCCCCTTTTTAATTGGTTAAAATATTGAATCCCAACCGTTATCCCAACCGAAAGCTGACGCAAAAAGGCTCTCGGTCACACAGACGTACTTCGATAATTCCCGACCCGGAGCCGGACTTTAGTTTGTTAGGGTTTTAATTCTTGTGGATAACGACGTTGTGGCAGGCAGCCAATAATTGGGGTGGTTTGGTGCGGTGATTAGTTGGTATATGCAATCGTGGCAACCTCCAAAAGAAGCAATTAATAACAATTCTCTATACCAGAACGTCCGAACTTTCTAAAATTGAAGAAGGGCTCACTGAACGTAGGCCCTTCTTTTATAAAACGCGATTTCCTCTAATAATACATTGCAGGAAGTTTGCGAGGAGGCACTGTGTTTTCGTCTGATATCTGGAAAAAGACCCGGTCCATTTCCTTGTTGTAAGGGAAGGGATCGGTATACATTTTAGAAACCTGGGTGCCAGTGTCGCGACCAATGTCAACGGTTTCGGCCAGTGAATAAGTGGCGATATGCATTTGCGGCATTTCGACTTCATCGATTTTTTTGCCGTTGACAAACAGCTCGCCTTTGCCACCAAACTGCTTGGTCTTTATGAAATTAAATTTCAGATCAGTTCTACCTTTGGGCAAGGGTGGAGACTTCAGGATGTAATGCACACCGTCGAGAAAGTTATAGTCGTAGTACAGGCGGTTGTCCTTGATGAACATGGTGTAGCCACCCGTCATGCCGCCCACCGCAACAATAACCCCCTCTTCATCACCCTGGAGATCGAGTTGTGTTTCGATGGTATGCGCACGATTCTTGACCGGTGCCGATGACTTTTCAGCAATTCGTATTGCACCGGGCCAGTAATAGATGAAATCTGTCTGATCACCGAACAGACGATCTTGCTGCGCGCCAAGCCGTTTGATCATGTCGTCGTAGAGTGGATAAACGTTGTATTTCCAGGCTTCCTCATCAAAAATTGCAATCAGCTCTTCGAGCTTTTCCGGATTAATAGCTGCAAGATCGGTGCTTTCCGAAAAATCCTCGGCAACATGGTAGAGCTCCCACTTATCCTGATCAAACGGCAGCACAACGTTGACATCCCACGGCATTCGGTTGGCGTGCAGTGAAACCGCTTTCCAGCCGTCTACCCAGATCGCACGGTTACCAAACATTTCGTAATACTGGCGGCCCTTGCGGTTAGGTGCATCGGCCTGGTTGAAGCTGTATACCATCGATGTGCCATCCATGGGCTGCTGCTTGACGCCGTGGTATTCGTCAGGAACCGTAATTCCTGCCGCCTCCATAATGGTCGGTGCGATATCGCTGATATGATGATACTGGTTGCGAATTTCGCCCTTGGCCTTGATGCCATTCGGCCAGTGCACGACCAGAGCATCATGTTGTCCGCCACGATGTTCGCTTTGTTTGAAGTATCGGAAAGGAGTATTTCCGGCCATTGCCCATCCCGCATGATAATGCGGATAGGTGTTCTCGCGACCCCAGTCAGCCTGGTGTTTAAGATTCGCTTCGAGCGGTGTCTGAAGTCCATTTAATACATAGGTCTCGTTAAAGGTTCCTGCAAGACCCCCTTCGCCGCTAGCGCCGTTATCGGCGGTAACGAATATCAGGGTGTTATCCAATTCACCGATGCGATCAAGCGACTTAACCACACGCCCAATCTGGTGATCAACCCATTCCATTTGTGCGGCAAAAACTTCCATTTGGCGTGCATATAGTTTTTGCTCTTTTTCCGATAACGAATCCCAGGCTGGGATCTGGTCGATGCGCTTTGTCAGCTTGGTACCTGCAGGGACTACACCCTTGGCAATCTGCTGCTGCAGTATTTTTTCGCGCACCTTGTCCCAGCCCATATCAAATTTGCCCTTGTATTTATCGATATAACTGTCCGGGGCATGGTGCGGCGAGTGCATTGAGCCCGAAGCCCAAAGCATCATGAAGGGCAGGTTGCTCTTGATCGACTTGTGACCGGTAATCCATTCGATGGCCCGATCCGCGAGGTCTTTATCCAGATGCTCCGACTTGCGGTAAGGTTCGGGCGTATGGTCGTTCCACATCACCGGCACGAATTGGTGCACGTCGGCAGCCATGAAGGTATATGCGTGCTGAAATCCCTCGCCGCTGGGCCAACGGTCAAATGGCCCAACTTGCGATACTTCGTACAAAGGTGTGTGGTCCCACTTACCCAGTGCATAGTTAATATAACCTTCATCTTGAAGGTAGTTAGCTACTGATTTCGCGGATTCCGGCATGATCGCATTGTAACCCGGAAAACCCATCGCGGTAAGGGCATGGCTGCCGAGACCAATGGAGTGTGGATAACGTCCAGCCATCAACGATGCACGGGATGGGGAACACAGGGCTGTAGTATGGAAATTGTTGTAGCGCAGGCCGTTTTCAGCCAGGCTATCGATAGTCGGGGTCTTAATCAGGCCGCCAAAGCTGCTAAGCTGAGCGAAGCCAACATCATCAAGTAAAAAGATAATGACGTTCGGCGCATCCTTCTTCGGACGTTTTTCCGATGCCCACCATTCTTTTGAGTCTTCGTACTTCTTTGCGATTACGCCACCGAAACCCTCAACAGCCTTGGTCTTGATTTCTGCCGATGCCAGTTGAATGCTTGTAAGAAATAATCCGGCTGTAATCAGGACAAAGAATATTTTTGCTTTTGTATTAATTTTCATAATCTTATCCTTTTTTTATTTCATTTAATGATTCAACACCCAATCAATTCGAAATTTCAAATACTTAATTTGGTTTTTTCCGTGACTATACTTTAGATCTTCGAATCAAACATCCAAACATAAATCCACAAATTTATGCAGCAATGAAAAATATCAATGTGAAAACCAATATGGTGTGGTTCAAAATTTGAGGTGAAAAACTTTGATATATTGAGATCATTCCCACCTCAGCTTAATTTCAGATATGATTATTTTAGGTCATCATATCAAGTCTATCTATTGCGGGAATGTTAAACGAAATATTTTCTATGACATTTCATACAAACGACCGAAGAAAGTGGCTTATTTGGAAACGTTTCGATCGATGGAAAGTGCAATTCGATCGATTGACAAATTTAACTTTTCTTCGATGTGATGGTCTGAAACGAGGTTATTTCCTGCCTGATTTTTTTGGTCTTGCATACGGGGCAGGTGATTTTCTTTTTTTCGTAATCCGAGATCGATTTGATGACACTGAAACGTTGCTTGCATTTTTCACAATAGAAGTCATAGGTGGGCATCGTTTTCCTCCAATTTATGTGTCCTTTTTACGCGATGATGCCTTGTTGAGCCTACAAATAATGTAAACCTTGAATATCCAGATTGGTGAGGCCAGCGGTTCGGGCCCATTCAACGGCTTCAGCATATTCGCTGCGGGTGATCCTGCGCGATAGTTCAGGATAATCAGGGGCTTTATACATTGGTCGATACTGAGACATCAGGTTTTCCATACATTGATCCAATTACAAATGAACAAATCCATTATCGTAATAACCGTGATAACCCATATTATTTAGCACAGGAAAGCCAATACACCAGTAATGTTAACAGGGTTTATGGTTATGCAAATATGGAGTATAAATTTTCTGAAAATCTGAATTTATCGTATAAGTTTGGTTTTAATTCTTATACAGATATGAGGCAACAGGTTTTTGCAAAAAGCACTCAGTTTAATGGTGGAAACGGATCTATTCTTCAGGACAATATATTGAATTCTCAGATCGAATCTAACCTGTTGTTGTCATACAAAAAGGACTTGAACCACAATTTTGACGTCAATGCTATTTTTGGTTTTAATTTGAGTGAAAACAAGTATGTTAACCAATCCTATCAAGGGAATGATATTGTTGTTCATGGTATCGACCGGATTGAAAATACCAATACAATACTCCCCGGAACGTATAATGGAGAAGCTAAATCACGATTACTTGGTGTATTTGCAGATATAACTTTTGGATATAAGAATTTCGCTTTTTTAAATTTAACCGGAAGGAATGACTGGTCATCAACATTGCCAATTAAAGATAACAATTTCTTTTATCCTTCAGCAACAGCTTCTGTCGTTGTTACCGATGCTTTAAAGCTTGATTCAAGCATCTTGAGCTATTTGAAAGTGTATGGTGGACTTTCAAGAATTGGTAGTGACGCATGGGTATATCAAACAGCCAGTACTTATGTTGTGAATCCGTCGTATGGTAATAATACAGGAGGCATTGAATTCCCATTTCAGTCAGTGCCGGCATTGACCATGAGTAACGGGAAAGGAAACCCCAACATCAAACCTGAGATTACAAAAGACTGGGAGGTAGGTGCAGATATCCAGCTATTCAAATCCCGTTTAGGATTTGACTTGACTTATTATGACAGGTCAACCGAAGACCAAATTTTTTATGTAACAGTTCCTGCCAGTACTGGTTTTACATCGAAAGCCGACAACGCTGGTAAAATTACGAATAAAGGAATAGAAGCTTCTGTAAAGGTAAGGCCAATTTATAATCCTACTGGTTTTAAATGGGAGATGCTTTATAATTTTAGTAAGAACAAATCCCAAATTGTTGAACTCTCAGATGGTGTTGAAAAAATAAGCGTAGGTACCAATTATGTAGGTTTCGATATTGTTCATAAAGTTGGTGAAGCTTATGGTATGCTTGAGTTCTCGAAGCTTAGACGGGATGATGAAGGTAATTTGCTGATTAATCAACAAACCGGTTATGCAACGGCAGAAACAGGAGTGTCCGTAGGCTCAGATCCAAATCCGGATTTCTTAATGTCATTAGATAACCAATTTTCCTATAAAGGATTTCATGCCAGCTTTTTGTTTTCATATAAAAAAGGAGGTGATCTCTATAGCTATACTGTGTCAGAATTAAGGGCGCGTGGAGTGGTAAAAGAAACGGCAATTAATCGGGAAGCTGGCCGGGTAATTAAAGGTGTATATGCAGATCCTGCAGATCCAAGTCAGCCATTACTGGTGAATGGAGAAAAGGTGCCGAATAAGACAATTATTACCACCAATGATTACTATTTCAATGGCTTCCCGGGTTTTGAAGCCGGTGTTTTTGATGCTACTACATTTAGACTCCGAGAAGCAACCTTGGGATATACTTTACCTCCAACGTTAACTTCAAGATTACCATTTTCTTCTTTGACAGTCACGTTAATTGGCCGTAACCTTTGGATGTATGCACCTAATATTCCGCATATTGACCCCGAGTTAAATGCTTATGGTGCAGATAACAGGCAAGGTGTTGATTTCTACTATATGCCAAGCGTGAGAAGATTCGCTGTAAGCTTAAAAGTAACTTTCTAACCTTATAACATGAAGATCATGAAAAGAATATTTTTTCCAATATTATTAATTTTTCTAATGCTGTCATATTCATGCGATGAGTATTTGGATATTAACCAGGATCCAACAGCACCAACTGATGCGACGATATTAGATTTGTTACCAGCAGGACAGGCAGGATGTGCTTTTGCATTATCGAACCATTTAAACCGGATTGCTTCCGACAATGTACAATATTTTAAAGGACGTTATGATTCTTGGGCTGTTGACCCGGAAGATTCGGGAAATCCTTGGGTTTATACACTATATGCCGGAGGGTTGAAAGATCTAAAAATTGTAATTGATAAAGCTATTGAATCAGAAAATTATCATTTTGCTGGAGTTGCCAAATTAATGAATGCTTATACATATAGTATGATGGTGGATTTATGGGATGACATTCCATATTCTCAAAGTTTAAGCGAAGAATATCCTCAACCGGAATTTGATGATGCAAGGACTATTTATAACAGCTTATTTGAATTAATTGATGAAGCTATTGAAGACTTTAATAGACCGTTACCTATTCTTGCTGCAGATTTGTCATCAGTAGACCTGATTTATGGTGGGGATACAGATTTGTGGATACTTATGGCAAATACATTAAAATTAAAAATGTACAACCAGATACGGTTGATTGAACCTGCCCTGGCAAAATCTAATATTGAAAACCTTGTAAGTGCAGGTAATTTAATTGATTCCAATGCTGAAGATTTTATTTTTGATTATGGTAGTTCAACTTCACCCTCAAGTCAAAATCCTGGATTTCAAAATGACTACACGGTGAAGGGACAAGCATATATAAATTCACATTTTTATGATGTAATGACGGATAACTTTGATCCAAGGATACCTTATTATTTTTATTTGCAGGATACTGATTTTGAAGGACGTTATACAGGTGATCCTTTACCAACTGGTAATGATTCAGATTCGCGCACTGTTCAGGGTATTTATTCTGTAGGAGGTAAATACGATGATGGATCAGCTGAAGCAGTAGATAATTCATCCGCTGATGGAGATGGAGATTTTAGGATGATTACCAATGTAATGCGCTTGTTTATCGAATGTGAAGCAGCGCTAGCTTTAAATGCAACTGTATCAGACACTCCGGAGAACCTTTTAAGGCAGGCATTGGAAGCAACATTCGCGATTGTAAATTCTTTGGATGCTCCTAATATTCCAGCTGATAATATCACGACATATATTGATGCAAGAATGCAGGAATTTAATGATGCTGCAAGCAATGAAGAAAAATTGGCTATTGTGATGCAGGAAAAATGGATTACCAATTTTGGTAATGGAATTGAAGCCTATAATGACTACAGACGCACAGGTTATCCGGTGTTACCAGCACCTCTTACAGCAAGTAATCATGTAGTGTGCAACCGCTTTCCTTATCCGACTGATGAGTTGACAGCAAATCCAAATGCACCGGAACAACCAGAAAATAATGAGAAAGTATTTTGGGACAACTAAAATTAAAGAAAATGAAGAATACATATAAACTAAGCTTTTTGTTTTCACTGTTGGTATTGCTATTCTCTTCCTGTATCGATGATGCTGATAAGCAGGCCTATGTAATGGAAGGTATGGATATGGGTGGAGTTATGCCTAGTGTAACATTTTCTACATCGAAAATTTTTGATGTGGCAGATATTAATAATACTTCTATAAAGTTTAAATTGAAAGTAGCTGCAGTCGGAGAATATGGTGTATATAGACAGGTTGTAATTAGTAAGTCTTTTAATGGAAGTGATCCAATTATACACATGACGGTTCCTGCTGCGGAAATTCCAAAAGATATTGAAATTACTGTTGCTGATGCCTTGCAGGGGTTTGATGTGGAAATATCTGAAATTAATGGTGGTGACTTTATTGACTGGACTTTTGAAGTTGAATTTGATGATCCTGATTTTAAATTTAATGATGATGCATTAACCGAAGCATTTCCTGATTTTACAGCATTTTTCGCTTCTACACCTGATTTTGAGGTAGCTCAACATTATACAATTGAACTAATTGATGGTACTTTCGGATTTGAGAATCAGGTAACAGAAGGTGTGGAATTTTCATTGGTGCCGGGAACTGCCAATTCACAATATGTTTTGGCAGAGGCTTCAGCCGGAGCTTTCCCTAATTATTTCAGTGTTGATCTTGCGTATCGTTTCTTTTATATCGGAAATAACCAGTTTGCTTTAAATGCAACATCAGAACCATGGTCATTTGTTGCATTGGCAGGAACTGTTACCCGAGATCCGGGAACAGGAATAATAACGGTTAATGCCTATTATGTGGGATGGATACTGGATGGTGTAATATGTCATTACCGGATGATCCCCGAATAGAAATTGGCAACAATATTGCCAATCTTTGACAAATGGATATATGTAACCCCTTTTTTCATAGATTACATTTATCGTAAAGCTACAGATAAGCCGGTCCAGAGGGACCGGCTTTATTTTTGGGCAATGTTTGGTTTTAATGGGGGCTAAAATTCTTGGGAGAGCATTTAAAAGATTTACGATTTTAGAATTTGTTTTTTCGTTAACTCGAAGTAGTCTCAGAAAAGGAATTTAAAGTCTCCCCTTTAAGGGAGGATCTATGGTGTACACACATCTTTTTGCATATAAAAACCAATAAATTGTATACGAATTCAATAAGAAATATCGAATAAGAAATATCGAATAAGAAATATCGAATAAAAAATAAGGAATAAGGAAGTTTTTACCCACTTAAGGAAAGTTCCAACATTTTCTTATTTGTAATTCCTTATTTTTTATTTCTTGTTTTCTAAAATTTTCATTTGTGTGTACACCATAGCCAACCTCCCCTGAAGGGGAGACTTAATGTTAACTGGTTATTTGTAGTAAAGGGAAAAGGATATTGGGTTTTTATAATTCCGGCAGCTAAAGCAGACGGCAAAGGATATTGGCAATAAATGAACTTCATGATTAGCGATTTAAATAATGCTCTGTGAAATCTGTGGTATAAAAAACTACCCCTCCAACCTCCCCAACTATGGTGTACACACATCTTTTTGCATATAAAAACCAATAAATTGTATACGAATTCAATAAGAAATATCGAATAAAAAATAAGGAATAAGGAAGTTTTTACCCACTTAAGGAAAGTTCCAACATTTTCTTATTTGTAATTCCTTATTTTTTATTTCTTGTTTTCTAAAATTTTCATTTGTGTGTACACCATAGTTAGGGGAGGATGGAGGGGTAAAACTAAGGATAACTTTCAAATTGAAAGTTGTATTTTTAAGATTAT
>CALOAV010000035.1:0-19450 GCA_942491425.1 uncultured Cytophagales bacterium
GTGTCAAATGTCTCCGCCTGCCAGGTCTCTAATTGATTGATGGCTGTACTAGGATTAAAGTTGGCTCCCCGAAGCCAGGGATACTGATCCATCCACTCGGTCGCCTGCGCTGCTGTCCAGCGGCTTGCAGGGACAGGTTTCTCGACAACATTTTTTGAACGACAAAAAAATAGTTGAGCAATCAGGAAAAAATAGCCACCCAATAGTATTAATCGTTGCAGACGATCCATGTGTCAGTTTTTTTCTATTTCCCACCTCCTAATTTATATACTTCAGATCCAGCACATAAAAATGCACCGGTTCCATAGACTTCTGTTTTATCAGGCCAGGCATTCCCTGGCGCCGCGCCAATGGGCTGTACATATCCCAACATACCTGCTTCGGTTACATGACTAACCATGGCATTCCAACCTTTTATTACTGCGTCACCATACGTTTTTTTGTCTAAAATTCCCTGATTAATTCCCCAGGCCAGGCCATAGGTAAAGAATGAGGAGCCACTGGTTTCGGGTGTTGGATAGAATTCTTGACCCAATAAACTCATGGCCCAATGCCCGGCCGGTGTTTGGATGGACAGAAGTTTGGCGGCCATTTTTTTATAGAGATCCAGGAAATATTTATATTCCTTACTGGAAGGATTGAGTTCGTTCATGATATTGGTAAGCCCGGCAAACACCCAACCGTTCCCCCGTGCCCAAAATATTTTAGTACCATGATCCAGTTTACCGATATAGCTTTCATCACGGTAATAGAGATTTTCCTTTTTGTCGAAGAGGAAATCAGTTGTAGCCTTGTATTCGGCCAGCATAAAGTCCAGGTATTTTTGATCGCCCGTAATTTTATATAGTTTGGCCCATGCCGGTGGAGCCATAAATAATGCATCACACCAGTTCCAACGATCCTGATGGTACGGACTTTGCCAGGTCAGTGCAGTTTTAGCAGGGTGGAGGATGATAAAATCAAATTGATCCCGGGTGGGCTTCATCATCTTCTTTCTCCAAATTTACGATACAAGTCCAGGTACATTTGCCCAACCGTGTGATCGTCTGCAAAATATTTTCGATAATGCAACTTCCAATCGTGCGCCTCTCCAACTCCTTTAAGCCAGGTATAGTACTTTTCATTTTCCGCCATGGCAGCCCATTTGACCATGCCCACATATAAAGCACCGTTGGTCCAGTCGAGGGGATGATGGACTTCATTATTGGTATATGCATCGCGATAATGTTCAATTTGCCAGTCCGCAACTTTTTTCATCACGGCTTTTATATCTCCGGGTGAAAAGTCTTGTGAATAAGAGAAATTAATAACCATCAAGGCAATGGCCGTACTTGCAATTTTATGGACATTCATGATAAAAAGTTTCGGTCAATTTAATGATGATTGTGTAGAAATTAAAGTGGGCCTTATATTCTCTTCCATGGAAGGCAAATTTGCGTATTCCCTTGATTATTCCTATCCAGGAGAGTATTGGATGTTGATTTAGGACGATTTATGTTGTCTGTTATTCTCTCTTTAATTTAAAATAATAGACCTAATGAAATACATAAATAAGACCTACCTTCCTTCTAAATCAAATTATATGAAAAGAAAATAAAAGAGGAAAGAGTCTGATGCCAACGGCACGCAAACCTCAACGGGCCATTACATGTCATATTTCCAAAAACGTGATAGTATATTGTGTTCGGGATATGAACATAACGTCAGCAGCTGCCGAATAATATTACATTCTGACATCAATTGATTAATAATAAAAGGTGATATACGCCAGGCTTCCATCCTGATTTTGGGTTGGCTTAATCAAACCTTTTTCTTCGGAGATTGTCGCTTTTTCCATAATGAGGGGAAACCGAATATCTTCAGGAATGAATTTCGTATTGGAGGCCGGATGCAATTCAAAGGATCCAACATTCGCGGTCAGCATCCACTTTCCTTTTTCAAAACTAAGAGACATTGTGCCGAGAAACTGGTGATGGTAATCACCAATATACACTTTGGCGATACTGTTGTCAATTGAAAAGGCAGGATAGTCGTACGTGTTTATCTGAGGTGTTGTACGTGTTGGTTTCAGCTTTGCTTCACCGGTTTGTGCATCAAGAATCATGGCCATGAGTTCATCAATCTTAGCATCTGCTATTCTTCTCGATCCATCATACGTATCAGTAGATTGGATAATCACTAACTTCCTGGAAGGAAAAATTGCGATTCGTTGCCCTCCAACACCACTTGCGTAGTATCCTTTAGTAGTACTAATCGTTGTGGTCCACCATAGATAGCCATATCCATCCCGATTATCAAAATTAGTGAGCGCACTGGTAATGCTGGAGGTACTTTTATCAATCCATTGTTTTGGAATGATTTGACGGTTTTTCCATTTCCCGTTATTCATATACAAAAGCCCAAAGCGTGCTTCATCACGTGCTGAAAGTCGAAATAAATAGGCGGGGTGTTTTGAAAGATCCTCATAACGATAAAAAGTATCTTTCAATTCAAAGTCTTCCATTCCAATGGGGTTGCTGATTTCTTTTTGAAAGGCTTCAAATAAATCCAGTCCGGTTTTTATTTTGAAGATGGTCGACAAGGTGTTGAAATCCCAATTGTTATAATACCAAAAGGTTCCGTGTAGATGTGATCCGCGTTCCGGTAATCGTTCACTCATGCCCCGGGGTGAGTAAGCGGCAGGATGGTATACACCCGATCGTGCTGAGAGTAAATCTTCTACTGTTGCCTTTTTTTCTTCAGGAGAAAGCGATTGAAGATCATCAATCCCGATTTCTTCCAGTGTTTCATTTAAGTTTATCGCACCTTTTTCAGTATAAATACCATACAACGCGCTGACATAACTTTTACGCATGGAATGATCCATTAATTTTCTGGAAGGATCGCCAATGGAAAGCACTATGGAGCCATCATAAATAACCAGTAAGGTTTCTCCCTTCAGATTTTTGTGCATTTTTTCAATGTCGTCTAATTTCTCTTTGGAGAAACCTGCTTCTTCAACATATTGGTACTGCGACCAATTTTTCTTTGGGTAGTTTTGTGCTGACAGGAGTAATGAGGTCAGCAAAAACAGTATCGATATACTATTTTTCATTGCTATTGTTGTTAGTGAGTATGAAATTTCTTTGAAATAAGTACCGCAATCCCGGCACAAATGGTAGTAATGGATGGATATAAAGCTTCCGTACCATTACGTTGGTCAAATACCAGCAGGTCAATTAAAAAGGCCAGAAGAAAGCCGGTGCCGGCACCCAATAACAACGTTCCTAATCGGAGCCACGCATGTTGATCAGCTTCTTTGAAATGATCAGGGGCTAACCCTTTTTCGAGTATGGTCATGCGTTGTTTATGGCGAAGGGTCAGGGAAATATAGGCAACGGAAACCACCAATAGGGTCATGAGAGAAGCTAACACGGGAACTATCCAGGCGTTCATATGAAATTGTTTAGTTGTTTCATGTATTGACGTCAGGCCAGATGTTTTTGGTTACAAAAAATTGATGTAACCGAATGGGTATCAATTCCCGTCTATATAGGGAGTACTAAGGAATGGAAGAAACCTATCGATTTATTGAGCAATTAAAGCGTACCCGGTCTTCCACTGCGGCCTCGCATTTAGTTGAGCGGTATCAAAACAAGGTATTTTCCTTCTGTTTGAGAATGGTCAAACAACGTGAAGTTGCTGAAGAATTAGCACAGGATGCTTTTCTGAAGGCTTTTAAAAACATTAAATCCCTTCAGGACCATGCGAAGTTTGAACAGTGGTTGATGAAATTAACGTATCACATTGTGATTGATTTTATGCGCAAGAAAAAAATAACATTCAATTCAATTGAACAGGTCGGGAAAATTCAGGCGGATGATAACCCCCACCTTGAATTGATAAATAAAGACAGAAGGGAGCAGATGGAAAAAATTTTCGAAAGCCTGGAACAATCGGACTGCGCGGTGCTTACCTTGTACTATATGGAAGATAAAAGTATTAAACAAATAGAAGCTATTACCGGTCTTAGTCAAAGCAATATAAAAGTGAAGTTGTTCCGAACACGGGAAACGTTACGAACAAAACTTCAAAAATTTAAGAGTTATGAAAATTAACAAACATTTTACGTATGATGAAGTGTGGGAGTACATCGATACACAATCGCTTCCCCTGGAACGAAAGAATCATTTGGCGGATTGCATCGAGTGTCAAGCATTAATTGCTGATGTAAAAACGATCGACCTGGAGTTGAAAGATCTTGCGTATAGCCAGCCTTCCATGTCATTTTCAAGGCGTGTCGTAGACCGTTGGGAGTCATCTAAGCTAAACTACCCGGTTTTCATTGCTGCAGCAATAGGCGTATTTATCATTTTATTGGGACTTTCCGTGATGCTATCCTTACAGATGGAAGCAACCAGATTTACATCCCTTATCCAATGGTCAATCCTCATAACAATTGTATCTTTTTACTGGTTGTGGGATTCTTATCGAACTAAAAATATGAACCTGAGGTAAAGCCGGATTGATTATTTTCTAAGCTTGCCCCAGAGCCATTGGTTTTTCATTTCGCCCTGCTCAGGGAATGTCCAATGCTGAGTTTCCTGAAAAACATGAAGCTCCTTTTCTGCAGTAATTAAATTATAGGCAGCATACATCGAGGCCGGTGGACAAACATTGTCATTATACCCCCAGCTATACCATCCTGGTATTTTTACAAAGCGTGCAAAATTTACCACATCAAAATATTTTGACGTTTCTATTTTCTCTGGCTTGTTCGTAAACTCATCCTTGAAAATTTGGGGCCAACCACCTGCACGTTCATGCAGAAATCCGGTTAAGTCGGAAAGGGCTGGAAAAAAGGCGGCCAGATAATCGATGCGATCATCTAACCCGGCAGTAATGATCGAAAGCGCACCTCCCTGACTACCACCGGTGACGCCTATATGTTCCCCATCGAAGCTGTCAAGTCCGAAGATGAAATCAACCGCTCGCACACACCCTAAATAAACCCGTCGGTAGTACGCATTTTCTTTATCATCCAGATTAACAGCCCAGTAATTTCGTAAAGCTCCCTGTGCTAAATTGGTGTACACACCGGGATCCAGATTTACCGGAATACCATGGATGCCGATGGTAAAAGAGATGAATTCCTCTTCCGCTTCCCACACTTCTCCATAATACGGACGGATGCCGGCTCCGGGAACATGCAAGACGGCCGGATATTTTCCTGCTTTCTTTGGCGTGCATAGGATGCCGAAAATCTTTCCATGGATGTTGTCAATTTGTACATGGTAGACATTCACTTTATCGGTGCATCGTTCGGGCATTAAGGTTAGCACCGGATTGACAGGTACTTTTGATAATTCTTCTTTCCCTTTATTCCAGAACTCTTGAAAATCTGCGGGTAGGGTAGTGGTAGGTTTAATTTTCTCGGGAGCGAAACCAACTGTAGCATAGGAAGAATATTCTTTGTCATCAACTTTTACGGTCGCCGTACAGCGAAGGAATCCGGGCGTATCAAATTTTTTTGCGTTGACCTTTGCAGTCCCTTTTTTTAATTTTAGTGTCCCCTCGTCAAGCATTTTAACAAATTGATACCCCTGGTCAATTTGAAGGCTATACTTTATTTCGATACCCTCCAACGAGACATTGTTCCGTAACACCATGATTGAAAATTCGGGTTGCTCACCGACCTGGTAGGTCCAGTCGGTATGATTTGGAGTTACCAGTACTTTTACCAATTCCTCGCGTGGTTGCGCCTGCAGATAGCTTGAAAGGAATAGTGTAACCAGAAGAAAAACAGAATTTTTGAGCTTCATATTGTTGGATTTTGTGATGATGACATTCAAAAACGTATGTAAAATACCACAATGGACACCCTTATCAAAAGAATTTGTTCGGGAGTATGCGGTCAATTCGAAAAGGTGAAAGAAGATTTAAAATTAATAGATAACGTAGCATAATTAGTGGGATCGGAAGTATGATAATGAAATCTTTCGGTGTATTTTTATTGGTATCAAGAAAATAAATTTAAAGAAACATGAAAAGAAGATCATCAGCCATCTGGAACGGTACAGGAAAAGAAGGAAGCGGTAAACTTTCATCTACCAGTGGAGTCCTTAACAATACACCCTATTCATTTGCAGCGCGATTTGTAAGTGAAGATGGTAAATCGGGTACTAATCCGGAAGAACTTATAGCTGCTGCACATGCCGGTTGCTTTACTATGGCGCTTAGCTTTCAATTGGGGAATGCGGGATTTACTGCCGAAGAACTATCTACAGAAGCGGTGGTTACGGTTGAGAACCCGGATGGAACGGGCTTTAAGATCATGAAAATTGAACTCAACTTAAAAGGAAAAGTTCCGGGAATTGACAATGATAAATTTCAGGAACTGGCGAACAATGCGAAGGGGGGATGCCCGGTTTCAAAAGCCCTGGCCGCAGTCGATATTTCGCTGACGGCTGAGCTGGTATAACAATGTGGTTGGTGATAACACCAACCGCAGGTGATCCTATGGTTGGTGTTGTCACCAACTATGTTGTCACCAACCACTACTGCTTTCGATAAGAATACAATGTCTCCTGATTGTTTTTTGGTCGCATGTGCAATACATCGCCTTGAAATGATACAACGAATACCTGAACATCGACTGCGCGATCAAAATCGATGAGATGTAATTCCGGATGGTGAGCGTCCATATGCCAGTATCCAAAGGCCTGCGAACCGTCGGGGTTCGTTTTGCGATACGTTTGCATATTTCTGATCAGGAGCAATTCCGTATTTTCAGGATCATATGAATCTGTGATGTCCTGCCCCGCCTGCTCTACACGGATCAATTGCCAGGCTCCTGAAATGCTGTCTTTGGGTGCCATCGGCATTGCGGTTATCCGTGATAAATTCACGACTACCAGCGCACCATCTTCTTCACGTTCCCAGGTCATGTCGTCCCCGGAGAAGTGTACTTTAAAAGCACCGTATCCTTCATCATTAGGATTAATACTACTTTTTGGAGTGAATTCTTTTTGTACTTTGTCATACTCCCAGGTGCCAATATCATTTTGAGTCCAGCCATTTCCTGCACGATACGTTTGATCGTTGGTATAGAAAAACCATTTCGCAACGGGTGTTAAATTCTGGTCACCCACCTGCACACTATTTACACGCCAAAAGCCAACCACGGATTGAGCGGGTAAACAAAAATATCCCGCAATGAAGAATAGTGTGAGCATCATTCGCGGTGTGCGAATTAATTTAGTTGAATAGTGTTTCATGAAACCCGATAGAACGTTATCAATATTAATTTTTGTTTAAGTGAAATTATTTCCGTGTTGCTTTAAAAGTACCATTGGGTTGAATCACCAGCACTTCGTTGATGGAATGATCATCCGCTTCTACAAATTCAACTTTGAAACCCTCCAGCGTTTTAAATGAAAATTTATGTTTGTCCGTTGCCAACAACTCATACTCAGGTTGTCCGGGGACAAATAAATAGAGTGATCCCTCTTCCTTGCTATACACTTTTAACGTTACTCCGGATAATGCATATTCACCGGCATATTTTGCGAGCGTTGCCTTGTCGACATCAATAACAGAAGGGGTATGTTTAAACTCAATCGGGTGATCAATTGCACCTTCTATTTTCATGGTGACATTGGAGATATCCCCGCCATCATTTGTAGAAAAATTAAAGCGCAAACCACCGGTATCAGTTGTATCGATTCCGGACTTTGTTACTTCAAATGGTTCAAAGACATCATAATGCTCATGTCTCAAGTACATTTTCTTTAATTTAAAATTTGCGAAAAGCGAATCATGTTCATTGGTTATTGTAAATTCTCCATAGCCAGGATTTGAATAAGAACCCGTGTAATCCTGTAGAATGTGAGAAGGCCTTGTATTTTTTATTTTGGAAGATGTGGATTCAACTTTCGCTTTTTCCTGTTCTTTTTTTGCTTTTGCCTGTTCCTCGATGTAGTACTTTGCCCAGTCGGTCTTCTCCGTTTTGAGCATTCTATCCGCAACGGTGTTCCGTACAAGCGTAGGGACAGCAGAACCATTTTGGTTGGCCAATACTACAATACCGATACTATCACTTGGGTAAAAAGCAACATTGGCAGAAAATCCATCAATATTTCCTCCATGTTCAACACGATAATGACCCCGGTAAGAAGCTATAAACCATCCATATCCATACGTTGACATGTGCATATCAGGAAATTCTTTATCGGGTAGCCCACCGCTAACAATCATTTGAGAACTCATAGCCTCTTTGACATACGTCTCTGGAATAATCTGCTGATCCTTAAATTTTCCATTATTAATCCAGGTAATTAACCAGTTCGACATTTCATTGACACTACTATTAATGCTTCCCGCAGGACTCATTCCTGCAATATGGTAATACTCCATTTTACTGATAATACTATCTTTTTTTAATTCATAGCCAAGTGCTGCATTTGAACTTTTTTCCAATTCATCGATCGATACATTAGATCTTGTCATACCTAATGGAGTGAAGAATCGCTCCTTAATATTTTGTTCCCAACTTTTTCCGCTAAGATGTTCAGCAATTACGCCCTGTGCTAAAAACATAAAGTTGTTATAGTACCACCGTTTCCGCACACCGGTAAATGGCTCCTGATACTGTACACGAAGTAGCAAGCTATCCTTACTTAGGGTAGGAAACAGATACCAGGAATAATCATGACGGGGTAAACCGGTTCGATGGGTCATTAGGTCTTTGATGATGACCGTGTTATTTAGTTCATCATTATAAAATTTTAACTCTGGTACATACTTGACAGGACTATCATCAAATGATAGTTTTTCATATTGCCGTAATTGTCCGAGAATGGCCGATGTGAAGGCCTTGGAACTGGAACCGATGGCATACAGGGTATTCGCATCCGCAGGTGTTTTGTTTTCATAATTGCTATAACCAAATCCTTTTGCATAAAGGATTTTCCTGCCTTCTACAATCGCGACTGCAAAGCCGGGCGCTTTTGTAGCTTTCAAAATAGCCTCTAAGTCTTTTTCGATGCCCTTGAGTCGTTTATCCTGCTGGGCCAATACCGGTGAGAAAAAAATGAAAGAAAGTAATACAATGAATACGTAGCGCATAAGTGAGTTGTTTACTGTGAAAACTGGTGAAGTGTAAATGTGAGTACAAAAACCAAGGACTCAAGATAATTATTTTTACGTACTATTGAAATAGGATTATCAGTCTGATTAAATTATGAAACCGACGATGCTATATGCAAGAATATTGGCTAAGCCGTGAGAAATCCATCCCGGGATAATACTTCCATTCCCCAATTTTTCATTTAGATAAACGGAAACATAAGCACCTAGTGAAGGAATAAAAAATATGATGATCAAAAACATCATGTTGCTGGTGATCATGGCGAACAAGGCGGTATGGATAATCCCAAAAATAAAAGCCTGAAGCAGATTGCCCTTTAAGAAGCCCATTACGCTGATAAGCCTTTTTGCGATGAATCCCCTGAATAATAATTCTTCTGCAAAGGAAGTCTTCAATACCGCAACCACCAACAGGATTGTAACGGATTCTACGCCAACTCCCATTAGTCTGAACTTACCGGTGATGCTGGTGGGTTCCAACATGATTTGCTTAAATTCCGTACTGGTTAAGGTTAAGATGAGCATAGGTGTTGCGAATAACAAGCAGGCAAAAACCGCCAGCGTATTTGCTTTTGATGTAGATTTCTTCAATCCTATATATTCAAGAAAGCCTTTCGCTGACTTATTCCTGATGAGATAAACTGAAAAGGGGATAAGTGAAAAAACCAGAATTTGCAGGACCGCTCCAATGAGTTCGTCTATCATAAGCATTCCTTTTGAAATCAGATCCACAAAAGCACCATTTCAGTGGATTTGCAGTAAGAGTTCTTCAACACTAATCTAATAAATTTTAACTTCAAATGCAGACTCATTATACCAATTGGTTACTGTATGTTGATGACCTATAAATTTGCAATACGTTCTCCTTTTATTGGGGAGTAATCTTTTTTAATTTCTCCATTCGCCCTGATTTCCTGAAAGTAACATTTTGCTCCCATTGCTTCCTTCATATCGATGGTATTCTGCAGATGAAAATGCAGATGTGGCTCCGAAGAATTGCCTGAATTTCCACATTGACCAAGCAGTTGGCCCTTTGCTATTTGGTCACCCTGCTTTACACGTATAGAATACAGTTTGAAATGAGCAAGCAAATAATATTCATTATTTTCTGTTTTAATGATGACTGTATTGCCAGTTACCTGGGCTGGATTCATGGTTCCCGGTTGATTGTCGGGGATGCCATCCACCACTGCTACGACTTCACCTGCAACCGGAGCGAATAGTTCTTTTCCAAATGCATAATAATCTTCATTCGCGCGTCCAGTGCCCTTGTGTGAACTCCCATTTTTATCTGTGATTACGAGATCAAAGGCTCCTTTTTGAGATGGAGTAGTCACATGGTAATTTAGTTCTTCTGTATCACCGCCCCAAATGACCGTCCACTCTCCTTTGAAGGGAAGTATTAATTGGGAAGTGTTACGTTCGAGAACAGGCAAACTTTCGTTTACATATGGCTTTATAAGTATTCCGTTTATTTTTTCATTCTGATCTGCCGATAAGTACAAGGCAAAAACTGCTTTTTCAAACTGTGCTTTGTATAAGGCTACCAGTCCTTGTTTGTAATTTATAAACTCCCTTTGAGAAATCTTACCTGCCTGCGCGTATAAGGAAGTAAAGAAATTGATTGCCTGGTCGTGCGGAAGAGCAGCCTTCATCTCGGGTGAAAACTTGCTGAAGATATTTTCAAAATTCTTTGCGTTGTATAGCGTATCAAATTCTGCTGCTACTTTTTTCGATAGTTCCTGTTCTTCCTGGGCAAAGCAAACGGTGAGTGTAAGGATGAGGGCAATTGATAAAATTAATTTTTGCATGATTTTTGAATTAGTTATAATTTTTTATTCTGCGGCTTCCAGCTGGTGCTGAATTCGCTCGATGTCTTTGATTAGCGGAGTCAGTGTTTTTTTGACCGCCCGCTTGTTAAGCCAGACAACAAAGGCATAAAAACCTGCCAGCCCGACAATAAGGGTTATCTTACTTCCGTCGTTTATAGGTAAATGTTCTACCAGGTCTGATGTCCAGCCTATTTGATTTGGATCACCAATGCCAAGGATAAATAGTGTATTCAGAATAAACGGTGGACCCGCATACCAGTACAGTACCGTATCGAGAAAATGCCGTTGTTCCAGCATATTAGCATGTTGGTTTTCCAGCTGTTTAGCAAACGGCAATGTTAAGTCCTCATTGCGCCTGCTTTTTTGAATTCTACGAAACCGGTATACTACGTATAAAGACCAAAGTACGGTGAGTATACTGGCTATCCGGGTGATGGGAAAAGGGATTGCATATGCGAAGTAGCCAAAGATAGGGATTCCTATAAAGGCGGCTACAATTTCCCGTATGTCGCGGTTACGGATTACCTTTTCAATGGAAGTAAGTTTATTTTTTAATTCGATTATTAATCGGGTAAGGTCTACCTGAATCTTTTCGAGTTGGGAAGAATTCATCCAGATGTCTTTTAATTCCTGCTCTGTCATCTTATGCTAATTTTGGGGTGATACATTCAAATAGTATTTTTCGAATTCGTTTTAATTTTACGGCCACATGATTTTCTGTAAGGCCTGTAATGGAAGCAATGCTTTTGTAGGGTAGACCTTCCAATAGTAATACCATCAGGGATTGGTCTCCTTCGTTTAAACTCTCAATACAATCGTGCAAAGCCTGGTATTGTTCCTGTTGTGTATTATCAGGTAGTGTGTCAGCTGGTACAAATTGAATAGAATCCAGACGAACCGTTTTATCGTTTTGGTTGTCTGTTTTTAGTTTGGCACGTTGGCATACATTCAGTGCGATCCTGTATATCCACGTGTCAATGCTAGAATTTCCTTTAAATGTTGAGTATGACTTCCAGATTTGATAGACCACTTCCTGAAACAAGTCTTGGGGTTCCAGAGGCTCAACCGCATAAATCCGGCTGATTCGGTAAATCTTTTCTTTATTCGCCTCGAGCACTTGTTCAAAAGTGGCTGGCGGCCGGTCATGATTTTCAAAGTTTTCCATCGTCTACAAATATTAGTGACAAGTACTTGAAGAATATGACAAAGATTTTTGTTTTTTTTTAGGCTTTCTAACCTGACGTCAGTCTATCAACTAACAACTACCATCTAATAACTATTTACTACCAACTAACCTCTAGCTTGCCAGGTATTCCACAAGACCTCCAGCCATTCATCCACCTCATCCATTTTGTCGATCTTGATCTGATAATAGATTTGACGCCCTTTCGGATGTGCTTCAATTAAATCACATTCCATAAGTATTTGAATATGATTGGAGATCGTGGGGCGTGCGGCATCAAAGTTTTTAGCGATAGCACCGGCGGTGAGTGTTTGCGCTGCCAGTAATTCCAGAATCGATCGTCGGGTAGGATCGGCGATTCCCTGATAAACATCTCGTCGTAGTTCCATTATGTAGTCATTTGACTACAAATATAATGTAGCCATTTGGCTACGCAATATTTTTGGTCTTTTTAGCGTTTGGGCACCTATTTTGATCACTTTTGGCTTTACTTTATTCAAGATGAATGGTGAAAAGCTGGGATGTATTCGCATTGACTTCTACCTTGTTTTTTGACCAGGTCCATCCATTGAAATCATTTTTACCGCTAATGGAGATGTCGTAGGTTCCCGGTGGAAGATCTTCAAAAACCCAACGACCTTTTGTATTGGGATTAAATGCCTGAATATGATTTGATTTACTCTTCGCACGGAAAACAAAATCACCTTGTATATCAATTTTTCCTGAAAAGATTTTTCCGTCTTTGAAAAACTCAAAGCGTAAGTAGGCTGTATTTTCAGGAGGGGTTTCCTCCCATATTTTATCCATCCATGCTGCCATTTGTTCAGCTAAGGCATTTTGGGATGCCTTTAAGTTCAGTTCCCCGCGATTGTTGTCATCAGTTCTTTCTGTGTCATCTTCATTATTAAAATCTCTTACCTGGTCCCTGTTTTCTTCAGTCATGATGCCAGTTCTGGTATACGTTGTGCCGTTTTGAATCAACACCAGCGTAACATTTTTAGCAACTGTATGCCCCATATTGGTCAATACTTCTACAAAGTCTTCCGAGAAACGTTTTTGCCATCTGCGTTCATAGTTTTTTTTACAGTAGTTAATAATCGTTTTTACATCGATTCCATTTATGGACTGAAATTGATACCAGTCACCTTCCCACCGAACGATCGGTTCATCACCTTCCCATTGTACTGCCGTAAATGGAGAAGCTTGCTCCGGAACCTGACATTTTATTGATGCTATTGAAGCCAGACAGAGTAGTATAAAGAGTAGTCGCCTCATCTGATTGTATTTAGTTTCTTTCAATAAATTTAAAAAGATTGAATTAAAATTCGCATGGAATCCCTGCACTCTTTGTGTATATTGACCAACGTATGTATTAAGCAGAACAATTCTTCCTCACATAATTCACCTTTAATGATTTCACGATTTATTACAATGATACTGTTGCTGATTAGTTGTATGGCTGTTCAGGCACAAGACCAGGTCTATGAACTCAGAACCTATGAACTGGAGTTTTTCAGACCTGCTGATATTTTACATACCTATTTTGAGAAGGCGCTGATTCCTGCTCTCAACCGGCAGGGTGTGGAGCACGTTGGTGCTTTTGAGGAAACCGGAGAGGCATTACCAAAAAAAATATACCTTTTAATCGCTCACAAAAATCTACAGTCCTATACCGATGGCCTGGATGCGCTGGCAAAAGACCAGCAATATCAGAAAGCTGCGAAGCCCTATCTGACGGCACCACCACAATCCATACCATACAAAAGAATATCGGCTAATCTGATTCGCTCAACAACTGGTTTTCCAGATCTTGTTAAGCATGATGGTGCCACGCTTTTTGAACTTAGAATATACGAAAGTCCGAATGAGGATGGCCTGCGACGAAAAGTTAAAATGTTTAACGACAGTGAATTTGGAATATTTAAGGATGTGGGGCTGCCCATCGTGTTCTTCGGATCGAACATCGCTGGTGATCAGATGCCATGCCTCACCTATATGCTGGGCTTTAAAGATCGGGCAGCGTATGATGCGGCCTGGTCTAAATTCGGTCCCCACCCCGAATGGCAACGGATCACAAAATTGGAAGAATACAAAGATGCCATGGACGACATTACACGGGTTTTCTTAAAACCGCTGCCGTATTCGCAGTTATAGTAGACGCAAGACAGTAGATAGTGGTGAAACTTGAAACCTCGAACAACCCAACAAATAACAACTGACAAGGGATTATTTCAGCATTCCTAATTCACGATTTAAATTCTCTTTGGCCTGGCTTTCAAATTTGTTGTGAAAGTACGGTGTCTTATAGATGTTTTCCATGCTCAGGAAATGCTGTACTACTTTTCTTCTTCCCGGTTTATACAGCAGATCGGGATAAACGGCGTATTCCTTTCGAATGGAGTTGATGTATGTTGAATATACATCCCAGGATTGTCCTAGAATAGAAAGGTCTGCGTCAGTGAAATAATTGATATCGGGAGTAGTACTTACCACATGGTTTTTAGTAGCGAGTATTTGCGCTTTACAATTCTCAATGATGGCTTCCGGGACCCCAACCTGTTGCATTCGTTTTTCTGCAAGTAGTGCGCTGCTTTCTTCATTGTCGGATTTTAATGGATTATAAACGATATCATGATAAAACAAGGAAAACAGCAGTGTATCAAAATGCTCAATATGATTTTTTACTGATAAAAGCTGCAGGTACAGGTTATCGAGGTGGGATAGGGTATGGTAATACCTTTTGCTATCGGAATAAGACCTTTCAATTTCATCCCACATCTCAACTATCAGCTGTTGATCTAGCGTATAGGTAGAGACAAGTTTAATGAACGTCTTCTTGATCATTATTTTTTACTTTTATCTAAATTGATGCTCAACATCCTCTTCGGGTGGCCTTGAACGAAGTCAATACTCAGAGTCCTCTTCGAGTGACTCTGAGCGGAGTCAACCCATAACTCATATCCAACACAACCTACTGCTTCTGAAAATAAAGATTCCGGACCCGACCACTTGAAACACGTATTCCTGATATCGTTTTGGAAGCATTGCGTTCATATTGGATCATCCCGAAATACCACTGATCACCTGAAAATAAATCTGCTTTAATAGGGGAGAAGGTAATAGCACTATTCCGGGGATGGGTAGCCACCAATTTTCCATCTTTTATCCCAATCGTATAGGCGGTGCTTAGTTCATCACTATAAAAGGTACCGGTAAATGCGTTTAATTCCTCAGGGGAATAATTGGCCGGGATATACTCTTCAAAAGTACTTGGATTTTCATTATTGATGCTGACGATCATTTTCTTTTTGCTATTTTTATTTTCAAACTTTACTTTCAGATCAGCATCAACATTTAGCATTTGAAATGTATTCCTGTTAATGGGAATCAGCACGCTTTCATTGTTATTACCGCGTGAATACCGTAATGTATCGTCTTTCACATAAATTTTTCTTGAATAGGATTCTGTAGCATTCCAGTATTCTGCCGAGAAAGCCCCTAGTTCTTCAGCCGACAAAGTGATAGCTTCAGGAATTGGCGCCACCTCATTGGTCTCCTTTGTCATCTCTTCCTTCAGGTAAAGATCCGCTACCTGCAGGGCCAGTCCACCCGGGTTTGAACTGGCCAGGTTGCTAAAGACGACCACAGCGAATTTTTGATCAGGGAATCTTCCCAGGTAGGTTCTGTATCCAGCGTCGGCGCCACCATGTTCAATTTGATTGAGGCCTTTGTACGGGGTGATGAACTGCCCGTAGGCTCCTCCAAAGGTTTCGCCATTATTGAGTACCGCGAGGGTATTGAGTTGTTCAATGATTTTATTATTGCCTACCGCAGGGGATTCAAAATTCATCGCCCACAAACTTAAATCTTCAACGGTTGTAAACAGGCTTGTAGCCCCGACATTCGCATAACTCAGCACGCTTTTCTTATATCCGGTACGATCAAAATAATACGAGTAGGCCCTGTTTTTAACGATGCGTTCGTGATCATCATAGAATAATGTATTGGTCATGCCCAACGGATCAAAAATCCTTTCTTTCGTAAATTCAGCAAATGACTTTCCGGATACACGGGCAACTACTTCCGCGAGTAGGGTAAATCCGGTATTGCAATACGTGTATTCATCGCCCGGTTCAAAGTTTAGCGCTTTTTGTTTTGCGACCAGCTTTAAGACATGTTCTTTCGTGATCACGTCGTCAAGTCGCCAGCCGGCCATTGCTAATAAGTTCCATTGATCCCGCAATCCGCTGGTATGGGAGGCAAGGTGCCGTAGAGTAATGGTCTTTCCAAAATCCGGTACCTCGGGAATATATTTCCGGATGTCATCATCAAAACTCAACTTCCCTTCATCGGCTAATAATAAAATGGAAAATGCAGTAAACTGTTTTGAAACCGAGGCGATGTGAAAGATGGTCTGTGGTGTAACCGGAACGTCGTACTCCAGGTTGGCACTGCCATAGCCTTTTGAAAATATAACACTACCGTCTTTCACGACTGCTACTGCTGCCCCTGGTTTGGCTGGATCGTCAAAGCCAGCAAAAATGCTGTCAATACCTGCTTCGTATGTGTTTGCATTATTTTCCGGACCCTTCTGACATCCCGAAAGAAACAGTCCAATGAAGAAGGTTAGGGGTAGGTACGTGTTGAGAATTTTCATGAAATAAGGATAGGTTGTTTGTAATGTCTAATTTCTTTTGTCTTGCTTCTTATGTCTAGCAAATAACTATCCTTCTAATATTTCCCGAACCCGTTCCAGATCTTTTTCATCAACCTGCAGTTCTGCCACGAATGTGGCCATGTGACTCATGATTGCTGTAGTGTTTTCATTTTTTATAAAACAGGGAATTCCTTCCGATTCTAACCGGCTTTTCAGCACGATTAGATCAGAGACGTTATGCGAGGATTTGATGGTGATAAAACTCATAAGGTTAATGTTAATGTCTAATGTCTTTTGTCTAAGATCGAACAACGAGATCTTCTGTCTATTTTCCATTGGGTAATTTCATTTTTTTCATGATTTCAAGATAGCGGGGTTCATTATGGTACGGTCTTAAATAGGGTGTCACGCCAATATAGGGTATATCAGGGTCCATTCTCATGTAACCCGTTTCTAACCAATCCATTGCCTTATCAACATTACCTCCATAGGCATATAACATGGTTACTTGTTGTGCGGATGCAAAGGTGGTATCCGATCTGCTTACCCAGGTATCGGCGGTGATATTCAATGCATTCTGGAATCCCGAATTTGCATATGCATTCTCAAAAGTTTCAACAACAGTTTCATCAGCCAATTGCCTGAGCATCTTTATAAGATCTACAACAGCGAGTTCAAACTTTCCGGTTTCTGTATAACACACGAATAGATTCATCATCAGCAACGGATGATTGGGCATAATCGTTTGAAGTCGTTTAAGTTCATTAATACAGGAGTCATAATCGGCTTCGATCATTAGCTCAACAGTTGCCAGCACTTGTATTAATAAATTATTAGGATCGATTTCCAGTGCTTTTCTCATTCGTACTCTCATTTCATCCGGCTTTTTTAACATCATTGACAAATGAGAACTATACGCTCTGGCAAGCGAATGATTTGGGTTTAGTTCAATGCAACGTTGAAAGGATTTTTCTCCTTCCTCAAAATCGAAGTCGGTCCAAATGTTTTTAATTCCTTTCCAATAATAGATTTCTGCACTTTGATTGTCTCGTTTCAGTGCTTCTGCAATATATTTTTCAATCATCGGATTTGCTTCCTCAGTGGATACGAAATCCATCTGCTTTGAAAAAGCCCAAACACCCATCAGGCCTGCGTACGGCATGGCATAATCCGGATCGATTTCAATTGCCTTATTAAAGTAATCCATAGCCGCCTGCTGTCCTTCTGGTGTGAGAAAGCCCATATTAAACTGACCTTGTAAATATGCCTGATACGCATCCGGATTAACTTCCCTTGCCCTGGTAAAGCGCGTTTCTAGTTCCGGTCTTAATTTTAAATCAATAACATTCGCAATGCTTAATGCAATTTCTCCATATATATCAAGGATGTTGCTAATCTTTGAGGTATAAATTTTGGACCAAAGTTGTTGCTCTTCCGGGAAAGCTCTGATCAGCTTTAGTTGAATTCGGATACTATCACTAATGCTGATTATGGAGGCTTCCACCAACGCATCCACGTGTAATTCGGACGCAATTTCACTAATCGTTTTTTGCGAGTCTTTATATTGCAATGTTGACTGTTTACCAATTACCCGTAAAGCTCCCAATTGTCCCAGCTCAGCAATAACCGCATCGTGTACACCAGCAACAAAATACGATTGGGTGTCATCCCCTGTAAAATTCGAAATGGGTAAGACGGCGAGTGAACGGATGGATTCTGATTGGGTATCCACATAGGTATTCCAGAATGCCCAGCTTCCAAATAATAGTGCGCTTATCAATACGATGTAAAACAAGGGTGTCTTATAAAATATTTTCTTAGCTCCCAGTTTTGATAAGGTTTTTATTTTGTTTCTGGTGGGAATACTTAATCCTTCAGCAATAACGGAATAGGTTCCGGTTTTTGTAGCTACATTTTTTAATCCGAGTTCACCTAAAAATTGAAAGTTTATTTCTTTATTTGAACGAATGGCTTTATACACCGCCTCAGAAACATAAATGCCACCAGGATCGGCAATGGATTCTAGCCTTGAAGCAATGTTTACACCATCGCCGAAAACATCACCGCCATCTATGGTTACATCACCAAGATGAATACCAATACGGATTCTACTTTTTAGATCTTCACTTGCTTTTTGTTGAATTTCGATGGCGCACTGAACAGCGTTGTAAGCACTAGTAAAGCTAGCCAGTACACCATCACCCATTTCTTTGATCCAAGTACCACCAAATTGTTCTATTAATGGGGACTGCAGGCTTCTGTTGGTATGCAGAATTTGTATGGCTTTCTTTTCATCATGTCCCATAAGCGCAGTATAGCCGGCTATATCGGTGAACATTATTGCTGCCAGCTGTCGTTCTTTGCTGCTTTGTGCCATGATAGATCAATTTACTTTTTTTGGACTTGATATCCAACGATGTTGGTTTGTCACTGTATTTGGAAAGGAAATAGGAAGGTGTTAATCTATGTGATCAGCAACGAAGAAGAGAAGGATGAAAGCACCAGCGGACGCTTACGCCAGAGAAATGCTCAGCGTCTTTACGGGAGTGTATCTTGTATCCAACAACCAATAGGTATGTTTTATTATTTTGCTTACCATTGTTAATGGGCAAAAACGAAAAACCTGAACTTACCCGGCAATTAGGAAGTGGA
>CALOAV010000036.1:0-20611 GCA_942491425.1 uncultured Cytophagales bacterium
TGGAAATTCTGCTAAAAAAAAAAAAAAAAGATTTAGATTCACTTCGCGTGCATATCCGATTTCTCACCAACCCTTTCCAGCATGTCCCGTGAAGAAAAACCCCTATCCAGAAGAAATTTTATTGCTACTTCCGGTGCAGCAGTAGCCGGAAGCATGCTTTTAAATCCATTGTCCCCCGCATTTTCGAACCCCCCAAAGAAAATGCGCATCGCCATTGTCGGCACCAGCGGTCGAGCACTGGGGATGTGGTCGAAAACAGTACTGGAAGATTATCCTGACAATGTCGAGTATGTTGGACTTTGCGATATCAACCCCGGACGGCTGGAGTATGTGAAGCAAGCTACCGGATTTGATTGCCCTACCTTTACCGACTTTACAAAAATGATGAAGGAAACAAAACCCGACTCCCTTATCGTCACGTCCGTGGACTCCACTCATGATGAATTCATCATCAAAGGCATGGAAATGGGTGCCGATATCATCACCGAAAAACCCATGACCACTGACGAAACGAAATGTGAAAATATTCTCGCCGCCCAAAAGAAAACAGGAAAAAAAATAACGGTTACGCACAACTACCGCTACTCCCCACACCGTGCTAAAATCTATGAACTACTGCGCAGTGGTGCCATCGGAGATATCACTTCCGTAGATTTTCACTGGTACCTCGATACACGCCATGGTGCCGATTATTTCAGAAGGTGGCACCGGTTAAAAGAGAAAGGCGGAACCTTGTTGGTACACAAAGCATCGCATCACTTTGACTTGCTCAACTGGTGGATTGAATCCGATCCGATGGAAGTATATGCTTCGGGGTCGCTCGATTTTTATGGGAAGAAGGGGAGTTTTCGCAGCACGAACTGCCGGCCGTGTGTGCACAAAAATACCTGCAAGTTTTATATGGACATCACCCAACGTCAGCAGTTTATGGAACTCTATGTAGCCCATGAAAAACATGATGGCTATCTCCGTGACGGATGTGTATTCCGGGAGGATATAAACATCTATGATAAAATGGCGGCCACCATCAAGTATATGAACGGCGTGCAGGTGAGTTATTCATTAACAACGTATTCACCCTACGAAGGGTATCGGATCGCCTTTAACGGAACAAAAGGAAGACTCGAAACCTGGATTGAAGAGAGCAATCCCATCGAACAAAAAGATTATGATGAGCTGTGGTTGAATACCAACTTCGGTACACGCCAGTTTATCCGGGTGCCTCATACCGGTGGCGGTCATGGTGGTGGCGACAAGTTATTAAAAGACAAAATTTTTATGGGTGTAAAGGAAGACCCATTGAAGCAAACCGCCGGTGTTCGTGATGGTGCCCTGGCGGTGTTGGTAGGGATTGCAGCAAGAAACAGTATTGAAACGGGTAAGCCGATAAAAATTGCTGACCTGACCAGTATTAAGCCAGGGGTTAAGCGGGAGTTTAGTGAGTAGAAGATAGTTGTTAGCTGTTAGTGGGTTGCCGGTTTCCAGTCGCCAGTTGCAGGTTACCAGTTTCGGGTGGTTCCGATTCAAACTTTGTGTGCGAAGAATAAGCACTTTCTTTGTGGGATAAGTACAAAAAAGTTGCTGGTTGCCCGTTTCCGGTGGCTTAGGATCCGACCTTTTTGTAACTCCGGTACAAAAATAGCTTCGCTATTGAATGTTATTACACCTGCCTGCGCGAAACGCTTCGTGTAGTGCAGCGTTTCGCATAGTGAAGATTCAGCGTAGGCAGGCAAATCAAAAAAAGCTACTGGTTACCCGTTTCCAGTTGCCAATTCGGAGCCGTCACTCAAATCCACCAGCTGCTTCCTATTAGTATTCAGGTTTGAAATCAGATAGTATATCCACTACATCAACAACTGTTGCTCCTATCCTCTTTTTTGATCTTCTGGAGTCTATGGGATAGACCCCGTTCCTATAGTGATCTTTAAAAATAACAGATTTCTCACTACCATTTATGCCCAGGTAAACCGAGTCTGTATTATCATAAATAATATTCTGGTAGTGATACACATTTCCATAAATGTCAACCACCTTTACCGGTCCGGATCCGATAGCAACTCGAATGGGTACTGGATACCGGGTGTAACTGGCGCAGCTTTGCAAGACCATCAGTATACAAATGACCATGGTACTGGTAGGGTTGACGAATCCTTTTTTCATGGCTGTTTATTTAGTCCAAGGTATCCACAATTTGAAAATCAGAAATACGGAAGAATACTATTGGTTCATTTATTTTTTGCGAAAAATGACAAGTGGTTAATTGTTAATTGTTTGCCTGCCGGTGGTGGTATTGTCCGGTTAAATCACTAATCAAAAAAGTTGCCGGTTGCCAGTTACTTGTCACCAGTAGCCTGTTCGGAGACGTCACTCAGATCCGCCAGCTTGGTGGCCCTTTGTGTAATAGCATTGTAGTGTATAACGGTGCAAAGCCTTTGTTTAACTCCGTGCGTCTTTATGATACAGTTTTACAACAAAAGTTTAACAGAGAACGTAGAGCGTATCATTAACTTTTTACTAACTTTATTGTTGGTAACATTACTTTATGGCTAATACCGAGAAAACTGAAGTCGCTTTTACCGTTGATATGATTATTGACTTAATCCGGTCGACGCGGAATCAACGGGTCAAAGAAATGCTGGCCGGCGATGCCCTGAATCGGTATTTCCAGCTTAAATCCGGTAAAGAATTATCCGGTATTAAAAAAGAATTCATCAAACGAGACCTGCAATCCCTGCTGATCATCCCGCTGGATCTTGGTCACTACGGTGGACTGATCATAAAGATCAAAGAAGAGAATGCCCGAACGATTTCGGATGAACATCTTCATTTTTTTACCCAGGAGATCGATCAGATTGTTAACCGGTATGTTATTTAAGTTTAAGTTGGTAGTTGGTAGTTGTTCGCCTGCCGGTAGGTATGTTGATTGGTTAAATCAAATCTCACTAATCTCAATCAAAAAAGTTACCAGTTGCCAGTTACCTGTTACCGGTAGCCCGTTCGGAGACGTCACTCAGAGCGTAAGCGAAGAGTCTGGGTTATCTTGTTGATGGACTGCAGACAAGGAGGAGCGTCGACAAACCCCGTGGGTGTATTTTCAACATTATTTCTAATTCAACATTTGTCCTCAAGCCGGGTGTTATTTTTGCAAAGCTATTCCGATTTCTTCCACATAACTTCCGCGGTTACTGCTCCGCCATTTGTGGTATTTGTCACTTCATACCGTAAAAGATCATTTTGAAGGGTAAAGGATCGAATTTGTACTTTTCCTTCCCAATTAGGATAAAATGCATGCATAACATTAAAAGCTATTGAATGTTTATCTGTGTCGATTGAGTAGGTTCCATAATGCGAATTATTTCCTTTGACCAAAGCTGCATTCTCTTCTGCGGTTGCTTTATTTTTATCATTGGCAGTCACTAATGGTCGTTGTGTTTTTAAAATTTGAATCGCATACTCACCATTCTCACAAAAGATCAAAAGCCCCTTGGGATTTTCACCATAGGGAGTGGTCTTGCTTCCATCTGCGTTTGTATTTTCGACAGCCACCAAAGACCATGTTCCCAAAAATAATTTTTTATCCTTTCTGGATAGTCTCCCTTCAGTTGACTGTGCCTGTATTTGAAATTCCAAAAAGGTTAATAAGAATAATAGTATATATTTTTTCATCAGTAATAATTTATTGGTTTAGAAATTTAATGAAAGCAGGTTCCTGTTATAGTAACCATTCAGTGAAAACTCCTCTACTCTGGCAGCAAGATTTTCAACATAGGGAAACATTGAGGTGAGTGCTTTTACAAGATTTTTGGCCAACATGGACTTTTGCTCTTCTGTTCTGCCTTGAAGGATGTATCCAAAGACGTGGATAAAATCCCTTGTACTGCCGCCGACATCATATCTTGTATAGGGATTTACCCTTACCTTTATATCATTTTTAGAAAAAAGTTTTGAAGTACGAGCTGCGTATATAACAATTTTTAAAATTTCAGGCTCCGAACTCATGGCCAGAATATTTGCAGAACAATCAATAATAAAGTGCGGCATATGAAATATTGATATGGTTTTTCGATTAGGACTTGATCTTATATTTCAGTAAAGAATATTTATACTTTGCTTTTTTGCATGGGTATACATTCTTCAAATTGATTAGGACACGTAATAATAAATTCAGTACCGCGGCCAAGTTTACTTTTTACTTCAATCTTTCCCTTGAGCTTTACAAGTGCCTTTTTTACAATGTAAAGGCCAATTCCAGATCCTTGTCCGGTTGTTGTTGCGCGTTGGAACATCTCAAAGACTCTCTCCTGATACTCTTCTTGTATCCCAATTCCATTATCGTAAACCTTGATTCTAAAATACTTTGCATTTGAAACCACCTTCACGGATATAAATGGAGACGATTCTTCCGGATTATGATATTTAATAGCATTGGAAATCAAATTATTGAAGATTAATTGCAGTCTAAATAAATCACTACCAACTTTTCCTTTATTGAGTATAGTCATTGTGAATTTTATTCTATCAGCACCTGGCATAAACCTGTAGGTCTCGAAAATCTCTTCCAACAGCAACCGAAAGTTGATCTCCTGATAGTCGACTTCAATTACATTGTTGCGTGTATAGTGTGCCAGTTTTCGGATATATTGATCCAAACGGTTTACGCTTCGTTTCATTAACTCCACATATTCCTTACTTTGACGCTGTGAGGATTTTTCTGTAAGGTTAATAAGCCCCGTTAAGGAGGCCAATGGTGCCCTCAGGTCGTGTGATGCCTTATATATAAAACTATCAAGTTCAAGATTAGTTTGGATCAGCGAGTCTTCATTCTTCTTACGCTCAGTTACATCATGCAAATACATAACAAAGTGGCCTTCCGGCATAGCGTCATTGAACGTGATTAATCCATCAAAGTAATGCCGTTCACATTCTGTACAAAAAACGCCAAGGTCGCGAATGGTGGTATGCGAAGAAGGATTCTCGCGTAATTTGTTAATCTGATCAATATAAAGGGTAAGACTTGCAGGTTCAATTATACTGGTGATATCCACACCTGTGAGGTGTTGTGGTTTGTACTTTAATATATCCTGAATATAATCACTTACATATCGAATCCTTCCAGCTTGGTCAACAACAAAAAATATAACTTTCCCCTTTTCGATAATGGAGACATACTTATCCCGAAGGACTTCTTTTACAATAGAAAGGTCATTAATATATTTTTGAGTAAACACTTCAATAGGTACAGCTTTCATATTGCTAATTTTTAACTACTAACACCAGAGTCCATGTAGCTAGGAACCATAGTAAAAAGTTTCCTTTATTATTTTTCCATCTTTCCATTGTTGTACAGAAACCTGTTTATAATTACGCACCCCCCAGTCTTTATGTGTGTAATCATAGCACCACTCAACCATGGTAATCCCTTCCCCGACTGCAATATTTATTGCCTTCGCACTCCGAAATTCAGTGATGGAATCAAAAAATTCTTTCTCCCTAATGCGATTTGCCTCTTTGCCTCGCGTCGGAGGTTCTTCATTTTCCTGCATTTCAACATCTTCATGGTAGTACATTTCAAAAGCCTCCAATGCCTTTCCCTGAAGAATTAAATCGTTTAAATCTGTAATTGAATTCAGTAATTGTTCCATGTATATCTTGCTTTAATTCAGTAACACAAAACTCATGGAATTGAATAGCATGGAATATAACCTATCTTAAAAAAGAAGGTTAAACTAGATTAATATTTATTGTCCTAAGATTAAATCCTGTCGGATTTTACTAAGAAATTCTTTGGTGATACCCAGGTAGGATGCGATCATGTATTGTGGAACGCGTTGCTCGATTAGCGGATATTGTTTTCGAAACAATAAATACTTCTCTTTTGCGGTTAACTTAAAATTATTAAGTGTTCTTTTTTCGGAAGCGATGAAGGCATTCTGAATGATAATTCGGAAAAACCTTTCAAGTTTTGGAATCTTGTTATAGAGGTAGTTTAAATCTTCGTAAGATAGTTGGAGGAGTTCTACATTTTCAATGCATTGAACATTATAATTGGCAGGTCCTTGCGCAATAAAACTCCCTAAGTCACCTACCCACCAATCTTCAATCCCAAACATGGCAATATGCTCTTTTCCATTTTTATCAACGCTAAACGTCCGGAGGCATCCTGAAAGTACAAAGCTTTCAAACCTACAGATATCACCTTGCTGCACGACGTACTGACCTTTCAAATATTTTCTTGACTGCACTTTTGAACAAAGTAATGCTTGCTCACTATCGGTTAATGAAACATGGCGAGAAATATAATCTATAAGTGGTTTGCAGTCCATTGTCTTCAAATAGCTTAGATGAATTTAAATAAAATAAACGAATCAAATCAATGTTAAGAATACTTTCCTTACGGATATCTTAAATGAATTGACTTGCTTAGTTCGTAATTAGCTCTGCCACTTTCTTCTTCAAGACTGGAAGCAATTCTGTTTCAAACCAGGGGTTTTGCTTTAACCAAATGTTATTTCTTGGAGATGGGTGTGGCAAAACAAAATAGTCAGGTAAATAGCTATCAAAGTTTCTAACTGTTTCTGTAAGTGTATTTTCTGCATTCTCCTTTAAATAATATGCTTGCGAATACGATCCAATTAGAATGGTAAGTTTTAAATGTTTCATTTTGGCCAAAAGCGAGTCGTGCCATTGTGGTGCACATTCTTTCCTGGGAGGAAGATCGCCACTGGTGCCCTTTCCTGGGTAACAGAATCCCATCGGGATTAGCGCAAAATTTTTATGATTATAAAATAAAGTCTTATCAACCTGAAGCCACTCACGCAATCGTTCGCCACTTTTGTCATCCCAGGGAATACTGGTTTGATGAACAATTTTACCTGGAGCCTGTCCGATGATCGCAATCTTGCTTTGAATGTGCGCTGAAAAAATCGGATTTACACCATGTGGAAGATCAGCCTTACATAATTCACAATTCTTTATTTTCTGTATAAGTTCTTTCATGTCGGCTGGTTAATCCTGATCAGAAAGGATACTGGCTGATAAATATAAATTACCAGCCAGTTCCTATCAAATCAACAAACTAATTATAGGTAGTTTTAAGCTTACTCCAATTCTCATTCGCCTTCCTTTCAAGCTTCTCATGATTCTTTTCGTTTAACCAAAGTTGCTGAGCATCCAATTCGAGGTTATACAAAAACAAAAAGTATTTTCCATTTTGAACCAGGAATTTGTTAGGATCAGGTCGGAACTTGGCACCTGCATACATTCCAAAAGCGCAATAGCCACCAAAAGCTGGCAGGTATTTTTCTGGATTTTTTTCAAAGGTTCTCTTTTGATCCTGGGAGGTAAAGTAATAGATTACTTTATTGTGCTCTGATTTAAAATCTTTAACTCCACGCTGGGCAAGTCCCAAATCCAGGTACGACACAGGACTATATCCCTGTAATGCGATATTACTGTTATCTATATTGTTTGCCATTTTATCCTGAGCAAACGCACTGTAGTTCATCAAGATGAGAACTACAATCAATGGTTTTAGTAAATTTTTCATTTTTTATGCTTTTTGTAATTATTTATTTTTTAAAGAACTGTCACCGCCGGAAAATCAATTTTCACCTCAGCTGTTTGTGCAAGAAAGTTGGTGATGATTTTATCAGCAACACCAAATGTCAGATCGATAAAATTCTCTTCCGTGTAACCTGCGTCAAAGAAAGCATCGATTGTCTCCTGACTGGCCTTCCCTCTGTTTTCTGTTAATGATGCAGCCAGGTTTACAAGCGCATTTATTTTTCGGCTGAATACAGCTTCATTCCTTCTAATCAGCAGAATCTCATCATCCGTGAAACCATTCATCTTTCCTAAGGCTGTATGAGCAGACTGGCAATACTTACAACCGTTTATTTCACTTACAACAAGGCTCACCGCTTCACGTTCTTTTCCACTTAAAGTACTTTTCCTTCCGATAAACTGAAGATAGTCTGGTAAGGCCGTTGAATGTTTCGCCAAATAGGAATAGATGTTAGGAACAAATCCCAACTGGCTTCTTACCTTATCGTATATTGCCTGATTCTCGGATGTTAATTCTGATCTGTCCGGGATACTAAACTTTTTCATTTGTAATTATTATTTTTTGTTAATCAAATTTAGAGTTGTCACTAAGTGCAACAACGAGATATACAACCGCTGCATTGACTATATAGTAATAGAAATCAATTCCAGTAAAATCAAAGAGCAGAGGAGCCAGCAAAAAACTGGTGGCGGCTAAAAGGTCAATACCCAAATGTATGTCAAAAGGGATGACCTTGAAAAGACTAAAGGCATATTGCGTACTGACACTGACCAGTACAACAGCAATACCCGTGCTTATCGAAATCCATATGGCTAAGGGAGATGAACTACCCAGACCAAAAATCATTGGTCCGGCAATCAGTGCCATCGCTGCAGAATAATCAATAACGCCATGCATGGTTGGAGAAATAATTCTGAGTCTCATACTATTAACCATTCGCATTGAAGTACTCTTCGGAGATAACTTCTCCCTGATCATTCCAAATTCTGCGAATGATTTCATGCCAGAAAATTTCACTTCCATCTTTCATATCGAAGTGAAACGTAAATTCAGAAGCTGAGACATTATCTTCCACGATAGAATGATGGTGGGCGATCCCATTTACCTTAGCAATAGCGCCAAGAAATCCTTCCATTTTTTCAACCATCTGTTGCTTACCTTCTGTCCGTACCTTTCCATAATCAGAAGTAGTTGCTGCATTTGAGAAGAAGACTTTTACTGCGTTTACGATATCACCTTGTGATATCATTTCATCCATTTTTTTTACTTGATTTTTAATTTCCATCATTTACAATGTTTAGCAATTAATACAATGTAAATGTGAGGATAGAGAAGTGTGCTTTTGGTACAAGAAAAGTACTATTGATTGTACTTTTGATGTTGGAATTCTGTTGGTGTTATCGCTGTGTGATGTTTAAAGAACGTTGAAAAATGGTTGGATTCCTGAAATCCCAGGGTGTTGGCAACTTCATGGATTGGTCTGTGTTCAACAAGATATTGCTTGGCTGTTCGAATGATTTCCTCCCGAATCAAGCGGCCAATAGATATTTGTAGTTTGCTTTTAACTTTATTGGAAAGTGCCTTTACCGATAAATTCATTTTTTCCGCATAAAAATCTGTACCTCTTTCTTCCATATGGAACGCCTGGATCAGTTCCAGTAATTCATGCACAAACGCATCTTTCTTTTCAAAGGCGATACTTTCTTTAAACTCACCAGGAGTAACCCCGGTATTTGATTTAAAAACACGATTAAAGTAAGCTGGATCTTTATACCCAAAATCGTATGCAATTTCCTTCATACTTTTATCCGTAAAGGCAATTTCCTTCTGGGCTTCGATGAACCGCTTTGTTCCAAGCAGGCCTTTTATTGAAATTCCTACTTTGTCTGCATACAACACATGCGGGTTAATCTCATGATCACTTATGAGTGTTGCGATATCTCCACTGCTTAGGTGATTCCTATATTCCTGATCGATAACATCCTTTACATCAAATATGATATGATACTCATCTTTAGTAGCATTAAAAGGGTTTTGCCAATACCATTGCTCTGAAGAAATGTCTATAAAATGATTGGCATTGTCGATGAGGTTATCTTCCAGATACCGTTGACATGCTTCACATTCATTGAATTGGATGTAGCCCAATGAAACAAGGTGCTTGAAGAGCACCCGAACATCTTTGTTTCGAAATAGCTGTTCATCATTGAATTCAATTTTTCGAACCAGAAATCCATCGCTCAAAAATTTTATATACTGGCCTTTTTCCAGGAAAATAATTCGATCCGACAAATCGAAATAGTTTTTAAAGTCAACCTGAACAGCTCCGCTACCTTCCAGTATATGCAGCATGGTGTATCGGTTGATGAAATAAACTTTATTGAATAATGGGTTAAATTTGGTGACCATCTTGAATATTCTTAAGAGTAGGAACTGAGGCGATATCGAATGAATCGAGCGTTTTCAACTTCTATGTCGCCATCTTCCTGAAATCCCAATCGCAGCAAGCCATTTATTCGTGACCTGGTAGGTGGAAGTAAAACCGTAACTGAAGTTAAGCCCATCTCTCCAAAAGCTTTTTCTATTATTTTGTGAAAAATAACTTTTCCAATTCCCCAATAATCCGGGTGCAATACAATTGCCAGGTCAGCTTCTCCGTTCTCAGGCTGTAGTCCGCCCCAACCCGCAAAAAGATCATTGACCATAAAAGCCCACGGACCATACCCATGCTCAATCCACAACAATTCCTTCGATGCAATAAATTTATAATAATCACCTTCGTTGAAAGTGTCTTTCAATAAAGGCATTTGCCGTCTCACTAATTGATTGTTCATCAGATTAATAATTGCCGATTTATCAGCTTCTATCAAATGTTTAAATTCAATATTCATTACTTCAAGAATACGCTTAACAGAGATTGATGTTCGAAAAGTTTCTTCTTTTTGTCATCCAAACGACACTTGATCGTATGTCTGACTTAAAATTTTCACAAACTGAAATTTTCAGAGATCGTTGATTTCCGCAATTTTATTGTTGATGCATGCGCATAGCAAAGTTCCAATTTAATATAGATTAATATCAGCGACCATATATCATACATTTGTCAAGCGGTTGACATATTTCATGAGCAGATCTTGAATCTTTTTAATAATGTTTTGAGTTAAGATGACTCAAAACAACCAAGAGAGAATATGATGTCCGCTTTCGAATATGTAACCGTTCTGATCTCGATCGTAATCAGTTTGGGGATCACCCAAATACTAAGAGGCGTTGCGAGTGTCCTGAAGAAAATTCACAAAGTCGAACTGTATTGGCCACACATCCTTTGGGTAATTTTTGTCCTCTTGTTGAATATACAAGAATGGTGGGTGACTTATGAGCTAAAAAACTTCTCTCCATGGAGACTGCCGGTTTTCTTGTTTATCATGATCTACCCCATAAACTTATTCCTCATGTCACGATTATTATTCCCCGATAAGTTCAAGGGTAAATGCCTTGATCTGAAGGAATTTTATTTTAGAAACTATAGAAAGCTATACTTGTTGTTGAGCATTTCAGCAGCATTTTCAATTCTCTACAACCTATTCATACTGAATCTGGAGATAGTGAGTCAAACTTTGCAACTCTTGTTGCTCTTGATTGTTTCAATTATCGCGATCATTAATACCACACGTGAAATTTTTCACAAAGCAGTTTCCATCGTGATCGTGCTTGCGCTGGCGGTCAGTATCATCGTAGAGTGGAATATATGGCTTATTGAGTAGAATAATTATTACTAACATAAATTTGAAAAACAAAATGAGAAAGAAAATGAAAATTGTAATCATTGGGCTCTTATTGCTCAACACTAGTTTGCTATTTGGACAAATCGACCCTGTAAGCGGCTCAGGAATCGCGATTGGTGGATACGATGTTGTTAGTTACTTCACCACCGGAAATCCTGTGAAGGGTCAAAATAAATTTAAAACCAAATTCGGCTCTGGAACCTATTTGTTTTCTACAGCCGATAACAAGAAAATGTTCGACGAAAATCCATCCATTTATCTTCCACAATTTGATGGATATTGTGCACTTGCAGTAAGTTATGGAAAGAAAATTTCAATTGATCCTGAGACCTTTAAGATCGTAAATGATAAGCTTTATCTTTTCTATCACAGTAAATCTATTATCCGGGAAGTGAATTCTCTTGAAACATGGAATAAGAATGAGCCGAAATTATTGAAAAAGGCCGATCAACTCTGGCCGGATGTGAAGCAAAAGCATTATGAGCCGAGTCAAATTTTTAGGTAAAGTTGTTAGTTGTTCGTCTGCCGGTTGGTTTGTTACACGGCTAAATCACTATCACTAATCAAAATAGTTGCGGTTACCAGCTGCCCGTTCGGAGACGTCACTCAGATTCTCATACTGGCGTCTCTACAGTAAACACAAATAACGCGAGTACGGTGAATTCGATGATAAGTTATAGTGATCGCCACCATTAATTATTGTACGGATCCATTAGTCCATTGGGTGTATACTTAAGAATTTTCGTAAACTGAGCACGGTTGATACTTCCCTCAAATTCATTGCTGTACACCCAATGCTCTTCCCCTTCACGATCAGGTTTCCATTGCAATGCAACGCGGATCCTGGTTTTCATTTTTCCTTCATATTGAGGCACAGTAAATTCCCAGTAGTGTTCAGCCGGCAGGTAAAGCAAATGATAACTATTGCCGCACCAACTGGAGGGTAGGTATTCGATATCTTTCCATACGCCGTTTTTATCCTGTGCCTGCAATTTCATATTGAGCCTGCTGTCTTGTGCCTGAAAAAATAGGGTGTCCGCCTGGGTGTTGACTACATATAGTGTATATCCCCGATATCTTTCCCAAAGTACCCGCGGTTTGCTGGTATCAACAACAACGCTTAGTTTTTCTTTTTCAAAATTTGAAGATGGATCCACATGCTGGTAACCATTTTCAGACTCACCCCAGCCTCCAAAACCGGCTGTGGATGACAAGTACGGCGAGGCGGCATAAAAGTATCCGCGATTTTTGAAATTGATGTTAAGGGGCTGTGGTACCGCGGAAGGGTGTTGTGCATACACACATACTATCGCTGCAAATACAAACCCGGTGATGATCAGAAGCTTTTTCATACGAACAGGATTTAACTACATAATCCTGAGATGCAGTAAAGACACAAAATCCATAATGAAAAAAGAGAAATTTCCTTGTTGCGTGTTAACCGTTCGGCGGCACGTTAAAACCGAAGACCCTTATTTGATCACATACTTCTGTAATTTCCTTTTATTATGTTTTTGATAGCGGGCGAGGTCTCCATTGATTTTTACTTTTTTTGTGATAAATGCCGTTGCGAAACCAACCACTGCGCCGGTTAACATTCCGACACCGAATCCTTTTAGTGCGGCCTGCTCCTGCAAATTCTTATTGATGTCCTCTGCCGAAGAGAAGCCAGAATAAAAACTATATTGTCCCGGGCCTTCATAGGGTACATAATTATTACGACCAATGAGAAATCCAAAAAATCCTCCTGCTAATCCCAACACTACCGGACGTTCCACCAGCGCCATTTTGCTTCGTACTTTGATAATGCTAATTTCTGAAACTGCATACGGCGGATAGTTTTTAAAGACGATGGTGGTATCCAGTAATTTAAAGATGGGTTCTTTAATATTGGTTCCATCCATCATTTCAACTTTGGTGATGTACGACTGCGCATTACATTGGATGGTAAGGACACAATAAAATAACAAGAACGTTAAAAAAATGAATACTATTTTTCGGTTATGAAAGGCTGCATTTTTCATTAGTGTAAGAATTTGATTCACAAATCTCCACCCTGGAAAGCGTATATCAATCCTGTAAATTGCAAGCAGAGAAAAGGAGTTTTGTGATAAATGCAGTTCTTGTAAGTTGGTACACCCTTCCTTTATGGAAAACCGCTTCCTCCTGCATCATAGGTTTAATTCCGTAATGCTGAATTAAACCTAAGCCTATGAAAAGAAACTTTACCCTTGCCATCCCCTCCCCGTGTCACGAAAAATGGGATCAGTTTACGCCCACACAAAAAGGTCGCTTTTGTGGTGCGTGTCAAAAGGAGGTGATCGACTTCACCACCTGGAGCGAAGAACAAATCAAAAATTATTTTAACACCCTGCCTGCTTCCACCTGTGGCAGGTTTGCACCGCACCAACTGACAACGTATACCGATCCTTTACGAAATCATTCGAGGCTCCAGACCCGTTGGGCTGCGGCGATCGCATTTCTGCTGGTACTGATCAGTCGCCCGTCGGAAGCACAGCAGTCGCGAACACGGCCCGGGCAGGAACAGGTTGCTAAAAAAAGTAAAGCATCATTGGTGCAAACAGAATCCGTCGACCGAATCACCATCCGTGGCATTGTCGTCGTAAGCCAGGATGAAACTGATCATTTACCAGGTGTAAATATTATTCGAATGGGAACTACGCAAGGAGTGGTTACGGACGCGGAAGGAAAATTTGAAATGGTGATTGATCACCCGAAAGCTGTTGAAACGCTGGTGACTTCCTTTATTGGCATGACGACTGTTGAGTATCAGGTACCTGCTGACTCAACTGAAAAAGAAATAAAAATTACATTGCCCTATGCTCTTACTCGGAGGAATAACTGTTGGCGGGGTAGTGGCGTACCCCTGGTATAGTCCGCGGGGGATTTGGTTGAGGGTGAAATGGATATTTAGGAAGAGGTAGTAGTTGTTAGTTTAGTTGTTCGTCTGCTGGTAGGTCTATCCGGTGGGAATAGCTTCGCTATTTAATGCTATTACACAAAGGACCATAAAGATCCCACAAAGGACCACAAAAGAAATTGCTTTGTGAAACCTTATGCTTCTTTGCCTGCCTTCGCCGAAGCTTCGCGCAGGCAGGTGCTACAGCTTTTCTAATATAAAAAAGGGGTGTTTGGTTTTAGTTGCATGTTCAACTCGCTATTCGCAAATCGCAAATCAATAATCGCCTGCTTGCGCGGAGCTTCAGCGTAGGCAGGCAAATCAAAAAAGTTACCGGTTACCAGTTGCCTGTGGTGCAATCGGGAGGCGTTACCTGATAGGAAGTCTTATTTGTGGTTATGAAGACGAACAAAGGCCCAGGGGCGTTGCTCTTTTTTTTATATTCGTACAGACTGTAATATTTCAGTGCGGTGTGCAACTCACCCGCTAAAACGGGATTCAAAACCAGCTAATTGGACAATAGCAATTCACAACAGGAGTTTATCAAACTCGTCATGGAGTCTCAGGGTATACTGCATAAGATTTGCAGAATGTATTGTGATGGTGAGGAAGATCGGAAAGACCTCTTTCAAGAGATGATGATCCAGCTTTGGCGCTCGTATCCCTCCTTTCGGGGGTGATGCTAAATTTTCTACCTGGATGTATCAGGTCGGTTTCAATGTTGCGATTCAACATCTGCGGATGCGTAAACGAAGACCACAACACGAAACATTTCAGGTACAGCATGCGCAACGTGTTGAGCCTGTTATGGGCCCCAGTGATCTGGATGTGAAGCAAATGGAACTTGACAACGCCATCCGCCGGCTGAATCCTGTTGATGCGGCAATTATATTATTATACCTCGAAGATAAAAGCCAGATAGAGATCGGTGAGATCATGGGGATCACTCCCAACCACGTAGGAGTAAAAGTCAGTCGTATAAAATCGAAACTGAAAAAAATAGTAAACATCAGTGACAATGAGTGATGAGTTGAAAACGATATGGGTACAGTTGCACGGTGATACCGACAATCTGATGGATGAAGCCAAATTAAAAGCCATGCTTATGAAAAAGTCAAATTCGATTATGGAGAATTTAAAGGGCTCACTACGTCAACGGATTTGGGTACAGTCCTTCTTTGCTGTATTAATCCTCGGGTTTGGAGTTTACTTTGCAATTTCAAATCCACAGAAACCCACAGGTTTTTGGATTATGCTGATGTTCTCCATTTGTTTTGTCCTCATGGGCGTGAACAAAGGGGTTGCCATTGTTAAGATTAACACCTTTCAACGGTCTGTGTTTCCACTCAAAACTTCCATTGACAAGACTATTCAATTACTACGTCAGGTTTGGGTGCTGGAAGGTGCGGTAGAGACTTTCTTTGCGTCTGTATGTTTGTGTCTGATGTTTTATAAGAAAGTACGCCCCACCATCTGGTTTGAAAATCTGTCCAGCGATCTGAAGATAGTCCTGATGATCATTACCTCCTGCATTCTGATGTTGTTGATGTATGGCGCGTTCCGTTACATCCAGCGAAAGCGGTATGGTGGTTTCAAAGATGGTCTGAAGGAGTGTCTTGGAGAGTTAAAGAAGGGAGGGTAGTTGTTGGTAGTTTAGTTGTTCGTCTGCTAGTAGGTCTATCCGGTGGGAATAGCTTCGCTTTTTAATGTTATTACACAAAGGACCACAAAGATCCCACAAAGGACCACAAAGAAATTGCTTATGCTTCTTTGCCTGCCTTCGCCGAAGCTTCACTACGCGAAACGTTGCACTACACGAAGCGTTTCGCGCAGTGAAACTTCGTGTAGCGCAGCGGCTTCGTGCAGGCAGGTGCTACAGCTTTTCTAATATAAAAAAGGTGTTTGATCTTAGTTGCATGTTCAACTCGCTATTCGCAAATCGCAAATCACGAATCGCCTGCTTGCGCGGAGCTTCAGCGTAGGCAAGCAAATTAAATTGGTAAGCAGCCTACTTGGATAAATGCGGGTAATTTGTCAGCCATCAAATTCGCTGGGCAAAATCCCAAACTCCTCTTTAAAAATTTTACTGAAATACGAGGGATTTGAAAATCCGACTTCATAACACACCTGGGAGACTGATCCCCATTTTTGCTTCAACAGCTGAGCGGCCTTTTGAAGACGGAGTTTACGGATCAGTTCGTTTACAGAAATTCCTGCCAATGCAGTTATTTTCCGGAAAAGTTGCGACCGGCTTAATCCAATCTCGTCTGCCAGCGACTCTACACTAAGTTGTTCATCACTCATACGGGTTACGATCGCTGTTTTTACTTTCAGCAAAAACTTCTCGTCAGCCGACTCTACTTTATTTTCTGACGACTCAGAAGACTCACTTAAAAGTTCACTCCTTAATTTTTCCTGAAGTTTAATTTGCCTGTTAATACTGTTCCGTACTTTGAGCAACAACTCATTTTTATTGAAAGGTTTGGTGATGTAATCATTGGCACCGCTTTCCAGTCCACTCAACCGGGTCTCTTCATCGGATTTGGCAGTCAGTAATATCAACGGGATATGGCTACTTCGAATATCTGATTTAAGTTTTTCGGCCATGGTAATACCATCCATCTCGGGCATCATAATGTCGGAGATGATCAGGTCGGGAGTCTCCTCCAACGCAGTTGCTAGACCCTGAACTCCGTTTTCTGCTTCATGATAATTAAACTCTGCCCCCATTGACTCGACAATAAATGTGCGTAGGTCAGGGTTGTCCTCCACTACCAGAATATGAGGCCTATCGGTTTCCATGCCATTCCCGGGCTGAAATGCTGGTGTTTCGCGAGTTATTGTTTCCGGTTTGACGATCACCATTGTATCATCCTCTTCATCAGCAGCAGGCATCTGGTCGCTGGTGATATTCTCCATTGGAATTGTGACCTTGAACTCACTTCCCTTATCAACCTCACTGGCCAAAGAAATTTTTCCTGCCATTAAGTTTACCAATTCTCTAACCAGTGCAAGGCCAATTCCTGTCCCCACTTCCGTGTGTGATTCACTCACCTGATGAAATCGCTCAAAGATTTGATCTTGCTGTTCTTGTGGAATACCGATACCGGTGTCGGCGACGGCAAGGTTTAAAATACCATCGTTAACAACTGCTTTAATGGAAACAAATCCGTTGTGTGGTGTGAATTTAATAGCATTATTAATCAGGTTGATAAGAATCGTTTCGAGTTTATCTTTATCGAAAATGGTATGGCAATGTTCTCCCGCTACCCGGACATCAATGGTTATTTGTTTTTGTTGTGCCAGCGTAACAAATGAACTGGTGATGGCGCGGATAAAGGAATATACATCACCCTGTGACGCATTGACTTTCAGAGTACCGGATTCGAGTTTAGCCAAATCAAGCAGCTGATTAATTAATCGCAACAGGAGGTCGGAGTTTCGTTCAACCAGTTTGAGTTTATGTTGGGTTTCTTCTTCGTTAGCATATTTTTCCAACAGATCACGAACAGGTCCTTTTATCAGTGTTAGGCGGTTCTGAACTCGTGGGAAATGTTGGTAAAGAATGTTGTTTTTTTAGCCGGTCCACTTCTTTTGCCTTTTCCAATTCAAAATGCTCCTTTTCCTGATTCACCTTTGCAAGTTTTAAATTGGATTTTAGTCGTTCACGCTGAACAATATTTTGCCGTCCAATAACGAGTGCTGCTATTATCAAAAAACCATACCCGGTATAGGCCCAGGTTGTTTTCCACCATGGAGGCGTAATCGTTAGTTGGAGGGAGGTTCCTGTTTCATTCCACACACCGTCATTATTGGAGCCTTTAACCTTGAATGTATAAGTTCCCGGATCAAGATTGGTATATTTGGCTGTTCGTTGATTGCCTACTTAAATCCAGTCATCATCAAAACCTTCCATCATGTAGGCATATTGGTTTTTAGATGGCGATGTAAAACTCAGTGCGGCAAATTGAAAGTTGATGACATTGTCTAGATAGGTGAGGCTGATTTGTTTCCTGTATGGCATTCCTTTTACTTCTGCTGGTAGCCCATCATTTTGTGTTCGGTTTATTTTTGTGAAAGATGTAATGACGATTGGAGGAATGAATTTATTTATTTTGATACTGTCCGGATGAAAAACGATTAGTCCTTTGTCGGTTCCAAAAAACATGACTCCTGTCCTTTTGTTCTTACTCCCGGATCCGAGAATATTGCTTGGCAAGCCATCCTCAACAAAGTAATTATGAAATTGCTCCGTCTCCTTATTAAATTTTGACAACCCTTTCCCTGTAGCAAGCCATAAATTCTCGCGATCATCTTCTAGTATAGTAAGGACAGAATTATGGCTAAGACCCTCACTTTCTTTAAATCGATTGTAAGTATTTTTTGTAGGGTCAAAAGATAGCAACCCATTGTTATTGGTTCCTATCCAGAAGACTCCGTTTTTATCTTCGTGAATAAATAGTATGGCATCATCCCCCCAGATGCTAGTTCTTTTCGAGTCTGGAGGAGAAAAATCCTAAAAATACCCGTACTTGCATTAAACTTCCTTAGGTCTCCATATCCGTTTCCAACCCAAATATTCAAAGGTGATCTTTGAAAACAACCCCATTAGCAGAATTTGCCAAGCTGTCCTTTTCAAATCGCCTCCACGGAACAACCTCATATTTCTTTCCCATTTTATCAAATTTGACAACTACATTCCTATCAGCAAGCCATAATTTATTGTCTTCATCTTCCTGAATAGAGGTGAATGTCCTCGCTGGCCCTAAATTGGCTGTTCCGATAAACTCAAGTGATTTTGATTTTTTTCGATCCCATTTGGTGAGACCCTCACCAACAATGCCAAGCCAGATATCATTGTTGCGATCAGCTTGAAGTGATAATACATTATCTCTCTTCAAGCTGTTTGGCTTTCAGGATCATAATAATAATGTCGGGAACTTTCGGTTGGATGAATCAGATTCAAACCATTTTTGTGTGAAATCCAAATGATTTCTTCGTCATCGACAAATACCGGTCCGGTAATGGGTCTCGTTGTAAAATCATTTGATAGTTTCGGGGTTAAACTAAAATCCTGAAATTGGTTTAATGCCGGTTTGAGGACCCAAATCCCATTGATCTCCGTCCCGCACCATGTATTGCCTTCGCGATCCGAGGTAATATCCGTAACGTTAGCGTTTGTCGTACTTTCTCCCAATCTAAATTGGGTTAGCTTATTTGCCGACATACTTAGTTTGCCAAAAATGGAACCTCCACCAACCCATAATTCTCCGGCTTTGTTTTGCATTACGCGGAAAAGTTGATTGGGACCCGGATCTGGAAGATTCAAGTTGGGTAACAAATATCGGGTCAGATGCTTTTTTATCCTCGGATCGAACTCGTAGATTCCGTACTCGGTGCCCAGAATTAAAGTTCCAGTTTTCCCGGCTATCATCTTCCATACATATCGGCTGGCCCAGCCTTTACCGTCTTCGATAATTGAATGCGTATAGAACCTGTTCGTCCGCTTATCCAAACGTGCAATCCCTGATCCATGCTGAGTCAGCCACAGTTGGCCATCGTTATCTTCTACCATCGAAAACACCCACTTACTTTGCAATCCATATGGATCACCACCCGCCTTATACCTAATGAACGATTTCGATTTAGGGTCCAGTCTACTTAAACCTTGACTATTCCAGCCACTTGTCCAAATATATCCTTTGCCATCCTCATAAATCATTGAGACAATTCCTGAACCAATAGTAGTCGAGTCTTTTGGGTCGTTTTTAAAGCGTTGAAAGGTCTCTGATTTCTGATCAAAAAGATTCAATCCATCTGTTGTTCCGATCCACAAATTGCCGGATCGATCCTCAACTATTTTCATGACAATATTGCTAGAGAGGCTACTGGAATCTGATTCAATGTTTTTGAAACGCTTAAAATTATAGCCATCGAAACGCAGTAACCCATCCGATCCAATCCAAAGAAATCCCTTTGAGTCAAATAATAAGGACATAGCAAAACTAGTTTCATTTTCGCCAATACGAACGAGTTTATCGCCCTTAACAATGTCAGTTATGAAAATGTCCTTTTCAACATTGTATCCGTCCGATTTAATAAGCAATGCCAGGCTACCTTCGTTAATCATTTGATGCAAGCGCAGAATAATTTTCAATTTCGAATGCCGTTCCTGACCATCCTTCGGGATAGTTCGTTGAAGTCCATGACTCAAATCCTCCATTCTTTAAATCTATTGTTTTCCATACACCAGTTTCTGTTTCTACTTCAAGTTTGAAATCATCGAATAGAAATGCGCCACCATAACTACACGCTCCTCCAATGGAGAGCTCATTTGTCACG
>CALOAV010000037.1:0-39828 GCA_942491425.1 uncultured Cytophagales bacterium
AGTGATGGCCGCTATCGGATCAACACCAATAATAGAAAGATTATCTTTTACATTGAATGTCACAATTGTGGTACACCCTTCACCGAAAGGGTTGTTGTCAGTAACCTGAACGGTATAATCACCTGCAGCCAGGTTGATCACCATATCGGGTGTTGAAATGTTAGCTGCAGGTAATGAAGTGCCGACCGTGTTACCAACAAACCACTGAATAGTAAAATCACCAACAGGTTCTCCGCCGTTCATTTGAATGCTGATACTACCATTGGGTGTCGCGCCTGAGCAATTCGTGTTGTCAACAATAGTTTCTACGATAACAGGTTCAACGGTTTTGTCTTCAATGGTAAAGGAAATAAGAGGCGAAGAACAATTCGAAGCAGTATTCAGAACTTGTACGTTATAATCATTTGCAACTAAAGGAGTTCCTACAGCAGGCAGTGATGAACTTGATGGTATAGTCGTAACCCCATCACTTTCAAACCAGGTAAATATAAATCCTGCGGTTCCAGCAGAACCACCATCAATTTGAACATCTGCTATAACAGCGTTACCATCGATTGGGCTACAGTTATTTTGATCGGTCGTTGCCAGATCTCCTCCGAGTACTGAAATTACATACGGTGCATCATTGATTTGGAATAATGCATCGCTGGTACAATTGTTTGTTATGTCAGTTACCTCCACCAGATAAGAGCCCTTTCCAATATCAAATGCTGTATGGCCGGGAGCTATAATATTTGCTGGATTTAAAGTAGGATCAGAAGTAAGCTTGCCGGCATACCAGTTATAAGTATAACCTGCTGCAGGAGTGGGGGTTCCATCAATTGAAAGTTCTATTTCGCCGTTTGGAGTTACACCAACACAATTTTTATTGTCCAACAAGGTAGAGGTGATGGATGGAAAGACTCTTCCATCAGCAATGTTGATATTGTTTGGTTCAGAAGTACAACCCGGAAGTCGGGGATCTGTTTCCCGGGCAATAATGGTATAATTTCCTGCGGGAAGATTGCTTACAAGAGTTGATGGGTCAACGCCATTTACGCCAATTACTAGGGAACCATTCTGATAGGCTTCAACATTATACCAGGTTTGATCAATTACATCTGGGAAAACTGCGGCTTCAGTTCCGGCGCTCGGTGTAATTGTTGCGTCAAACGCGCCATCAGGATTTATACAATCGGTTTGTGGAAAAGTCAATACACTTACCAGCGCAGCTTCATTCTGATACGGAAGATTGATACTTAGTGAATCCTGACATCCCGAAGTGTTGTCCAGTGCAATTACTGTATACAATCCACTTTCAATGTTTGTCAATCGGCTTGCATCTACCGGAACGGGCACTCCGTTTCCAACAAATGACATTCCTAAATTTTTGTCACCCGAAAACCAGCTAAAGGTAAAGCCTGCAGCATTAACAGGAGAGGAGGCCTCTGCGGTAATGATTCCGTTTGGATCAGTACAAATTGCTGGAATGAATTTATTTCCTGCTCCTAACAATTCTGTTATTGTGATTGCTATCGAAGGGTCATCTAAAACATCAACAGTTACAGGAGCCAGAACATCACATCCAAGGGTATTGTTTACTGCGAATACGGTGTAGGTGCCAGCCAAAATACCGGATAGTATATTCCCGGTTTCAACATAGTCAGGTGCGGCTTTGATATTATTTCCATCGTACCAGAAGAACGTATAATCTGTCACCAATCCAATATCAACAGTTGCCGTGATGGTTCCGTTTGGCGTTGAACAAGAGGTAACGGTTGTTGGTGTAATCGAAGTAATGGTCGGTTGAACAATGCTATTCGAAATGGTTACTTCAGTTTTTCCCTTACAACCCGTGATATTGTCAATTGCCTGAACGGTATAAATTCCGGTTGGAAGATTAGTAATGGAGGCAGAAGGTGAGCCTGCTACTTCATTGGCTGGATTTGTATTTTGCCCGGCAAAAATATGAAAGACATGATTGGCGGTTGATCCGCCAACATCTGCAGTGATGGTGCCATTGGATAATGCAGGATCACAAGCCGTGTTGTTTGCTGGCACAGCGTTTACAACTGGTAGCACTGTATTATCCAACACAGTTGCAGTGGCTTTTGCTGATTGACAACTGGTCAGATTATTGATGGCCACGACGGTATAGATTCCGGCAGGAAGGGTACTGTATACAGGACCTGTAAAATTCGCACTGGCAATATTGGGTGAGGCAACGTTTCCATTAAACCAGTAGAAGGTAAAGCCGGCGGTGACCCCACCAACATTGGCAGAGACCTGGCCGTCATTAACATTACACAATGTCAGGTGCTGATCAACAACGGTAGCGACTACCGGACTAATAAGGTTATTGACGACGGTTGCCTGGGTAGTCTGGGTACAACCTGTTGCATCATCTACTACGCGTACGGTATAAGTACCGGCTGCAAGACCATTAGCGTTCGACGCGTTGCTGATAACGGCGCCGCTGGTTCCGCTCCCTGCAAACCACGTAAAGGTATAACCAACCGTTGTTCCTCCGACATCTGCAGTCAGCTGGCCGTTGGGTGTGGTCGGATCACAATGGGTTTGATTGGTAGAGGCCGTAGAAATAACCGGAAGTACGGTATTATCAACTACCGTTGCAGTTGCCCTGACTGACTGGCAGCTGGTCAGATCATTCACAGCAACAACTGTATAGATTCCAACGGGAAGGCTATTGTATACCGGTCCTGTAAAATTAGCAACGGCAATATTCGGTGTTGAAACATTACCATTGAACCAATAAAAGGTAAAGCCTGCAGTTACACCACCTACATTGGCAGATACTTGTCCGTTGCTGGCATTGCAAAAGGTAAGATTTTGATCTACGTTGGTTGCAACTACCGGGGCAGTCAGATTGTTGATCACTGTAGCCTGGGCAGTTTGCGTACAGCCCGTGGCATCATCCACGACACGCACAGTATACGTTCCCGCAGCAAGGTCAGTAGCGGTAGCGGCGTTGCTTACGGTTGCTCCCCCGGTTCCGCTTCCTGCAAACCACGTAAAGGTATAACCAACCGTTGTTCCACCAACATCTGCAGTCAGCTGACCATTGGGTGAGGCCGGATCGCAATGGGTTTGATTAGTTGAGGCCGTAGAAATAACCGGAAGTACGGTATTATCAACTACCGTTGCGGTTGCTCTAACTGATTGGCAACTGGTGAGATCATTCACAGCAACAACTGTATAGATTCCAACGGGAAGGCTATTGTATACCGGTCCTGTAAAATTAGCAACGGCAATATTCGGTGTTGAAACATTACCATTGAACCAATAAAAAGTAAAGCCAGCAGTGACACCACCTACATTCGCAGAGACCTGTCCGTTGCTTGCATTACACAAGGTGAGATTTTGATCAACATTGGTAGCAACAACAGGGGTAATCAGATTATTGGTAACCGTTGTCTGCGCAATCTGCGCACAACCCGTGGCATCATCCACGACTTGCACAGTATAGGTTCCGGCGGCAAGACCTATAGCCGTAGCCGTAGAACTAACGGTTGCTCCCCCGGTTCCGCTTCCTGCAAACCAGGTAAAAGTATAGCCAACCGTGGTTCCACCCACATCAGCGGTCAGCTGACCATTCGGCGTAGCGGGATCACAATGCGTTTGATTAACAGAAGCTGTATTGATAACCGGCAAAACGGTGTTGTCCAGGACAGTCACCGTGGCTCTTACTGATTGGCAGCTGGTCAAATCATTAACAGCTACTACGGTATAAGTTCCGGCAGGAAGTGTACTGTACACTGCACCGGTAAAATCAGGTGTAGTAATATTGGGAGACGAGATATTTCCATTAAACCAGTGGAAAGTAAAGCCGGCAGTGACGCCACCTACATTCGCTGATACCTGTCCATTATTCGTGCTACACAGGGTGAGATTTTGATCAACGTTTGTTGCAACTACAGGGGGAACAAGATTATTGATAACCGTAGCCTGTGCAGTTTGTGCACAGCCTGTGGCATTATTCATGACCCGTATGGTATAGGTTCCTGCGGCAAGACCTATAGCTGTAGCTGTAGAACTAACAGTTGCGCCACCCGTTCCGCTTCCTACAAACCATGTAAAGGTATAGCCAACCGTGGTTCCACCCACATCAGCGGTCAGCTGACCATTCGGCGTAGCGGGATCACAATGCGTTTGATTAACAGAAGCTGTATTGATAACCGGTAATACGGTATTGTCAATGACAGTCGCGGTTGCTCTTACTGATTGGCAGTTGGTCAGATCGTTAACGGCTACAACCGTATAAGTCCCGGCAGGTAGTGTGCTGTATACCGCTCCGGTAAAATCAGGTGTGGCAATGTTAGGAGTTGAGATATTTCCGTTGAACCAATGGAAGGTAAAGCCGGCGGTTATACCACCCACATTCGCAGATACCTGTCCATTATTGGTACTACAGATGGTTAGATTTTGATCGACATTGGCCGCAACCACCGGGGCGACCAGATTATCAGTAACGGATGCCTGAGCCGTTTGTGTACATCCGGTAGCATCATTAGCAACCCGCACGGTATAGGTTCCGGCGGCAAGACCGCTAGCTGTAGCTGAAGAACTGACCGTTGCTCCTCCGATTCCGCTTCCGGCAAACCAGGTAAAGGTAAAGCCGACCGTGGTTCCACCGACATCAGCAGTCAGCTGACCATTCGGAGTAGCCGGATCACAATTGGTTTGATTGGTGGTAGTCGTAGAAATAACAGGAAGTATGGTATTATCCAGAACCGTTGCGGTTGCTCTTACAGATTGACAGCTGGTCAGATCGTTAACGGCAACCACTGTATAAGTACCTGCTGGCAGAGTGCTATACACCGCACCAGTAAAATCTGGTGTTGCAATATTTGGTGAGGAAATATTTCCGTTAAACCAATAGAAGGTAAAGCCAGAAGTGACCCCACCAACATTCGCAGATACCTGTCCATTATTGGTACTACAGATGGTGAGGTTTTGATCAACATTTGTAGCAACTACGGGGGCGACCAGATTATCAGTAACAGTTGCCTGGGCAGTTTGCGAACATCCGGTGGCATCATTAACCACGCGCACAGTGTAGGTTCCTGCGGCAAGACTGGCAGCTGTAGCGGTAGAGCTTACCGTTGCCCCCCCGATTCCGCTTCCGGCAAACCATGTAAAGGTAAAGCCGACCGTAGTTCCACCGACATCTGCTGTCAGCTGACCATTCGGAGTAGCCGGATCACAATGGGTTTGATTAGTAGTAGCAGTGGAAATTGCAGGAAGTATGGTATTGTCCAGAACCGTTGCCGTTGCTCTTGCTGATTGGCAGCTGGTCAGATCGTTAACGGCCACTACGGTATAGGTTCCAGCGGGCAGTGTACTGTAAACCGCTCCGGTAAAATCAGGTGTGGCAATATTAGGCGATGAAATATTTCCGTTAAACCAGTAGAATGTAAAGCCGGCGGTTACTCCCCCGACATTGGCAGAGACTTGTCCGTTGTTAGCACTACATATCGTCAGGTTTTGATCGACCGCAGTCGTGGCTACCGGACTTACTAAATTGTTTGTGACGGTTGCCTGGGCAGTTTGCGTACATCCGGTGGCATCATTGACCACCTGCACGGTGTAGGTTCCGGCGGCAAGACCAGTAGCCGTAGCGGTAGAACTAACAGTTGCTCCTCCGGTTCCACTTCCGGCAAACCAGGTAAAGGTATAGCCAGTGGTGGTTCCTCCTACATTAGCAGACAACTGACCATTTGGTGTTGCTGGATTACAGTTGGTTTGATTGGTATTAGCGATGCTAATTACGGGCAGTACGGTGTTATTCAGGACTTCAACGGTGGCTTTTTGCGTTGCACATCGGGTGGTTTGGTCTACCGCAACAACGGTATAGAAACCGACTGGCCGATTAAGATAAGTTGCGCCTTTAAAATTTGAAGCGGTTGTATCAGGGACTCCAATGTTTCCATTGAACCAGTAATACGTATAGGGTCCGGTACTACCATTTGCAGAAGCAGTGACTGTTCCATTGGGAGCACTGCAGTTTGTGAGATGCGCTGAAACGGAGGCGGAGAGTGTAGGAATCGTAATATTGCTGGAAATGGTTACCGTGGTAGTAACAACACATCCTGTCCCATTTTGAGTGGCTTCAACAGTATAGGTTCCTGCAGCCAGTCCGGAAATATTGGCGTTAGTTCCAATTTGATTTGCTACAAGTGTATTGTTACCGACGAACCATTTAAATGTATGGGTATTCACCAAACCATTAACGCTAGCGGAAGCGGCACCATTTGGTACCGTACAGGAGGTTTGTTGTGCAGTTGCTGTTGCCGTTACCGGCGCGCTTGTTTTGGTATTTACAATCACTGTAAAGGGAGCAGAAGAACATCCGGATGAGGTTCCCTTTGCAACCACTGTATAACTTCCGGGGAGCAAATTTGAATAGGTTGCACCTACGAAATCAGGAGTAGGTTTTACACTTACTCCAGTATACCAGCTAAACGTATGTCCGTTAATAGAACCTCCAACGTTTGCTGAGGCGCTTCCCGAATTGGGTGGATTACAATTTGCATCTACAGCGGTGGCACTAACAACCGGTGGCGTTGTTTGATCCGGGACTGCCATGGTTAACACATTCTGGCATCCTGTGGCCTTGTCAGTAACAAGCACACCATAAGTTGTTGCAGAGACATTGGTTAAGACATGACTTTTTGATAATGTTGGACTGGTACCAAAAACGGTCCCTTCAAACCATTCATAGGTATAATTACCAAATGGGTCGCCGCCATTTACATTCACGGTTAATTTTCCATCCGGATTTTTACAATTTGAGAAGGGCTTATCAACAGTGATTGCTAATGCCAGAGTTTTTATTTGCGGTGCAATGGTAATCTGAATCGTATCCGAACTACACATCGCCGCTTTATGAAAGGCATAAACGGAATAAATACCATCTGCCAGACCGGAACGAACGGGTCCCCTAAAGACTGCTGAAGCCGTATCAGCAGCAACCGCTCCGTCAAACCAATAAAATGTATAGCCGACGGTTTCCGGATTCCCATTGACCATTCTGAAGACTTCGGCCGCACCGTTGGCCGTTGAGGGACCAGCGCCACATTTAAAATTATCTGAGATTACATTGGACTGTAATTGAAAGGGACCAGGAGTTACCGTTGTTGAAATAATGTTGTTAAAGTAATTACATTCTGCAAAGGGTGTATTGGGTAGTGTAATCGGTGTCGATACTGTCGATCCATTATCATTCAAAACCGCATAAAGGGAAAACGTACCTCCATTTCCGGGGACAGACAGGTTAGTTACGTTGATTACATCACCTACATTAAAACTGTTTAAGGGTATTGTGCTGGTCCCTAATTTGACTGCGCCTGCTTGCAGCGGGTCACCATTATAAAAGGTTATCGGTAAGGTTCCCGATAAACCAATATCTCCGGTATTCTGAATTGAAAAGGATATCGAAAAATTTAAGTCCGGACAGGTGGGAGGTGTAATGGATACCGTATTGGGAACAAAAATTACATCCGCAGTTGCATACGTAGGACACCCCTTAGAATCCAGTATAGGGGATTGATTTAAGAATGTATTTAACGGTCGGTTGGGTCCACTCGTACATTCACCGGTGGAAAAAACAAGATGATGTTTTTGTTGAAACTGTGGTATGGTTAAATCATCATTAACATTGACGTTGAAATATCCATGCTGGTTCCAGACTTTTCTTGCAGGTACCCACGCTTCCAGGTTGGATTTGAAAGCCCTGATTTGTCCGTATGCAGCCCTTGAAAAATCCGTGATGTCATCACCGTTGTTGGTGGCGCAGGTAACGCAGATTTCCGTTGCACCATCACCATCAACATCCACAACGATCGGATAATCATTAGCTGTTCGGGACCTGCAAATGGTTTGGGTATTGATCGTACCATCCCCATTGATGATATACAAATTGGCTTCATCACGATAAACGATTTCATTGGCATTATCATTATTGAAGTCGAAAACGGTGGTACTGGTGTATCCGGAAGTACTTTCTTGTATTGTGATATCCCACAATTTTGTAAAGTCATCCTTAAGTGCGAAGAGTTTATTCCCCGAAACAAAAATTAAATTGAGTCTTTCATCACCATCAATGTCTGCAATTTTCAAACGACCGGTTCCCTGTGCCCAGTTATTGGAAGGCTTGTACCTTTTATATGTATTATTTTTTACATCCCAGAAGAAAATCGTTGTCCTGCCAGTAGTGGATCCAGTTGAACCACTGGTCAGTACATCAAGAAATCCGTCCTGATTAAAATCAGCTATACTGGTCGTACTAGTCACATAACCCCAACTTGATTTTTTTGGAAAGTAACTTGCTCCTGCAGGGATACTTTTTGCCAATGATATGGATCCCGAATCGGTGGTGCGCGATGCAGGAAGGGTAACACCATAAATCTGGCCTCCGATAACAAGTTCCAGACCATTGCACCCCGTACAGGTTCCGGCATCCAGGATATCAACGGCCACCGGGCCGGCATCCTGGGCATTCCAGGAACCACTTCCCTTTACCAGGCGGGTTCCGGTAACAGCATCAAGGATTTCATTATGATAATAAAGTTCGGCCGTTCCATCCTGATCAAAGTCTGCCAGTCCCATGTTGATAGGTTCATCATATGTCTGCGTTGTCCATTTAATTGTTGCGGTACAATCGTACATGGAAACGTACCATTTCGATCCTTGCTTTTGCGCGATAAAAATCTCACCGCATCCATCTTTATTTACATCACCGATGGTATGATCGAAGTATTCGGCTGTACCGGAAATCGACCCCGAAGTCTTAATCGAGAGGTCTGTTCCATTCAGGATATATAGTTTTTTATCGTCGGGATGCAGGGTAACCATCTCCGGAATACCATCGCCATCCAGGTCACCAACAGCCATTCTCCCTGAAGTCATGGTCGTTCGGTTGGGGGAGGAAGCCGCCAGTTTCATTTGAAATTGATTGGGATTGGTCGGAACTACCTGGCAGAGTTTGTCTTTTCCAACATAGAAATCCTTGCAAATCGAATTGGCAAAGCAATCACCATCAAAACAATCAATGTAACCATCACCATCATTGTCGATACCATCTCCACAATTTGATTCCTGACCAAAGACAATTGTCAGGGTTGATAAAAGAAATATTGCTGAAAAAAGAAACTTCATAAAGCCGAACTATCTCAAAAAAATATGGGTGCAAGGTACCCCAAGCTGAAATTTAAATAGTTTCACTCTACAGATGTGTATGTCAGATGTAATAATTCATTAATATTATTAAAATTAAACTCACGTAATTCGAGAACCTTTACATCCTGAATATAAAAGACCAGAAATTTTAATGATCAGCAGAAAAACACTGATAAGTTTTGTATTTTTTTGTTTAACCACATTGGTTAGCCATGCACAGGTCGTTCGGCTGGGTTTGAAGGCAGGGCCAAGAATGTCGTGGATGAAACTGGACGACGCAAAGCACAGGGATGTGGTAAGCATAAAGCCTGTATTTAGCTATTCGGTTGGGGGGGTAGCCGCATTCAAAGTAAAAGACCGGTACTTCCTACACACTGAATTGAACTATACAACCAAGGGAAAGATCTCCATTGGTAAGCTTGATCCACTATTGGATGATCAGGTTACCTACCACTATTTAGAGGTTCCTGCGCTCTTTAGCCTTCAGTTTAAAAGCAGGACGAAAGGCGATAAACATTTCAAATGGTACCTGGGGATCGGTCCTAATGTCTCCTACTGGCTTGGTGGAAGGGGTGTAATAAAAGGTAGCGATTTGTACGAAAACAAGATAAATCAGCTGAAATATACCATCGCCTTTGGGGATCGTCCTGATGCGGATAGCCCGGATAAGATGTATGCAGAGGGCGCCCAGCGGATTCAATTTGGCTTGAATGCAGGTGGCGGTTTTCTATTTGAACCGGGAGGTAACAAAAAGATCATGATAGATTTGAGGTATGAATTAGGACATTCACAGCTAGGAGAAAAAGGCGATTTCCTGATTCCAACCGATTATGACGATAACCTCAAAGCCCGAAATATGGGGTTTACCCTTTCGGTAATGTATTTGTTTGAACTCAACACTGACCCCAATGTCCGTAACCGGGGTAAAAGTACCATCAAGCGGTAATTACGCGTACATTAATTCCTTTTGTGCGGCCACTTTATCGCTTTCCGTGTATTCGTCGTAGGTCATCAACTTATCGATAAAGCCGTTCGGCGTGATCTCTACTATACGATTCGCAACGGTCTGTGTAAACTCGTGGTCATGAGAAGTGAATAAAACGGTACCAGGGAAATCCTTTAACCCGTTATTGAAGGCTGTAATCGACTCAAGATCCAAATGGTTAGTAGGTTCATCCAGGATCAACACGTTGGCTCCTGCCAGCATCACCCGTGAAAGCATACACCGTACTTTTTCTCCTCCTGATAAAACGCTGGCTTTCTTAAATACTTCTTCTCCGGAGAAAAGCATCTTTCCCAGAAACCCACGGATATAGACTTCATCTTTTTCATCTGGTGAAAAATCGCGAAGCCAATCAATTAGGTTATTATTGTTGCCTTCAAAATATTTTTCGTTGTTACTCGGCAGATAGGCCTTGGTGATGGTTTGCCCAAACGTAAATGAACCGCTTGTAGGCTTTAATTCTCCCGCCAGAATTTTAAAGAAGGAGGTAAGCGCAACACTGTCTTTGCTCAGGAAAGCGATCTTATCTCCCTTATTTACCATCAGATCAAAATTCTTAAAGTACGTCTTTTCTTCTGTCTGATAAGTCAGGTGTTCGATCTGCAGAATTTGATCACCGGCAGTTCGGTTTTGCTGAAAAATGATTGCCGGATACCTCCGAGTTGAAGGCTGGATATCGTCAATGCTAATCTTATCAAGCAATTTTCGTCTGCTGGTCGCTTGTTTTGATTTTGACGCATTCGCACTGAACCGCGCAATGAACTCCTGCAATTCTTTTTTCTTTTCTTCAGCCTTTTTGTTGGAAGAAGCGCGTTGCGTTAAGGCAAGCTGACTGGACTGGTACCAGAAAGAATAATTTCCTGTAAATAGCTTAATCGCGCTAAAATCAATATCGACAACATGTGTACAAACCGTATCTAAAAAGTGCCTGTCGTGGGAAACAACAATCACTGTGTTTTTAAACTCCAGCAGGAAGTCTTCCAGCCAGCTAACGGTATGAATGTCCAGGTCGTTGGTAGGCTCATCCAGAATAAGGATGTCCGGATTACCAAAGATGGCTTGTGCCAATAGCACCCGTACCTTTTGATTTCCACTGAGCTCTTTCAATAATTGGTAATGAGCTTCTTCGCTTATGCCCAATCCGCTTAGAAGTGCAGCTGCATCGGACGTTGCATTCCAACCATCCATTTCGGCAAACTGGGCTTCCAGTTCAGACGCTTTGATTCCATCTTCTTCCGAAAAATCAGGTTTTTCATACAGGGCATCTTTTTCCTGCATGATCTTCCAAAGTTTGCTGTGGCCCATCATCACGGTATCCAAAACACTTACCTCATCAAACTCATGATGATTTTGACGCAACACCGCCATTCTTTTACCAGGTTCGATGCTGATGTGCCCGGAATTTGGATCGATATCTCCAGCCAATATCTTTAGAAAAGTTGATTTTCCGGCTCCATTTGCCCCAATGACACCATAGCAGTTGCCACCACTAAACTTGATGTTCACCTGGTCGAAGAGAACGCGTTTTCCGAATTGAAGGGAAATATTGTTTGCTGCAATCATAAGCTATTGAAAAATCAGCCGCAAAGGTATGAATTTATTAACCCAAATGACAGGGCGACTGCAAAGATTGGTAATCAGTATTTACAAAGATGATTATTCTCCCACCAGTCTATGGTACCGGATATTATTTTTGTATCGTACAGAAGATCTTTCTTTTATACTTAGCCTCATTAACGAATTTGCCCTGGACTGGCTTAACTCTACGGAAGGTGTGAAGGCAAGTGCGTGGCTTAAGCTTCCAAATAAAAAGAAGTTTGCAACTTTGTTTAATATTTCACAGACTTAAAATTATTAAAACTTCAACTACAACTATACGTATAATTTTGAAAATATTTATACGTACACTTTTTTCTGACAGCACTATAACAGGACATAACTGCAAGCGCTTTTCTCTCGCTAAAAAATTATATATTGCCGGCCAAATGTTAGATAAATGTTGTTATGAAAAGAATAGCGATTGCCGTATTTCTGTATTTTGTTCTTTTTCACGTTCATGCTCAAGACAGAAGTTCCAAGGGTTATGTTATTACAAATGAGTTGGATACCTTGTACGGCTCAATTAAAGAGGGCACAGACAAACAATTGGTGTCTGATATTAAGTTTAAAGATGATCATCAGTCTAATGAAATAAAATATACTGCTTCTGAATTAGCAGGGTTTGGATTTGAATATGGAAGGACATTTCAATCATTCGCAATAAAAAATGATTCAACTTTCAGAGATGAATATGTTTTTGCGAAACGAATAGTGGATGGAAAAATATCCTTATTTTCAAGCCCTATAATACAGCAGAATGATCAACCTGATTTTATCATAATAAATAATCATACCCAGGACACTGTCCATATAACTCAACCTGAAAAAAAGACTATTTTAGAAAATGGAAAGAAATACGCTGTTAATACAACAACACACATTAGGAAAATCGAATCTATTAAAGGGAATCCAATAAATGAAAATCTTCCAAAAATTAGATATTCAGAAAGTGCTATAAGAAAGGATATTTTTTCATTTAATAAGGAGTTTGAGTTCGACTATCCTTCAAATGTTTATAAACCTAAAACTAGCTATTTCAATGACTTGTCTATAGGATTGCCAATAACTGGTGATTATTCTAGTGACGAAATTACATTTAGAATATCATATTTCCGGAATAGTTATTCTCATGAAAGAATTACATCCATATCATACATGTATGGAATTTCATACAGATATTGGGAAAATACTTCTGAAATAAGTAGTACTATTAAAAATGGCGATAAGAATTTTAGGCGACAAATTATTTCTGTGATACCTATAGGATTCAATTTACATTATATATCACGGATATTTATTCCGTATATCTATGCTGGTTTAGGTATTGGCATGCTCGTTGATACAGCTCATCAAGTGCGTGAATTTGAAAACCTTGGAAACAAAAGCGAATACTCTGTTTTTTTTCCAACTATCAATGTCGGTATAGGACTGAAAATTAAACTAAAATCAAACGCAATTTCTTTTGAAATAACGCCCACAGAAAATGATGGATTCTTTGGTAATGTTGGTTTTTCATTTTAATTATTTTTCAATAGCTTAAGTTAGAATTCCATTGATGTCCTGAATTTGTAACTCAGTATTGACAAAAGACCTTTCTTTTCGACTTAGCTTCATTACAGGTGAATTAATTTGAAGGTTGTTGGTCTTCATCAAATGAATTAATTAGTAGCTTACCTGCTGCCAAACCTGTAACTTGACATGTTTCGTGGATGTTCCAAAAATTTGAAGTAATAATGATTGTTTGTAAAAGAACCTGGGATGGTTTAGTAGCTGAATTGGGATATCCCGAATTTATCGACGGGAGACTCGTTTCTTCACCAAATGTTGCCATCTTGACAAAGGATGGATTGGAACTAAAAAAGAATCCACCATTCGAACCGGTTACGACCACCGTTTCGGATGAAGATAAAGAATTAATGATTCTTAAGAAAGGCGAAGGTCTGCATTGCTGAAATCTCTATTTTTGAAATGGCCTGTCGGCAATTGTATACTAATATGAAATTGCTGGCAATAATGGGTCGGCTCCGTGGACAGATTGGCATGATACAACAAATTTTCAGCCGCCAAAAAAATAAAAACATTATGAGTCAGGGCACACTTACAAAAAGAAAAGATAGAGTTAAAAAAATTTATCACAAAGGAAAGGAAGTATTAATTGTCGACTACACAGACCTTAAAGGTCAGGCCATGATAGAAATTTTTGAAGAGGCGAAAGACTTATTTCTATCTGAAAACAAACATTATGTCGCATTAAGTTTATTTAGCGACAAATCCTATGTTTCTCCAAGCTTTATAAGGCATATTGAACAAGAACTTATTAAGGTTGAAATGTTACTTGACAAACAGGCCGTAGTTGGAATTTCGACAGTTCAGAAATGGATTTTAAAAGGACTTAACTTGTGGGTTAAGTCAAAACTTCAGAGCTTTAATTCCTATGAAGAGGGTATAAATTACTTAACAGACGATTAAATATTTCTTCTCCGTGCACAGGTCTACGGGAAGTGTGCTGGCCTGGACTGGCTTAGTCAATTGAAAGTGCGATGGCAAGTGCGTGACATAATCTTCTCAATAAAGAGAAGTTTGTAACTTTATTTTAATAAGTCACAGACTTAAATTAATTAAAAGACTTCACTTGCAAAACTGAAGCCAGCAAGGAGCCTGCCTGACTTTGCCGAAGCGGCTACGCGAAGGCCGGGCTTGAGGGTAATTTGATTTACGATGTGTGATTTGTGATTAGTGAGTAGCGAGTTAAGCGAACAACTAACAACTTACTGGGGGTCTGGATACCGGAACTTGTCCGGTAAAGCATAGACGTCAAAGAGCAAAAACTTTCCTCAAGCTGTCCTGGGTTTGCAATGTTTGCAACTCAGTACAAAACTTAACCCTACCTAAATCCACGGTATTGTTCATGATCCTGGATTTCAATACTTTGAACCTTCATTTAACTTAACCTGAACATATGAAGTTAGTACTATCAGGCTTTCTGTTCTGTATTTCCATTTCGGTATTAGCCCAACAGATTTCATTTCAAGATCCACCATCCAACCCAACACTTTTTGCCGAAGGGTTTTTCTCCACCCAACTTAACGAACGGGATTTTGCAATTACCCCTGAGGGTAGTGAAATCTATTATACGATCTCTACACCAAAGTCCACTTTTCAGACCATTGTGTTTTCGCGTAAGCGTTCTGATGGAACGTGGTCGCAGCCGGAAGTAGCGCCCTTCGCAGGAAAGTTTAGTGATCTTGAACCTGCTTTCAGTGCAGATGGAAAAACATTGTATTTTGCTTCCAATCGTCCACAGAACGGAACCGAGCCGAAAGATTTTGATATTTGGAAAGTTACCCGATCCGGTGATGGCTGGGGTGAGCCGGTTAATTTAGGAACAACCATCAATACAGAAATGGATGAGTTCTATCCTTCGATAACAAAAAGTGGAAATTTATACTTCACTGCAACCTACAAAGAGGGCCCGGGTCGAGAAGATATTTATCTATCCACCCTGAAGAACAATGAATATCAAAAGCCAACGCCACTGGATACTGCTGTGAATTCAAAATTTTATGAGTTCAATGCGTTCGTGTCACCCGATGAAAAATTTATCATATTCACATCTTATGGACGGGAGGATACAGGTGGGGGTGACCTGTACATTTCAATGAAAGATAGTAATGGTAGATGGAAGGCGTCGCAAAACCTGAACGCGCTTAATTCAGAACAACTTGATTACTGTCCTTATGTTTCTCCGGATGGTAAAATTCTATTTTTTACAAGCGACCGCCATCAACTTCCGGTTTCTTTTTTGGAGGAAAATGCATCGGTAAAAACCCTACAACAGATTTTGGCAAGTCCTTTAAATGGAAATGGAAATATCTATTGGGTTGATTTCAAAAGGATTCTTGCCACGGTGAAGTGACGACATAATGATTCGATGGATACTGGTCTTTTTAGCCATTTTAAACAACCCCGCCTTAACAGAAAAGGCAATCAACGTTCTATTTGTAGGAAACAGCCTCACCTATACGAATGACCTGCCATCCCGCGTAAAGGTGCTTGCAAGAGAAGAGGGTGTACGACTTCGGGTTAAAACACTTGCGTTTCCGAACTACGCGCTGGAGGATCATTGGATGGATGGTGAACTGCAGCAATTGATTAACTCCAGGCAGTACCATTACGTCATTGTACAACAAGGACCATCCTCACAGCCTGAAGGACGCGCCATGTTATTGGAGTTTGGTGAAAAAATCAGCCAACTCTGCAACGAGAATAATTCACGACTCGGATTTTATATGGTATGGCCGTCAAAAAATAACTATATCACATTCGAAGGAGTGATTGAAAATTATGCAGCAGCTGCAATGTATTGCAACGCCTTACTTTTTCCGGTAGGTGAAGCCTGGAAAGTGCATTTCGATACCACCAGGAATTATGACTATTATGGACCGGATAATTTTCATCCGTCGGAAAAAGGAACGGATGTTGCAGCGGAAATTATAGCTGGTATACTATTAAAAGAAATTGCTCTTCATGATCCGGATGAGTAAGAATCTGGTTGGAGTGTGACTAATTTGGATTAATTTGTTCATCGGATTACCCGTAATTCACCATTAATTTTGGCGACATAAATGGGCAACGACATGGATCCATCTTCTTCCTGAACATAAATCAATGGATGTCCATTCGTATTGGTGAGCTCCCAGACTTTACCATCACAATAGGATACAGGTTTTATTTCAGTTTGCAATACTTTGTCCATTCCTTTAAACATACCTCCTTCGAAAACTTCTTTCAGGCTGTTGGCTACCAATGCGGGTTCAACAGAATAAGAAGTGGCATTGTCCTCAATTTTAGGTTTCATCTCTACAATTAAAGCATTCGCATCCCCTTGTGAAATCAGCTTGATGATCTTCATTCCATAGTATATCAATGCTTGCTAATCGTCAATCATTGATGTTGATGCAATGCTGTAACTAAAATTAAATCGTTCGTTATCAAAGTTAAAATTCCTGGCGTTCTCTTTATCGACTGCGAATTCAAATGTTAATACACCTGATTTTTCATCATCGGTTGAAACTACTTCACCTGCATCATATGGAGCAATTCCTCCGCTAACCCTTGCATTGGTACCAAGTGCTGATGCAACAATCTTCAAAACGTTATTGTTTCCAATGAGTGATAGATTAACCGGAATCTGATTAGACATTTCGCTTGTACCGGAATACGTATATACCGGGAAACCATTAATGAAACATTTTACTTCGGCATTGTAGGTCGTAATATTCAAATAATAAAAAACTGGTTTCTCTTGCGCGAATAACGACACACTAAAGAACAAAAAAATCCATACGTATTTCATAAAAAGGGGTTGATCCTAAATCTAATGAATTTCAAATTAAAATGGTAAGCCACTCATTTCAATCGTTTGCAAAAAATGAGAAGACCACTGGTGTATTCCTCAGAATATTTCCTATATTTTTCCTATGTTGTGCTAAAATAGAGTAGGAATGAATTTAAATGTAAAAGCGGATGAGCAGAATACATATGATGCCATCGTTGTTGGTACGGGTATTAGTGGAGGGTGGGCTGCGAAAGAGCTGACTGAGAATGGTCTTAAGACACTCGTATTAGAACGTGGACCAATGGTTCAGCACCCCAATTACCCAACATCAACAAAAGCTCCGTGGGAACTACCCAATGCAGATCGTCCCAGTCAGGAAGACCTGACGAAACAACCGAAACAAGCACGAACAGGATATACGGTTAAACCCTCCAGTAAACATTGGTTTGTAAATGATCTGGAACATCCCTATACAGAGATTCAACGTTTTGATTGGATGCGCGGGTATCATGTTGGCGGAAGGTCAATAACCTGGGGACGTCAGAGCTACCGCTGGAGTGAAATGGATTTTGAATCCAATGCAAAAGACGGGTATGGTGTTGACTGGCCGGTTCGGTATAATGATATAGCTCCCTGGTATGATCATGTTGAGTCCTACATCGGTGTCAGCGGACAAAACGAAGGCATCCCACAATTACCAGATGGTAAATTTTTACCACCGATGGAGTTGAATTGTGTTGAAGAAGTATTGAAGAAATCTATTTCAGAAAAATTCGCCGATCGATTGCTGACCATCGGTCGGGTTGCGCATGCCACCGCCCAACTGCAAGACAAAGGTAGAGGTACCTGCCAGTATCGAAACATGTGTATACGCGGTTGTCCTTATGGTGGATATTTTAGTAGCAACTCATCTACATTGCCTGCCGCTGAAAAAACCGGTAACATGACCTTGCGTGCGAATTCAATCGTGCATGAAATAATTTTCGATGACACTACCCAAAAAGCAAAAGGGGTTCGGGTACGTGATGCAGAGACCGGAGAGGAGCATGAGTTTTTTAGTCGCGTAGTATTTCTGTGTGCCTCTACATTTGGTTCAACGTTTATTCTGATGAACTCAAAATCAGCCCGCTTTCCAAATGGATTAGGAAATGATAGTGATGAACTTGGCAGGAATATCATGGATCACCATTTAGGTGTTGGTGCTGGTGGAGTAATTGAAGGATTTGGTGACAAGTATTATTCAGGCAGGCGACCCAATGGGTTTTATATACCTCGTTATCGGAATATTGGAAAGGATAAACGTGATTATCTCCGTGGGTTTGGATACCAGGGTGGCGGTAGCCGGCAGGGGTGGACGAGTCTGGTGAAAGAACTTTCGATTGGCGAATCACTTAAAGAAGCGGTGGCCACTCCGGGACAGTGGACGATCGGGATGGGCGGCTTTGGGGAGATATTACCATATCGTGAAAATCGGGTGACGTTAAATCCGGATGTACTGGATAAGCATGGTCTTCCTACCTTAACGTTTGATGCCGGGTTGAAGGAGAATGAATTAAAAATGCGCAAAGATATGGCCAATGATGCGGCAGAAATGCTTGAAGCTGCTGGCGTAAAAAATGTTCGGGCGCATGATAATGAAACGGCTATTGGGCTGGGCATTCACGAGATGGGTACAGCACGGATGGGTAAGGATCCCAAGACTTCCGTTTTGAATAAATGGAATCAGGTACATGCCTGTAAAAATGTGTTTGTTACGGATGGCTCATTCATGACTTCAGCAGCCTGTCAAAATCCATCGCTAACCTATATGGCGTTTACTGCGCGTGCAGCAAATTATGCAGTATCAGAAATAAAAAAGAACAACTTGTAATTGATGATTATGGATCGTAGAGAAGCATTAAAGAAAGCAGCCTGGGCAATGGGGGGGGCTATTTCTGCGCCTACTATTTTGGCTGTATTAAATGGATGTACTGCAAAACCCACTATCGATTGGAAACCTGTATTTTTTACGGAAGAACAGGGGATATTAATCTCCCGGGTTTCCGGCATTATTATTCCGAAAACCGATACGGATGGTGCGATTGAAGTGGGTGTACCAGGATTTATTGATCAGCTTGTAAACGAAACATTTAAGCCAGAGGATCAGGAAAGATTCGTACAAGGCCTGGAAGAATTTGCTGCAGCTGCAGAAACAAAGTACGGCGATCCTTTTATTGAATTAGATCCTGAGCAACAATCAGAATGGGTGATGAACCAGCACGAAGCAGCGGTTATGGATAAGAATTCAGGAGGATGGCCCTTTATTTTGAGGGTAAAGGAACTGACCATGGTTGGATATTTTACTTCGGAAGTGGGTGCAACCAAAGTACTCCAGTATGATCCGGTTCCTGGTGCGTATCATGGTTGCCTTCCATTAGAAGAAGTTGGCAAAACCTGGGCGACTTGATAGCCAATAATCATTTGGAATTATCCCGTATTCATGTAGATTAAAGATCGGAATGTAACCCGGGTAATGATCTCAAAAAGAACGTATTTAATTTATTCAATAATCTTGCTGGTTTTCATTGGCGGGATTAGCTGGGTATTGTTTACCGGCGGTAATTTATTCCCGCTTACCGAAATCAAAGCGGAAACGCTTTCTGATTTCACCTGGCCACCGTTTACCATTTTTATTTCACAAATATTATTAATCCTGTTTCTCTCCCGATTGCTCGGAAGCGTCTCAAGAAGCTCTGGTCAGCCGGCACTAACAGGAGAAATTATTGCAGGTGTATTGTTAGGACCAAGTGTTTTGGGATTCTTCTTTCCAAAAATATACAATGTACTGTTTACAGCAGAGTCTATCGCCCTGCTAAGTTATGTTAATCAACTAGGATTAATCCTTTTTCTATTCATCATTGGAATGGAGCTGGATGTAAAAGTACTTCGCAACAGAAGGCAACCTCCGTTTTTAATAAGCCATTTGGGAATCCTGTTTCCATTCGCGTTAGGAATTGCTATCGCTTTTTTCTGGTATCATGAATTTCCACAACAGATTAATTTCTATGGTTTTGCACTTTTTCTTGCAATTGGAATGAGTGTTTCGGCTTTTCCTGTTTTGTCAAGAATCATTCAGGAACGCGGACTGGCCAAAAAACCGCTGGGAACACTGGCCATAACGGCAGCCTCTATTGATGACATTACATCCTGGAGCCTCGTCGCACTGGCTGTTGCGGTTGTTAAATCCAGCAACCTCATGGATTTCCTGATCACATTGGGGTTAACAGGGTTATATTTTTTATTCATGATTAAGGTGGCACAACCCATCATGAAAAAAATAGGTGACTTATATCCCTCCAAAGAAACCCTCAACAAACGAGTCATCGGGAGTATTTTTGGAATGCTGATGCTGTCGGTGGTGCTAACCGAGCTTATTGGTTTGCATGCTTTAATCGGTGCCTTCTTTGCCGGTGTAATCATGCCCAGAAATTTAACCTTTAAGAAAATTCTGAATGATCGGATGGAAGATGTAACCGTTGCATTTTTTCTGCCCTTACTATTTTTATATGTTGGCGTTCATACCAATGTATTACTACTACTTAATGATCACGCCTGGATGCTGGGTGGAATAATATTAGGGGCTGCCATTTTTGGAAAATTTATCGGAGTCTCTTTAACAGCGAAGACATTAGGGCAGCACTGGAAAGACAGCTTTCTATTGGGAATCTTAATGAATACCAGAGGGTTAATGGGACTGATAGTTGTAGCAATGGGGTTTGAGTTGGAAGTTTTCTCACCAACCATCTTTACAATTTTAGTGGTAATCGTATTTGTTGCAACAGTACTTACTAATCCATCACTGGATTTGATTTTGAGAAGACGCGAGCATGAAAAGACAGATCCGGTAGTATCCACATCCAACCGAAGCAGCTTCAAAATCCTGGTTTCATTCGGTATACCTAAAATGGGGAGTACCTTACTTCGATTGGCTGATCAGTTGACTCAACGGACGAATAACGAAATCGAGATTACGGCCCTGCACATTACACCAAGCTCAGAAGTGAAGCCATTAGATGCCATACTTTTCGAAAAAGAAGGCTTCCAACCAATACGTGCTACCGCGCATTTACTAGAATTAAAACTTAATACGATTTATAAGACCACACAGGAAGTAGAACGGGAAATTCTTAAGACCACCAGACAAAATAACTACGATCTGATCTTAGTTGGAGCTGCCCGACCTGGTTTTAATGAGCGAATGACAGGCGGGAAGCTTGCCAGAGTGCTGGAAGAAGGGAATTCCAGTATTGGTGTGCTAATGGATAATGGATATGTACTACCCGAAAATATACTCATGCTGGTTGCATCCGAAGAGGATGTATTCTTGCTGGAATATGGTAAAAGATTTTACAGAAGTAGCAAATCCAGGATTACCATTCTCTCATTGGAGCAGGGTGAGGAGATTCACTTTATTAATGCGGAGTCTAAAGGGTTTGCACTTACTGCGGAATTCAATGAGGTCATCAAACGCAGAATCCCCGATCGTGATTTACTGGACCATTTTAACCTGGTATTGGTCAGTATGGATAGCTGGAATGCGTTAGCAAAGGCCCGTGCTCCCTGGATGAAAGATTGCCCGAGTGTGTTGGTGATGAAAGATAGTGTAAGTACTTAATTCGTGTGTGAATGGGCTGGAGATACATCTATTGATGTAGTATTCGCTTTACGTGGATTAGACTCAGCACTTTTCTGAATTCGCTTTAGTCGCTTTTGATTGACCTTGTCCTGATGTGAACCTGGCCGGGGACAATCCCACTCGTCAATATCCTTAAGTTCCTTATGTCGTACGTCAGAACGCCTGTAATCGCGGGCAGTTGAATTTGATTGAGCCATTACTTTCTCTTTTTGTCTGCGATCAAAAATGTGAAATTTATAGGCGGAGGATTTCTTTAATTTAACCACCTCCGGTTCCGGGCAACGAATATCTCCGGTGCGACATGCGGAAAAGCCAAGGGCAACAACGATGACGAATAACAAACGAGTAGTCATAATCGAATAACTGGTCGATGAACCACTAATATAAAAAATTATCGACTCCTTTGGTCTTCATATCAAGTTTTAAATCTATCAGCAATCATTAAAATACTGAATGCCAGACTGATCTGATTATTTTCCAAAGCTTTTTTTGCAAGCAGGTGAAGCCTGTTTTGAATGTTTTTTTCACCATTTCTGATGGTTTCGGCAACGTCGCGATTTTCCGATGCCATCTCAATTTCTGCAGCAGACGGAAATTGCTCACTGTTTCCCAAACGCGCCAGGTTGTTGCCGGAAAGTACGCTGCTATTGCATATACTGTCTGGCAAAGCATCAATTCCAATTCCCTTTGTTAAGAGTGGTTTTGGGATCTCAAATACTGCACTTCCACTCGCCCGACAATACCAGTTGCCCCCCATCCGTGCAACTAAATCCAGCTTGGTTGTACTTAGCTTACCATCTTCCAGATATTGCTCCTGAACGTGCATCATCACAACACGGGCTATCACTAAGGAACCGGCTCCGCCCTCATCACCTAATGGGATGACCTCATCCACCATACATTCAAATGACACGGGAGATTCAGCTACCCGTGGAGGTCTGATTTTAGTGGATGGTATTGCGGCCAGTCCGGCCTTAATAAATTCATTTACCCCCTTATCATATTCGGTGCTGGATAATGAAGCTTGTTCAACGATTGCATAATTCACAATATTGATCACCACTTCGGGTATTTGAAGAATATTCTCCAGCGTATGTTTGGTGGTATTGTCGCGCACCCTGCGGGCCGGAGAAAAGATCAGAATGGGAGGATTTGCGCTAAATACGTTGAAAAAACTAAAAGGACTAAGATTTATGTTCCCTTCCTTATCAACCGTGCTGGCGAAAGCGATCGGGCGTGGAGCGACAGCGGCTTGAAGGTAGCCTTGTAATTCTGGAATCGTGATGGCGGTTGGGTCGATTGATACATACTTCATACTGGAAAATTAAAGAGAATTTCATTGTGTTCAAGAGCCAAAGAATTCTATGCTCAAATTATGTTTGAGTTTGAATTACTGAAGATTGTTTCTATTTTACAACCTAGATGGACTTTGTCAAAGTTATTAACCGACAAAGTCCAATTATCCAATATTCCAGAAATACTACATGCTAGATCCAACTAAACTTGAGCACTTTAGAAACCTGATAGCGTTATCCGCTGCCGACGGTAAGGTTCTTGAATCTGAACGGGTGGCACTTGCCAAAATTGCGTTTGAATTGGGATTGCCCCTGGATCGGTTGAACGTGATGATTAGTAAGGCCAGCGAGTACATCTATATCGTACCGCAAAATCAGGAGGAGAGAATGAAGCAGATGAAGGAAATGATTGAATTGGCACTCGTGGATGAGGAATTCGCCAAAGCCGAACGTGATCTCATCATAACCGTTGGGAAAAAACTAGGTTTTACAAATGAGGAACTGGAAACTATTCTTGCCGCCTGATCTTTGCTGCTGAATATTGACCTGTATTTTTTAAAACGAGGCTTTTATGCGTTTTTGCATAACTCGAATATAGCATACCTTTGCGGCTTACTTTTTAGGCATGACAGAAAAGAAGCCATTAAATTTCATTGAACATATTATAGAGGAAGATATTAAAGCAGGGCTTCCAAGAGAACGACTTCGGTTTCGTTTTCCTCCAGAACCCAACGGTTATCTTCACATCGGTCATATCAAAGCGATGTCGATTAATTTCGGATTAGGGGAGTCTTATGATGCACCGGTAAATCTTCGCTTTGATGATACGAATCCTGAAAAAGAAGAACAGGAATATGTCAATGCAATAAAAGAAGATATCGCCTGGCTTGGCTTTCACTGGGACAAGGAGTGTTATGCCTCTGATTATTTTCAGCAATTATACGACTGGGCGGTCATGTTGATTGAAAAAGGGAAAGCCTACGTGGATTCGCAGTCTTCGGAAGAGATGGCCGTGCAGAAAGGAACACCAACTAAAACAGGATCCAATAGTCCTTATCGGGATCGAAGTGTTGCCGAGAACTTGGAGTTATTTAAGAAGATGAAAGAAGGCACATTCGAGGCTGGCACACATGTACTGCGTGCAAAAATCGATATGACATCTCCCAATATGTTGATGCGCGATCCTTTGATGTATCGGATTCTAAGAAAGGCACATCATCGCACCGGTACAGATTGGTGTATTTATCCGATGTATGATTGGGCCCATGGTGAAAGTGATTATATCGAGCAAGTATCGCATTCGCTTTGCTCACTAGAGTTTAAGCCGCACCGTGAATTGTATGAATGGTTTGTCAATCAGATTTATGATCCGGCCTTAGTGATGCCGAAACAAACGGAGTTTGCCAGGCTGAATCTAAGTTATACAATTACTAGTAAAAGAAAGTTATTACAGCTTGTTAATGAGAGAGTTGTGTCGGGGTGGGATGATCCCAGAATGCCCACGGTTTCAGGCTTAAGAAGACGTGGCTACACACCTGCCTCGATCCGTGATTTTACAACCCGGGTAGGGGTAGCCAAACGGGATAACGTTATTGATATGTCATTGTTGGAGTTTTGTGTTCGTGAAGATTTAAATAAGACTGCACCCCGTGTTATGGTAGTTGTAGATCCGGTGAAACTGGTGATTACCAACTATCCGGAAGGAGAGGAGGAATGGCTTTCCACAGAGAATAATCCAGAGGATTCACTTGCGGGAAACCGTGAAATTCCCTTTAGCAGAGAACTCTATATTGAACGCGAAGATTTTCTTGAAGAAGCAAATCGGAAATTCTTCCGCCTGACACTTGGAAAAGAGGTCCGGCTAAAAAGTGCATATATCATTCAGGGAGAAAGCGTGGTTAAGGATGCTAATGGTGCCATTACCGAAATCCATTGCACCTATGATCCATTGAGCAAGAGCGGAAGCGGCACGGAAGAAAGTTTGCGCAAGGTGAAAGGTACATTACATTGGGTCTCTTCAAAGCATGCCCTGCCAGTTGAGGTACGCCAGTATGATCGCCTGTTTAAGGATGAATCGCCTGATGGACATGAAGATAAAGATTTCATGGAATTTCTGAACCATGATTCATTAAAAGTGTCTACAGGTTATGCCGAGCCGGGTTTGAAAGAAGCTGTACCGGGTGAGCGTTTTCAGTTTCAACGTCTGGGATACTTTTGTGTGGATACGAATAGCACAGCTGATAAACTGGTCTTCAATAAGACAGTAGGATTACGTGATAATTGGGCCAAAGGAGATTAAGCGCTTGCTATTTGCTTTGACCATGACACTATTTGGGTTACGGATGATTTCCTTTGATTGCAGTACCAAATCAATGTGAGTTCATTATCCGAAAGATTCCTTGATGCTAGCGATCGCCCCACTTCATTATTGTGGTAATCCATTAGCCGTTCTTTTTGTGTATTCCCGGGTGCTGTTTCATGTGCATCCGTAATCTCTTTGGAAATCTCAGGACCAAGAGCTTTTGTTAGATGATAGCTCCAGTATATATGCCTAAAAGCATCTTCGGGAAAAGTATTGTTCCGTCTTTTTTGATTTTGTGATTTCTGTTTTGCTTCTCTCGTGATTCGAAGCATTGTCGGTACTTTACTAGGGTAATTGGCGATTACTTCTGCCTCTTTTTCAGTTAACTCAAGTTCAAATTATTTACTTGCAGCAATAATATCATCTTTATTGAATTGCAGCGAAAGACTGAGTCTCCATGCTTCTCAGTCAGTTAATCCAATGGATACTTCCTTCCCATCGATACCTAATTGAACATCTCCGTTAAGTTCTAATCGCTGTGCACTATTTTTATCGAAGAGGTTTTCAACTTCATGAAGGATAGCTCTAGCGTCTTCTTCCGGATGTTTTAGACTGATCGGAATACCACAATGAAAGAAGCCGTTCTCAATTTTTCCAAAAGGTTTCTCAATCCGTTTATCATCTGGTACAACAAAAATCGAAAAGTTGTTAATAGCAAATGTTCCTGATAGCATCGGTAATACTGGCTAACTTAATAATAATATAGGATGCATTAAATGTTGCTGCATAGGAGTTTGTTCCAAACTCTTCTTTTTTAAGATTAAAGCTTAGATCAACATCTTTAATCTTGATACTCTTGGGAGAATTAATGGAGATATCACCATAGGTAAATTTCTCAATGGGAACTCCTCTTTTCCAGTTTCGGACGTAATTCTCGGTTAAATTTTGCTGCTGATTTTTTCCAATGCATAGTTGCCAGCAAAATAGCAGATTACTAAAAGGAGGAGCAGGATAGGATAATAATAAATTTCTTCAAGGGTCTATGTTTACCCTGCAAAATATAAAAGTTTATCGGATGTTTTCGCCAAAAACGAAATCAGATGGCGGCTCTACACCCTTTAAATGTTTTACAAAATAATCCCATCTGCGTTTGAGAAAATATCGTGAGTTTCCGAATCCATGACGGGCATTGGGAAACACAACCATATCGAAGTCTTTGTCTGCAGCAATCAGGGCATCCACCACCAACATCGTATTGGAAGGGTGAACATTACCATCCATCATGCCGTGTGCAATTAACAACCTACCTTTAAGATTATTGGCAAGCAGTTGATTGGCCTGATTATCATAGTTGGTTTTTTCTTCGCCCTCCTGAATTTCCAGATTAATTTTCTGCTCACTACCCTCTGCCGTGCTTGGATAATTCACCAACAGACCCTGCCATTTTTCTCCCCAATCATCTTCATAATTACGATTATCATGGTTACCGGCACCAGAAACTGCTACTTTGTAGAAGTCAGGATATCGAAGTATTGCATCGGTAGAAGCGAAACCACCTCCGGAATGCCCCCATATCCCAACGCGGTCAATATCCATCCAGCTGTTTTGAGCTGCCAGTTGTTTTATCATCCCAATTTGATCGGGGATACCATTATCGCCCATATTGCCATAATAGCCATCGTGAAATGATTTGGAACGACCCGGGCTACCCAATGCATCAACTTCCACGACAATAAACCCCAGTTCCGCTAGCGATTGCTTATCTGCCCGAGATGCGGAGAATGACCTGGATCCAACACTTCCAGATTGTGGTCCTGGATAGAGATAATTGAGAATTGGATACTTCTTCGAAGCATCAAAATTCGATGGTTTGTACATCATGCCGTACAGATCTGTTTTCTCATCCCGGTCTTTCACAGTAAAGGGAATTGGTGGTACCCATCCTGTTGCTAGATAATGCGGTGATAGAGGCTTTTTCAAGATTCATGATGATTTCACCTTTGCGATTTCTGACAACTGAAATAGGAGGGATCGACACGTGTACTATAACTGATCAACAAAATATTCTTTTGTCAATTGACCAGTTAATAGTATGGTCCCCATTTTCAGGTGTGAGGTTGGATGAGATTACTACCATCGAAATCAATCCGATAGAGATACTGAAAGTACGGATCACCTTCTTCTTTGTTTGAACCGAGAAAATAGAGTTAACCGGTTTTCTTCATCAATGTGGTGTACTTGTAACACACTCCAATCACCTTTCGTGATTTGATGTTTTAATGTTTCCGTCATAAATCGTATAAATATAAATGCCCCCAATCATCACGCTCTGAAAACCAAACCACCTCGTTACTATTTTTGAGCACATGCCAATTGACCATATTGTTACCGGATTCAAAATAGGTTTCAACTTCTTCCTTAAGAATGGATTTTACTTCACCTGTGTTTGGATCCGCGACTTGGAGGTGTGCAATCTTATGATCTCTGGAAGAGGAGACAAAGGCTAATTCTGTAGCATCTTTACTCCATTCGACATCTAGAAAATCTCCACCTCGTCCAGCGATGTGATCACTAATTGTGGAACGATGTGGATCAGGGAGGGCTTTTAAGTCGAACTACTTTTGGTGTTGGTGCGAGATGAATTACTACGCGTTCTATTCGAAAAATTAAGCTGTCACCAGGTAGTGGATATTTCCACGCCTCAAGATCAGGGTGTCCAACCTTTGTACTCCACAGATACATTTCACCTACACCACGTCCATCGTGTTGGAATGTGGCAATCATTTTTGAATCGGGGGACCACTTTAAAACAGGCCCATCACTTTTTGTCCAGCCCGCATTGTTTGTTGCGTAGCCGTAATCTTGCTGGCCATCTTTTGTTAACTGTATTCGTTCATTCGTTTTTGTATTCCGAACCCAAAGGTTGTAGTCTTTTATATAGGCTGCAGATTTTCCATCAGGTGAAAGAAATTCATTTCGTTACTATTCGAACCAGCAACTTCTTGAATGGCATAATCTTCAAGCGATACAGCATAACGTTTACCTTTTGTACTAAATACAAGTTGCTTTTCGGTACGTTCGATGTTACTGATTTGAAGATCTAGTGGCAGTAAATGTGGTTCCTGAAATTTCAGTAATTGCATTCGCCATTTTCTCGTGATCAAATGCGGGTGTTTTTGATTTTTCTAAAACGTTGACATGCATATACTTTGCACCTCCTTCGACTGATTTGGTATAAATAAACTCACTATCATTTAGCCAATTCATATGGAGACTACTCCATGCACCAAGGGTGTTGCATTCGCACTCAAGAATTGTTCTGCACGCTTATAATCTTCTAATGTAACCGCTTCCTGTTCTTCCTGTGAACATGATGCGATCAACAATACAACGAACGTAAACAGAGTAAATGAAGCTTGTATGTTTTTCATGGTGGTCAGTTTAGGTATTGGTAAATTGCATCGATGTTGACTAAAAACAAAGTATATTCCGATACAAATTCACATTATCCTATGCGAAAATATTACATACCATTCTTACTCGTTTTTATCCTTCTTATCAACAGATTTGCTGGGTCAACAGTTCACGAAAGAGGAAATCAAGAGCCTTGGGCAATTCAAATCTTCCTGCAATCTTTGACCTGTATAAAGAATTTCTGGAGATTCCGAATGATGGTCATTTTTCAGAACAAATTCATAATAATGTGAATTGGTGTGTCAATACTTTTCAATCATTAGGTTTTGAAACGCAGATTCTGAAATCTGAAGGAATCGAACACGTATTTGCGGAGCGAATTTATTCAAAAAAAAAATAAGAGCATTCTTTTCTATTTACAAATCGATGGACAGCCGGTAGATCCTTCTAAATGGAATCAGGCTGATCCCTTTATTCCTACTTTGAAGGAATTTCATCACGATGAATGGAAAATCATTGATTGGGATAAGTTTAAGTGGAAGACATTAATCCAGATTGGCGAATTTATGCACGTTCCGCCTCAGATTCTAAAGGACCAGCTATGGCATTTATGGCGGCCATTCAATTACTGCAACAACAAAAAATTAAGCCTGACTTTAATATCAAGGTGATTATGGATTTTCAGGAAGAGATGTCTTCTCCAACGCTACCAGCATTAGTGAAAGCGAACAAAGAGATGTTGCAGTCTGAAATGCTGTTAATCATGGATGGTACACGGCATCCTTCCAACCTTCCAACATTAACTTTCGGGGCACGGGGTATTTCAACGATTACACTAAAAGTATTTGGTGCAGACGATAATTTACACAGTGGTCAGTACGGAAATTTTGCTCCGAATCCGGTTTTTAAAATAGCAAATTTACTATCCGGGAATGAAAGATGAAAATGGTCGGGTTACAATACCAGGATTTTATGATGGAATTACACTTTCTGAAAAAGACAAAGCATTAATCAATGCCACTCCGGAAGATTTTGAAGAAATGAAACAAACACTTGGAATTGCGGAACCGGATCAGGTAGGAGGCACGTATCAGGAGGCATTGCAATATCCTTCATTAAATATTCGTGGCCTGCGTGCAGGATGGGTAGGTAATGAAGTGCGGACCATAATCCCTGCAGAGGCGATTGCAGAAATTGATATGCGTCTGGTTCCGGAGACTCCGGGAATGCGACAAGTGGATTTGGTAAAAGCATATATTGAAAGCAAAGGCTATCATTTTGTTGATTCTATTCCAACAACCGAAGAACGAGCAACAATATTCTAAGTTAATCATCATTTACGTACCGTATCGGGACAGAGCCATTTCGAACAAATATCAATTCTCCGATTGGTGAATGGCTTGGGAATGTGATGACCCGGACTTTTGGTGAAGGGAATTATATTAACATGCAGGCAACGGGAGGGTCTCAACCCATCGCACCATTTGTTAATACATTAAAGATGCCAGCAGTATCAATTCGGATACCAAACCCTGATAATAGTATTCACGCTCCAAATGAAAATATGCGTGTTGGTAATTTTATTGAAGGTATCCAAACCTGTATTGGGATCATTCTTACGGAAAAATTTTACCCGGAGGAGTCGCGCAAATTTGTAATCCTTTTGTAATTTCAAATTACCCTGAAGTATTCCAAAATTGTAAAGTATTTAGGATAGTAACTCCATTAATGAATCCAACAATTTTGCCATGTTTTCGCATCATCTCTTACTGCTGTACAGAAACTTCATTCGCTCCAAAAGCTACTTTTTAATTAACCTTTTCGGCCTTGCTACAGGGCTAGCCTGTACGCTGATGATTTATTTATGGGTGATGGATGAGGTTTCCAAAGACAAATTCCATCAAAAAATTGATCGGATGTATCAAGTTATGGAGCATCAGCAATATGCTGAGGAGATTATGACAACAACTTCTACACCTGGATGTGCTAGCAGAAACACTAAAATCAGAAATACCCGAAGTCGAATATGCTGCCACTACCACCTGGATAAATTCCTATACACTTTCCATAGATGATCATAATGTTAAAGCAGAAGGTTATCATGTAGGTAAAGATTACTTTAATATTTTCTCCTATACTCTTTTGCAAGGAACTCCAGATCAAGTGTTAGCTGATAAATATTCAATTGTGATTTCAAAAGCACTTGCGATTAAACTTTTTGGAACGGATCAGGATGTAGTTGGAAAGTCTGTTGAACTTCAGCACGAAAAGATATTTAAAGTAACCGGAGTATTCGATGCTATTACAAACGCATCTTCCTTTCAATTCGATTTTGTTTTGAATTTTGAAGAATTCAAAGACGATAATGAGTGGGTATTGAGTTGGGGAAACAATGGTCCCTCAACTTTTGTTACTCTTTATCCAGGCACCGATGCTGAAAACGTGAGCGAAAAGATTGCTGACTTTATTAAAAAGCGCGAGGAAGATAGTCATGTTACATTGTTCCTGTCACCGTTCGTTAACCGGTATTTAAAAGGCACGTTTGAAAATGGGAAACAGGCAGGCGGAAGGATTGAATATGTTCGGTTGTTTTCAATCATAGCAGTATTTATTCTGTTTATTGCCTGCATAAATTTTATGAATCTCTCCACAGCACGTGCATCCAGAAAAGCCAAAGAGGTCGGAATAAAAAAGGCAGTCGGGGCGCAGCGAAGTTCCCTAATCTTTCAATATCTCACTGAATCCGTGGTGACGTCACTCTTGTCAATGGTCATTGCGATCGGTATTGTTTGGTTACTATTGCCTCAGTTTAATCTGATTACTGATAAGGAAATTGTATTAATTTTTTCTTCTTCACTTTTAGTGTGGTTGATTTCGATCACCTTACTGACCGGATTATTGGCGGGAAGTTATCCTGCACTTTTCTTATCTGGATTTCGTCCGGCTAAAGTTTTAAAAGGAGAGATACGCGGATCATGGGGAGAATTATGGGCAAGAAAAGGGCTCGTCGTATTTCAGTTCTTTCTCTCTGTGGTATTGATTGTTTCGGTAATCGTAATTTATAAGCAAATTGATTATGTGCAATCAAAGAACCTGGGCTACATTAAAGAACAGCTTATCCGATTTCCAATAGAAGGAAAGGTAGAAGAATCTTTATCGACGTTCCTGCAGGAAGTGAACAGAAGATGCCTGGCATTGTAAATGCATCGTCCATCGGCCATTCATTTCTGGGAAGAAATAATAATACCAGTGGATTGCATTGGGAAGGGAAAAACCCGGAGGATCGGATATTATTTGAAAATGTACGGGTAAATCACGGTGCCCTTGAAACGATGGGTGTTGAATTGAAGGAAGGAAGGTTTTTCTCACCGGATATTCCAACCGATACATCTAAAGTAATTTTTAATGAGGCGGCCATCCGGATAATGAACCTTGAAAATCCAGTTGGGAGTATCATTCGATTATGGGATGAGATTGATTTAGAGATTATTGGAGTAGTGAAGGATTTTCATTTCCAATCCTTACATGATGTGGTGAACCCTATGTTCATGGTATACCAACCCCGCAATACCTGGAATGTTATTGTTCGATTGGAAGCAGGACGTGAACGGGAAACCCTTGCTGCGCTTACAGACTACTATGCACAGTTTAATCCAGGATTTAACCTGGAGTATTCATTTCAGGATGAGGAATATTCAAAATTGTATGCTGCCGAACAGCGTGTAGCTACCATTAGCAGGTTATTTTGCAGCTTTCGCAATTCTTATTTCGTGTCTTGGTCTTTTCGCATTGGCTACATTTACAGCGGAGCGGAGAATTAAAAGAAATTGGGATCCGGAAGGCTCTGGGTAGTTCATCGCTGCGAATTGTGTTCTTGCTTTCTTCCGATTTTACTAAAATGGTTTTGATTTCAATTCTTTTTGGCCTTCCAGTTGGATACTATTTTCTATCCGGTTGGCTGGAACGGTTTGCCTTCCATGTTGAGTTGGAGATCAGCTATTTTGTTTTGGCAGGCGTACTGGCATTACTAATCACTTGGATCACAATTGCATCCCAGGCGATTCGAGCCGCCAGCGTCAATCCGGTGGATTGCCTGAAGGATGAATAATTAATTGGCAATTCTTTATCTTACCTCCTTAATTCACATCTGAGAATATGGAGGAGATTTTAAAGGAACTTGAAGCAAGTATTCAGGATCACTATTTATCGCGTTCAGAAAAAAAGGAATTCAAGACATTGCTTTCCCAAAAGCATTTGGATAGCCATCAACTCACCCTCCTGCGAACTAAAATTTATGAATTGGCTGATTCTACTCAACGCCACAAAATTATCCTTTGATCATTAAGTGGTTAAAAAATGTAAATAGTGCCTTTGATTCTAAGTCAAGCCAGACCTCGAATGCTTTCTTTAGCCCAGGAGATGCCTGTAGAAATGTGATTGTCCAACAAATCAAAGAAGCTACTGATGCCATTCAAATATGCGTGTTTACCATCAGTGATGATTTAATTTCAAACTCAATTCTGGAGGCTCACCAACGGGGGAAATCAATCCGATTGATAACTGACAATGATAAATCACTTGATCTGGGTTCCGATATTGAACAGCTATTTAAAGCCGGTATTCCCGTAAAAATGGATGAGACCAGGAACCATATGCACCATAAGTTTATGGTTGTTGACAATCACTCGCTGGTTACCGGGAGTTACAACTGGACCCGTAGTGCCGCCATGTATAACCACGAAAATATTCTGCTTACCCGTGATCCGGGCGCAGTCCGCTCTTTTCTAAAGGAATTTGATGTATTGTGGCAAAATATGAAGAACTATTGACGAAAACTTAATTCATTGATTGACTTGACTTTAAGTTTTTAAAGTAGTACTTTTGCCTCCATGCCAAAAGTATTTCTCTTATAATCTCATCAATTTTCTTACACCACCAAACTTTCAGTGCCAATTTGACGTTCGACGAAACGAACTACTGAATAAAAGTGTGAAAATAGATGATTCTGCGGAGGTCATTTTAGGACAAAAAAAGAGAGTGAAAAGTGAACAAAAAAAGTTAAAATCCAATTTGATAAGGTATGCGCCAATTAAAAATAACAAAACAGATTACTAATCGCGAAACTCAGTCGCTAGACAAGTATTTAAGTGATATTGCTAAAATTGACCTGATTACCGCCGATATGGAGGTTGAGTTGGCCAAGCGGATTAGAGAGGGGGATGATATTGCACTGGAGAAGCTGGTTAACGCCAATTTACGTTTCGTGGTTTCTGTGGCCAAACAATATCAAAGTCAAGGATTAACCTTGAGTGATCTTATCAATGAAGGGAATTTAGGCCTAATTAAGGCTGCCAAGCGCTTTGATGAGACACGTGGTTTTAAGTTCATTTCGTATGCTGTATGGTGGATTCGTCAGTCGATTCTACAAGCATTAGCTGAACAATCAAGAATTGTACGTTTACCATTGAATCGTGTTGGTTCTTTGAATAAGATCAACTCAACACTTGCTAGTCTTGAGCAAAAGCACCAACGTGAGCCAACGGAAGATGAATTAGCGGAAGTTATGGAGATGACTCCTGATGAGATCAGAACCAATTTACAATACCGTGGTAGAAAAGTATCAATGGACGCACCTTTCGCGCAAGGCGATGATGGTGGTTCTCTTTTAGATATCATGGAAGATGAGAGTTCTGAGGTTCCGGATTCTGGTTTGATGGCAACGTCTCTTCAGCAGGAAGTACAGAATGCACTTTCCACATTGACAGAACGTGAATCACAAGTGATTTCTCTGTATTATGGATTATCCGGTGGTCATTCAATCTCGTTGGAAGAAATCGCAGAGCAATTTGATCTTACAAGAGAGCGCGTTCGTCAGATTAAGGAGAAAGCGACTAAAAAATTGATGCACCCATCACGAAGTGCTAAACTGAAAGCTTATTTGGGATAATTGAATCTTCCCGAATAGAATAAATGTCCCCCGACTAATCGGGGGACTTTTTTTTGACCTTTTTTGAATTTTATCGTCACTCGATTAAGCCGCCTAAAAAACATAAATAATTGAATTACAGTACGAATACAGATCATTTCGCTACCTTTGCAGCTTATTAACCCTTATTTTTTGAATAATTTCAGCAAACTCGGACTTTCCCCATCTACTGTAGAAGTCCTTGAACAAATCGGATTTAAAGATCCCACCCAGTACAAGAGAAAGCCATTCCGTGTGTTGCTCAATCAACAACCCAACTGACTTTATTGGACTTGCACAGACTGGAACCGGAAAAACTGCAGCCTTTGGATTACCACTTAATCGATTTAATCGATGCAAATAACCCGGCAACACAAGCCTTAATAATGGCTCCAACACGCGAATTGGGTCAGCAAACTGGTCAACAGTTGAACATGTTTTGCGAAAGGAAATAAGAAGATTATGTGGAAGTTGTGTATGGTGGAGCAGGCATTGTTAACCAAATAAAAGCGCTCGAAAAGCCCACTCAGATCTGGTCGCTACTCCAGGCCGTTTATTGGACTTTATTAAAGCGGAAAGCCATTAAATTGGAGGGTGTACGCTATGTGGTCTAGATGAAGCTGATGAAATGCTGAACATGGGCTTCAAGGAAGATATTGATGAGATCCTTTCTTTTACCGGTAAGGACCATGTAACATGGTTGTTTTCTGCTACCATGTCACACGGTCGTCTGGTAGAGAGAAGAATCTCATCGATATCTCAGCAATTTCCGTGTTAAGCGTCTCATCGCTCATCTAGCACGACCATATGCATTTCCAATTTAATGGCTTTCCGTAATCAAGTCAATAAGCGGCCGCCGAGTAGCGACCCTGTCTGAGTGGGTTTCGGAGCGCTTGTTGCCGCAATACGCTCCACCACCACCTTCTACATTGAAATCTTCTGACACTCGAAAATGTTTGACGAGTTTGCTGACCCAATTCTGGTGGCACCCCTGATCAGAAACTGTGTTGCCGAGTTATTGGCATCGATTAAAAGCGTATTTACGGCAAGCTTAACAAAATCGATTTGGAATTGTTTTCAAGCAACATTGGAATTGCTTTTCTTGTACAGTAGAATCTTAAATCCGATTTATTCAAGAGTTTGAGTAGATGGGAAAGTCCGAGTTTGCGGAAATTATTCAAAAAATAAGGGTTAATAAGCTGCAAAAACAGCGAAAATGATCTGTATTCACGCAATTCAATTATTTAGCGTCAATTGTTTTGATAAAATTCAAAAGGTCAAAAAAAGTCCCCGATTAGTCGGGGGACATTTGGGAAAATTATCCAAATAAGCTTTCAGTTGCTAAAAAAATTGATGGGTGCATCAATTTTAATTAAACTATATCTAGACGCGCTCTCTGTAGATCAAATTGCTCTGCATTTCATATTGTTGCCGGAGTAATCCATAATACGAAATCACTTGTGATTCACGTTCTGTCAATGTGAAATTGCATTCTGTACTCCCTGCTGAAAATGGACGTTGCCGTCAAACCCTCTCATCTTCCATGATATCTAACAGGGATCCACCGTCATCGCCTTGGGCGAATGGGAAAAATCCATTGATCTACTCTACCGCGGTGCAAGTGAGTTGATCTCATCCGGGAATCTCCCATAACTTCGGCCAATTCATCTTTCGGTTAAGCCGGGTACTTTTATGCAAACTGCGAAACAAGTTGATTTTGTTCAGAAAATTTGCACATTCCATGGTAAACGTACAATTCTTGATTGTTCGAAGATGCTTGGAGAATCGACGACCAGGCGAGCTCATACGAAATAAACAAAACCCGTGTCTCATCAAAACGCTTGGCAGCATAGTGGCTAAATTCCGATTGTAGATCACTCGAAATTTAATCCCCGATACTGTTGCCACGGAAACAACGAAACTTTTGGAATTCACTGCTCCAGTGCAATATCATCCTCTCTAATCCGGCAGTAACTCAACACCATATCGACATCAAGTCAATTTGCTTATTGCTCCACCAAATACTTTGTCTGAAATTGTTAAAATGCGATTGAACAGTACATTTTTTTAGTGGCGCACTACCTTATCAAAATTGGATTTTTAGTTTTTTTGTTCACTTTTCACTCTCTTTTTTTGTCCTAAAATGACGCCGCAGAATCATCTGATTTTCGCACTTTTATTCGGTAGTTCGTTTCGTCAGACGTCAAATTGGCAATTGACAAGAGAATACTTTTGGCATGGAGGCAAGTACTTCACTTTAAAGTCAAGTCAATCAATGAATAAGTTTATGTTTGCCGCAATACATCAGATTCGAAAAGAGCGGATGCGCCCGGAGTACAGACAAGCTAGAGATATTTTCGTGGTTACATGGCGGCCGAGAATTCGAACGGCAACCGGCAGTGATTGTCGAAACAACCATAAACTTATGGTGCATATGGTTCTGAGTTCTCATCCATTTTTTACGGGAATACCGGCACCAAATAGCTGTTCAATATCCGGAACCCGAGATCAAGTGATTTATCATTGTCAGTTATCAGTTGATTTCCCCAGTGAGCCTCCAAGTTGAGTTTGAAATTAAATCATCATAGTAAACGCATATTGGAATGGCATCGATGCTTCTTTGATTTGTTGGACGTCGTACAGGCATCTCCTGGGCTAAAGAAAGCATTCGAGGTCTGCAACTGACTTGGAATCAAAAGCTGTTGTATTTTCAACCATAATGATCAAAGGATTTTCTGGGAAAATTGGTGATGGCTATCAAGCAATGTCTTGAATTCTTTTTTTTTTCTGAACGCAAGCTGCTTCAAGTTCCTTTAAATCTCCTCCGTATTCTCAGATGTGAGAGGAGGTAAGACAAAAATTGCCGAATTAATTATTTGGCTTCGGTAATCCCGCCGGGTTGTACCTGGAAGAGTTGTCAAGTGATTGTAATGCCAGTACGCCTGCAAAAGCCAAAATACGTGGCGGTCAACTCAACATGGAAGGCAAACCGGCAAACCAGTAACCGAACAAAATATTATCAACTGGAAGGCCAAAAATTGAAATCAAAACCATTTTGTAAAATTTCCGGCAAATTTTAATTCAAAACGTGAAACATCCCCAATTTCTTTTGCATTCTTCAAATAAAATATTTATTTGAGCAGACCAAGACATGAAACAAGTACTGCGAAAGCTTCAAAAGTAACCTGTAATGTGGCTACACGCTGTTCGAGCATCATACAATTTTGAATATTCCATCACCAGTGGAAAACCCTTCCAGGTTAAATCCTGGATAGTATCTCTCCGATTGCGTCACACTCAATCAATAACATTCCAGGTATTAGGATTTGTATACCATGAACACTTTTTCCATCATGTGAAAAGGATTGGAAATGAAAATCCTTCACAGCTCCAATAATCTCTAAATCAATCTCTCGAATGATACTCCCAACTGGATTTCAAGGTTACGTATCCGGATATTGCCTAAAACCCTTTAGATTATCCGGTGAGAAGAGCCTTCCTTCCTTCAATTCAACACCCATCTGGGAAAAATGACTACCCGCCGCATTTTCAAATAATATCCGATCGCAGGTTTTCCTTTCCCAATACAATCCACTGGTATTGGTACCGGAAATGAGACGATGCACTTACAATGCCGAACATCATTTCCTGCAGAGACGTCGATAAAGCTCTTCTACTGCTTCTATTGGAAATCGAATAAGCCGACTGGCAATACCAGCAGGTTCATAATCAATTTATACCAAAAATGTCAATACCACAGAGAAGAACTGAAATACGGTAATTTTTCTTGCCGAATATGATCCGCGTGTATCTCTCCTTTTAAAACAGCCGGACGAATCCGGAAAGTGCTGGAATACGCCAATAATCCGGTCAATGGTGATCGAAATCAACCACAAAAAGTGAGAAAAAAAATTAAATACAATTTCATATCAGTAATCGGAATTAGAGCTGAGGCAACCAAGCAATACCGTCGCGAAAAACCATTGACAAGAGTGACGTCTACGAGATTCAGTGGATATTGAAAGATTAGGGAACTGCGCCCCGACTTACCTTTCCGACCTCTTTGGCTCTGGATGCGCGTGCTGTGGAGAGATTCATAAAATTTATGCAGGCAATAAGCAAGAATAAATACTGCTATGATTAGTATTGGTATATTCTCGCCTGCCTATTTCCCAAACTTGTGCCTTTTAAATACCGGTTAGCGAACGGTGACAGGAACAATGTAACATGACTATCTTCCTCGCGCTTTTTAATAAAGTCAGCAATCTTTTCGCTCACGTTTTCAGCATCGATATAGTAAAACTGAGGACCCAACTCAATACACTTCGATATCGTCTTTGGAGTATTCAAAATTAAAACAAAATGTTGGGAAGATGCGTTTGTAATGGCATCGAATACTCCGATTTTCAAATATCTTTTCGTGCTGAAACTCAACAGGTTTTCCAGCAAACATCTTGGTCGTTCAAAATTTAACGGCAAATTCTTGGAAATCGCAATTGAATATTTGTCATCTAACACCTGTTCGATTTCTAAAAAGGCGAGAAATCTCGTCGTCTTTCACAAAAACTGCTCCGCCAACATTGTGATCATCAATATAGGAATTTATCCGAATTATTGGTGGCAGTACCATTGATTTTAGTGTTTTCTGCCGGCAATCCAGGTGTAGAAGTTGTTGTCATAATCTCCTCGAGCTGGCTCCATAACTTGATGCATCCGATCAATTTTTTGATGGAATTTAATTTCTTTGGAAACCTCATCCATCATATAAATCATCAGCGTGAGCTAGCCTAGCAATATCGAAAGGTTATTAAAAGTAGCTTTTGGAGCGAATGAAGTTTCTGGCAGTAAGAGACGTGCGAAAACATGGCAAAATTGTTGGATTATTGGATTAATGGAGTTGCTATCTAAATACTTTACAATTTTGGAATAGTTGCAGGGTAATTTGAAATTACCTAAAAAAAGACGGATTACTTTAGATTGGCGCGACTTCCTCCGACCGCTACGGGACCCGTAAATGATCCTTTTCAGGTTTACAGTTTCTGCGTGAAGATCTATCCACT
>CALOAV010000038.1:0-2381 GCA_942491425.1 uncultured Cytophagales bacterium
TTTTCATGGGTTAGCAAAATCGTGGACTCCGCAAGCGCTGGTGGATCAAAAAAATGATCTGTCGTAATTGTACCTTCATACAGTAATTGTTCTGGAATAAGTTCGTATTTTTCCATCGGAAAGCGATGCTTGGGCGGCAATTCGTATTTATAGATGGAGGAATAGGCAATTTTAAGCAATTTTATAGCGCTTTAAGTACGTTCAATTATCGATTTTTAATAAACAATTTTAACTCAAAATTGATTAGAAAACTTCACAAAGAAAAAAAGAACTAATTATGAAAAAAAATCAAATGTTTTGTCTGCTTCTGATTGGAATGGTATTTTTTGCTACCGCTTGTGGTTCCTCTGATGGGGACGCTGGGAAAAACTTAGAGGAAGAAATGCAAGAAAATTCAGATGATAATACGACCGACGACCAAACTGCTGGAGCAGATGATTTGCAGGGTGCTTTAAACCAAATGCAGGATGCGGTCAAGAAGTTGCAGGAAGGAAATGGGGAAGCCGTAGAGGTCATAGATTTTCGCAAATTAAAGGAAAAACTCCCGGAAAGAATCGGCGATTTGAAAAAGGTTTCCTCTGGAGGTGAAAAAACGGGCGTTATGGGCTTTAAGGTTTCACAAGCTGAAGCCAAATACGAAGACGGAGATAGTAAAATGGAAGTTTCCATCGTGGACGTAGGTGGCGTTTCCATGGCATTGATCAGCATGGCTGCCTGGTCATCGCTTGATATAGACCGGGAATCGGATGAAGAAATCGAACGCACCACCACCATTGAGGGGCATAAAGCCCTTGAGAAGTATTACTTTAAGTCTCGTAGTGGCGAAACCAATCTCCTGGTCAATAAGCGTTTTGTAGTAAAAATAACCGGCAAGAACGTGGAAAGAGAAGATTTTACGCGCGCGGTCAAACGACTGGATTTAAATGAATTGGACGCTATATAGTTCACAACTTCAACGGGAGTCATTTCGGAAATTCTTAGATTTAGGATGCTGGTGAACAGTATCTTACGGCTAACTGCAATGACTCCTGTTTATACCTTCCGGTGAAACTTTAACAAATGCTTTGGATCCGCCTCATTATAGATACAAAGGATTAAGATTTTTTGTTGCGCTGGTCGGCAGGAAATAAAATTTTTATAGGATTATGGACATAACCATTATCCTCAAAAAGCAGAATCTGTTTATTGCGGGTAGATAAACGGAACAATTCAAGTTCTTTTCCATCCTTGGGTAAAGGAATGTCCTTATAGCCTTCCTCCACCAAAAATTGCCGGATCATTTCATAGCTTTGGTCAAGGGTGGAACCCGCAAAAACGGTTCGATATTCATAACCATCACTATCTCCCCCTAAATAATCTGAATTAGCAGGAGGAAACGCTTCGCGTATTGCCATTTAAGCCAGAATTAAATTTTTGCAATAACATCCTTGTTCCCCTTTACTTTTTGACCAATGGAAACCATAATCTCCGCATCCAATGGAAGAAAGAGGTCCACTCTTGAACCAAATTTGATAAACCCCATTTCGCTTCCCTGAATGACTTCTTCCCCAACATCCAGGTAGTTTTTTATGCGGCGAGCCATCGCACCAGCAATTTGCCGAAGCATAATTTCAGCATCACCAGAATCAATCACTATCGTCGCCCGCTCATTTAACTCTGAAGATTTTGGGTGCCAGGCTACCAGGTATTTTCCCGGATGGTACTTGAAATAATTGACCCGCCCACTTACCGGATTTCGATTGACGTGAACATTGGTCGGCGACATAAAAATAGAAATCTGCAACCTTTTGTCCTTGAAATATTCTGGTTCTTCCACTTCTTCCATAACCACAACCCGGCCGTCAGCCGGAGCATAAATGAGTCGATCATCTGTAAGGTGAATTTCCCGGTTAGGATTCCGGAAAAATTGTAAAATAAGAACAAATAGCAATAAGGACGCCAAACCAGCAAAGATCAAGATGCTTGGCCAGTATTGCAGAATAAGGAAATTGATGCCTACCAGCGAAGCACCAGTAAGCACTAATAATTTGCGACCTTCTTTATGTATTTTCATAATCATTTGTTCATTCTATCTACAAAAGTAAACACCCAGGAATGAACTTGTTTCATCCTGATGAAAAAAAAATGGTTTTTCATCCCGCTCGCAAGGGACTCTGTCCCGAAGCATCACCCCTTCACCAAAATCAAGTAAGTCGCTGCAAAAGGCAACATAAAGATAAATGAATCAAATCGATCCAATATACCACCGTGCCCCGGCAGTAAACGACCCGAATCCTTAATTTGGAAACTGCGCTTTAGCATGGATTCTATCAGATCGCCAAATCCGCCAAAAACAATGACGATTACCGCGATGATAAACCAATCGATTAGGCTAAGTTCTG
>CALOAV010000039.1:0-2890 GCA_942491425.1 uncultured Cytophagales bacterium
TCAGGATTTGTATGGTGATGTTTTCTTTCCGATTCAGTTGGTATTATTTCTGAATGATCCCGTAAAGGAATATGCAGGAGGGGAGTTTGTGTTAACCGAACAAGTTCCACGGGCACAATCCAGGGCGATTGTCTTACGTCCTGGAATAGGAGATGGCCTGTTGTTTACCACCAGCTTCCGGCCAGTAAAAGGAGTACGTGGGTATTACCGTGCGAATATGCGGCATGGAGTGAGTACGGTATTCCGGGGTGAACGTCATTCATTGGGAATTATTTTTCACGATGCAGGAAGTTAAATGATCGAGCATAAAAACATAGCAGCTTCAGATTTTCGGAGGTTAATAACCCGGAAAAGAATTCAGCTGGCGGGAAATAAAAAATTAAAGATTTATGGAAATCTTCGCTGTGGTTCCGGGAAGCGAATGAAAATTGAGAATCGGATATTTTTCTCTTCTCAGGATGAAGCCATCCAATCCGGATTTCGTCCTTGTGGAAAATGTATGCCGGCAGCTTTTAAAAATTGGAAACAACATGGAACTTTTTGAAAATCTTATTAATCCCGGTAATCCCGATAATCCTGGTAATCCCGGCAGGAATTTATTACCGCATGATGGAGTAGTACACAAATTTGGTCGAGAGATCACTCACCAACAAGCTGATGACTATTTTAAAAAATTATTGGATACTATTAAGTGGCAGCATGATGAGGCTGTCATATTTGGGAAGCGAATAACGACCAAAAGAATGGTTGCCTGGTATGGAAACGAGCCTTTTGAATACACCTATTCGAACACCACTAAACAGGCGCTTCCCTGGACAAAAGAATTGAAGGAATTGAAAAGGATTGTTGAATCGGTTTCACAAGAAACCTTTAATTCGTGTTTACTGAATTTATACCACTCCGGTGAAGAGGGGATGGCCTGGCACCGCGATGCCGAAAAAGATTTAAAACGCAATGGCGCCATTGCCTCCCTAAGTCTGGGCGCAGAACGAAAGTTTGCACTCAGGCATAAGGAAACCGATTCAAAAATTGCACTTGTACTGCAACATGGGAGCCTGCTGGTGATGAAGGGTACCACCCAGTCATTTTGGTTGCATAGCCTCCCAAAATCCAAAAAAATTAAAGCACCAAGAATTAATTTAACCTTCAGAACAATCGTTTGAGGGTTTATCAATGCATGAGGATATTAAAATATTAAGTCTATCAACTCTGTAGAGTTAATATATTTATATATCTTTACCTCTTAATTTCTTGGGAATGGATAGCTTCAGAACGGAATTAGAGAATATTGAGAACCCGGTAGTAGCACGGGATATCATTGATTTAGAACGTAAAATTGCCCTTTTTAAGGATGGTAAAATAGACGAAGAGAAATTCAGAAGTCTGCGCCTGGCCCGGGGGGTATATGGTCAGCGGCAATCTGGTGTCCAGATGGTTCGGATCAAATTGCCGATGGGTCGGATTACAACAACCCAGTTGAGAAGGATCGCAGACATTGCCGCCGAATACGGAAGTGGTAATCTGCATGCCACAACCCGCCAGGATATACAGATTCATTATGTCAGCCTCGATCGAACACCGGAATTGTGGGCCAAATTGGAACAGGATGATATTACCCTGCGTGAAGCATGTGGTAATACGGTTAGAAATATCACCGCTTCACCTACCGCTGGAATCGATTCGGATGAACTATTTGATGTCACACCCTATGCGGATGCCTTATTTCGGTATTTGTTACGCAATCCCATTTGCCAGGAGATGGGAAGAAAATTCAAAATCGCTTTTTCAGCAACAGAGGATGATACGGCATTCACTTTTATTCATGATATCGGGTTTATCCCAAAACTAAAAAAAACTGCAACGGGTGAGGAAAGAGGTTTTAAAACTGTAATTGGCGGTGGACTCGGTTCGAATCCACTCCCTGCAGTGGTTGCCCATGAATTTTTACCGGTTGATCAGATTATTCCATTCACTGAAAGTCTGCTTCGGGTCTTTGATCGGTATGGAGAACGAAATCGGAGAATGAAAGCGCGGTTTAAATTTTTATTGAAGGAGTTGGGAGTGGAGCAGATACTTTCGTTAGTGGAGAGCGAAAGGAACGCATTACCCAATCCGGTTTATTCAATAGATGATACCCCGTCATCAGTACAGGCTGTTCCAGATAAAATCTATGATACTGCACCTGAAATCGATGCGGATTATCAATTGTGGAAAGCAACCAATGTATTCGAGCAAAAGCAGTCGGGTTACTTTGGTGTATACATAAAATTGCCATTGGGAGATTTGTCATCAGCAAAGGCACACCAGTTTGCGGATGTTATTGATCAATTTGCCAGCAGTGAACTTCGGATCACGGTCAATCAGGGATATTTGTTACGGTATGTAACTGCTTCCGCGCTGCCACATTTATTTTTAGCGCTTAAAAAATTGGGATTAGCGGCACCCGGTTTTGATAGTGTAGCGGATATCACCTCTTGTCCTGGTACCGATTCCTGTAATCTTGGAATCTCTAACAGTACAGCTATAAGCCTGGCACTGGAAAAAATAGTTGAGGAGGAATTTCCTGACCTGGTGCATAACCTGGATATCAAGATCAAAATCAGCGGGTGTCCAAATTCCTGTGGTCAGCATGGACTTGCCGGTATTGGCTTTCATGGGAGTTCAATAAAGGATCCTCAGGGGAAAGTTTTACCAGCGTTGGTGGTGCTATTGGGTGGTGGCAGATTGAAAGACGGAGCAGGCATCATTTCAGAAAAGATTATTAAAATTCCCAGTAAGCGAGGCCCGGATGCACTGCGTTTGCTACTGAATGATTATGAATTACACGCGAACGATGGTGAGTACTATCATCAATTCTATGCCCGGCAAGGTGGAAGAAAAATATTACTAT
>CALOAV010000040.1:0-3315 GCA_942491425.1 uncultured Cytophagales bacterium
TTTGGCACGTCACCATTCAACAATCCGCCACCAAATTGAATCTGGTCGAAATTACGGTAATGTCCATTTGGATCATCGTCATAAATACCATAGTAGCTTGATGTATGCTGGGCTATCAGAGGGTTGTCTCCTCGTGGTGACCAATCAACAAGTGTATCAAAATCCCATGAGGTCAACACCCAGACATCTTCATAAAAGACACCATTTATCGTATCGCTGCCTAACTCAAAGGTTGGTGTTGTATGTGTAACGAATTCTCCAAGGTATCCATACTCAAAGAGGTTTGATTTATGATTCGGGTCGCTCTGTACTTCCTTTATCTTTTGAGTAGTCAAATTGAATGGCATAGAAGAAGTTTTTTGAATACGGAGGCATTCTGCGATCCGTGAAATCTTTGGGTGAACTTACCGTAGATACGATAATTTGTTCTGACCTGAAATGAGTTCTTGCCAGAGTTAGCCATTGAACCCCCAAAACTTGGCCGGTAACCGTTATAATAGAAATAGCTACCTCCTATAGTCAGGTTGATGGTTTCGGTTGTCCGAATGTTAAGATTTAGAATAATAAAAAAGTTATACGTCTGTCGTGCTGAATTTAGAGAGGTTTTGGTATACCTGAACTCATCTTTCTAAGAAACTCACCGCTTCGATAGGTTCCGAACCCCGTACCTGTAGGTATGAGCGGTTTTGTTCGATGTATTTTAGTGATTCATCGGTGGTGGTTTGGTAACCAATTGCTGAGGGTGCACCATCTTGCGTGAAAATGATATCACCGGGTACGAAAAATCCGAGAAGGGATGTATTGTTTTTATTTTTCCCCTTGATCAGTGGTCCCATGACATTAAAACCAACACGGTTATGCCCGAATGGATCGAGGAATTGTGACGTCTCAAGTTCAACACCGGCATTGAATTGATGGGCAGGGCCTCTGGTAGTTACGTTGATGATACCTGAAGTTGCATCACCATATCTTGCAGGAACACCACCAAGGATAACGTCAACCTGCTCAATGGCAGCCTGAGGAAGTGTGGTAACTCCAATTACACGTACCCCATCGATAAATGTAGCTGTTGCATCCGACCTGGCACCACGGACGGATCCACGCTCACCATCTTCAGAAAATACACCACCAACTGTCGTGGCCACGGCATTCGCATCACGCTGAGGCATTTTGGCGATCTCCTCCGCAGTAACTGTTGCACCGCTGGCGGTTTGATCCTTATCGATAAGCGGTACTTTATAGTCGACTACCTCAACTGTTTCCAGTGTTTCTGCTGTTGGCTCAAGTTCTATATCGAGAAACCTGATCCGGTCACCACCTATGGTAACCCCCTGGATCATTTTTGTTTTATAACCAACAAAAGTGGCTTTAACATCAAATTTTCCGTGTGGGATTGGCTTTATCGAATACTTACCATCAAAATCAGATGAAGTTCCTCCTACCTGTGATCCTCTATTTTCGACAACAATGTTGGCAAATGGGATGGGTTCTTTGGTTTCACTGTCGATAACTTTCCCTGCAGCGCTCCTTCCTGAGCGAACATAGCCACACCGGTGAGAAGAATAATACCGAATGTGAGGAGTAAATATCTTATCATACCTGCTTATTTATTTTCTACTAAATCCTGCTTTATACCAATTGTTAAAAAAGGCAGTAAAAGTACTAATATTTACTACACTTATTAACATTTATTAACAACATTTTCATCCTTCAGAATTCACGTCTATTCAATATTTCAGAATAGATAATGGCTTTCCGAAGATCAAACCGCGGTTTCGTCTTAGATTGTTTTAGATGAGTTTTGAGTTCCTGATTCAGCGTTGACGTCGTAACTGCTTTTTCTTCATAGACGGTAGTTTCATCAAAATAGTTGCTTTCCTCGGCAAAATCATCATACGAAAAGATTTTTTCGCTTTCAGCTTCTACAATCTTAACTTCATTGTCTATTTTTGGTTGCAATTCAACTGGCTCAAAAGTAGTTGCATCCTCATCTTTCATGAGATTTTCCAGAAAACTGTCGAAGATAGAGGTCGTCTTTTTGGTTTCCTGATCAGATGGAACAGTTTTTTTATTTCGAGCCTTATTTTTCTGTGCTCCCTTGTAAATCGAAAACGCAATCCACACCAAACCAATGATGATGTAGATAAAATCTTCGAACGAACCTTTGAAGAGCATCTTTGCGGTTAAATTTCATTTATAATGGCTAAAATTAGAAATTTATTGAACATGAAACCGTCTGGATGCAAAAACAAAATGATAAGAAAATTTTTAGGAAGAAAATAATTGCTATTCGACTGATAATCTGCGCATATGTATTATTTCAACTAAATTTAAATTACATGGCCTCTGGCGACCTAACGATCACTTTCGGTTCAAATTGAGCAATACAAAGATTTCGTAAGCCGTAAATAATATGTAGTATGCAAAAAAGGCGGATATAAATCCTACTGCATCTTCACGGTTCAAATAGGCATAGACGAAGATAACGACGGTATACAGAATCAACTTCCCAAAATTTATCAGCATAAAAGTATTCACAAAACGGCCCAATTTGCTTTCCATACTTTTGATCAACTGACCCAGAATAATTACTGTGAGCAGGTAAATAAACAAAATGATGTAGGGGAATTGCGGGCTTATTGGAATTTTTGGAACCCATATATAAACAATGGCACTTAACAATGCGATAACAAGGGAATATATTGTAAAGTTGATTAGAAATTTATGAAAAGCAGTTTTCATTTCGATACCCCCTTTATTATTTATTTTTTAAAAAGTTCGCGCATCCCGTAGATCGTACCGCCGATAACGCCCAATAGGGTAAGGGATACCGTAAAAACAGGAAATTCCCACTTCAGCCAATTATCAAGGGCTCTTCCTCCAAATGCACCAGCCAGTATAATTGCTATCATTTGAAAGGCCAGCGACGAATACCTGGCGTAAAACTTTAAGGGATTCTCTTTCTGTTTTTTATCCACGTATTAAAAAACCGTAATTTCATCTTTTTCGGTCTGATCAGTGCAATTAAGAGGAACTCATCTTACAGGTTCCGAAAAAACGGCCGCAAGGCTCAATGGATATTTTTTTTGTAATAATTTCACCTGTAAAAACTGAAGTAGCTCTCAAAGCAGTAAGCTCGCACACCTCCAGTTTTATGTTCGGCTTTCCTGAAATATCTGCACTCTGACAGATAACCTGGCCTTCAACACTTCCTGATTCACCAACAACGATCTTTCCCTGTGCCTTAACCGTTCCACTCACTGAACCCTCAATCCTGAAGTCGCCCGCTGATTCAATGTCACCCTGGAATATGCG
>CALOAV010000041.1:0-73872 GCA_942491425.1 uncultured Cytophagales bacterium
CGAAGTCGGATCATCCCCATATTGGATTAAAAAATAATCATTTTTTCCTTCCTTAGCTCCGGGCGTTATAATATTCGGAACCTTAATTGTAAAGACCGGAACGTCAATGGATTTCTCGTAAACACAAAATTCACGAGTTCCAATTTGTTTGATCTGATACACGCCATCCTGATCGTACTGGTGGATTTCCTGTATATCTGCAGTTCGTGTTCCATCCCCAAAATCAAGTTCGAGCGTACCGTTTCCATCCCACTCGGTATTGCTTACCAACGCGATTTCGGAACGCGCCTGACAATCACCCATTCGTAATACATCGAATTGCAGGTCAAATCCAGGAATTACGCCTATATCAATGGTATCTTTCAGGACACACCCGTTCGCATCCGTCACTTTCACAAAATAACGTGTGCTATCTTCTGGTGAAATTAACGGCGTTTTTACCTGAGCAGTAAACGTACTGTCCGTATTCCACCAAACATAATCCACCCCTCCATCTGCCTGTAAATTATATTCAGAACCTTCGCAAATCACGTCATTGTCCTGAACATTAATGCTGGCCAAAAAAACATCGATTACAGTTGTTGTCGAGTCTCTGCTCCTACAGGTTCCCTGGTCGATAGCCCTTAACTTTACAATATACTTTCCGGGATTTTCATACTGATGTGTAATGGAATTTCTGTCAAATCGGGTAATCAGTGTTCCATCACCCAGATCCCATTCAAACATTTCTCCACCAATACATAAATTTTCAAAAACGATTTCATCGGGAATGCATAATTTATTTATTCCGGGATTATCCATTTTAACGGAATTCGTTTGAAGGATAGCCTTCAAAGAAGACAGATCAAATTTAAATGCCGCATTATTACAATTTGTACTATTGTTCGTGCGTGACCAGGCTCCGCCGGTAGTCGGAAAATCAGAAGTCGGTCCACCCGTTGCATTAAAGGCAGCACACCCGGAGCAAACGGCATGGTAGACGATGCCCCCCTTATCAAAACGACTTGTTCCTCCGTCAACATGGGTACGGGAATTTGTACCTCCCAAATAGGTACCATATAAAAAGCGGGAAGCATCTTCGGTGAGGACAATAAAATAAAAGTCAGAACCGCTGGAAGTTTTTTGGTACGCATCAAAAGTAATCGGCATATTAAGCGTATTATTTTGCCAAAAGCCTGTCTGGCTGTTTACAATGCCACCCCATCCTGACATGTAAATATTATTGCAGTCATTCACCAGAAACGCTGTAGGTGAAATATCCGGTACGCCGCGCCCGGATCCGAATACTGTTGAGAATACCAGTGTAGTTAAATCGGGAGAAAATTTCTGCAGGAACTGTCCGCTGCCAGGATTAACATATACATCTGCAGTTACCGGCATACTTCCATTGGTTTGACCATACACATAAATTTCATCGTCACCATTGATATCCAGAAAATAAATCTGATCATAAGTTGTTGGTACCTGTAAACGATGACTGCAGGATTGCGGAGCCGTCATTTTTAATCCGTGCAATCCAGCCATCTACCTGACCAGCATGCACCTCCTGATATACGCCGGGGAGTGTCGGAAAATCCATACTCGACGTGCCTCCGGCAACCACCAGGTCGTTATTGCTATCAAACTGAAGTGTATAGGCTGCATCCGCATTACTACCTCCCATAAAGGTTGCCCATAAAATGCTTGAAAGTGAAGAATTTAATTTCAGCAACAGTGCATCTGAAATACCACCATTATAAACCAGATCCAGACCACTGGTCACCGGGAAATCGGAAGATGAAGTAACGGTGCTTATGTATACATCGCCAACTTCATCGGTAATAATATCACCGCTCAATTGATCCCCATAATTGCGGACCAGTTGTCCTGCAGCATTTTGATTTAATCCGTCGTTCTGGGTTCCACCCAAAAAAGTGGAAGCCAATAAGGCATCCCCTTCCTTGTTGAGTTTTGTTATTACCAAATCCGATCCCGTCGAATATTGAATTACATGCGAGATGAGGTTTCCTCCGTTATAGGTTATATCAAATCCATCAACAGATGTTGGATAATCGGACGAACTGGTCGTACCCAGTACCAGCAAATTTTCATCCTTGTCAACAACTAAACTATGAGGAGATTCAGAATTAGTTCCTCCAAGGTAACTTGCATACAACAATTCATTACCGGTTGAATCATATTTTAAAATACCGATGTCATAAATACCGCCGTAGTTCATTTGAAAAGATCCGGTGGATGCAGGAAAATTGCCACCACCTCCTAAATTGGTAACACCTGCAGAGTACAAGTCTCCATGCTCACCGGGAGTTGCAGTACTTCCCCAATTGTCTGCTGTTGATCCCGAATACGTGGAGAAAATCAAAAGCGGATCAACTATCAAATCATAACAATCATCATATCCCTCAGGAAATGAATACGAAACGTTATTCCCTTCTAACTGGTAGAAAGCGGGTACAATTATTTTCTGATTATTGATAATTTGATATGCATACGGTTTAGTCTCTTCAAACAATCCTATCGTTGTGTAACTAATCAAATTTCCATCTTGTAGACAGACCTGCTGAAAACCGGAATAGTTCAACTGAATCAGACTGGCATCTGCACCGGGGTGGATTACATAATCATACTTGGCATCATTTCCTGAAGAATACACATGCAGGTCAATTCCCGGATATATTCCAACATACTGAATCCGTTCATAAGCCTGCACGCGGGAAGCCCATCGGGAAGGATCATTTCCAATAAAAAAATTATAGTAAGCCGTATATTTATTCAAAGGAACAGGCGAAACCTGTTTAGCTCCTACCAATTTTATTTCAGCAAAATACCCCTCTATATACTGTTCCGTGAATATATTTTCTCCTGTAGCTTCATTAAATCCGTGGTGTTCCTGCTCATGCAATTCCTCAATTCTATTTTCATCCAACAGGTAGAATGAAAATCCTGTTGCATTTACATACATTCTTCCCCCGGGGACTTTTGCGGCGTAGTCGATACCGGAAGGCCATTGATTTTTGTTCTCCAAAAACTTTAACCCCGGATCCGTAGCATAGGCATTCGTTATCGTCAGGAATAAAACGATTCGAAAAATTCCTATCAGGTAAAGTTTAAATGTTTCCACCTTCAAAACTACGTTTCTTTCCGCAAAATCTTAAGCGGTGGGGTATTTACTACCTCACGGGAGTTTAACCATCCAATTAACACGGTGAGTGAAATCACGCCAGTGCCAATAATGAGAACTTCCTGCCAATCAAACGCAAATGTAATTTCAAAGAAATATTTAGTAAGTAAAAATCCTCCGCCTAGTGAAAGCACCAGGCCGGTAATGGCGGAGAATAATCCCAAATAGGTATATTCAATTAACGTAATTTTAGAAATCTGACGGGTACGTGCACCAAGGGTACGCAACAATACATTTTCTTTTATGCGCGCAAACTTACTGTTAATTACTGCTCCTGCCAGCACAATGAGCCCGGTGATAATACTAAAAAGCGCTAAAAACCTGATCACTAATCCAAGTTTATCAAACAACTCATTGATCGTTCCCAATATTAACCGCAAGTCAATAACTGAAACATTTGGAAATTGTGTCACCAGAGCCTGCTGAAATCGGGTAGCTACCTGCTGATCCTCAATGCGTGTAGCGGTAACAAATATCTGTGGAGCCTGCTCCAGCACACCGGTAGGAAATACAAAGATAAAATTGGGCGGGTCAGTTGGCCAGTCAACATCACGGACACCTGCGATCCGTGTTACAATGGGAACACCTTGTACATCAAAAATAATTGAATCACCAATATTCACCTCAAGATCGTCCAGCATTCCCTCTGAAATAGTAATCCAAATCGTATCGCCGTTAATATGCTGAAGTTCTCCTTCAATTAATTCCTCCGAAACATGGAGGCTATCCCGGTAAGTAACTCGGTATTCACGGGTTAGTGCCCAATTCCGTACACGATCGGTGGTGTCCTTTTGAATGGTAGCAATATCCCTGCCCCGTACTTCACTCAACCGGCAGGTGATAATCGGAACGACCTGATTGACTTTCAAATTATTCTCCTCCATCAACTTCACCACACCTTCTTTTTGTGCAGGTTGAATATCAAACATGATAGTATTGGATTGATTTTCCTGTCCACGGAACTCAACCTGACTGAGCATGCTCTTTTCCACAACATTCAAAGTAGAAATAATAAATGCGCCTAAACCAATCGTTACCAACAATACACGAGTCTGATTGTTTGGACGAAATAAATTTGAAAGTGCATGCCGCCAGATAAAACCGGCGCCATGGGGAAAAAACTTGCGTATTGAAAAAAGTAGCAAGTAGGCCACACCCGTCAAACAAAGGAGTGCGGCGAGCAAACCAAGAAAGAAGAAGAGCCCGGTAAGCAGGCTTTTTGTTTGCAAGGCAGCAAACCCCATTGGAAACAATCCGATTAAAATAATGGCTGCCCATTTTGTCTTGGAAAAAACATTCTTCTCCTGAACATCGGAACGAAGAACGGTCAGTGGCGGAACAAACCGTACGGCCACCAGTGGCAAAATGGAAAACAAAATAGAAACCAGTGTTCCCAATAGCACACCCATTCCAATTGAACGCCAGGAAATTGTAAAGGCAACATCAAAAGGAATCGAATCCTCCACGGCCAATGGAATCAGCTGCTGGACACCTACACCTAATGCTGCACCTAGGATACTCCCTAAAATGCCAATAAAGAAAATCTGGATAAAATAAATATTGAAAGCCTGCCATCCCGATGATCCAACGCATCGCAATACGGCCACTTCATCCCTTTTCTCCCGCGCATAAATATGAACCGAACTGGCAACACCAATACTGCCCAATACGAGCGCAATAAACGCGAGTAATGAAAAGAACCGGTATATCGATTCAAACCCCCTGCCCAATCCACGCTTTCGTGCTTCTACGGTTTCATAGGAATGCCCATATTTTCGAGTGAGGGGTTTTACTTCCTCAACGGTGGCTTCCAGTGTTTCATCATCTTCGATTCTGAAAAATCTCCGATATGATACCCGGCTGCCAAATTGCACCAGACCTGTTGAATCAAGATCTGCCATATTAATGTATACGGAGGGCGTGAAGGTAGTCATTAACCCACCGCCACCCGGAATTTTGGTTACCACTCCAGCAACATTAAAATAACTATTCCCCACCTTTATAGAATCTCCGGAACTAACTTCATATTGGCTGGCTAAATTTTCATCCATCAGGGCAATACCCGGCTGCTTCATTTGTTCGTAAGCATTGGCGGGTTTGGTCTCAATTTTTCCATAAAATGGAAATGGTCCGGTTAATGCAACCAATCGAATAAGTCTGGATTGTCCGCTATTTACAAATAACACCATCGATGCCATGTCTGCTTCCCCGGCCTGCTCAAACCCTGTGGAATCAAAATACGTCAGTAATTCCGGCTCGAATTGCTTATTCCCATTGACCACTAAATCCGCACCGAGTAGTTCCTTTGCGTTGCGATCGATATCGGATTGCAATGAATAATTCAGGGAGTCGAGTGACACCACACCGGCGATTCCCGTAATCAGCGAAGCAGCAAATAGAAAGAGACGTGAAAAATTATGCCGGGCATCACGCCAGGCCATTTGCCATACCCACTTATCCTGAAAAATATTCTTCGGGCGCCTTTTTAGTTTAATGATATATTCAATCATATTGCTGCCATCCGTTGCTCCTGTTCCAATTTCCCTCCCCGCATTCTAAGAATCCGCTGCGTCTTCTGTGCCAGCTCAAGATTGTGTGTGACCAGCACCAGGGTTGTACCCTGTTCCTTATTCAAACCAAAAAGTAATTCCTGAATATGGTTTGCGTTTTCTTCATCCAGATTTCCGGTAGGCTCATCTGCGAACAAAATCTTCGGATCCGTCATGAAGGCACGGGCCATGGCCACTCGTTGCTGCTCGCCACCGGATAATTGAGAAGGGTAATGATGCATCCGATCCGCTAATCCCACACGATCTAAAAGCTCTTTTGCTCCCTGAATAACATTTTTCTCACCCCTTAATTCCAACGGTACAGCCACATTCTCAACGGCAGTTAGGGTTGATAATAATTGAAAATTCTGAAAGACAAAACCAACATATTGGTTCCGGATGTAGGCACGATCATCTTCATCCATGGCATTTAACTTAAAACCCATTAATGAAATAATTCCGCTTGAGGGTGTATCCAGGCCAGCACACAATCCTAACAATGTTGTCTTGCCGCTACCCGATGGACCAATAATTGCCATCGACTCACCCTGGTCAATTTTAAATGAAACATTATCTAAAACCGTAAGGGATTTCTCAGCCGATTGATAAATCTTGGTCAGGTTCTCAGCCTGAAGAACGTGTGCGGACATACAATATGGGGTTGCTTATTCTAGTGGATAATACGATAAAAATGCCGATTTGACTTGAAAATGAAAAGAATTTATACACTGATGGTCGTAATTGCTGAAATTTTATTCTTTTACCGAGAATTCATGTGATTTGACTAAAATTCCAAAACAATATAAATTGGTTATGGTTATGGAAACGTTAAAACTATATTGTACACAAATTATTTGATTCCTATGAAGAAGATCAACTCAATTTTACTCACATTTCTAATGCTTCCATTGTTTGTGGGTTCGGTGGTAGCTCAATCCAATTGGGAAGTTGGATTACGGGTTGGCGATAATATCTCTATTGATGCGACCATCCCGCTGGCCGCAGCACCCCGTTTACATCCCGCCATTTATTTTGACCGATCCGGAATCGCCACCTATTTTGATTGGCTGTTTGCTTTTTCCGATGGCCCTGCCGGATTAAAAATCTATCCGGGTGTTGGTCCTGAATTATTTTTTGGAAATGAGACGGATTTTCAAATCGCTGGTAATTTCGGACTTGAATATTCATTCGATTTTCCGCTGACTATTGGATTTGATTGGCGCCCGGCTATCCGGCTTACAAACAATACCGGCTTTTATTCAGGTAACTGGGGATTTATAGGTCGCTTTCGCCTGGGGAAAGGAAAACTTAAGCGTGTAAATTAATTATGTTGGAATGATTTTTGGGTTCCTTAAATTGCATACAACCTTCCCAACAGTTTTTCAGTATACAATTTGATGATGCATAAAATTATATTCAGTCTGCTACTAACCTTTTTCTCAACCAATCCTCAGCAAAAAGTAATTCTCTTTTTTGGTGATAGTCTAACGGCAGGTTATGGGTTGTCTACCGAAGTTGCGTTTCCGGCATTAGTTGAAGAAAGCTTAAATAAAAAAGGGATGGACTGCAAAGTCATTAATGCCGGACTGAGTGGTGAGACTTCTGCAGGAGGGCTCTCCCGCATTGACTGGGTACTGCGGCAGCCGATTGATATTTTTGTATTGGAATTAGGAGCAAATGATGGCTTACGGGGATTACCGTTGGATGAAACTAAAAAGAATCTCCAAAAGATTATCGATAAGGTGAAAGCCAAAAATCCTGATGTCAAAATTGTTGTCGCTGGCATGATGGTACCCCCCAATATGGGCCCCGATTACAGTGCTGAATTTCAGAAAGTGTTTCCGGTTATTGCAAAAAAAAATGATGCCACCTTAATTCCATTCTTGTTAAAAGATGTTGGGGGTATTGAAAAATTAAACCAACCCGATGGAATTCATCCGAATGTAGAGGGTCACCGAATTGTCGCAAAGAATGTGGAAGAGGTGATTGAAAAATTGCTTTGAATTTTACCGCAAAGATTCTGTGTTACTAACCAAATGTGTTATTACTATTTGTTTCAGGTTTAAAGTTACAAGTTTCAGGTTGGCTCCGATATTGAAGATTGCGCAACCTGAAACCTGAAACCAACTTAGCGCCTCCGCGCCTTTGCGGTTAGTTTAATCTTTTTAATAGCATCCACCACAAAATCAATCTCTTTCTCCGTATTGTACAACGAAATACCCAACCGGGTTACTCCCCCGCTCTCCAGCAAGCCCAGCACTTCAATGGCCCGTATGGCATAAAAATGTCCATCCCATGCACAGATATTTTTCTTTGCCAGTTCAGCACAAACTTCTGCAGCAGTCTTGCCTTCCATGGTAAATGAAACAGTCGGTGAACGGTGGGCTGAAGATAAATCCAATCCTACCACATCCACTCCTTTGATTGCCATTAATCCAGCATACAGTTTTTCTGCCAGCGCATGTTCATGTTTTCCAATCTTCGAATACGCACTTACAATTTTACTTCGCAAGGTACTCCCCCGACCAAACCCGGAAATAAAATTAACAGCGGCCGTCACTCCAGCCAGGGCTGCGTGATTCAGTGTGCCGGTTTCTATGGATTCAGGCGCTGCCTGTCCGGCAGTTCGCAATCGGTCTGTTGGCAATTGATCGAGCAACCCCGGCTTACTATATAAGATTCCGACATGTGGACCATAAAATTTATATGCAGAGCATAACAAAAAATCACATCCGATACGTTGCACATCAATGGAGAAGTGTGGTGCATAATGGACGGCATCCAGCAGCAACCAGGCATTGTAGTGGTACGTTAATGCCCGCACCCGTTCATAATCATTCACGGTTCCAAGGGCATTGGAGGCCATGCCCATCGCCACCAATCGTGTGTCTTCATTTATTTTTTCTTCAAAATCATCATAATCCAATTGTCCATCAGGGAGCATATTCACTTCGCGAACGATTATCCCCAATTCCCGCAAGGATAACCACGGACCACGATTTCCTTCATGATCAAGTTGGGTAATCAGGATTTCATCACCAGGTTGCAATACCCTTCCAATGGCTCTTGCTAGCGAATAATTTAAGGTGGTCATGTTCTGACCAAAGGAGATGCAATGCTCAGACTCGGCATTTAAAAATGCTGCGGCAGCATTGCGCGTTTCGGTGATGACCGTATCCGTTTCCTGTGTTGTGATGAATGCGCCATGTGAATTGGAATTACTTGTTTTATAGTAATCAGTCATGGCATTCATCACCCGGGTTGGAACCTGTGTTCCGCCCGGGCCATCCAAAAATAATAATGGATACTTTCCGGCTTTTCTTTTTAGTGATGGAAATAGATTACGGATCGATGCAGGTAAATAGGGATTGGCCATAATGTTTGTGATTTAATTACTCCAATCCAATATTACAGAATCTTTAATCGAAATGGTCAACTTTCCGGAAATCTGTCAAGGTTGATTATATTCTAAAAAGCAACACTGACTGATTTATTCCAAATGTGGATTGTAAAGCAATTTACTTTCCGCAAAATCATATAACGTCAGTCTCCTCAAATCGTAATAGGCAGTCCAGAATGATCGGAGGGCCTGTAAATAATCACGTTTAGCATTATCCTTCTCTGTTAACGCAATGTTTAGATTGGTGATATCAATTTTTCCTATCAGGTATCTGTTTTGCGCAACGTTGTAACGCTCCTGCGCTACCTGATCAGATTTCTTGGTAATTTCAATTTGCAGACGCAGCATTTCAAACTGCCCAACCTGCGTAATAATTTCCTGTTCAAATGTTACTTCATCCTGGGCAATGATATATTCGGTCAATTCCTTATTGGCGAGAGCGGTTTTCATTCTCGATTTATTTCGTCCCCAATCCAAAATCGGAACGTTAAAACCTAAATTAATTCGCTGCTGATTTAATGGATCCTGGTAAACATCGTTAATTGTACTCCCTGAGTTATTGAATCCATAGGAGGCTGTCAGTGTAGTCTGGAAGCGCTGCCCTTTGGCACTCGCCAACTGGCTTTCTGCCTCATGTCTGCGTCGTTCAAAAGCAATAAAATCAGACCGGTTCTCCATCGCATATTTCAGCGCATCATCAACCGATACCTCAAATTGCGGAATTGTTTCGGGTAAAGAAAGTACGAACCGCTCATTATTGCCGGTTATTCCTATATACGACCGGAGTCGAAGCAGAGCGGTTTCCTGGTCAAGGTTGGACTGGGCAACTGCTTGCTGTGATCGCAGTAATTGAAGTTCCACTTGTAATAATTTGTCCAGCGATGTAGTTCCGATATTATATCGCCCTTGCTCAATCTTATAGATGGTATCATTGTTCGCCAGGTTAAATTTTGCAATTGCAGAACTTACCTGAGCCTGTGCCAGCGCAAAGAAGCGATCCACTGCCTCAGCAGAAATGGATTCCATCTCTTCAACATAATCACGTCTTGATTCTTCGTACCGTAATGGTTCAATCATTTTGTCCCAACGCAGCTGGTTGAATGCAAAAATGGGTTGGCTTAAAAAAATATTAAAAGGTGTGCTACTCCAATCCTTCTTATCACGTTCATAGTCATTTACAAGATTTAAATTCGAATTAACTGCAACCTGACCACCTGTCCAGGGAATTGGTTGCTGAAGGCCAAGGTTTAGCGTAGAATTCGTTTGCTGTCTGCTTCTGAATTCAACAGCACCATCGGGTTGAACTACCTGATAAAAATCTTTACTATAATTCGGAACATTTCCACTTAATCGTAATTGAGGATTGAAATTACTTTTATAAGTACGATACTGCCAGTATCTATTCTCTCTGCGTGTGGAAGCAACTTTCGAAGAAGTCGACTGTTCTTTTGCACGCTGAATGATATCTTCTAATGATAACTCAATACTCTGGCCAGCACTGTTTTCACTAAGCATCACAAAAAATGATGCGACCAATGCGGTTAAAAAAAATCTACTCATGACGTAACGAAGTTATAGGGTCTTGCATAGCGGCTTTTCGTGCGGGAGCGATTCCAAAAATAAGTCCAACAGAAGCGGCCACACCAAAGGATAAAACTATTGATGAAAAACTAACAATGGTTGGAATATCAGCTACTGAAGAAACCAGAAAGGCCATGGTGATCCCCAATATAACGCCAATAATTCCGCCGGAAACGCTGATCATCACCGCTTCAAACAAAAACTGCTGAACGATATCCTTTTTCTGTGCGCCTATCGCTAACCGAAGTCCGATTTCCTTGATCCGTTCCATAACCGAGGCAAGCATGATATTCATGATCCCGATTCCACCCACCAATAAGGAAATCCCGGCGATCGCTCCCAATACATAATTAAAGATATCATTGGTGCGTTGCTGTTGCTTCAATAACAACTCCGGTATTTCAATTTCATAATCGACCACATCAAAATGTTTACGCTGTAGCAATCGTGATAATATTTCGGCTGTAGGTGTCAGGTCTGATGTTTCATCCACTTGTAGCACTAAACGATCAAGCTGATGATAGTTTACCGCGGGACCACTGTCCTCCTCTCCTCCGACACCGTCGATGATGATCACCCGACCCCGGCTAAAGTTTCCTCCTCTTGCATTTGCCAGGGTTGATGGAGTAACCATATCCCGGTTTTCATACCGAACCAAAACGGTTTGCAACGGCGTATACACGTCCATATTAAAATCCCGAATTCCCAGCTTGCTGATACTCCCTTCGGAAACGAATCGCTCCTTCATGACGCCAATAATTTTCAACCAATGAGGCCCTACCTTAATGGATTTTCCAATGGGATTTTCAGTTGGGAAAAATTTACTTCGGATCGAATTTCCAATAACACACACTGGGGCACCGGTTCGCAATTGCTCCTCCGCAAATATCCGGCCATCAGCCAGCTGAAAATTATACAAATCAAAATAGACAGGATCAACACCCACCAGTTTGGCAGATCTTCTTACCCCACTTTTGATGATGGTGGTTTCGATAATAATTTCCGGACTCACACGAGCTACGGTGGGAAGAATGGTTTGAATACTTTTTACATCCCTTAGTGTCAGACCTGGAGAAAATTTCTTTTTCTCTTTTTGTCCGTTCGCTTCTGCGATGATTTCTTCTTCTTGTTCGATTATAGGTTTAACAACAATATTGTTAACACCAACCAATTTGATCTGTTCCAGAATTTCCTGTTGAGCACCATTCCCAATCGCCAGCATGGCAATAACGGCTGCTACTCCAAAAATGATTCCCAATGCCGTTAACAGGGAGCGCATTTTATTGGCAATTACCGCTTCAATTGCGATATATAAATTCGCCAGTAACTTTTCGTTTACAAATTTAAGCATGGCTTAGCTACTCGCTTTAGAACCACGTTTTCTGCCTTCCTGTGGCTGAGTGCCCTCCGATTTTTTATCACCTTCAGGTCGTTTAAAGTTTCCAGCACCATCTGCTGGAACCGTAATCACCCTTCCATCTGGTAAAGTAATGGTTTTACCATCAGCAGGTTTTTCTTCCTTGGGTTCTTCCTTCCTGCGTTTGCCATCCATCTCCGGAATCAAACGAACATCTGCATTTTCCATTCCTGAAGGAACTGAAAGATAAAGCCGGTCACCTTCCGATAAGCCAGCCAGCAAAATGGCATCATTCGCATTTCGTTCGCCAATCATCACTTCTTGTTTTACCGTATTCATCCCATCCTTTTTAAACACATAGGTTATCGAATCCAGATGATTGTGTAAACATTCAAGCGGAAGAAATAAGGCACTATCGATAACGCTGGCAATAATTTTATTACTGGTTGTCATCGCAGGACGAAGTGTCGGATCGGTTCCATTGATTTCAATCTCCACTAAAAAAACCTTAGCATCACTGTTGGGGCGTTGCTCACCGACATTGGCAACCCTGGTAACCACTCCGGTTAGTTTCTTATCCGGATAGGCATCCAGACCAATCTCTACATCCTGCTTTGCTTTTACTTTACGAACATCTACTTCATTGATATACGTCTTTGAAACCATAGTAGTAAGATCGGGTAGTGTTGCTACAGTAGGATCCCAGGTTCCTATTTGTGAACCTGCTTTAATGGCTTTACCGTCCCATCCCCTGGTGTAAATCACCATTCCGGGTTCTGTTGCATTAATGGTAAAGGATTGCGACATCGCCTGCATCGCATTGTATTCATTTAAAACTTTTCGAAGCTCAGCACTTTGTTCCCGCATTTTCGCAATGTTTTGCTGCTTGCGGATTTTATAATTTTCCAACGCTTGCTGATAGGCACGGGTAGCCTTTTCCTTATTGATTTCAGCCTGCTTAATCGTTGCCGGCGGCTCAAATTTTGATTGTTCTAAAATGATACTCTGCTCATCTACTGCATAGCGAAGGTTAATCAGTTCATCCCTGGCCTGACGCAATACTAAGGTAGTATCCAATTGTGTTTGTGTGAATTCAGCCTGCTCTTTTTCGAGTTCTATTTCTTTGTCCTTTATTTTGGTGAAAAATTCAGAACGGTCAAGTGTCGCAATCCAATCTCCTCGTTTGACAACAGTGCCTTCATCAACAATATTAAGAATGGTCAGTTGATTAATCCTGAATTCGCGAAGAGCTGAGGGACCCGTTATCTTCACTGAATTTTTAGCTTCCAGTTCCCCGGTAGTCTCAATCTCTACTTTAAAAGGACCACGTTTTACGGTCGCCAGAATCTCCGCGGCTCCTTCACCACGATTACCCATGACTACAAAGTAAGCGATCACTAATACGACTGCCACTCCAACTGCTATTAATCCGTTTTTCTTGTTCATGCCTAACATATTTAAGAGGAATACAAAACTACGGTGATTTAGTATGGGTTAAAAACCACCTGCATAGCGATTGTCCCTATTGTATAAAAACAAACAGCCAATCAATAACGACCGGCTGTTTGTTAATGTTGCTTAAGGATTACTGAGCCGCCCCTTTCTTTACAATAATTTTTGAAACCGCAGCTTTTTTATCAATTTTTCCGGCATTGTAATCATTTAATACCGATCCTTTTATAGACAATTCCAGCGACTGTGGAATTCCACAGCCAACACATTTTGTTAATTTAATGTTAAATACTAATGATTCATCTGGTTTTAAACTTTTAGCTGTTCGGCCATACTCAATAATGTTGTCTTTGAATTCATTTTCAAACTTGGGATAAAGTTCTGTTGCCTTTTGATCACGCTCTTCCTGGCTCAACCCTGTTGCATTGATAGTTGGCATCGCTAATCCATTTGGGGAAGATCCATCAGATGAAAAAACACTCATATAGAACACAACACCAAAATCCTTAAGTCGTTCATACGAAGCACCGTCTGCAAAATAGGTGGTCGATAAATCCTGACGATATAAACGATTAAAGATACTTGCCAGTAATTCAAAATCAGGTTCTACTTCACTTGTCACTTCTGTATCTACTACTTTCATTTTCTTCAACAGTTGATCGCGGGTTATCTTTCCCTGCTTGTACTGGACGATATCCGATTTATTAGATTCAATGGATAGTAAGGTTCGGTTTGGGGCACTTACTATTCTACCCACCCACATTTTTGGCTGGTCGCCCTGATTCGTTACTACAATTTTTTCATTTGCCCCCAACTGGCTGATCATATCCCCATAGTCTGCAATAAAAGTTTTGGCTGCAGTAATAACCTGAGTATTGTACACATCCCTGATGCTGTCCAGAGAAAGTTCTCTTTTTTCTCGCAGCCTAATTTCCTCATCAGAATTCTTGTCGGAAGGAGCGATGGTATAAGAATTGCGATCCCCCCGTACCCGGACTTCTCTTCCATTTTCAATAATTATCGGATCGGTAGATCCATTGGTACTATACCGATAACCAGTTACTACTCCATTACTTCCCCAACTCGACATCTGACCGTTGGAATTCAAAAATACCAGCGGAGTAGTATACTCAGCTGGAAGCCTGAATGTAACACCATAACCTTCCTGGTACGATCCGGTGATCTCCAACGGGAAAAAAGTACGCTGACTTTCAAACTGTTGTTTTATCAAGGTCTGCAATACATTTTCAGCCACTTCAATATCGCGGCTCATTCGTGTGTCATCAATCTTCTGACCCATCACTACTCCTGATGCCAGTGCAAGCACTACCATACTCATCCACATTCTTTTCATATTTCTCATTGTTTAAAAAATTAATTCCTTGTTGTTTGACTTACGTTCGCATTCGTAATAATGCTTGATAATATTTGTTCTGTTTCCTGTTTGAAAATATCCGTATTCTGTTCCAAACTATTCAGTCGTGTTTGCACAAGCGTTAAGTCATCGTTGCGTTGCTGTTGTAAATACTTTGCAAAATCTACCAGCAAATCTTCGATGTATTGTTTCTGGTCATTGGAGGTTAAGGTGAAGTAATCTTTCACTAATTCCATATTTCCGGTTTGTAAGCTGGTTACATACTGCTGAATTTGCTCCTGCGAAGCAAGGGTAGCCAACCGCAAATTTTCATCAATCTTCTTCGAATTCGCCATCAGGTTCTTTTGTATCGACGTATTTAATTTGTCCTGACGCTCATCAAAGCTTGCCTGCATCACGCTGATGTTATTGGTCAGTGAATGATTGATCATTTCCTGAACTTCATTTGCCGTTAAAGCAGGAGTAGTTGTTTTTTCAATAGCCATTGGTTGTTCCTTGGTTTCTCCAAACGACATTTTAAATTCATTCCCGGAAAATTGTATGCGTGTGTCTGTCATCTTTCCCACCAGTAATAACAATAACAGAGATGCAGCAATCCCTACAATAGTTTTAAAAGGTGTGGATTGAAAAAATAAATTGCGTTTGTTTGGATTATCAATAAAGATTGGAGGCGCCAGCACTTCTTTGTCTTCGGCGAATGAAAGTACAGACCGTAAGTCTTTTAACTTTTCCAATTCCATCCGGGCAATTGCATTCCCCAGTAAGAACTGCTCAAACTTTTCTTTTTCGCTGCCCTCCAGCTCACCATACAGGTAAGCCATCATTGCTCCTTCGTCTGGTTTATAGCTCATAATGTATCGTCTCTTTTGTAATGTTTTTCTTCTCTAATATTTTCCGCAGTGCATCCAGTCCATAGTACATTCTCGACTTGACTGTGTTTTCTGATATATTCAGTACTTCCGATATTTCTCTAAACTTCAATCCTTCATATTCTTTCATGATCACCACTTCCCGTTGATCCTCATTCAATGCGGCCAGTGCCTCCTGTAAAATCTCCGACAATTCTTCCTGCTGAAATTGCTTCTCTGGATTTTGGTGTCGGTGGCTTGCTGCATCCCACTTCGGTGAACTTTCTGCCTCCGGGTTCCACACCTTGTCGAACGAAAGGGATCGGCTCACTTTCATCTTCCTTGTTTCTTCACGGCAATAATTAACGGCAATGGTATATACCCAGGATTTAAAACGGCTGACATCCTGAAGACTGGCGATGTTTTTACACATGGAGATGAATGTCTTCTGGGTTGCCTCCATCGCAAGGTCATGGTCCAGGAAAAATTTGAACGCAAAATTATAGATACGCTTATACCAAAGCTGTACCAGCTTGCCCTGTGCATTCTGATCACCATTTTTGGCCCGCTCTACCATGGCATCGGAATGCATCATGGCAATGTCAAGTAAAGTTTCTGCATGCATACGCGGTTCAAATATCTCCTTTTTCTCCAGTTTAGGCTCCGTTCCGTTTTACGATTATTAGATGCTGAAAATCCGGAAATAGTTTTAAAATCTTTTTATTTTACCGCAAAGGCGCTGAGACGCAAAGTATTTTAGAAGTCTTAGGCACAAGTCATTAGACAATTCAAGGATGTCAGTCCACAAGATCATGCGGTAATTGTACCCAATGGCACCAAAACATAAATTACTACCTTTTCTTTGCGACTTAGCGCCTTTGCGGTTAAAATTGCCAATTTTCTGCCTTTAATTGCCCAATGAAGAAGATTATCGCCTGGTTGATCCGTTATGTACCCCGAAAATACCTCCAACGCATCAGCGGCACCGGGATGAAAATCGTGGGATTTTTCTATTCAGGCGATGGCGTTCAATGCTCCGTTTGCGGGAAAACATACAGGAAATTCCTCCCTTACGGACGGATTAACCCGCGGGAGAATGCCCTTTGCCCTCATTGCCTGTCACTAGAGCGGCACCGGCTTATCTGGTATTATTTAAAAGAGAAAACCAATTTCTTCACAGAAAAACTCCATGTCCTGCACATTGCACCAGAAGCCTGTTTCATCGACCGGTTTGAAAAAGTCCATGGTGATCAGTACATCACCGCGGATATTGAATCGCCTTTAGCAAAGGTTAAAATGGATATCCATCTGATACCCTTTGATGAAAACGTCTTTGATATCGTTTTGTGTAATCATGTTTTAGAGCACGTTGAAAATGATATTAAAGCAGTGAGTGAAATCCATCGAGTATTAAAACCAGGTGGATTTGCCATCCTGCAAGTGCCCTTCTTTCCACCTCTTCCTGAAGAAACCGTTGAAGATCCTTCTATTACCGATAAGCGGGAACGTGAAAAATTATTTGGCCAGGATGACCATGTACGCAAGTATGGATTGGATTACGCTAAGCGATTGGAGCGTGGTGGCCTGCAAGTGGAAGAGATCGATTTGTTCTCATCACTTTCAGAAGCTGAAATAATTAGGCATGGATTTATGAGAGGTGAAATTATTTATAGGGGGAGTGAAAGTCTAGTTACCAGTTTCCAGTTACCAGTTTCCGGTGTGTTGTGAAGTCGACGCTAAATATCCGATCCATTTAAAGACAAAGTTTGATTAACATAAGGGTCAAGAATTGCGACTTTACCGGTAAACTACCGGAAACAGGTGACCCGTAACCGGCAACTAAAAAAGGCCATCCTTCCGGACGGCCTCTCTATACTTTTAGTTAGTGTTTGTCAACTATCCAAGTTTCTCCAACACCTCCATCACTTCCCGTACGTGATCACGGCTGGTATTCATCAACGCCTGCTCAGCGTCATTCAAATCCAGTTCAATAATTTTCTCGATACCATTTTTTCCAAGGATAGCAGGAACTCCTAAATAGCAATCACTGATACCATATTCACCTTCCAGCTTTACACATACCGGTAACACCCTGCGTTGATCTTTCACAATTGCTTCAACCATTTGAGCAGCTGCCGAACCCGGTGCATACCAGGCAGAAGTACCCATCAACTTCACCAATTCGCCACCTCCAACTTTCGTGCGCTCGATAATGGCATTGAGTTTATCTTCATCAATCAACTCCGTAACAGGAATACCGGCAACAGTCGTGTACCGTGGCAATGGTACCATGGTATCCCCATGACCACCCATTAACACCGCTTGAATTTCTTTAGGTGATACATTTAATGCTTCCGCCAGAAATGCGCGATAGCGTGCGGTATCTAAAATACCAGCCATTCCCATCAACCGCGTTCTGGGCAATTTAGAAGTAATGTGTGCCTGATAGGTCATCACATCCAGCGGATTGGAAACGATGATAATAATAGCATTCGGTGAATGCTTAATAATGTTTTCGGTAACCGACTTTACAATACCGGCATTGGTGCCGATCAAATCATCACGGCTCATCCCCGGCTTACGCGGAAGGCCTGAAGTAATCACCACTACTTCTGAACCAGCGGTTTTTGAATAATCATTAGTAACACCAATCGTACGGCTATCGTATTGATTGATCGGTGCTTTTTGCCAGATATCCAGCGCTTTCCCTTCGGCAAGACCTTCTTTAATATCAACAAGAACAATTTCATTTGCTACCTCACGGTAAGCAAGCACATCGGCACAGGTTGCACCAACATTACCGGCACCAACTACAGTAATTTTCATAGGACAGAGAGTTTAAAATGTAAAAATAGAAGCAGGCAAGCATCTGATGAATTTTGCCTTTTAATAAATGTGAATCGTTTAATATAGGGATAATTCAATGTTTTATTCGAAACGAGATTGGAATCCTTAATTGGCGGGCAATTTATTAATAAGGGGTGAATTTGAAAATGATTTACGGCATATTCCGGATAATAATTACGCGTTTGGTGGCAGGTTTGACCTTGAACAGATCACTGATCCGGTATCCAACCACCCAACAAATTTTTCCATCGGATTCCAGCACCGTTATTTTTTCCTTTTCAGGAAGTGAAACCTTCTCATCAATCAAAAAATCACTGATTTTCTTATGATTATGCATCCCCAGCGGAATGAACTGATCCCCGGGCTCCCAGGTTCTCCACTTTAGAGGATATTTCAGCGAATCCTCATCGAAACACCCCACATTCTGACTCTTATCAAGCGTTTCAGTCACTTCCGTTTTTGTAATAATCAGCTCTTTTTCCAACAAACTGGCTTTCGTATCGTCGCTTTCAATCGTAACACTTCCGTGAAGCGCGGTATTGACTTTTGTGATCATAAAATATCCTCTGTCCACTGTAAGCCGAATGGATTCCGAATAAAACGACTTCCCGGTTTCATGAGGCTCAATAATTCTCTTACACTGATCATACGTGAATCCATACTCCCGGAGCAGATACCACAATACAACAGCAGGGGATCCTGTCGTGAGAATGCCCTCCCTGTTTATATTAATTACACCTTGTTGTTCCTCAACCCATTTCCTTCTAAGTTCAGTAATCTGCCCGCTCACTAACTCCTGTGCACCTCTTAATCGTTCATGAGATACCTGAAACCCATCTTCCAATGAAGGGTTTAACTTTTTTAACAAGGGCACGACCTGATGCCTGACAAAATTTCGATCATAGGTATCCTTTTGATTGGTCCCATCTTCTCTCCATTCGATCGCCTGATGCAAAGCATACGATTCAATCGATGCTTTAGTAAAAGACAACAAAGGACGGATTATTTTTCCGTTTCGTTCGGGGATACCGATCAACCCATCCAATCCTGATCCGCGTACAAAATTAAGCAACACAGTTTCGAGGCTATCATTTAAATGATGGGCTGTCGCAAGCAAATCAAATTGATGCGCATCCATCAGCTCCTCAAACCATGCATACCGTAATGTACGCGCAGCCATCTGGATCGAAATCCCCTCAGTATCTGCAAATGACTGGGTGGCAAACTTCCTGGTATAAAATGGTAGTTGATGCCTGTAGCAAAATGCCTCAATAAAACCTTCATCGTCGTCCGATGCATCCCCTCGTAATTGAAAATTACAATGAGCAACGGCAATCTGAAATGGACTTTTCCTAAACAGATCAATCATCACCATTGAATCGATACCACCACTCACGGCCAGCAAGACCTTTTGTCCCGATGGAATCATTCCGGTGTTATTAATGTGGTTCAGAAATTGCTGTAGCATTCCGTAAAGATAAGTTCAATCCATCAATAATGGTGAGCTTGTCAAATCATGGATGTGGTGCTTGTCAAAACATTCGCTAATTTTGATCCCAAATGAATTTAAAGTTCTCATTTTTCGCTATCTTTTTCGTCGCTGCATCGCTGAGTCCGGGCTGGGCGCAAACACAGGTGGATATTAAACAGGCGAATTTTCTTGAAGGTGGAAAGCGGAACAATGAACTGTACCAAAAGCTTATTGGTAATGTCATCATGACGCAAAACACCACCACGATCTATTGTGATTCTGCGTATTTTTTTAAAACGACGAATCGTGTGGAGGCTTTTGGCCATGTTAAGATTGCCGATGGCGACTCCGTAACCATTACCTCGCGGCGACTGGAGTACGATGGCAATGAGAAACTCGCCAAACTCCGGGGCAATGTTGTTTTCACCAAGCTTAAAACGGCTACACTGTATACTGATTTTCTTGATTTTGACCGCATCAAGAATGAAGCGTTCTACTTCAATGGTGGTAAACTGGTAGATTCGGTTAATGTCCTGAACAGTCGGAAGGGATACTACAACATTAACACCAACATGATGTCGTTCAAAAAGGATGTTGATGTTAAAAATCCGGATTACACCATGCAGTCGGATAGCCTGCAATACAACTCACGCACAAAAATTATTTATTTCCGTTCCAGTACTACGGTTATCAATACGGATGGCGATCGGTTTGACTACGAAGGGGGCGAGTATAACACCACCAATAAATTATCGGACCTTATTATTGGGACGCTCGACACAAAAAGTTATTCGGTGAAAGCAGTCTCCTTCGATCTTGATGACCGTACAAAATTCTATAAACTCAGGAAGAATGTAGTAATGGTATCCAAAGAGGAACAATTGATCATTTATGGGGATGCAATGGATTATGATCGAAAGAATGGAATCAGCAAGGTCTATAACAAAGCTTACTTTGCGAAAATCCTGGGTAACAACGACACGCTCTTTATAGGCGCTGATACGCTTGTATCGATTGAAAGCGATGATGCCTCCAAAAAACAAATCCTTGCCTATAACAATGTAAAGATTTTCAGAACTTCGATGCAAGGGTTGGCCGATTCGCTTGAATACAGAGCTTTAGACAGTACCGTTTATTTTTATACAAAACCAATCTTATGGAGTGACGGGAACCAGATTACTGCCGATTCAATGCGCCTTCAGATTAAGAATAATAAACCCTTCAAAATGTTTATGAATGGTAATTCATTTGTTATCTCAAAAGATTCGCTCCTGAATTTTAACCAGATTAAAGGTCGAAAGATGACCGCTAGTTTCTCCAATTCAGCGATTAGTCGCGTAGTGGTAGAAGGCAACGGAGAGAGCATTTATTTTGCACTGGATGAAGAGGATCAATCCTTTATGGGGATGAACAAAACGGTTTGCAGTAACATTACCATTCGATTTCAAAATGGTCAGGTCAACAACTTAACGTTTTATACGAATCCGGATGCACAGTTTATTCCCCCACATGAGCTGAAAGAAGATGACATGCAACTCCGTGGATTCTCCTGGCTTGAAAATTTAAGACCAACGCGAAGTGACGTAGTACAGGTTCCGCAAACGTTGCCGGAAAACGAAAGAAGCAATCCGAAACGTTAGTTGCCCTTAAATATTGCTTCAATCCAAAAAAAAATGTCATTCTGACTATTATTTTCCATTAAAATGTTTAAATTTTGTGGAATTATGGATAGTGTGGGACTATGAGACGGTTATTGTTGGTGTCATTATTTAGCTTTTTAAGCTTAGCCTTAGCAGGTCAGGGCTTTGAAGTCTCTGGCATCACGGATAATTATTACGGTCATATTGGTGAGTCAATCAAAGCTCCATTGCGAATAAAAAACAATGGCGATCGCCCAATCACCCTGATTATTAAAAGAATTGATGCTCAATTGGGAACTACCCAACAGAACTTTTTCTGTATCAATGGGAATTGCCTTGACAGTAAAGTAGAGGAATATCAGATCCGAATAGAACCCGGTCAAACCTCATCAACTCTTGAAATTGGCTTGGATGCCGGTATAGCGCCAGGCTTCAGTTCTTCTAAGTATCTGATTTACAATAGGTATAACACTGCCGACAGTTACGAATTCGAAATGAACTTTGCCGTGGATGAAAAGAAACCGGAGAAAAATATTTATACCTCCCGCTTCATTAATGTTCAGGATGTGTATCCCAATCCGGTTACAGATTTTGCCTATATCGATTACCGCATATTGAATGACCAGATTAATGCCAAAATCACTCTGCATAATATCCTGGGTAATGTTTTAGGTGAATATGAGCTTCCCACACTGGAAAGTAAAGTAAAAGTCAGGACGGAAACGCTAAGCTCCGGTATTTACTTTTACACCCTCTATGTAGACAACGAGGCGGTGATGACCCGTAAAATCGTCGTAAAAAAATAAATTGAGCGAAAAAGAAACGGTTTAATCAAAAAACGCGTTTTCCCATTCGGTTTCACTATGCTATATTTGCGGGCTTATGCGGAAAAGTATTCAGGTATTATTAATTCTATCACTCGCCATCCTTGGGACTTCGTGTAATCGGGGCTTCCGGAAAGTAGAGAAAAACCCGGATTGGCGTGTAAAGTATGAAGCTGCACTAAAATATTACGAAAAAAAGGAATACTATAAGGCTTCTGTCCTTTTTGACCAGATAATGCCCATTGTACGAGGATTACCCGAAGGAGAAAAGGTACAATTCTATCTTGCCTATTGCCAGTATTATGACGGGCTTTTCATACTGGCGGCGGAGCAATTCAAAACATTTTATACTACGTATGGCCGAAGTAGTTTTGTTGAGGAAGCCCGATTTATGTATGCCTACTCGTTAAATGGCAATTCGCCGGACTCCAATTTGGATCAATCCACCAGCATTGAAGCAATGAATGCCATGCAGGTATTTGTTAATCGTTATCCAAACAGCAAGTTCAGAGATCAGGCTTTTGAAATCATTGAAACCACGCAGGTCAAGCTGGAGAAAAAGGGATTTGAAAACGCAAAACAATATCACCGGATGAAAAGCTATAAAGCTGCCATCGTATCGCTAACCAATTTCAGGAACAATTTCCCGGACTCTAAATATCAGGAGGAGGCCTATGCCCTTCAGATTGAAAGTCAGTACCAACTTGCTGTCCAAAGTTTTAGCAACAAACAGAAAGAACGTTTTCAGGAAGTAGTTGAAACCTATAAAGAATTCATTGATAAATTTCCGAACAGCAAATTTCTTCGGGATACAGAAAAATTATACGCAGAAACAATCGTTAAACTACAAGAATTAAATTCATAATTATGGCAATACAATCATCCATCATCACCCGCGATACAGAAAAAATAGCAGATGCAACCGGTAATATCTATGAGTCCGTTGTTGTTATTTCTAAGCGTGCTCGTCAAATTGCAGTAAACATAAAAGAAGAATTGAGCAACAAGCTTGCTGAATTTGCGACAACAGTCGACAACTTAGAAGAGGTTTTTGAAAACCGCGAGCAAATTGAGATCTCCAGATTTTATGAGCGTATGCCAAAACCTACGATGACTGCAACAGAAGAATTTCTGGAAGGTAAACTGAACTACCGATACCGTACTGAGGAGACCACTCCTGAATTGTAATTCGGACCTCCCAAAAGGATATCCAAATCATGCTGAAAGGCAAAAAAGTTCTACTGGGTATTTGTGGAAGTATTGCGGCCTATAAAGCCGCTATTCTTACACGGTTGCTGGTGAAGGCCGGCGCAGAGGTGAAAATCGTAACCACGACTGCCGCTCTGGATTTTATTACTCCCCTAACACTTTCAACGCTTTCTAAAAATCCGGTACTTACCCATTTCGTGAAAAATGATTCGGGTGAATGGAACAATCATATTGAACTAGGCCTTTGGGCAGATGTGATGATCGTTGCACCCGCCAGTGCAAATACCCTGGCTAAAATGGCGCATGGGTATTGTGACAATTTACTCCTGGCAGTTTACCTCTCTGCACGCTGCCCAGTACTCGTTGCGCCGGCAATGGACCTGGACATGCTTCAACATCCGGCTACAAAAGGAAATCTTGAAAAGTTAAAGCAATTTGGGAATACCCTTATCGATCCGAACCATGGTGAACTTGCCAGTGGACTGGTGGGGAATGGGCGAATGGCTGAGCCTGAAGAAATCCTTGAGCAGGTTACTTTTTTTTTTCAACAACAATCGGTCTTAACCGGTAAAACTGCACTGATCACCGCGGGTCCTACGAATGAACCCATCGATCCGGTTCGTTTCATTGGAAACAATTCCAGTGGTAAAATGGGATTTGCTATTGCTGAATCGCTTGCGAATAAAGGTGCTACCGTAAAATTAGTAACCGGCCCCACCACACTTCATATTAATAACCCCGGTATTGACGTTATTGCTGTAAAGACCGCTGAAGAAATGTTCGAGGCCTGTCAATCCATTTTTAAAGAAGCCGATATTTCGGTGTTTGCTGCAGCCGTCGCCGACTACCGCCCACGTGAAACAGCACCACAAAAGATCAAGAAAGCAGATAACAGCATGTCTGTGGAGCTTGTTAAAACTATTGACATTGCCGCCACACTGGGCAAGCAAAAACGGAAGAATCAATTTACGGTAGGTTTCGCGCTGGAAACAGAGAATGAGTCCAGCAATGCACTAAAAAAAATGGAGTCTAAAAATTTTGATTTGATTGTCCTCAACTCGTTGCGGGATGAGGGTGCGGGATTTGGGCACGATACCAACAGAATCCGTATTTTTGATAATCAGGGGAATGTATTACCATTCGAACTAAAAACAAAAAAGGAAGTTGCAGAAGATATCGTTCAAACCATTATCAGAAAAATTAATGCATAAACTTTTCACCGTCGTTTTTTTTTCGCTGTTAAGTACAAGTCTGCTGGCCCAGGAACTCAACTGTCAGGTATCCATTAATCCAAGTCAGGTGCAAACCGCTGATCAGGGAATTTTTCGTGATATGAAAACGGCAATTGAACAGTTTATGAATGGCCGTAAATGGACCGATAACGACTTTCAGAATCACGAAAAAATTGATTGCAGCATTCAGATTACGATCACAAAAATGCCAGCTATTGGTAGCTTTAGTGCCACCGTTCAAATCCAGTCGGCAAGGCCCGTATTCAATACCAACTATTCTACGTTAGCCTTCAATTTTGCAGATCGGGATTGGGACTTTGAATACATCGAATCGTTACCCCTCAACTTTAATGAAAACACCTACACCAGCAACCTTACTTCCATGCTGGCATTTTATGCCTACTTAATCATTGGCTATGATTATGACACCTTCAGTGAATTAGGCGGGACGCCATACTTCCAAAAATCCCTGGCGGTCGTTAACAACGCCCAACAATCTAATCGTTCGGGATGGCAGCCTTTGGGTAGTAATCGGAACCGGTATTGGATCAATGAGAACCTGAACAATGGGCAATACACGGAGATGCGCAAAATGTTCTATAGTTACCATCGTCTTGCCCTGGATACGTATGAAAATGATCCCGATAACAGCCGCTCCATAATTTTGCAAGGCCTCCAGGAAGTAAAAAAAATCCGGGATATCAATCCCAATTCAATTTTGGTTGTCAGCTTCTTTGATGCGAAATCAAAGGAAATTGCCAACATCTTTTCCGAAGGGAATATCCAGGTGCGCAGACAAGCCTATGACCTGATGGTAACCATTGACCCTTCAAATAAGGGGAATTACGAAAAAATGATCAAAAACTGATTCATTAAATCAGTATCCGTGTCCTGAAAATTCAGGACAAAATCGCTTAATATTGTAGGACTACCATGCTACAGCAACTGACCATAAAGAACTACGCACTCATTGAAACACTGGAGATGAGTCCCTCCCCTTACCTCAATGTTATCACTGGTGAGACGGGGGCCGGAAAATCGATCATGCTCGGCGCCATTGGTCTATTAATGGGAAATCGGGCCGATACTAAAGTACTCTGGAATGAAAATGAAAAGTGTGTAAGCGAAGCAACCTTTGATATCCGGCAATACAACCTAAAAAGTATTTTCGAGGCTGAGAATCTTGATTTCGAAAACCAAACCATCCTCCGCAGAGAGATCAGCCCGGCAGGTAAGTCAAGAGCATTCATTAACGATACGCCGGTTACCCTGGATGTTCTTAAAAGAATCAGCGGTCTTTTGATGGATGTCCATTCCCAGCATGAAACACTGCAACTCGGAAATCACACCTATCAACTTACGATCATCGACACCTTTGCGGGGAATGAAAAGGAAAGAAAAGAGTATGCAATTGCCTGGAGTGAATACAATGAAGCGCAACGCAATCTTTCAACATTGATTAAGCAAGCCACTACCCTGCGTCAGGAAGCTGATTATATTTCATTCCAGCTGGATGAACTTATAAAAGCCGATCTGGAAGAAGGTGAACAGGAAAAATTAGAATCAGAAGTTAAAATTCAGGATCACGCAGAAGATATCAAGAGGAGATTAAATTTAGTTCTTGACGGTGTACTCCGTTCCGATTTTGCAGGGAGAACTTCACTGGTTGAAGCGCGCAACAATATTTCAGCCATCGCCGCATTTTCAGATCGTTTTGAAAATATCCAAAAACGTATGGATAGTCTCATACTCGAGTTGGATGATGTATTAAATGAAATTGAAAACGAAGAAGAAACTATTGACTTTGATCCTGCCCGGGCCGAATTTATTGCGGAACGGTTGAGTACATTTTATAAACTACAAAAGAAACACAATGCGTCTTCACTACGAGAGCTAATAGCCCTGAAAGACCGTCTGCAAGTACAGGCTCACCAGACTGAAAATTTAGAAGGAGCTCTAAAAGCTGCAGAAGATTTGCATCAACAAAAATTAAAGACGTTAAAAGATGCCGCCAAAAAACTTTCGAATTCCAGAAGTAAGGTATTTGATGCACTTGGCGGAGAAATTGTTTTATTGCTAAAAGAAGTGGGCATTCCGGCGGCTTCGATTAGTATAGAATCTCAATCCATTGAATATACGGAAAGTGGTGGAGATCAAATTGAAATTTTATTTAGTGCCAATAAAGGGATTCGGGTAAAACCCCTTAACCAGGTGGCATCCGGTGGCGAATTTTCAAGACTAATGTTTTGCATCAAATTTATTATGGCGCAGAAAACAGCCATGCCAACACTAATTCTTGATGAAATTGATACTGGTGTTTCAGGAGAAATTGCGATTAAACTTGGGAAATTAATGAAAAGCATGTCTCAATCCCATCAACTCATCAGTATCAGCCACCTCCCTCAAATTGCAGCAAAATCAGATGCTCATTATTTTGTATATAAAGAAACCAGCGGAAAAAAAACCAGTAGTAAGATTAAGCTGATGAATGATGCGGAGCGGGTAGAAGAAATCGCTAAAATGATCGGCGGTGATAAACCCTCAAAAATTGCGCTGGCGGGAGCCAAAGAATTACTTCAAAAATAAACCGAAGTTATGAAGATCAGGAACATCGAGTATTTTTTTCTTAACACTGTATTAAAAATATGTATTGTCGGGTTACTAATCATCATTGGTTCAAACGTACTATTCTATCCTGAAGACACGATATCCATATCTTTATCCGTTGCGATATTAGCAGCTTGCTGCATTGCCTACCTTATCAGAAAAAAGCAGCCTACACTTTCAGTACTTATCCTTTCCATTATTGTTCTGGCCGCAATGAGTTATCAACGGTTGGTAGTCCCCAATACCTCTACCACCTTAGCCGTGGTTTTAATTGTAGGATTTGTTTTTTCGACGATGCTGAAGGGAAGAATCATGTGGTTGATGCATGGTATTGCTTTTATAATTATCAATACCATCTTTGTTATCCAATTACCTGATGCGATTACTGCTGCCATCACCTATTCAACTTTATACATTATCCTATCCTTTGCTGCAGGTGTGTTAAAAAACAGTTATGATCGTATTCACGACAATTTAAGTGCTCAAAATATTGAGCTGGCCGATAAAGCCAATGAAATCGAATTGAAAAATAAAAAACTCCTCGAAATACAGGAGGATCTTAATATTCTGAATTCAAATCTTGAGAAGATTGTAGATGAGCGTACTGATAAAGTAAAAAAGCAAAACGAGTTACTGGTCAAATACAGTTATACAAATGCACACCATTTGCGTGGGCCTGTCGCCCGCCTCTTAGGACTGGCGGCCATTTCCAAAATTGATAATAGTATTGATGCAATCGATGTTATTGATAAAATGGTTGTGCAGGCCCACGAAATTGATGCGGTAGTTAAACAAATCAATGTAGAATTGGAGTCCAATTAAGGAAGTGTGCCACTACTTTCCTTAATTTCATCCGTCACTCGTTTCCCACGGGTTCCCCTCCACCGCTCCCAAAAACCTTGTCGCTCCTTAATACTGATGAAATTATCAACAAATGCAGTACGTGAATCGATTAACGGGAGTTCTCTTTCTGAAATATCCAGGGAATCAAATACAATGGGAATGGCGATAACCCCCGGACAATACTGATTCATAAAACTCTCCAGCATTTTTGATTGAAATGGATCTGTTGCGAGTGCAATTTTATTAAATCCCATTGCCTCCGCCATTTTCATGCTGTAGTACACATTCTCTGTACTATGCTCGGCTGTTGTTTCTGAAAAAGTTCTCGTGGTCGGGATTCTTAACGAGTCAGCCATCACTTTCATTACAATACTTTCAACATACGGTGTATAAACAGCACTTCCTGAAAAAATAATATGCTCGGTGAATCCGTTCGTGTACAAATAATGAGCCCAATACAAACGCATTTTCATCACATCATTTTCCTTGCCCGGTTCAAAAGGAATGCCCGGAACAATAATAACATCAAATGGTTTATCCGAGGATGCCTTCATGAAATTTTTAGCTGTATATCGTTTAAAGCTACAATGCGTTAATACCCCTCCTAGTCCCAGAAGAATGAAAATGAAAATAATTATTTTTAGTGCTCTTTTCACTACTTAATTTTTTAAATGCAGTACCCAAAATTCATCATAGGCGATTTTTGATTCATCCACTAACGATCGGATAATTTCCACAAACAGTTCATGCTGCCGGGGTGCAATACGCTCTTCGAGTTTATCAACGGTCATCGATTCCTCTGAAAGCAAATGAAGCACCTCAGCCCGAATCTCATTAACAATTTTAATCTGCTCTTGTTTTCGGTTTTCAATACAGATATCGCAGATACCACAACTTAATTCAGTTTCTTCACCAAAATAATCCTGAATTTTTTGCATTCGGCACTGCGTCGTCTGGGTAGTATAATCGCGTACTGCTTCCATTTTAGACATCGCCAGGGATCTGCGCTCTTCCAGCCGTGCGCGGTCCAGTGGCAGGGAGGCTGCATCAAATCGCTCCATTAAGAATATGAGCTGGGCCTGATCCTTCGCCGGTGTATAGTTGATGATTTTGAGTTCATCTAAATGCTTTAACATTTTGATAATCACCTTCGCGGTAGTGCTCAACGCATTCGCAAGATAGGTTTCTGAAATAGTTGCAAATCCCGAAAAAAGTTCACCACCATACAACCGCAATAAAGTTTTTACCAGTGGTTCAAATTCTACATTCGCAATTTGAAACTCGTAAAGTTTGGCTTTCGTTACACGCCAGTGCAAATGAGAAGGATTATAATAACTGTCATTAAATTGAAGAAGACCTTCTTCCTGCAATCGTGCCAATGCAGGATAAACTTCAGCAGGATGAAAACTAAAACGATCAGAAAAGTCATGGACTTCAAAATCAAAACTCTCTCCCATTCCTGCCCCCTCGGCAAGTTGATAGTAATTCGCCAATCCCTGATACACCCGCTTCAGAAAATCAATTTTCGGATGGCTTTGAAGGACACGTGATTGTAGTACCTCCAGATCCGCCTCCTCATAAATTATGGTGGCAAATGCCCGCTTTCCATCTCGTCCGGCCCTACCCGCCTCCTGATAATAGGATTCAATATTCTCCGGCAAATCAAAATGAACGACAAGCCGTACATCGGCTTTATCGATTCCCATTCCGAATGCATTGGTAGCGATCATCACCCGGAACTTTCCCTTCAGCCAGTGGTCCTGTGTCTCACTCCGTTGTTTAAAGGACAAGCCAGCATGATAGTACCCTGCCGACACCTTCTTTTTTAGTAACCCGGTAGCAAGCTCCTGTGCCAGCTTTCGGGAGCGAACATAGACGATGGAGGAACCGTTAACAGCATGTAATACCTCCAGTAATTTCTTTTCTTTGTTTTCAGTTTTACGGACTACGAATGAAAGGTTCTCACGGGCAAAACTTTTTTGGAAATGATTTGCGGACGCACGGAAGGCTAACTTTTCCTGTATATCTATAACCACTCTGGGTGTTGCTGTGGCCGTTAACGCGATTATCGGTACATCCGGGTTGATCGTTCTTAACGCAGCAATCTCCAGATAGGCAGGACGAAAATCATAGCCCCATTGAGAGATGCAATGTGCTTCGTCCACTGCAATCAGCGAAACATTCATCCGTTTAAAACGCTCAATAAAAACTTCAGTTTTCAGGCGTTCAGGAGAAACATATAAAAACTTAACATTTCCGTGAACACAATTATCAAGGTACATGTCGATCTCCTTCCACGTCATACCGGAATAAACGGCTACAGCCTGAATCTCCCGCTTTTGAAGCTGTTCAATCTGATCTTTCATTAATGCAATCAGTGGAGTCACAACAATGCAAATACCCTCGCTCAACATAGCAGGTACCTGAAAGCAAATTGATTTTCCTCCGCCTGTTGGCAATAAGGCAAGCGTATCTTTCTTATCCAGTACCGATTGAATTATTTCTTCCTGTAATGGACGAAAAGACGTGTGGTGCCAATACCGTTTTAATATCGAATGAGCAGATTCCATTTACTCCCCTAATATAAAATGAATTGTCCATTCTGATCATAAGGAGAGCAACCCTTATAAAAAAGAAACCCGTAAGATCGCGAATACGACCCTACGGGCAACCGGTTTAGGGTTTGGTTTGGTTACTTGGCAGATTGGAGCAGTTTCACTCCGGTATCGCCTAAATGCTTTTGTAAAATGGAACGGTATTGAGCGGAATTTAAGTACCCGCCATTGGCAGCAAAAAATTCATCCAAAACTGGGTTCCAGTCACTATTGAGAGGCATGATAAATCCGAATTGTTCGGCAGCTTTATCACCAACAGGATGACGTTTCACCGGCTTTTTAGACTGAAATGCATCCAGATAAAAAGCTAGATCCAAATACGCGAATCCATTTTTATCGGTCAATACTTTTTCCAGCGTTTGCTGACTGGTCGTCTGATACGTTATTTTCATTGTAGGAAAGTACTCGTTCTTTAAATCAAGAATTCGCTTTTCATTCAATGTACCCTTCGCAGTATAGGCTGTCAACCCTGAAAAAGTTTTACCAATATCTTCAATCTTAGTAAGCGTTGGAACACTGTTTTGTGTAATCAGAATGGCAAAATTAGTAATGAACGGCGGACTAAACTTGATCTCCTTCTTCCTTGCATCCGTGATGGTAACATTCCCCAGACCAAATACACCTCCACTGGAAGCTTTTACTTTATCATACATGCCCCTGAAATTGGAACCATCACCAACAAATTTAGAGGATAAATTTACACCCTTGTTCTTGTTCACCCAAGCGACAAAATCTTCCATAATGTCAACACAAATTCCGGTTAGTTTACCATTTTGCTTATAAACAAAACTAGGTGTTTCAACATACGCTAAAGAAACTGTACCCTGCCCTGCACCTTTTACCTGGACCCATGAATCTCCGGTATGCCCCTGAGCAGCAAGCCCAAAAGAAGCAACCATACATCCCACAAAAAGTAATTTTCTTATCATCATTCAAAATTTTATATGAGTTTACGCAATTGCAATTTCAATTTTGGAAACGAAGTAATATTGACGTGCTTTTTTGACTCGAATAGTAAAAAATCTACCACATTATTTTTTCTTTCCCCAGGAATGCAGCAATTCCGTTTTGACAATCTTCACTGGCGCGTACCTCAGCATTTTTGGTAGCTGCAAAATGAAGCGCATCCTCCAGATTCATTACTGGCACTGAAGCAATCATTTGCTTTGTAACCTTCATGGAATTAAACGAATTTCCTGCAATTAGTTTTTCCGCAAATAACCGGACATCCGATTCTATTTGCGCGGGATTACTTATATAATTGATCAACCGCATCTTTTTTGCCTCCTCCGCTGTGTACAGTTCACCACTGAGCAAGAGTTCTTTACCAACTTGTTCTCCAACTTTTCGCAACAAAAATACCATTACTATCGCCGGAACAAATCCAATTTTTACCTCTGAATAACCAAACCTTGCATCAGGAACGCTAAAAACGAAATCACAAACAGTAGCTAACCCGCACCCACCAGCAATCGCATGTCCCTCCACCTGTGCTATTACAACTTTATCTGCAGTATATATTTTAACAAAAAGTTCTTTTAAATGGGTAGAGTCCGCCAGATTCTCTTCAAAGGAATTTTGCTGTAATTGCTGCAAATAGGCAAGATCTGCACCTGCACAAAAGGATTCGCCATTCGCCTTCAAAACGATCACCTTCACCTGTTCATCAGCATCGGCTTTTTCAAATGCAGATTTTAGCTCCGTCACCATTTCAAAACTTAAGGCATTTCTTTTCTCCGGACGATTAAGGGTTATGAATCCAATCCGATTCTTAACTGCATATTCAACCATATTCATTATTCTAAATTTTGTTCAACTATAAATGCACCAGACACGCGTGTATTATGGATCTTTAGTCCCAACAACCCGGCCTGTGAAGTTAGCTTTTTTGCAAGATAGGAACTATTACTACTATCAATAATAATTGCTTGCTGCGATCTATTGAAGTTCGCTAACGAGGTAACTGCATTATTGGAGATCACAATAAAATCAATATTGACATTCACCGGGATTTGATAATTCTTCCCGGTAATCCAAAACAGCGTAATCGAATTGCGCTTTACCACCATACCTCCATTCACCTTCCTGGAAATTTCTAACTCCTGACCCATGACAATTTTTTTCGAATGAGTTGGCAGCCGGTTTGGATATATATTAAAACGAATCGACCCTGCATCATTTGCCAGGATACTATCCATAAAAGTAAATACAGTACCGCGTTCTAAAATATCAAATGCACTATGTCCCGTAATAGCATACACGACCAACTGCTGACGATTTCGATTTTTTATTAATTGAAATCCCTGCTGAATAGAAAAAATAGAAACTAACATGAAAGTCACAATCAAATACCTGAATTTTTTTAATTCAAAAAGCGCAATCAATGCAAGCATCATGAGGATGACCAGCCAACACTGAAACGTAGTCAAATAAATATTTTCAATCAAACTGCCCGGAAATGATTCGATATAGAAGACACTGCTATTTAAGAGTTTAATCACCCAACTCACAGCAGCGCCTATCCCGGTGGCAACCGTACCCAAGAAACTACATATCAAAATTCCCAATCCACCAATGAGTATTATAAATGCACAAGGAATAATGAATAAATTCGAAATCAAAAAATACACCGGAAACTGATGAAAATACAATACACTCAACGCACCAGTTGCCATTTGTGCGGCGATGGAAACAGAGGTAAGCTCCCAGATTTTATTGATAAGATAGTATCGTGAAGTCAGGGCCCGGTTTAGAATCGGCTGAAAGTAAACAATGCCCAGTACAGCGCTGTACGAAAGCTGAAATCCTACGGCCATAATCAGGTACGGATCATACAATAAGAGACAACCGGCAGATATGGCCAATGTATTATAAATGTTCGTACGTTGTCGCCACGGAACTGCCAATGCGACAAACGTAAACATAGTCACTGCCCGCAACACCGATGGTGACATTCCGGTAATCATCGCGTACCCCCACAGAATTATCATGCTGATGAGTGAGGTAAGTATCAGCCCTTTGCCGGAGTTGGCAATCGGTCGAAGCACCAGTAATACAATCCAATAGATAATCCCTACGTGTAACCCTGAGACTGCGAGCACGTGCATTCCCCCGGAAGCGGCATATGCACTTATCAATTCATTATCCAATCCATCCTTAATTCCCAATACCAACCCGAGTACAATTGCCTGCTCTTGTTCACCGGTAACATACTTTTTTAGCGTATTACCTGCCCAAACCCGTGCATCAATTGCAACTTGCAGGATGGGGTTCGGTGGGGCTGACTTTACAAATTGAACATCATCTTTTCTTACATACTGTTGATGATAAATATTCTGAAAGGACAAATACCGTTGATAGTCAAACGCATGTGGGTTTCCAGGGGGAGCAACTACATCGGGCATACCTCTTAATAATAATATATCACCATATTTGTAAGGGATATCAAAATCTTGCTTCGACAGATACAGGATAAGTTTGGCATTTCCCCTTTCCCACTCTTTTACAAGCTTCCATTGCATCCGAGCCTCCACTTTCCAGGAATTCTCCTTTTCCTGAGGTTGCGACACAACCATCGCAGTGTAATATTGAATAGTATCCTGTTGATGAAGCAGATGAGAAGGTTGGTTTCTATCCGTTTTATAAAAAAGGTGGATATACCCCATCAGGAAAATCAAACTCAAGCCAAGCAGACCAGCCCATTCAGATAAACTATTAATCTTCTTACGGAAGATATACAAGATCCCGAAAATGATAGATAGAATAATCAACAGACCAATCGCCAGGTTGACGGGCATGCATCCAGGAAAATAAATACCCAGGGTGATTCCTGCTATAAGTGCAGCAACAATTCTTACAAAGGGGTAAGGAACCCAATGAAACATAAACGTACGGCTAACGGTAAAAAAAACTCTAACTATGCTTGTTGTACGCTTCAATAATATCGCGTACTAACTTATGGCGTACAACATCTTTATCAGTCAATTCAACAAATCCAATACCTTTAATGTTTTGTAAAATACCAATCGACTCCATCAGGCCCGACTTCTGTCTTGCATGTAAATCAGTTTGAGAGGAGTCACCTGAAACAATCATCTTCGACTCCGGCCCCATGCGGGTCAGAAACATTTTCATTTGCATGGGCGTGGTATTCTGGGCTTCGTCTAACAAAATAAATGCATTGTTCAAGGTACGACCGCGCATATAGGCCAGTGGAGCGATCTCTATCACTTCGCGTTCCATATAATATTTCAGTTTCTCATAGGAAAGCATATCGCCCAGCGCATCATAAATAGGACGCAAATACGGATCTATCTTTTCTTTCAGATCACCCGGAAGAAACCCCAGGTTCTCCCCTGCTTCCACCGCGGGACGCGTAATGATTAGCTTATGAACTTCCTTATTCTTCAATGCGCGCACCGCCAGTGCAACAGAAATATAGGTCTTCCCGGTACCGGCAGGACCCAGCGCAAAAACCAAATCATTTTCCTTTACAGTGGCCACCAGTTTCTTTTGATTGACTGTCTTAGGTTTTATGGGGGTACCTTTGGAGCCATATAGGATGACCTCCTTATCGTTTTCAAGCGGTCCCGTACCGTCATTGGTAACCAGTGCATTGATATTGTCGGCCGTAATTCTTCCATATTGATGGTAATGATCCATCAGGGATTGAAGTATGGAGCTGATTTGCGAAGTTTCTGCTGCACTCCCCTGGATCAAAATTTCATTTCCGCGCGATACGATTTTACTTTTTGGAAAAGCCGCAGCTAACGAATCAATGTTTTTGTTTTCCACACCTAAAAAATCTGCAAGTGGAATGTTTTCTATGGTTACAACGCGTTCTATCAAATGAATTCGTGTTTGTCGTTCAGTTTTGTTCTCTAAAAGTACTTACTTTGGAAGAACAAAACCAATTATTAATACAGGGAGCATAATCCATGGCCATTGTCACACTTTTAACAGATTCCGGGGAGACCGATCATTATGTGGCAGCCATAAAAGCGGCAATCATCCGGGTCAATCCGGGAGTACAAATTATCGATATCAGCCATCGGATTCCTCCCTGTGATATTGGGCAGGCCGCTTTTGTACTGAGAAACGTTTATCGCGACTTCCCGAAAGGAACGGTTCACCTGGTGGGAGTCAATGCCACCGGCAATCGGGAGGATGCGGTAATTATTTTGAAACTGGAGGATCATTTTTTTGTGGGAGCTGATAACGGACTGCTTGGGTTGATCAGTGAAAAACAACATCAGCAGTTAGCTGTCCTGAATACCATCAATCCAATTCTGACTACGTTCCCTGAAAAGGATATTTTTGCACCCGCTGCAGCGAAGTTGGCCAGCGGGGTTTCCATTACCGATTTGGGTAAACCGTTTGAACAGTTTAAAAAGATGATCGACCGGCAGGTAAAGGCAACCAAAAAACAAATTGCCGGCCATGTGATTCATGTAGATGTGTTTGGGAATTTGATTACCAATATCCCGAAAGATGCGTTTGATATTCTGAACCAGGAACGGGGGTATACGATACAATTCGGGAGCGAAAAATTCAGAACCATTCACAAACATTACCATCAATCCGATGAGGGCGATTGCTTTATTGTTTTTAATAGCCAACAACTGTTGGAAATCGGAATTAATAAGGGGAATGCGTCTGAGTTGTTTGGATTGGGGTATGATAGTATGGTGAATATTATTTTTGACGAAGGGTAGACATAAGTAGGAAGACAAAAGACACAAGTAGCGAGACGTAAGACCTCCAATACTTGAAACTCAAAACTATGGACTCAAGACTAAAGAGATGACCATTCGGATAGTACGTATGCATTTTACGGAAGCCGGGGTGGAAGAATTCCTGGAAATTTTCAACGCAAATAAGGTGGCGATCCGGAATTTTGAAGGGTGTACCCATTTGCAATTGCTGCGGGATAAAAACGATCCGACAGTTTTCACGACGCTTAGCCATTGGGAATCCGAAGCAAACCTGGAAAATTACCGCAAATCGGAGTTATTTGGGAAGGTTTGGGGGCGTGTCAAAAGCCTTTTTTCAGAACGGACAATTGCCTTTTCGCTGGAGAAATATATTGAGCTGTAATTGGCTAAAAAACAAAGAATGTTCATATTTGCAGCCCAGTTACAAAAGAAATGCCTGAGTGGCGGAACTGGTAGACGCGCACGACTCAAAATCGTGTACCGTAAGGTGTGCCGGTTCGATTCCGGCCTCAGGTGCATCCTCGTTGCAAACGAGGACGAGTTGGATTATTTTTTGGTTGTCCGGTTTTTTTATGCTTCAAAACCCGTACTGGTCGTAGCGTCTCCTTTATAAGTGGTGTGGTGCATTTATCAATTTCGTATTACTTAAGGAAGTCGATAAACAATTGATGCATACTCTTAACACTACGGTTACACCTGCTCCCGATCTTATTGCACTTGTAGCAAAAGAGGTTCTTCTTCCTGACGATATAACTTTTAATATTGACCTCCTGGTCCGAGTTTAATAAATAGAACTTTAATCAATAAGTAAAAATTTGAAAAGATGGCAAAAGCACTTACATTTATATTGGTGAAAATTGTGTGATCAACACCATATCAATGATTTATAAGTTTTCAATGCTTTTAGCCCTTAGAATTTTTCTTTCTTTCTTTCTATTTACCTTATCATGGGTGAGTTTTTCTCAACCCACTGGTTATGGGTATGGCAAACAGATAACCATTGATGCCACCGAAGTTGCAGGTGGTAGTGCATTAACTAATTTTCCGGTCATGATCAGGTTTATGGGGGCAGGAGCTGACTTAGATCTTAGGTCAGTAGCCAACGGCGGACATGTAGAAAATAGCACCGGGTATGATATAATTTTTACCTCTGATCATGCCGGTACCGTTACCTTGGATCACCAAATCGAATTTTACGATGCCGCGACTGGAGAATACGTTGCTTGGGTGAGAATCCCATCATTGAGCAACTCCACAGATACGCAGTTTTTTATGTATTATGGAAATTGTTCGGTATCAGCCAATCCTTCAACGACTGCGGTGTGGAATTCGGATTTCGATGCAGTATACCCTCTTCACAATGACGTTAATGACGCCACAATAAATGGACGAACAGGAACAAATACGGGAAGCACAGATTTATCGCCTGCTTTAATTGCAGATGGCCAAACGTTTGGAGCAAACAATTATATTCAAATACCATCATCTTCAATTTCACCAGGCCAGGGCACTGTGTCTGCCTGGGTAAATGCAACCAGTTTTTCGGGTAACCATCAGTATATATTTGGTCATACGACGACTCCTGTTTTTGGAAATCGCATACAACTATATACCAATGATGCTACAGGACTTCTGGATTTGGGACTCGGTAATAACCATAACCTAAACACAAATTTTTATAACCTCAATACATCGGAGTGGTATTTTGTGGTACTTACCTGGAATGGGACAAATTACGCTGTATATGTCAACGGAGCCTCACAAGCTTCCGGCACCTATGCTGGATTAGGTACACTAGAAACGTATTTGGACGTTGGGAATAATGGTTCATCTGCTACTCGAAATGAGGCATGGATTGGTGGAATTGACCATGTACGACTATCAAACGAGGTCTTCAACGCTAACTGGATACAAACTGAGTATAACAATCAGCGCGATGGGTCTGTATTTTATACCACTGGTGCAGAGTTTAGTGCTTCAAGCACTTTTTATTCCCTGACGAGTGGAGCCTGGGAAACAAACACAACATGGTCCTTTACTCCTGATGGATCAAGTGGTGCGGTATCCCCAGGAATTTTTCCTAGAAGATCAGATAATGTGGTAATCCAGAATGGACATACCATTACGATTAATAATATAAATGATAATGGAGGATGTCCTCTGTCACCTGATGGATTGGGATTGACAAACGTAGGGCCTTTTGTTTCGTCAAACATCGATATGTTCTATCACGCCGGTGATATAACTATTGAAGGAACACTAAACGTAACAGGTATTGAAATGATGGTAAGTGGATACACCCACATACTGCCTGCAGGCACGTTTAGCCTGGCCTCATATCTTGTTAATGTTGGATTTCTTGAAGCTGATGCTACTTCAACACTAAGCACATTAGATGATTTTGTCATAACCGGAAACAGTACTACAATTATCAATACCAACTCTACTTCTGCTGATGATATAATTATAGATCACACAGATGCTACATTATGCGGAACAGGAACAGCCACCTTACAAAATGGAGGTGGAAGTACAATAACATATGCCAATTCAGCAACCGTTAGTCAGGTATGTACATCATTTACAATTAATTGCACCGGAGTTGGGTGTAGTGGATTTCCTGTGGTGGGTACGAGTACCGTTATACTAGGTAATATTGGCCCTGGAGGAATCGGTAATCAAAACAATAATCAACTTTGGCTTAAAGCAGATGATTTAAATCTTGTAAATGGTGCTGCAGTTACGAGTTGGGCTGATGCCTCCGGAAACGGATTGACTGCAATCTCAAGCGGTATTGCAAACGAAGAACCGACATTTAACACGAATGCAGTAAATACGACCCTTCCCTCAATAAGTTTTGATGGTGGCGATTTCTTAAATATTGGTACACCTGCAAGTCTTAACTTAATCCCCGGAACCGACAGCTGGTCTTTTTTTATAGTGTACAATGTTGCGGGAGCTACACCTCAAGGAACATTCTTCTCTAAAGCTACCGCCACAGGTGGAACAAGACAATACCAGTATACTATTGATGATAATGCCGGTACCTCTCGATTCTCTTCGTCTATTGGAGGAACGCTCACAGTTGGTTCAGTCGTAGCAACGAATGCGTGGTTTGTGAGCGCCCACACAAACAACACAACGCAGAAAAATTCGTGGACCAATGAGGGTTCCGATTTTGTTGGGGCGGCTATCGGAGCAGGACAAGTACAAACAGCTGAGGTTCTTATTGGGGCAAGAAGGGACACTGGTCCAACAACCGGAACAGGATTTCACTTGACTGGAGACATTGCTGAAATAGCGATGTATGATCTTGAGACGAATGCAGCACAGCGAATTATTATCGATAATTACCTGGCGGCCAAATACGATATTACTATTGCAAATGATGTTTACACAATGGATAATGGGGGCAATGGCAACTATGATTTTGAAGTAGCTGGAATTGGTCAGGCTACGGATGGATCTTATCATAAGGATGCGCGTGGTAGCGGGATTGTACGTATGTTGAATCCAAGTGGCTTGGATGACAATGAGTTCTTACTATGGGGACATGATAATGGCGCGCTTATGGGTACCGTGGCTGGAGTTGATGGTATTGTCATCGAGGAGAGATTGGTTCGAATTTGGAGACTAAGTGAAAGCGGTGGGAACGTAGGTAATGTTTCTGTTTCTTTTGATTTTAATGGGATAGGAACTCCCCTTGGATCCAACCTTCGCTTGCTTATTGACAGAGATGGTGACGGATTTGCTGACAATGATGTTACACCTGTAGCTGGTTCCGTTTCTAATGGGATTGCTGTATTCTCTAATGTAAATTTTCAAGATGGAGATCGATTTACACTTGGAAACACGGATGCTTCAATTCCACTGCCTATTGAATTAATTGATTTCCAGGTAAGCGCTGAGAGTGGTAAGGTTCTTATCCAATGGAGTACTGCAAGTGAACTAAACAATGACTTTTTTACTGTTGAGAAAACAAGAAGTCCAACGGATGAGTGGATGGAGGTTCTAACGGTGAAGGGAGCCGGAAACAGTACGGACTTACTTACTTACCATGCTGTTGATTATGAACCGCTACCAGAGAGGTCTTACTACAGACTAAAACAAACCGATTTTGATGGGACCGTAAGTTATTCACCCACACTAACGATTGTGCTGGATGAGCCCGACCAACAACACGTGTATCCAAATCCTTCAACAGGAATTTTCCAGCTACAGTCATCTTTCACTTTTTCTCCGGAAAATATAAGACTTTTCAATACCCTGGGTAAATCCGTCCCCTACTCGATGTCAACCGATGGTGCCAACGCAACTTTTGATATCCATACCCTTAGCCCGGGAGTTTATATTCTTCAGGTTTCAAATGGTGTCAAGAAAAAATCCTATCGGATTGTTAAACAGTAATAAAATTCCTCAATATCCTGAGGAAAATCAATAGTAAGGTCTTAGCGAGACACTAAGACCAGGAAGACAACAGCATGGCATTCTAATAGTTCGAAAATCTACCTTTATAATCGCTTAAATAAATCAATTCTTCATCATTGAATAAATCATATGCGGAAGTAATTACAGAATCTCCCTGATTTAATCCTTTCAGTATTTCAAAGTACTCAGTGTTTTTACGACCCAATTTTATTCTCTGCCTTATTGCGGTGTTACCATTTTTTATTCGATATATCCAGCTACCTCCCGTGTCTCTATAGAAACCACCTAGCGGTAATAGTAATGCCGGAACGGATTGACCAAGCAGTAACCTTAACCGCAATGGTTGTCCATTTGTTAGTTCAGGATTTACGCTATCGAATTTCAATTTCACCTCAAACCGACCATCAAAAATTGAATCAGAAACAGAGATAACCTCCAATGTATATTCCTTACTGGCCACCGGAGTGGTTGCCTTTAATCCTGTCGTTACACGCGAAGAATAAAGTTCATCAATGTGAACATTGACATAATTATTCTCGGGGATGCTATCAAGCATCATCAAACCCGTACAAGGAATACGTTCAGAAAAGGCACCTGAATCGATGAGGGATACGATATATCGGTTGGCCTGGAAACTACAAATTATCCTTCTTGGGTAGGCAAGAAAAATTATAGCCGCTACAACAAAAAATACAATTACCAGTAGTACAATTCTTCTCATATAAGTAGAACAACTGTACAGAATTATGCCAGAAATATTCAGACAATTTGATCAAACTACAAGGATGGAGAATTACATCTTGTTCGCAAATGAACAGCAACGTGCATTTACGGATAATATCAATAACTCCGCCACAGCTAGCGCGCGTTTGTAACGCGTGCGATTATTTCAATCCCCAGACTTCGTCGCAAGAAATCCATTAACATCCAACCAATGTGTAAAAGCATCAAACCACCGATTGCTGGTCCGGTTGGGATTGCCCAGACCGAAGCCATGACCTCCATTTTGGTAAAGATGAAACTCTACAGGTATACCCGCTTTGTACCAGGAATCAATAACACCAAACTGACCCCTGAAAAGAAAATCATCAGTAGCGATAACATTAAACATCGGTGGAGCATTCTTCGGCACTTCTACCGGGCCCATGCCGCCATAGATCGGACCGATGAAGGCAAGGTCCATGGTTTTGGAATTTAGTGTTGCGTGCATGGTGAGTCCTGCTCCTGCTGAAAATCCAATCATACCGATTCTGTTTGTATCGACTCCCCATTCTTCAGCACGTTTTACAATCATGGCGTAAGCTGCTTCAGCATCCTCAAGCTGATTCGACAAACTTCTTTGCGGGGGACGAGCTGGCGGTGCAGCGTCTTTCGCAGCATCGGCAGCCGGTGCCGGAGGAGGTGTGCGTGGACGATTCATCCAGGCGGAGAAGTCATCAAGCGAACCGGGCGTTGGATAGAGCCGGTACTTTAGCACAAAAGCAGCGACTCCCTTCTTTGCCAGTGCCTCTGCAACTTCCCACCCTTCATTACCCATAGATAACCACATAAATCCACCACCCGGTGCTACGATCACTGCAGCACCATTCGCCTTCCCAGGTTCCGGCAAAAACGGGGTAAGGGTTGCCGTCGTGATGTTCCGTGCCATCGGATCACCCCATTGACGAAACCAGGACTCCGTTGCAGGCTGATCTTCGACACCCCCTGTTCCTAGTGGAATGGCATTCGGCTCCTCAGGTGCGTTGAGTGGATAGATGGTTCCGTCTTGTGCCAGGGATGATTTAGCAAAGACCAGTAAGCAGATCAGAATGGTCGTTTTTGCGATATTTTTAAGGCTGTAAAACATGATGAGGTGTTGATTTAGTCAATATTAAATATATGTATTTTTTACACTAATTAAAAAATACTGCTTCATTCTTAATTAGTTCCCCATGGGTTCGAAGCGAAATACACTACTCCTTTCTTTTTGGTATCCATCGAATTCGAAACCATATTTATATTCACCAAAAAAATTAAGAGTGGACTCGCTTACCCATATCGCATTAGGCGCCGTTATAGGCGAAACCATCGCAGGCAAGGAACTTGGTAAAAAGGCCATATTACTGGGTGCGGCTGCACAATTATTCCCGGACATAGATTTCGTTGCTGCCCTATGGTTATCCCCGGCTGAAAATCTGGTTGCCCATCGCGGGATCACGCATTCGCTTTTATTCAATATCCTGGTAACGCTTTTTTTTGCCGGTATAGCGCAAAGGAAATTCCGGGTTGCATCCCTATCAACCCGGCAATGGATAACTTTTTTTGGTATTCAAACCGGTGTGCACATCTTTATCGATGCATTCAATGCTTACGGGATTGGTATACTGGAACCATTCAGCGCTTACCGTTTAAGTTTTCATTCACTTTATGTCGCGGATCCGCTTTTCTCGATATGGATTATTGTTGCAACTATAGTATTGTTGGTAATCAAAAGTAATCGCCTGATCCGGTTACGGTGGACACGCTTTTCCCTGGCGATCTGTGCGACCTACCTGCTCATATCGCTAATCAACAAATCAATCATTAATAAGAATGTGAAACGCAATTTAAAACAAGAGCACATTGTATATACAGACTTTATTACCACTCCTACTCCTTTTAATAATCTCCTTTGGTATGTGATGATCAAGACCAGTAATGGATATTACACCGGCTATCGTTCCGTTTTTGATACCGAATCACTTACCCTCACCTATTTCCCAAACAATAGCGAGCTCACTAAAACGGTGACCCTACCCGAGGTGCACGATCCATTAATTGGGTTGTCGCAGCAATACTTTTTGTATACCTCCGCAAATGACACACTCCGGATTAATTTACTAACCTTTGGTCAGGTTGCCGGGTGGACTGACCCTGCGGCACCATTTGTTCTGGAGTGTGATCTGGTTCCGGAGGAAACTTCGCTGGCGCTTCTACAGGAAGGACGGGCTGGCGAAATGAACAAAGCGTCATTAACTGCATTGGTCAATCGCATTTTCAATGAAAAAATCAGTAAGGATTAACCCTGTTTGTGCTCTTTGAAATAGAACGTAAAGAGAAACAGCACTAATCTGAAAATATCATATGCACTCCGATAAAGAAAACGAGAAAACAGCGTTGCTTTTTTGAGTTCCTCAATATTAACCTGTCGACAGTCGGAATGCAGAATATGTTCCAGCCGTTTCGTCGCGTTCGCCACGAATGCCGGGTTTTGCACTTCAACATTTAATTCGATACTGGCATATGCGCTGATGTTGTTGATGTTGTAGGATCCAACCGTTAGCCAGCGATCATCACAGGTGGCAATTTTGGCATGTAATATCCGCGGGAGATATTCATAAACCCTTATTTTACTTTCCAACATCCACCGATACATGAACCGTTCGGCCCCTTTCGCAAGGTAAATATCCGATTTACCGGCAACAATGATGCTGACCTGAACCCCTCTTTCAGCAGCAGCTTTAAGGTGTCTCCGAAGAATTTTACCCGGAATAAAATAGCTTGACATAATGATCACCTTTGACCGGGCCCCACTCAGCATCTCCTGATAGCTACGAGTGATCTCACGCCTGCCACGAACCCAATCGTTGACGTTTACTTTTACCGGACATAACCCTTCACGTGCTACCTCATTTGATAGTACTGAGGCTGTACCGGTATAATCCTTAGCCCGGGCTTCACAAACCGAACGCAGCAATCCAACCGAATGACCTTCTACATACAAAGCCCAATCGAGCCACGCACCATTGCGTAAGGTGTCGTTATAATTATTACTGATGTTAATTCCACCAACCAATGCTTTATCATCAATGACAATAACTTTGTGATGCAACCTTCTTCCAAAATAAAAGTACTTGCTTTTCAGAACAGGATCAAAATACCGGAAACGGACACCAGCATGGTGAAGGTTTTTTAAAAACTTATCGGACAACCCTTGTGAAGCATAACCGTCTGCCACGACGAAGACCTTCACATTTCTTCTTGCTGCCAACATTAATGCGTTTGCTATTCGCACTCCCGTTTCATCTTCGGTAAAGATATAGACTTGGATATGAATCACCGCCTTCGCCTGGTGAATCATGTCCTCAAGAAGTTCAAAGAACTCAAGGCCGCTACGAACTAATCGTACATTGGAGCAGGTATCCACCACCATCCTGGTTTCGGTCGGGCGATTACTTTCTGCTTTTTGAACGGCTGCTGCTGACATGGTTAATACCGGAAATATCCACGCTTGAATATAATGAAAGCTGATATCAATTGAAATGACTTTAATCAGTCCCTGATCATAGCATTTGTCAAAATATATCTGGTCAGCAGTGCTTATCAACTCAATTTAAATCGGTGCTGTATGATCAGTTATGAATCACCAGCACTGGAAAATCTGCTATTACACTTAGGGCTTTCGTGATACTCTTGTGAAATATCCGTTGAATAAATGAGTAATGTCTGGTGTTAATAATCAATAGATCTGCGTTATTCTTCTGGACGTACATTTCAAGTGCATGCGGAAGGTTATCCGTGTGAATGGAGTCAAAACTTACCGGTAACGCATCTGTCAAGTCAGCCTTGATCTGCTCTTTTCGCTCTTCGATTTCGCGTTCCTGTAGTTCACTATAGGATATTTCCAGTAGTTGGAGGACACGAATCTCACATTCGAACGAACGAAGAATATCATGCACCTCCTTAATTGGAGGCATACCATCCCTAAAAAAATCATAGGCCAGTACAGCAAGTTCGAGTTCGGCATATTCAGCCGTTTCCGGAATAAGCAATACCGGAACCGTTGATTTACGGATAACGTTATAGGTGTTACTTCCAGTAAAGAATTGAAATAAGTCATCCGGGCCATTGGTGCCCATAACAATAAGATCGAATTCCGATCCCACCCTGGCAACTAAGGTTGAAAGTGATGTTCCCGAGACTTCCACGTCGGCATAGCAGGATATATCAAACGCACGCGAAACCTCCATTGCCTGTGTTTCCAAAACTGATTTTGCACGATCAATATGCGTTGATTCACCTTTTATCAAATCTCCTGTTGGTAATTCAAACAGGGATTCAACATGAAAAAGAATGACTTCCGATCCGGTGACCTGTGCAAATTTTGCTGCATAAGCAATCGCATTGTTGGCTGTTGATGAGAAATCTGTAGGGCATAGTATACGTTTCATTTTCTTATAACTTTACTTTTTTCGAGTCGATTTAATACTGTCCTTTTCTAACTTTTTGAAATAACCACTGAACAGGAAGTTATGCCGCATGGCTTCCATGTTTTCATTAAACCGATCTGTCCCCTCCTCAATATTATCAAGGCTCATATGTAGTTTATAAATCAACAAAGTATCAGTCAGTAAATTTCCGAGTGTGCCATCTCCGGCCTTTAATCTGGCTACCATGTCGTTCAGATCATCAGTGGCCTCTGCTGCCTGGTTGCTTGCCTGTTGAATTGCATCAAGGCTTGAACGCAGTTTGTCGGTAAGCAGAGTATCTACTAGTAATGATCCAATCAACCCTTCGCCATTTTTAGCAGAACGCGTCAAGTCAATAATTACATCACCCGCCACGACCGCATTCCTGCCAGCTACTTTTATATTCTTGACGGCTTCTTTTAAATCCATGGTGATCACTGTATCGGAGAGCAGCCGCCATAGACTATTGCTGTTATTTATTTTTTGAGTGATGGTTTTGAGATCGTTGGAGATGATTTCAAAATTGTCGTTCGTGGTATTGAGTGTTCTCAGCATTTCATCTGTTTCAATGGGTTTTACTGAATAAATCTTATCTCCTTCTTTTACCGATGGAGAACCAATGGAACCAGCGTTGATATTGATAAGTTTATTACCCATCAATCCATCGGAACCAACGGCTGCCACTGAATTTTCTTTTATATGGACGCGTGCTTCCTGGTCAATAACCATTGTCACCAGAATGGATGTATCACTTTCAATTTCAATTTTTCGAACAGTACCAATATCGATGCCAGAGAACCGAACGTTGTTTCCCGGTGTTAGACCATTTACGTTGTAAAAACTTGCCTTTATAGTAAACGTTGAGCCGAAGATATTTCTATTGCGGCCGATCATATACAGTGAAAAAATCAAAAACAACAGGCTCGTGATTACGAAGATTCCTAGTTTGACATTATCGATTGGCTTTGTTTTCATTGTTACTCAAAATATTCATGAATGACTGAATCTGTTGATTGTGATAATTCCTGATAGGTACCATCTGCGTAGCATTTACCATCGATTAACATAACGACTCTGTTTGCAGTGATGTTGATACAATTCATATCATGCGAAATAATTATCGATGAAGCTTTATACTTCTGCTGAACTTCAAGAATCAGTGTGCTGATTTCTCTTGCCGTAATCGGATCAAGACCCGTAGTGGGCTCGTCGTAAAGAATAATCGCTGGACGAAGAATTAATGTTCGTGCCAGTGCAATGCGCTTTCGCATGCCTCCGGAAAGTTCAGCGGGCATCATATCAATAGTATGTGTTAGTCCAACATTTGATAAAGCCTCCATCACCATCGTATTGACCGCTCCTGGCTCCTGCTGTTTTTTTAACCAGTGTCTCCGTAATGGAAATTCAAGATTCTCCCGTACAGTCATGGAATCGTACAGGGCATTACTCTGAAATAAAAAACCCACCTTCGCGCGCATCTGGTCGAGTTGTTCCTGATCATACGAATTGATGTCTTCGCTAAATACTTTAATCGTACCACTGTCTCCATCCAGCAGGCCAATGATGCATTTAATTAATACAGATTTTCCAGAACCGGATTTTCCAAGAACCACCAGATTTTCATTTCGACGCAAGTTGACAGTAAAATCCCTGAGCACATGGTTGTCTCCAAATGACTTGTTTAACTTAAAGATCTCGATAACATGATCTGTTCCCATAGTACATCAGGTTAGTCCGAGCAGGTCCGTTATTTGGACCGCAATCAGGTCAATAATGAATACCAATAAGGATGCAATTACAACTGCTGAATTAGCAGAGTGCCCAACACCTTCGGTTCCTTTCGTGGAGTTATAACCTTTATAGCAACCAATGAGTCCTATGGCAAAACCAAAGAAAAAGGTTTTAATAAGGGCCGGAATCAGGTCACCATAGCTAAACGAATCATACACCTGCGTCCAATACAGATGCCAACTAACCGAACCGCGGATATTCACGCCAAGGTATCCGCCATACAAAGAAATAGCATTGGACAGACTGGCAAGTACCGGAATCATCAAGGTAGTGGCCAGGATCCGCGTGACGATAAGATACTTGAAGGGGTTCGTGCCAGAGACTTCCATCGCATCGATTTGCTCAGTAACGCGCATCGATCCAAGCTCCGCTCCAATACCCGATCCGATTTTACCTGCACAAATCAAAGCTGAAATGACAGGGGATATTTCGCGCACGAGGGAAACAGCCACCATACTTGGCAACAGTGCTTCCGCTCCAAACTCCACAAGTGTAGGCCGCGACTGAATTGTAAGCACGAGGCCCATGATAAAAGCAGTAATGCCTACCAGTGGTAGTGATTTATAACCGACCCAAAAACATTGCCGGATAAACTCCTGAAATTCATATCGCGGTTTAAAACCTTCCGCAAAAAATCTTCCGGCAAATCGGGCAATACTACCGATTTCCGATAAAAATTTATTTCTTTCCAACAAAGCGACGATATAATTCATACGCATTCCTTCTACTTAAATTTCGGATGTATTACAATAGACTTCACTGATAAACGTCAGCAAACTCTATGAAACTGGTCAGCTATAACTGACTTCGTTTTAATGCAATGCCCAAGAATAAAATTGAGATGCTGAATATCACATGACCACCAGTATGAATTCCCATCACCTGAACCCAGTGAAATGGATTCAGGTGATAGCATTCATCTTTTCATAATTCTTTAATCGCCTTTTTTAAATGAGCGTATACATCCTGCGCTTCCTTTCTGAAGGTACCTGAAGTACCTTTACTTATTGTTTTCCTGGCTACTGAGAGGGTATGTTCAATTCCTTTTTTGATGTCATGCATCTTTTCTTTAAAGGAATCTTTAACTTCAAATTTTTTTAATTCAAATGCCAGGCGTAGAATTTCCAGTTTGAGTTTAAACTTTTCAAGTTCATGTTCAAAGTGCTCAAAATCAAGGGCATTGGGCAAGTGTTTTTCTGTATATTTTTTAAACCGATCAAGTGCGTCCTCAATCTGCTCCTTTTGATTTTTAAATGCCTCCACAGACTGGGCTGTTCCCCTTTTTAACACTTCTTCCAATTCCTCAAGATGCTGCCTGAGTTCGTTTCTAACCTCGTTTACTTGCGGGTTGGTGGTCAAATTTTTAAATTCACGAATGCGATCCCTGAAATCACTCTTGATTTCTTCGAACTTGTCTTTCGCCTCAGCTTTTCCTAAAGAAAATTGGAGTACTAATTCATCCAACTCCTGTTGTGCCTGTACCAGTTTTTCTGCAATCCTGATCAGGATCTTGTCATCTGCTTCTTTTACTTTAGTTTCCATAGTATGTTTTTTTATGATAATTATAGGACTTCAGTTTGACGAGCGTGTTCTCGAAAGTATCAATATCGCCAACAGGTTGAACCTGCAGTATAGGGTCAATTTTTCGTTTTGGGAATTTTCTGAGCATACCAACATCCCCTATGTACTTTCACTAAATGTATTAAAAGGGGCAAGACCATGCTATGATTTTTGCTGGCTGAATGGTGGTTAACGGGATGATCTTCGTCATCGAAGTTTCGATTGTTATGGCTTGTTTTTACTCAATTCTGTGAATGATTAAAGTAGTATCCATGGATGACTTCGATCAGTGCATAAGAAGTTGCAGATGCTTACTTTAGGCGCAGGAATTACGGACTAAATCGGTGCGGCAAATCGCACTTTTGCTGAAATGATCATTTTGGTCATCATCCTGTCATTAATACTCTTGATCCTCGCCTGGATCGTATTGGTCCCGTTGATCTTAAAAATAGATACGACCAAAGGCCAATATGAGGTAGGCCAACTCGTCACGTTTAGGTTTTCGCTGCACCCCTATGATGATGCACTCTTTAAACTAAGACTATTTGGTTTTCGTGTGGACCTAAAACAAAAGCCGGCTAAAAAGGAAAGCCAACATAAAAAGCGTGGCAAGACCAAACCTGAGAAATCCTTCCATGCATGGCGTTCCTTAATTAAAGAAATACCTACCGGTTTCAGATTACGATACCTATATGGTTCTATTGATTTCGACGATGTTGTATTGAACGCCAAAATGGTTCCCGTCATGATTATACTGAACAGAGGCCCGGTTCATGTGAACACCAATTTCACGGGTCAGTCTTTTCTTCAACTCAGGCTCGATATTAAAATTTACATGTTGCTATGGATTTTATTCAAATTTTTAACTAAAAAATAATACTATGGAAATGAATTTTGAAGCATTACTTCAACGGCTCACTGAGTTTCTTCAGCGGGAAGCAAAAACGGAGACCGTAGTGGGTGAATCATTTGAACTGGGAGAGTTTACGTGTGTACCCGTGATTCGTCTGGGGATGGGTTTTGGCAGTGGAGGTGGTGAAGGAGATTCGCAAAAAACAGGAAAAGGCCATGGTGGCGGAGCTGGTGGAGGTATTGGAATTGACCCTATCGGATTCCTGGTAACAAAAGGAAGCGAGATCTCCTTTATTAGTACACACCAAAATAAATCGATCTCCGGTATTTTCGAAAAGGTTCCTGACCTGATTGAAAAATTCATGATGAAAAAACAAGAGGCATGAGGTAAGAAGTGGAGCGGATGGAAGTATGTTGTTAATCAATATCCGCTCCCACACCGCACTTTTTTATTGAAACCGGCAAGTGTATACTTCGAATCAGGTAAACATTGTGGACTTTGACAAAGTACCCCAAGAAACAGACTACTACTCTACACCTAAACCGGTTGCAGCCCAATAGATCCCGCCATATATATGAGCAAGAAACCAGGGATCCGAATAGGATTTTGGCAGGTGCCCTAATGTGGTATAAAATGACCTGCCGCCGTCAAACTCCTGGTACCATGCAACAGGGTGAAAATCTCCCATCGCGGTAAACCGATTGTTATCACCCCATGTCCGATTCGGGTCATAGGTTTTCTCATCAACGGTCAGTAAAATTTTCTGATTATTAGTGAGCGGTTCGGTAAATGAATACCATTCATCCGTCCAAATCCAGCGATTTGGTAAATGCATGGTTGCCGGATGATTTGCATCCATAACATTCATTATTGCTGTTTGCTCTTCAGGGTGATCGGATAGACCACGGCCCACCAATTGCTCAAACCAAATTTCTTGTTCTTTATTACTATACGGGCGATCCTTTTTCGAAGATGTAGCATGAATACCCACAAATCCTCCCCCCTTTTGTATAAACTTTTTAAAATTGTCAAATTGGCTCATGGTCAAATCATGTCCTCGTGTGTGCAGAAAAACAATAACATCTATTTTACTCAGAAATGTTTCTGTAAAAACATCTTTCGTATTTCCACTACCATTGGCTTGCGCCCAAGTCAATTCAAAATCATGTTTTTCAGACAAGTTTCTAAATTCTTCAATTGCAATTGGAATAGTCGGATCGTGCCACCGATCCGGGCTCGTATACAGGAGAACTCGAAATTGTTGACCAAAAGCAGAGGGTAAAGTGGATACCGAAATAAAGAGTATCAGTCCATACACTACCTGACGTGGAAGAAATCTCATATCTGATTACTTTATGAATTGATTTATGAACTACTCTATCTATTAAATTAGAAATTTTCTTTTCTCAAAACTTATTGTGAATTGGGATTCCAGTCTCCCAGTATCTTTTCTACTGCATATCTTTCCAAATCTTCGCCAGTGAGCTGATGTGACCAGGCAACACGGCCTGTTGTTTGGGCACCGGGCCCCGAACTTCCATATTCCGCATAAAACGCAGTTTTTTTCTTTTCTTCATCCCGCCAATGATCCCATCCTTCAGGTTTAATTACTTCGCTTAATTCACAATCAATAAAAACCGTTTGTGCATACGGTCTCCACGGTCGGCCTAAGTATACACTCCCCTTTTCCGCTGATCCAGATATTTTACAATTCTTAAAAACAAATCCATACGCAGCTCCTTCCAATGTTGAAGCGGCAGTAATGTAGCCCTTACTTTTGCAAAATATTTCACACCCCTCAAAATAGGCAGTCGACCAGCAAAAAATAAAATCGACAGTACCTTCAATATAACAGTTCTTATAATACTGTCTGCTTTTCTCTCCATGTGGATAAAGGGTATCCTGGTTACCGAGAAAACGACAATTTTCAAATTTTACCCGATCACCATCGATGCGAACTGCCACCGCCTGTCCTACCGAACCCGCGCTATTCTCAAACGTGATATTGGATGCTTCAAAACCATCGCCATAAATATAAAAGGAAGCCGAGCCGGAGGTGCCGATATTTTCACCAAACCTGTTTTTCTTGCTGGCATAGTCGTCATAGGTTAGCACAGTTTTGAATGCATCTTCTCCGATAAATGAAACATTGGTTTTGGTAGAAGGAAGTATTAGTTTCTCCTTGTATACACCAGCCTTTATAAAAATGGTAGTGCGGTTGCTTCTCAAGTGCGGCACGGCATCAATAGCTGCCTGCACGGTTTCAAAATCACCAGAGCCATCTTTTGCTACAATGAAATCGTATTGCTGTGCATCAACAGATAATGGTTGTGAAAGAATGGTCAAATAAAATAATAGATTACGCATTCGCTGTTTTCCGGTCTAAATATTTAAAATTTTTTGAACACCTTTCGGGTTCTGCTTTTACTTATTTGATATCTGCCTGTACTGTGCGACTTCCATTTTCATTTGAAATGCGCACAGCACCTTTGAAACACCTTCCTTTGATGTCACCCGAATAAAGATCCAGCATAACGCGGCTAGAACGATTGAATATTTTTTCACGAAAGCAGTCCGCGTTGACTACAATCACAATCAATACCCCGACATAAATGTCGGGGCTACTGATAACCCCGCCTCTCTATGCCGAAGCTTCGTGTAATGCAGCGTTTCGCATCTGTTCGACTACCATTTTCATTTGAAATTTTTTTCATTCTACCCGAAACCAATCAATCAGACTATACCCTCCCAATCCAATTATTCCGGATCGTTTTGCATACAGACCTGTCTTCGCACCTACCCATTTTCCTTCTCTGGCAGTGAACGATTCTCCAATGCCCGTGAACTTTTCTCCATCAGTACTATAGAAATAATTAACCTTGCCCCCCTTTTGAAGCTTTAACCTGAGCCAGAGATTTGAACTTTGAGTTTCTTCTTTTGCATTTACTTTTTCCGGTTGGTTTTGATCGGCCTTCATACAAACCCGTTGTTCAATTATATAGTGATCACCAACTTTTTTTACAATCACACTCGCATAGTCTAACCCGAACACAATCAAGCCTGATTCTTCGCCATCGTTTAAATGACTTACATCCATTTTAACGGTGTTGGTAAAAATCTCCGTTGGAAATTTCTGTAGCAATAGATTAGGCGACATCCACAGGTTTAAAGACTGCTCCGGAATGGGCTGGGTATTTAACCGGATCTGACCAGTAGTTGATTGTAAACTATAAAAACCAGACTGTGGTGTAGCATTCCATTGCCATTGTAGTCCCAGCGTTTCACTATTAAACTCATCGGTATCGACTGGAGTATGTGGTTTCTGTTTGGGAAGATTTGGTTTCTTGTAGACTAAATACGGCTCACCGGTTCCATCACCATCTTTATCATTACCCATGATCGGCCAGTCGTCAATCCACTTAACCGGTTGCAAATGCACCACCCGTCCATACGCTTCTTTATCCTGAAAATGAACAAACCAGCTCTCACCATTGTCCAACTCAACCCATCCACCCTGATGGGGACCATTGATTGGAGTGCTGCCCTGGGCAAGAACAATTTTCTCCTCATAAGGTCCATAAATATTTTTAGAACGAAGAATCAGTTGCCAACCCGTGGGAACCCCACCAGCAGGAGCAAAAATATAGTAATACCCGTTTCGCTTATAAAATTTAGGCCCTTCAATGGTTGGATGATTTTCATGTCCGTCAAATACAATTCTTCCTTTGTCCAAAGTTTTGGATCCATCTTTTGAAAGTTCCACTACCTGTAAGATACTGTTTACTCCTGCTCTGCTATGTGCAAAGGCGTGTACCAAATACACCCGGCCATCATCATCCCACAGCGGACTGGAGTCTATATTGCCTGCGGCTTTTTTCACCAGCACCGGAGCCGACCAGTCACCACGCGGATCCTTAGTTTGTACCATATAAATCCCTCTGTCGGGATCGCCCCAATAGATATAAAACATACCCTCATGAAAACGAATACATGGCGCCCAGACGCCATTACCATGTTGTGGAGTGTCATAATAATTATCAGGAAATTCAGGAATCGCATAATTGATAATTTCCCAATTCACTAAATCCTTTGAGTGCAAGATTGGAAGTGCAGGTACCGAATTAAAGGAGGAAGAAGTCATATAAAAATCATCACCTGCTTTACAGATATCCGGATCGGAATAATCAGCATCGATGATCGGGTTTTTATACGTACCATCACCGTTGTCGGGTGACCATACTTTTGATACAAAATCAGAAGAGCGCGATTGACCAACCACGCTTATTTGCGCAATCGCAAGCAAAAAAAATAACAGACACTTTGTTAACTTACCCATTGCTTATTCGCCATCAAGATGTGCATACTCAATGGCCGCCATCATAAACGGTCCGACACCCTTTGGATCGTCATCCCGAATGATTTCATGAACATAGTAATCATATGAACCATCGCGATAGGGATTCCCACCCAGACCTGCAACCCCGCATACCTGTGTCAGGCTGATGGTTCCATCCTCGTTGGTTCGTATCAGCTTGTTCACAATACCTTCATAGCCTTTTATTCCAGCTGCTTTAAAAGGTTCTGATAAGTATCCTTTGTTTACTGACTTCAAAAGAAAATAGGTAAACATACTGGAGGCAGAGCCCTCCAGGTAATTGTCTTTCTCTTCTGGCTTGTCCAGCACCTGCCACCAGAGCCCCGAATCATCCTGAACGCTCACAACAGCATCCGCCATTTTTTTATGGATCGCCAATATTTCCGGACGGCGGGGATGGTCTTTAGGAAAATAATCCAGCATATCGACAAGGGCCATAGCAAACCAACCCATTGCTCTTCCCCATGAATGAGGAGATCGCCCAGTCCCTTTGTTGGCCCACTGTTGCTCACGAGATTCATCCCAACCGTGATAATAAAGTCCCGCTTCTTCCACCCATGCATACTTGTCGATGAGATAGACCTGATTGGCTACATCATCAAAGAGTTCGGGTTCATCGAATTCCATTGCATACTGTGCGAGAAATGGTGAGCCCATATACAACCCATCCAACCACATTTGGTTCGGGTAAATTTTCTTGTGCCAGAATCCACCTTCAGATGTACGGGGATGATGACGCATCTGGTCTCGCAATGTATCCAGGGCCATCTTATACTTTTTCTCACCGCTGTCTTTATAGAGTTCAATCAGAAACTTCCCGGGATTTACTCTATCAATATTATAATCTGATTTTTTGTATGTGAGGATATCACCATCCTCCATAATCATGGAGTCGGCATATGACTTCACATAATTATAATATTTTGGATCCTTTATTTCACGCCATACTTTCAGAAAAGCAGAACACATTAAACCATTGGTATACTCCCACTTAGGCTTATCCCTAAAATCAATTAACCGTGGATCGGGATTTCGCTTCAGCTCCGAGTCTGCCATTTGTATATAAATTGGAATTGCGGATGGACTATCCTCAACCTTCTCGGTGGACTGCTTGCAGGATATCAACACGATCAAACCGATCACCGGAGTATAAAATGATTTTTTGTTCATGCTTATCTTAATAAATTGAAGTTGTAGCCAGTATATTCAAATATACGTTGAATGCTATTAGGGTTAAAGCAGTTTTTATAAACGGTGTGTTTAATTTGCGATCTTTATAACTTCTAAAAGGGAATATGAAATATTGGTCTGTCACATTCATGTTTGTAGGTATTTGCAAGATTCTTTTTGCGCAACAAAGTGTGCAATTATCTGCGCAACAAATTGCGCAACAAAGGGACACCAGCTACACACTTAGCAGTGCACTTGCAAAAGCACAGCAATACAACAAAGAAAAAGACATCGAAATCACTCCCGTTTATTCCAATCCATCAAAAAAAATTAAAACAAAAAAAGAAATCCAATACAAAATTATCACCAACAGAAGTCTTACCGCTAACATATTTTATCCAAAGATGAAAGCTAAGCAATTTTTCCCCGGAGTATTAATCATTCATGGTGGAGGATGGCGGTCTGGTGATAAATCATTGATGACACCAATGGCAGAAATGTTAGCTGCTTCAGGATACTTTGTGATGGCGCCGGAGTATCGCTTGTCTCCGGAGGCTCCTTATCCTGCAGCAGTATTGGACCTGTATGATGCGATTAACTGGATGAGTGATCACGCTGAAAAGTACAACATCAATATGGGCAAGTTAATTGTAATGGGATGTTCAGCTGGTGGCCAGCTTGCAGCACTCATTGGAACGACCTATAACCAACCGACCAATTTATATGGCAAAGAAAAAAGAGGTCGTATAACCGCAATCATTGATGTAGATGGAGTGCTGGCATTCAAACATCCGGATTCTGAAGAAGGAACGGTTGCTGGTGAGTGGCTTGGTGGAACCTATGAACAAGTGCCTGATCGTTGGGAAGAAGCCTCTGCACTTCATCATGTTGATCAGTATACACCTCCCACCCTATTTCTTGCTAGTATTTATCCCCGGTTTTTAGCGGGGCGGCAGGACTACATTGAAAAAATGAATATGTATGGTACCCCCACCGAAACACACTTTATGGATCGTGCTCCTCACTCCTTTTGGTTATTCAATCCATGGTTCACTCCGACAATGAACCATATTTTAGAATTCCTGGGCGGAACCATGAAATAATTCTAAACAGCTATACCCTTTCGAAATATCCATTCGCCTGACTTACTTGGGCAGAATATCAACAATCACTCTTTTATATCGTGATAGTGAAGGCGTTCCTTTATCAGTAACTCTCACAATAATGTGAAGCGTTTCCTTTTTTTCAACCGTTGGTGCAGTCAAATAAATAATATGCACATTCTCAGCTCCCAAATTTATTTTTCCTTTATAGGTGCCTGCCTCCGGGTAGTGAAACCATAAAAAGCTAAGGTTATCGCCATCGGGATCAGTGGAGTTAAACGCATCCAAATTAAATCCTTCACCCGACTTCACGGTAAGTTTTTCAGGATGGCTCAACACAACGACGGGTGCATGATTGGCTTCTTCAAAAGATTGCATACACCAATCCATCCGTGCAGCAAAATCATTTTGAAAGTCATCTCTCCACCGCCAGAGTGTTTCCTTATAACCCGTAAACGTAATCGTATCCTGTCCGACGCTGCGGCCGTATTCTTTAGGAATATAGGGAGTATAGGCATCAATCGCATTGGTCCAGATCGGTCTCGTCTCAGGAGCGATCGTAACAATGGAACCACCTTCTTTTGTTTTGGAAAAATCAGGTTTATACAACTCATACCGGCCACCCCAGCCACCCCATTCGGGATGTTCCGGTTCGTTCAAACCATTTGGGATCAACGATAAAAACGCCGGAGTATCACCTTCCACCCCCCATGCTACATCCGGATACTCATTCCCCAACGCACCATGCCCCTGCTGGATATTTTCTGCTATCCAACGGTTGCTGATCCTGGTGTTATCAATCCCATTTATAAATGAGTTGATTCCGGTCCACGTCGCACTTCCATAGTCATCACCCGGACTTACGATATAAAATAAATCGGGGAAATTATTCCTGATCCAAATCCCGCTGTCATCCTGATCTGAAATGGTATAGACGCGCAATTTAGAAATCAACTTTTTTGCATCGCTTTTACTTTTAGTCTTTTGGATTTTGTCCAGCGCCTGCGCCAGGGTATTTACGCCTCCCCAAACCGATATCCAAAGTGGTCGCTCGTCTTTTTCTTCCAGCATTTTAATAATCCACTCTGAACCCTCTGAGTCCATTCCATTGCCAACTCCGGTCATACCATATTTTGGTAGTCCATTCTTAACCAGTTTCATTAAAGTTTCAGCATCAGGATAACCATCGGCATGCTTGGTAAGGTTTGCATGTACTTTTCCGTAACCACGAATAACCCGCCGTATCGATTCAGGGTCAATGCGATTTTGATGCCAGCAGGAAGTGGTGGCAACAATCCCTTTGATATCAATTTCATTGGCATACAAAAACAACCGAACCAATGATTGTGTATCATCCGGGTCCGCTTCAATATCAGTCAGAATGATTACCCGATGTTTTTGACTCGATTGTGCAGAGAGCGGTTGCGAAACCATTGTAAGAGAAAAAAGAGCAAGACAGAAAATCGCTTTCATAATTAAAATTCATTTACCAATTATTTAATAAAAGCCTTTCGATTTTTAGGCTAAAGTACGTTTTAAATCACTCACTTCCTTCGCACATACCTGCTCCATCACCTGCTGAAGTTGTGTCTTTAGTAATGCTATTGCATGTTGACCACCTTTATCTCCCAATGCTGCAACACTATACATAAACGTTCGCCCCAAAAATGTAAAGGCAGCACCCGACGCCAATGACCGGGCAATATCTGGTCCGGAGCGAATACCACTGTCCATCATCACTTTTATACGCTCACCATATTTTGCGGCAATAGAAGTCAGCGGTATAATCGTGGATTGACCTGCATCCAATTGCCTGCCACCATGATTGGAAACAATAATTCCATCCAGTCCCAGCTGAATTGCCTTCTCTGCATCTTCTTCACTCGCGACTCCTTTCAATACGATCTTTCCCTTCCAGCGATCACGGATAGGAGCAATCTTCTCTTCGTTCAGTCTTCCGGAGAATGTCTGGTCCATAAAACTTCCCAGTTGCTTTAGATCAAGCCCCTTCGGCATATAGGGTTTTAAGTTTTCAAAATTGGGCTGACCGTTGATCAATGTCCGCAATGCCCAATCCGGTTTTGCCAGTATTTGTAAAATATTCGCCATTGACATTTTTGGTGGCATTGCTAATCCATTACGAATATCCCGTGGCCGAAAACCAAAGGTTGGGACATCACACAGCAATACGAGCACCGGGCAATGTGCTGCTTCCGCACGCTTAATCAAGTCATCACGAACTTCATTTTCTGCGGGATGGTATAACTGAAACCAGGCTTTTCCTTCGGTAAGCTCACTGGCCCTTTCGATACTCATGGTCGTCACCGTGCTGAGTATAAACGGAATATTATGATCCGCAGCAGCTTTCGCTAATATCTCCGGTGCCTTCGGCCACATCAAACCCTGAAGGCCGATGGGTGCAATACCAAAAGGTGCATCATAGGTATGCCCGAATAATTCGGTTTTCATACTTGATTGACTATGCGGAGTTAAATAGGTTGGGATCAATTGTACTTCCCTCAATTCCCGCGTATTCCGATCAAGATTAACATCCTCATTGCAGCCACCATCCAGATACTCAAAAGCAAAACGGGGAATTTTTTTCCTCGCCCGATTGCGTAAATCTTCAACCGCAGGATACCGACTATCGAATTTTAAGTTACTCATAGTTCAAATATCTTTTCCATTAACACCCATTTCTCACCTTGTCCGGCAAACGGCAACCGTTGCTGATAGGTATCCATCAATTTTTCCCACTCCTGTACTTTTGGGTTTGATTGATCTGCCTGATTCTTATTCTCAAAACTGAAATCCTCATTTACTTCCATGATCATAAAAAGTCGGGTATGCACCTGATATATTTCCATGGTGATTATCCCGGATGCTCGAATACTTTCCAATACCTCCGGCCAGACATTTTTATGGTAGGAAATATAGTGTTCGATGAGCGTTGGATCATCTTTGAGGTCTAATGCTAAACAAAACCTTTTCATGCCAGATTTCTTTTTTGCGCTCGTCGGGAATAGATGGCGACAATGATCAGACAGAAAAGCGGTAACACAAAAGAAAACCGGATTTCCGGAATGAATCCAAAATACAGGATATCACTCAGCCCTGCACCTCCCTGGTCGATGATGGTAGCCTGCAGCGGGGGCATTAAGGCCCCGCCAACAATGGCCAATATAAGTCCCGCTGATCCTATCTTTGCTTCATCTCCCATCCCCGAAAGGGCAATTCCATAGATGGTAGGGAACATCAGTGACATGGCAAAGGAAACACCCACCAGACAATATAATCCAATCATCCCATCAAGAAGGATTGCACCACTTAAAAATAACATACCCAGCAGGGCAAAGTAAAACATAAGTTTTGGAGGTGAGATATAACGGATAAGAAAAGCACACACCCATCTGGCGAGTAAAAAACTTACAGTGGAAGCCACTACATACATCATGGCATTCAATTGACGGTCTGCTGGTAAATTTGTATTCAGAGCTGTCACATACTGGTAGATAAAGGTCCACACCATGATCTGACAGGCAACGTAGAAGAATTGTGCGATGACCCCCTCGTAGTAATTTTTATTTCTGAAAAGATAACGCAGTGTGGTTTTCAGATCAAGGATTTTATCAGTTGGTCTTTTAATTTCAATTGTCGTTAACAAAAAAGTTACAAGAACTGCGAGCACAACAAAACCCAAAATGACATACGGGGTGCTTACTACGTTCAGATCATGAACGATGATCGCCTGCTTGTCAACCAATTCCATTGTCGTATTGGCCGTATCCCCGATCTCAGTTTCCAGTCGGTTTACAACATAGACCCTTGCTACTACCTGACCGGTCAACGCTCCGATTGGATTAAATGCTTGCGCCAGGTTGAGTCGCTGGGTAGCGGTAGCCGGATCACCCATGGCCAGAATCATCGGATTGGCTGTCGTTTCTAAAAAAGCCAATCCAAACGTCAAAATGTAAAAGGAAATTAAAAAGAGATCATAGCTGATGAGTCTGGCAGCCGGAAACATCATAAAGGAACCGATCGCAAAAAGAATTAACCCCAGAACAATTCCAGTTTTGTACCGATACTTTCTGATAAACAATGCAGCCGGAATGGCCATCGTGCCATAGCCACCATAAAAAGCAAGCTGCACGAGAGAGGCTTTTACATTGGAGATATTGAGTACATTCTTGAAAATCTCTACCATAGGATTGGTGAGATCATTTGGAAAACCCCAAAGAAAAAAAAGCGAAGTAACCAGAATAAATGGAAGGATGACTGCTTTTGAAACTACCGGTACAGCGTTCATGTATGCTTGATTAAGTAATGGCGCGATCTAAATGAACATAACCACCATCCACGATCAGCCATTGCCCGGTGGTGTGTGCACTGCGTTCCGATAAAAGAAAAACGGCTGCGGCTGCGATTTCTTCGCTGGTAGTCATGCGTTTTCCAAGTGGGATCTTTGAAACTATTCTGCTCAGTTTTTCTTCCGGATTATCAAAGGTATCCACCCATTTCCGATAGAGGGGCGTCATCACTTCGGCAGGAACAATCGCATTTACCCGAATTCCATAAGGAAGTAATTCAGTCGCCCATTCACGCGTAAGGGCAAGTTGCGCACCTTTGCTCGCAGCATATCCAGAAGTTCCACCTTGTCCGGTGAGCGCAGTCTTGGAACTAATGTTTACAATCGCGCCTTTTGATTTTTTTAAGTTGTCAAGTGCATAATGTACCAGATCATAGTAATGTGTGAGGTTTGTAAGTACTGATTTCTTAAAAGCCTCCGGGTTGCCCTTCTCCAACCCCACACTATCATTGACACCAGCATTGTTTACGATTCCATCGATCTTACCAAATGTGGATACTGTTTCATCAACGATTGATTTGCAAACATCATCAACACCAAGTTCTTTCATAATCACTAAACATCGTCCCCCATCCGCATGAATCTTCTTTGCAAGGTTTTCTGCTTCGGGCTTCGATCTGCCAACGATAACCGGAATAGCTCCTTCTTTTACAAGCTCCAATGTGATTGCCTCGCCAATACCTTTCGCTCCGCCTGTAACAATAAATACTTTATCGGTAAGTTGTAAGTCCATCAGTTTAAGTTATAAAATTTAATTGCAGTACCACCCATAATTTGATCCTGATCAGCCTGGGATAATTCCTGAATGGAATCTTTGATAACACCCACCACCTGAGAATACGACCCTGCTACCAAAGACACCGGCCAATCCGATCCAAACATCAGGCGCGCGGGTGAAAAGTATTCCAGACAAAATTCCACATAAGGTTTAATATCTGCCGTGGTCCAGGAAGCCCAATTGGCTTCTGTAACCATTCCTGATAATTTGACATACACATGGTCATAGGTGCTTATTTCCTTCATGTGTGCTGACCATAATTTAAAGGATCTGTTTTTAATATCGGGTTTGCTGATATGATCAATTACCAGATTCATTTTTGGTAATTTATTGATAAACGACAATACTTCGATGAGTTGCTTCTCGTGGGTGAGAATATCATACGTTAGATTCCGTTTTAAAAGGCTGGAGACTCCTTTGATGAATCGTGGATTGCTGATAAATCCATCCGGCTCGGCTTGCAGAATATGACGCATCCCTTTGAGCATTGGGTATTTCATATAGTAATCCAGTCGCTGCTCAACACCATCCGCTAATAAATCAACCCATCCTACTACTCCCTTGATCCAGTTATACTCGTTTGCTAATTCCAGCAAAAATTTTGTTTCCGTTTCTGATTGATCTGCCTGCACGGCTACACAGCCAGAAATATTATTTTCATCCAGAACCGGTTTCAAATCCCCAGGCATAAAATCCCGTCTGATTTTATACATCTCATTTGTGATCCAGCGATCGCGCTCAGGATCATACTTCCAAAAATGTTGATGTGAATCGATTGCCATCACGACCAGGCTTTCACTTCTTGTCTTGCCGAACCCAGCCCCTCAATCCCTAATTCAATAACATCTCCTTCCTTGAGATAGAATGGTGGCTTTTGTCCAAGTCCCACTCCTTCCGGTGTTCCGGTAGAAATAATATCACCCGGCATAAGGCTCATGAATTGGGACAGGTAGGCGACCACATGCTGAACATTAAAAATAAAATCATTGGTGTTTCCGTCCTGCATTTTCTTTCCATTTAGCGAAAGCCAAAGTTTCAAATTGTTCGGATCGGCTATTTCATCTTTCGTAACCAGATAAGGCCCCAGTGGAGCAAACGTGTCACAGCTTTTACCTTTCACCCATTGCCCGCCTCTTTCCAATTGAAATTCACGTTCGCTTACATCGTTGTGTAACACGTAGCCGGCAATATGATCGAAAGCTTGTTCCTCAGAAATGTAATTCGCACGCTTTCCGATAACAATCGCCAATTCCACTTCCCAGTCGGTCTTCAAACTATTCTTTGGAATAATGATCGTATCGTTTGGCCCGACAATGGAAGAAGTCGCTTTGAAAAATACAACAGGTTCCGTTGGTTCTGCCATTCCACTTTCAGCAGCATGTTTTCGGTAATTCAATCCGATGCAAATTAATTTACCCGGTCGCTTTACAGGCTCCCCTAAACGGACATCGTTTCCGATTATGGTTGCAGTGGTCGCTGAAAAATCCTGCTTTAGTTTTTCAATACCCTCCGATGTAAAAAATTTTTCATCATAATCAGGAACAAGATCACTGACATCATATCGAACACCATCGACTTCTATTCCTGGTTTTTCCCTCCCTTCTTCACCGTATCGTAATAATTTCATCTGTAGTCGTTATGTTAATTATTTAAAGTAATAAATCCACCATCGATCGGAAAATCGCTACCGGTAATAAAGGAGGCTTCATCCGAACATAAGTATAAGGCAAGTGCTCCGATTTCTTCGGGCTTCCCCATTCTTCCAATAGGCTGGGTTTTAGATAAAGCTTCAAACATTTCTTTTTCCTTACCGGGATAGTTCTTTTCCAGGAAGCCATCAACAAAAGGAGTATGAACCCTACCTGGTGAAATGGAGTTGCAGCGGATGTTCTGCGCCAGGTAATCTTTTGCTACCGAGAGTGTCATCGCATGTACGGCCCCCTTACTCATCGAGTAGGCAAATCGTTCAGCTACTCCAACATGTGCTGCAACAGAGCATATATTTATAATGGACCCGCCATTTTTCATTAATGGGATACCACTCTTTAAACAATTAAAAACACCTTTTACATTGACATTGTAAATTCTGTCAAGATCTTCAACTTTGGTATTTTCTAAATTTCCTATATGTGCAATACCGGCATTATTGACCAAAATATCCAATTGCTGATTGCCTATTTCTTTTTTAAAAATCTGCTCAACATTGCTTACCTCTGAAACATCACATTTTACTCCGGAGGCTTTACCACCCGACGAAATTATTTCTGCAACTACAGCAGCAATATGTTCATCAATCAAATCCAGGATGAGCACCTCAGCTCCATGTTCCGCTAAAGCAATCGCTATACCTCTTCCAATTCCACTTCCTCCACCTGTTACAATTGCTTTCTTTCCTGTTAAATCAAATTTGGGCATTGCTCTAATTGATAATTAAATAAACTAATTTTTATAGTTGAATAGTGCCAGGGTGAATATGCTACAATTTTTATTGCTGGACTAGCCTGTCATCAAAAATATATGCATTTCCCTTTTTAGTCCTTATTCGGACAATCGTATCCTGATACCGTAATACCAGCGGGTTACCCAATTTTGATACAACCCGAACTGATTTCAACTTTCCATTTACCCAGACAATATCTAATTCGAATCCCCTGCGAGCACAAATGCCCTTGATGGTTCCTTCCTTCCAGGCCTCCGGTAATGCCGGCAACACTTCCACTTCATTGGCATGACTTTGTATTAACATTTCTGTAATGCCAGCCGTTGCGCCAAAGTTGCCATCAATTTGAAAAGGAGGATGGTTATCGAATAAATTGGGCAATGTTGATTTTTGCAATAACGCCAGTAAATTATCATGTGCAGCTTCACCATCGTGCAGACGGGCAAAAAAGTTGATGATCCACGCACGACTCCATCCAGTATGTCCACCTCCATGGGCCAGCCGGTAATCAATTGTTTTTCGAGCAGCTTGCATTAACTCTGGTGTATGTCGGGTAATCGCGTTACCGGGATAAAGTGCATATAAATGTGAAATATGACGATGACCGGGTTCTGCTTCCTCAAACTCTTCGGTCCACTCCATGATGCGGCCATCACTGGCAAGCTGGAGGGGAGCCAATTGTGATAATGTTTTGTCAATTTGCTTTCGAAACAACGGATCATCTAGCAGCACAATTGATGCTGCTTTTGTATTTTGAAGTAAGTCCCGGATAATCATATGATCCATAGTAGGTCCCATCACCAGTGTTGCTACAGCTCCATCCTTCGTCTTAAAGGTATTCTCAGGAGAGATCGAAGGTCCGGATACTAATTTTTTTGTCTGCGGATTCTCCACTAGATAGTTCATACAAAAGGTAGCCGCATCTTTCATGATCGGAAAGGTTCTTAATAGAAAATCTGCATCTTCCGTAAATAAATAATGTTCCCAAATATGACGCACACTCCAGGCCAGTCCCATTGGCCACATGGCCCACTGCGTTTGACCATACGGCTCGGTAAAATGCCAGGCATCGGAAGTGAAGTGCGCAACTGATCCATCAATACCATACATATCGCGAGCAGTTTTTCTTCCATCAATGCGCAGTTTTTCCAAAAAGTTAAAAAATGGTGAATGCATTTCCGACAGGTTGGTAATTTCTGCCGGCCAGTAATTCATCTGAATATTGATGTTGATGTGATAGTCTGCATCCCAGGGTGGATGCATTCCATCTGCCCAAATACCTTGTAAATTTGCCGGCAATCCACCGCGGCGCGAACTGCTGATTAACAAATACCGACCAAACTGATAATACAACGAAATCAGGGACTGGTCTTCCTGACCTTCGCGGAAAGCCTCCAACCGCCGATCAACAGGTATACCAGATAACGACTCGCTTCCCAAAGAAAAATCAACACGTTTAAAATAATGATGGTAATCAGCTTTATGCTCTCCCCTTAGATCAACATACGTCCGGTTTGCCAGCGCGTTCAATTGACTACTGGTAACCATGTCGGGATCGTTACCCCAGTAATCCGTGGCAGCGGTCAGAACCACTACCACCTGGGTTGCATGGGTTACCGTAAGTACGCCCTTTTCTTTTTCTGATAATGTACCCCCTTCGTTGATAACGTTGATGCGAGAAACCAACTTTACACCTATCCCCTCGCCGGTTTGCTCCCGCATAACAAACTGATTCCCTTCCCGAATCTCGGCCATGTTTTTTTCACGCGCCATCCGAATAGAAAATGATAACGACGCAGGACTGCTAGCGGTTAGTCGCACGATAATGGCTTGAGCGGGGGCGCTTGAAAAATATTCACGTGAATAGGATATTCCATTCACATCATAGGTCACCGTGGCAATGGCATTCTCTATATCGAGTATTCGTACATAGTTCTCAATCTCACCTTCAGGATGCTGCATATCCAGATATACATCACCCAGTGACTGATACGTACTCGGTATTTTCTTATCCCCCATCATGGTGCGTTGAGCAAGCGCATTGGCTTCTGCATATTTCCCCTCAAATAATAGTTTGCGGATTTCAGCGAGTGAGTTTTTTGCCTCTGGATTAACAAAATCTTCATCTCTCCCTGTCCAGACGGATTCCTCATTCAACTGAAGCCTTTCGTGTTCAGCATCCCCGAAAATCATTGCTCCTAATCTTCCGTTACCAATCGGAAGGGCCTCATTCCAATTCGCTGCAGGCTTCGCATACCATAACCGGAGATCCTGCGCCACCGATAAACAAGGCAGGATAATGATACCTAATATGAAAAAATATCGGACGTGTGTGTTCAAGTCTTTCTAAATTAAGGATTGGCTTACTCTGCTATTATCGATAATAAACTGGTTGTCAATCCTGGAGATTTTACTTCGATATTAATTTTTCCCGTTGATTTTTTTGCCTGTACAATTCCAAGGGCCAGCCCATTGAAAGTCTTGCGTTGATTTCCTCTAAAGGATTCATGATTGGTTGGATCGCCATTATCATGCGCAGCCAGAAATCCTTCACCGGAAACAGAAAACGTTAATTCATTATCGGCATATGGAACAATATTTCCCTGATCGTCCACTATTTTTACCGTGATAAAAGAAAGGTCATTTCCATCAGCAGCAATCGTAGTTCGATCTGCTTCCAAAATAATTTGAGCAGGACTACCAGCAGTCTTTATCTCCTTTACAGAAATTACAGAACCGGCACTTCTGGAAATTGCTTTTAAAGTACCCGGCATGAATGGAACCCGCCACTGTACATGAAGATCCTCGTTTTCTTTTTTCCTGACTCCCAGGGACTGATCATTTAAAAATAATTCGACCTCATCGGCATGATTAAAATATGCCCATACATCGACGACCTTCCCCGTTTCCCAATTCCAGTGTGGAAAAATATGCAGCACCGTATCCGTTGTCCATTCGCTTTTATACAGGTAGTAACTATCTTTTGGAAAACCTGCCAAATCCACAACACCAAAATACGAACTGCGGGAAGGCCAGCCATAGGGTGTTGGTTCACCCAGGTAATCAAATCCTGTCCAGATGAACATCCCCGAAAGGTAGTCGTGCTTTTTAACGAGTTTCCAGGTCTCTTCATGTGTTGATCCCCAGGGAGCACTGACATGGTCATAAGCAGAAACGGTATTGTCCGGATTCCCTTCGGTAAATGGCTTATCCCATGCAATGGGCCATCGGCGAATACTATCCGATGGCATGTCATAGTAGCCGCGTGTTGCTAATGCCGATGTTGTTTCGGTTCCAATAAATTTTTGTCCAGGATGATCCTGATGAAAGGATTCAAACTGTTCGTGATGATAATTGTAACCGATCAAGTCGAGTGCGCCGGATTGAATCAATCGGTTATGCGGATGTGTATCGTTATTCGCTGCGGTAATTGGTCGGGTATTATCAAGATTACGAACGATTCCTGCAAGCTCTTTCGTTCTTTCACTTCCCACACTATCTACACGATTATATTGTTCGATGATTTCATTACCAATACTCCAGCTAATAATACTCGGATGATTGCGATCGCGTAGTATGAAATCAGTAAGATCTCTTTCATGCCATTCATCCCAATCCAGGCTATAATCGAATTCTGATTTTTTAAGCTTCCATATATCAAACATTTCATCCATGACAAGCAGGCCCATTTTGTCGCATAAATCCAATAATTCAGGAGCCGGGGGATTATGGGAAGTACGGATGGCATTCACCCCCATGCCCTGCATAATTTGTAATTGGCGCTCAATTGCGCGTGTATTAGCAGCCGCTACCCAGGGACCCCAAGTCATGATGCAAACAAACACCCAGTATTTTCGTGGGTTTACCATTCAATGAAAAACCCTTATCAATATCAAAATAAAAATATCGAATACCGAATGGAGTCTCGTATGTATCTACAACTTTACCCTCAGCAAAAATTTCTGTAACAGCCTTGTAAATATGCGGGGTTTCTAATGACCACAATGCTGGCGAGGGCACCTCGAAATTTTGATCCACTTCGGCTGTTGACTGTGCTGCTATTTCTACTGATGATTTATGTTCAGCTACTGCTATACCATTTGGATCAATAAGTGCGGTTCTAACGGTGACGTTTGTAACTTCGGCATCCATATTTCGAACCGATGCATGGAGTTCAACCGTTGCCATTTCATTTGACACCATGGGGGTTACTATATAGGTTCCCCATTGAGTTATATGCACGGGATCAACAGCCACCAGTCGAACATTCCGGTAAATACCAGAACCCGAATACCAGCGTGAGTTCGGTTGTTTGGAATTATCAACTTTGACCACCAGCACATTTTCTTTCCCATCCAAAAACAGGTGTGGTGTTAATTCATATTGAAATGAAATATATCCGTTAGGCCGATGTCCAAGATGAAATCCGTTAAGCCAAACATCGCTATTGCGATAGATACCATCAAACTCGATAAATACTTTTTTTCTGAATATTGATCCGGAATGCTAAAAGTCTTGCGATACCATCCCGTACCCCCCGGTAAGGCTCCCCCTCCTACACCTGCAGGATTTTTTTCATCAAAAACACCTTCAATGCTCCAATCGTGGGGGAGGTTTAATTCACGCCAGTCAGTATCTGAATAATCCGGGTTGATTGCTGTAGAATCTGCGGTAAGCGAAAAACGCCAATGGCTATTAAATGATTTTGTTTCACGAACCTGACCTGATTGATCTTTGCAGGCAGATAAAGAAATACCCAAAGCTGCGGTGAGCAGCAACATAGAAAAACGGTTTGATTTCATGTACATCATTTTGCAGACAAAATAGCATTGAGGGCTTCTGTATCCACGGGTGATGCCGTTGCTCGATTAAACAATCCGGAGCTATTGTTGCCCATCGGACCATTGTCCCAATAAATAGGGACCAACCCATTTTCGAGTGCGCTCTTGGTTGTATAATTTAAATAATGATTGCGCGAAAGGACATGGTCGGCGAAAGTATCGCCTGTTAATAAGGTGCGTAACATGACTCCATATTCGCCCAATATTACAGGGATATTATTATCAACAAATTTATTCTTCATCCTGGCAAACTCACTATCCACCCAGTCTTCTTGTCCCCAGTTTGCAGTATTGGGTAATCCTGCAAAGTCGGCTCCCCAAAAGTAAATGGTACTATTGGAATTCAGTGTGAAATCATATGGATCATAAAAATGGACTTCAGCCATCAGGCGATCATTCGTTGCATCCGTTGGCATGGTCATGTATGAATCCGTATGTCCAATATTCGTATTGTATCCCTGCACAATCAAATTACGATATGTATTCTTCCCACCCGTTGAGCGTACGGCATCAACAAAGGTTTGATTGAAAGACTCCTGCACTTCAATATGCTCCGAACTAGGCGTATTGTAGTCAGCGTGTACCTCATTCGTTCCGGCAAACAATAAACGCTCATCATAATTTCTAAAGGCAACTGCTATTTGTTCCCAGAGTGCTTTTTGCTTTTCATTTACTTCAACCTGATGACTATACAGCGGATGTTCTTCCAGCCATCCACCATCCCAATGAACATTGATGATTGCATACATATTGTTGTCCTGGCAATACTCCACCACTTCTTTTACCCGTGTTAACCAGGAGTCTTTTATCTTATAGGTAACATTATCTTCAATATAGCCGCTCCAAGCACAGGGTATACGAACAGTGTTAAAACCTGCCGCCTTCACTGCATCAATCATTGCTTTATTTGTTTTTGGATTCCCCCAGGCAATCTCGCTGGCAGTATATACGCCATTAACATCCGGTCCACTGGTTGCTTCCAGTGAATTTCCAAGATTCCAACCAATTCCCATTTTTGGTGCCATGGTTATCGCATTATCGTTCATTCCGGTATTATCAGCTGGTATAGTCAGTAAATTACCCTCCTGGGTTACCTTCACTTCAGCTGTAAGTTCATCCAATGAAAATTTAATGGTACCTTCTCGTGAAAATAATGAGGGACTGGTCTTAACTGTGAACGCTGGTGTGGAGGGATCACCACCTGAAACCGGTACGATCCAACCGACATCTACTGTAACCTTATACGTTCCTGAACTTTCAACCTGAAAAGAAATCTCATCACCCTCAGGTTCGACTGTAAATTCATTCTCGCTAACGGTTAGGATACTTGTTGCCGCCTGATGAACAGCTATTGTTTTGAACAATGACCCCATAGTTGCTGTAATGATCGCAATTCGGGATTCAAACAATGGATTAGCTACGGCAATCGCATCGATTTCAAAAGTACCCGAATTCCCGTTTACCGGGGAGAGTGTAAGCCATGTTTCCGAACTTGATACGGACCATGCCTGGTTGGCATTGATATTGAAGGATTTAGTTTCACCTGCAAATGAAAATGCCATTGAATTCGTAGAGAGTGAAAGCATCGGATCAGGTGCAGGATCTTCTTTTCCACAGGAAGAAAATGTTGATAACAATACTGTTGCTAACACAAGAAGGATCAAATTTCGAAACGTTGTGGTCATCATTCTAACTACCATGATTAATTAATGTTTGAAGTTTCCTTCTTTATAGTCAATAGATTTCCATTATAATGTACAACCTGATTGGGTTCCGGCTTTAAATCTAATTCTTTTGGATTTGCTTTATCAATCCATACAATTTCAAAAGTTCTTTCCTGAATCATCCCCGGGTACGTTCCTTCGCGAGCGCCAATCGTTAACGACTGATCCGATTCATTATAAGATATTTGAATTCTCTCGTATTGGCCTTTCTGATAATTGTAATTAACCGCCTCGTCATTATATAAATCAATGACTGCATCAGCACCACCATAAACATACAAGGTGGTTGGGTCTACCGGTTTCTCAGCGGTATATTGCATCTCCGGACCCGCAGGAATGATTGCACCTGCTTTGATAAACAATGGCATCTTCGACAGTGGAGCGTCAGCATCGATCGTTTGTCCACCATCATAGAATTTTCCGGAATGGAAATCAAACCAACCTGCCGCATTTTCGGGCAGATAAACGGACCAGGTACGCGCTTTATATTGCGTTACCGGTGCTACTAAAATGGAAGGACCAAACATAAACTGACTCCCATTATTCAAAACCTGTTGATCATTCGGGAAATCCATCACCATCGCCCGCATGATTGTGTAATCATCAAAATAGGTTTTGGCCGCAAGTGAATAAATGTAGGGCATTAGACGGTAGCGTAGCTTATTGTAATAGACCATTGTTTTATATGCCGGGTGATTATCCGGAGCAATGTTATACACTTCGCGGAACGGAAACTGACCGTGAACCCGATGCAATGGATTAAAGGTTCCAAATTGAAACCATCGCGTATTTAATTCCCGCCAGTTTTCCAGATCTTCTCCCTGGGCATGCTCATTTTTTCGTTCAACTGAAAATCCGCCAATATCGGTTGTCCAGTATGGAATACCTGCAAGTGAAAAGTTTAGACCTGCAGGAATTTGTGTTTTAAAATCCTGCCAGTTGGCCGCGATATCACCACTCCATGTGGCTGCAGCATACCGCTGTGACCCTGCATATGCCGAGCGGGTAAAAATAAATACACGCTTGTTGGGATCGGTTTCCCGCAATCCTTCATATACCCCCATTTCATTCACCAGCGGAAAGGCATTAAAATATTTTGTAGATGAACCGAGGGCCGTTGGGTTCATTAGTTTCTTCCGGTCTTCAATCGAAGCATTCGAAAGAATATCGGGTTCAGTAGAGTCCAGCCACCAGGCATCCACACCTTTTACATATAGTTTGTCATGTATGAGTTGCCAAAAGGCTTTACGCGCATCCGCATTGAATGCGTCATAAAATGTTCCGACATATCCTTTGCCAATCCAGTCGCGCTGCTCACGGCGGATGGCTTCTTTATACAACCATCCGTTTTTATCAAATTCATCATACGCTTTAATGCCCCTGTAAAATTTCGGCCAGACTGAAATCATGAATTTTAAATGGTATTCATCGTGCACCTGTTTGATCATTCCATCCGGATCCGGAAAGCGTTCGGAGTCAAATTCCTGGCTGCCCCACTGGTCTTCTTCCCAAAAAGACCAGTCCAGTACAATGTTGTCAATGGGAATGCTTCGTTTACGAAATTCAGCGGCAACATCCAGTAATTCCTTTTGGGTTTTGTATCGCTCACGACTTTGCCAGAAACCCAATGCCCATTTCGGAATTAATTCAGCCTTGCCTGTCAGGTAACGATACCCGCCAATTACATCGTCCAGGTTATCACCAGCAACAAAGTAGTAGTCAATCTGATTGCCAGCCTCTGAAAATAAGGACAACCGATTTTGGTCTTCCGAATTATTTTGCTGCCAGGTTAAGGACAAATAGGACTCACCTCCATCGGGTAGCCATTCAATTTTGATAGGATATTTTTCTCCGGCCTTCGCATCCAATTCAAATTTAACGGTTCCTGGATTCCAGGCCTGCCGCCAATGATCGGCAACCAACTCGCCGTTCATCCATACTTTTATATACCCTGCATAGTACAGGAAAAATTTGTGGATTCCGGATACATCCGAAGCCAGACTTCCTTCCCAGATTACTTTCCCATCCTGCAAGGGAAACTCTTTCGGGAATTTTTTCAGATCGGTTAAATATTGATAGTTGATGACGGAATCCTTCCGCGATAAATACACTTTTGATGAATCTGTTATGGAAATATAGCTCGCAGACAACCCCCCGGCTACCCCCTCTTTTGAAAACAAATTGAGTTCACTAAGTTGCCGGTAATCCCTTGGATCACCAAATTTTGTCAGTGAATAATTATCCCATAGAATTCCATAGTTTTTACTCGATACAATAAAGGGTATTGAAACTTTGGTGTTGTACTGGAAAAGAGAGACATCTTTTCCTTTATAATTCATTAATCCTTCCTGATGCTGACCCAAACCGTAAAATGCCTCATCTGCAGGCGACTCGAATACCTGGCTGATCTCATATAGATCTTCATTGTCGATGGTAACGGCTTGAAACTCCTTACCGCCGCCAATCTTTTCCTGAAGGATTACCGTTCCGG
>CALOAV010000042.1:0-3596 GCA_942491425.1 uncultured Cytophagales bacterium
TCCAGTTCTTTCTCATCGAATTTGACCGGAACATCAATGATGATGGTGGCGATTTTTTTGAAAGCAATGCCTGTTCTCCATACGTTTCTACCAATTCTTTTTGCTTGCCTTTCAATTCATGACTGTGTTCAATGATCCCTTCGATGTTTCCGTATTTTTCAAAAAGCGTGGAAGCGGTTTTGGGTCCGATCCAAGGGATACCGGGAATGTTATCTGAAACATCACCCTGTAGCCCCAGCATATCATTGACAGATACTTTATCGATGTTCCACTTTTCACAGACTTCGGCAGGCCCCATTACATCCACTGCATTCCCCATGTACGCCGGTTTGCCGAGATGTACATTTTCTGTGACCAACTGACCAAAATCTTTATCCGGGGGTCGTCATAAAAACTTCAAACCCTTTTTTGTTGGCCGTATAGGCGATGGTGCCAATAATATCATCAGCCTCATATCCATCCAGTTCGATAATCGGAATGTTAAAGGCATTAATGATTTCTTTTACCTTAGGAATCCGCATCGGATGTCTTCCGGAGTCTTGTCGGTTCGCTTTGTATTCTTTATAGATCTCATCGCGAAAGGTTGGTATGGGAGTGTCGAAAGCAATGGCAATGTGTGTCGGCTTTTTGTTTCGTGAGTACTTTGTGCGTACTGGCAAGCCCAAAGGGTACCGAAGTATTATGGCCTTTGCTGTTGATACGGGGGTTTGGTAAATGCAAAATGTGCCCTGTAAATCCGAGGCATAGGCATCCGAGGAAAGAAATAATTTTTTTGATCCAGACACGGTATTCGGAAGTTAATTCATTCGCAGTTCAATTTACAGATATGGTCTCAAATGACCATGCGTATCGGAGTAACGATAAAAATTGATAAATCAGGTGCGAGGTTGAGATTTTGAAACATACATTGGAATTTTTTGACTGGCCATTGCAAAATGCGAATTCACTTCCCAATTCATGTTTCTTTCCTTTTCTTTACAATTGATATGGACTTTGACAAAGCCTGAAAAATTATACAAATGGATCTATCTTTATTGATTTCCGGCATTCAGAAACATGTTCAACTATCTGATGACGAGGAACGATTTTAAAGTTCAATTTTTATACCGCTGAAGATCGAGCAGGGAGAATTTGTTGAAGAATCGGGAAAGATTGCACAGCAAATGATATTTGTAAGGAGCGGGTGTTTAATGACCTACTTTACTAATCCGGTTGCAACCGACCAGGTTATTCAGTTTGCATCGACAGGTTGGTGGACTGGGTGATCTCTCCAGCCTGACATCCGAAAGCCATCTGCATATACAACCCGGGCATTAACTTCCTGTGAATTGTTGCTGCTTCCCAAAATGCGCATGGATGAAATGCTGGAGCGATATCCGATATTTGAAAAATATTTTCGAATCATTTTTCTGAACTCATTGGTTACCCATCAGAATAGAATTATTCAGGCGTTTACCCATACGGCTGATGATCGGTATACGAGTTTTCAGGAACAATACCCCCAGCTTGGGCAGTTTGTCCCTTTAAAATACATTGCCTCCTATCTTGGGTTGCCTCCAATTTTTAAGTAAAATAAGAAGGAACCGGGCGAAAGGTAAATCTTAACCTAGTTCAATTTCTTTTCCTGTTAGTCTTAATCTTGTTCAGAAGTCCAATCGGGTCAGCTCTCTCCCAGTACCTTTGCATAATCAATCAGAGAAAAAACAGATTGTTTATAAATAGGATTTCTAACATAAAATTGATAACAATGGCTGCAGCAACAGAAAATTTAACAACTACTACCTGGGGAATCGACCCAACACACACTGAAGTACAGTTCAAAGTAAAGCATCTTGTCATTTCTACCGTTACCGGTTTCTTTAAAAAGTTTGAAGGTGCCATAGAAACAGAGGCGGATGATTTCGATGGGGCCCAGGTAAATTTTTCGTTGGATGCAAACAGCATCGACACGAATCAGGCTGATCGGGATGCACATTTGAAATCTGCCGATTTTTTTGCAGCAGATCAGTATCCTAATTTGAAGTTTGTTGGTGTGTTGAACAAGAAGGGAGATACCTACAGCCTGGAAGGTGATATGACGATTCGTGAAACCACGAAATCAATTACGTTGGATGTTGACTTTGGCGGAATTATGGTGGATCCATGGGGAAATACAAAAGCCGGTTTCGAAATCAATGGTAAAATAAACCGTAAAGATTTCGGTCTTAACTGGAATACGATTACCGAAGCCGGTGGAATGCTGGTTGGAGAAGAAGTAAAAATTCATATTAATGCACAATTGGCAAAAGGATAATTGTTAAGTCCTTTCAGCAAAAAGCTCCAACGAAATTTGGAGCTTTTTTTATGAGTTTTCAACCGGAAGTTCAACTGTAAAACAGCTACCCTCATTTGATTTTGTTGCAAAATGAATAGTTCCCTCCAATTTTTCAATTGCCTTTTTTACGATGTATAACCCTAATCCATTTCCTTTAGACGAGATGCTGGCACGCAGATACATGTCGAATATCCGACTGTGGTATTCTTCAGGGATTCCCTGCCCATTATCTTCCACTTTTAGAATTACGTGACTTTTGGTTGAAGTGGCAGAGACCCTTATATAGGGATCCAAAGGTGTTGCAAATTGAATGGCGTTTTCAATCAGATTTTCAAGTATTACGTGAACAAGTGCTCCATATGATTTAAATGATTCTTTCAATTCAATTTCTTCGATTATTTTAATTTTTCTACTGTTTAATTCATCCTTATGGTTATCAAGAATGTTGGCAATTAATTCGCGGACTAAGATTTCCTTATAAACCATTTTCTGTGCGCCAACATCGCTGATGGTTTGGAGCTTACGGATCATTCTATCCAGGCTCAAAGCAGTCTCTTTCACTTTAGCGAAAAGTTCAAGCGTCCCCTCATCTTTTGAAGTAATCTTTGCCACCTCGGCTAAGCCAATAAAAGTGGTAATGGGCCTTCGAAAATCATGAGACGATCGATAGAAAAAGGTATCCAATTCAATGTACGCTTGTTTGAGTTGCTCGGTTCGTTCTTCAACTTTTTCTTCAAGATGTTGATTGATGGTAGAAATTGTTTCATTTGCTTCACGAAGTTCTTCCGCCTGCGCCTCAATCTCGTTGCGTTTTTCTTCCAGGTCGTTGTTGATGGATTTTAATTCTTCAGCCTGTTGTTGAATTTCATCCTGCTGCTTTAATAGTTTGGTATACACTTCAACCAGTGAATCATTTGATTCCGCAACTCTTCCGACTGCGTTAAAAGCTCTTCGTTTGTTTCGGACAGGCTCCGTTGAGTTTCTTTAAGTTTTCGATTTGTTCTTACTATGTAAAGTAAAATGATAATAATCAATACGAGCACAATACTACCGGCAACAATAAGTATAGTAAGATTGGTTAACCGGGCATTTTGCAGTGATAATTTGTTGGCTTGTAGAGCACTTTCCTTAGAGAGCAATTCAATTTGTTGTTCCTTTCGTTCAACGTCATACAGGGATTGCATTTCAGCAATTTTCAGGCTATTGTTTTCAAAATAAATACTATCGTTTACTTCTCTAAATTTGCGCAAAGTCTTATGCATTTTTATACTCCCCCTTGGCT
>CALOAV010000043.1:0-8324 GCA_942491425.1 uncultured Cytophagales bacterium
GTGCATTGCTATTATCCCAACTGTTCAGGCGTTTCTCTTTGGTGCTAATCAAATTCCGTGGGCAAGATTGGATAACCCGACAATTTGGCAAGGTCATGGAAATGCCCATTTGCACTTTTTCTTTAGGACCACGCGGACCATCTGGAGTAATGACTGCGTGTCTGCCTTCATTTAACATACGAATTAATCCCAACAATCCTTGAGCACCACTTCGCGAGGCAGAACCACGCGTAACATCCAGTCCCAGGACTTTTACCGCTTGGGTAACGATTTCGCCATCTTCACTTTTACTGATTATGACAGATAAACCATAGGGACAAAAATAGTAAATGGGCAATAACAACTGGCTATGACAAATAGGAATGATGTAGTTTTGATTCTCTTCTTTAAACTTTTGCCGGTAATCTGTAGAAAGAGAATGCAGTTTGTTGGTTCTGCCAATAACCAGTAAAGAATAAGAAAAGAAGTGATCCGTATAAGAAATGAGAAACGGGAAAGTTTGATCTTCATGATACTTTAATATCTGCCTGAAGCTTCACGGCGCATTTCACGGTCCAGGTCACGCTTTTTGATATCTTCGCGTTTGTCGTGTAATTGCTTTCCACGGCATAAAGCGAGATCGACTTTTGCCAATCCACGGTCAAAATATATCTTTAAGGGGACGAGCGTTAAGCCTTTTTCTGATACTTTGCCTGCCATTTTCGCGATTTCCCGTTTGTGTAATAACAGTTTGATGCGGCGGCGTGTGGGATGAGCATCAATCGCGGCATGACTGTATTGACTGATGTGGCAACCCTGCAAATAAGCTTCCCCACCCAGGATAACTGCATAGCTATCTACCAGGCTTGCTTTGCCTTCACGCAGCTTTTTACTTCAGTACCCTGCAGTACCAATCCTGCCTGCACTGTTTCTAAAATATGATACAAATGCCGTGCCTTACGGTTATTGGCTGCAATGTTCGATGGCGCTTTTTCTTTTTTCTTGCTACCCATGATCCTAATCCAATGTATATAGAATAATGTCTATTCTACTAACGAATTGAATTGATGTAAGAATAAACTATAAATCATCTGGAATTCGCAACCGGATATTGCGAAACTCAACGATGCTCCATGGATCATGGGCTTGCAGGGCGATAAAGCCTGACGTATATGAAGCATCACTCACTTCTGCGGAGAGTTGACCGTTTACAAAGACTTTTATATTTTCATTTATGGCAATGATTTTCATGGTAAACCATTCGTTATCATTTGGGATATCCGCCGAACTCTTTTTTATATTATAAATGCTTCCGGTTGGATTCTTTTCTGTATGATGATCTATTTGAGTTTCATATCCTTGGGGCCATGGACGGATGGAAAAACCAGGATGATCCGCACGAAAATATATCCCGCTATTGCCATAACTGCTGATGCGGCTTTCGAGCGATAATTCAAAATTGGTAAATGATTCACATGTTGTTGCCAGATATCCCAATCCACGACGAATGCTGAGGACTCCGTTGTTTATAGACCATGCTCCAATACCATGTACAGACCATCCGCCCAAAGAGTCACCATTGAGCAATTCGATTTCTGAACCCGGTATAGCATTGTCCACAAAGTTTTGGATCTTTACATCAAAATTTCGGTCTTGAGTGGTTATCGTACAACAACATAATCCGCCAATGAGCAGTAACAAACCAATCATACATAGGCAAATGAGTACAGGAATTTTATGATTTATTATCATCAACAAAACACATTAACCTTAATAACAATAAACACTAATAATGTGGAAACATACTACATCTATTATTTACAACGAAATATACTTTCCTCCCAATTTGTGCGAAAGCGCGAATTATTGTCCTTGGTTCTGCCAAGGGATTTTTTTTAAATGTTGTAAATTCATTATTCATTAAACTTGTGTCATCTTTAACTACCGCTGGAGTTACGTTGCACTTAATCAACCAGCCTTATTTTAAAATGTGCCAAGCATTTCAACCTATTCGTTACATATTTATGAATAAAGAAAATCTCAGCGTTTCCAGTGAGATTTTCAAAGATTATCAATGATAATTCGCTTAGGCAGTCAGTGAAATTACATTATCACTGGTGCGGTTAAAATCGAATACTGTATCGGATTAATTTGTTTTTCTTGTTTTGCGGTAATGTCTTCCCAGAAGTTTTCAAAAATGAGTGGTTCGGAAAACCGTTTTGAAGCGTATGCTGATGCCCTCTGTCCCATCCATTGGCGGTTTTCCCGTTGCAAAATGAGTTGTTCGGTCAATTGAATAAATTCACTTTCACAACGCGCAGTAAACCCTGTCTCGCCTGATTTTATTAATTCGGGTGGGCCGCCTTCATTCATCACTACGCAAGGCAAACCAGAGGCTTGTGCTTCGATCACGACATTGCCAAAGGTATCCAGTAACCCGGGATAGATAAATATATCCGATGAGGCAAACGCTTTATCTAAGTCATCACCATATTTAGCACCTGTCATGTTAAAGCGCTTCCAATGCCGTGTTTTTTCTTCCATCTCATCAAAATATGGACCATCCCCTATTACATTCAACACAAAATTGTCATACCGTTCTGCCAGTTTTTGATACGTTTTCATCAATAGTTCCGGGTTTTTGTCTTTTGAAATTCTACCTACAAATAAGACTTTGACGGGTTCTTTGACATCCCAATAACAATCGTCTTTTTCTTGGGAGTAAATTGGTCTGAATCAACCCAGCGTTCTAATATTTTCACCCGTTCGGCGGGGACATTATTTGTTCCACATCTTGGGCATACCATCTGCTTGAACAAATACCGACTTCATTTGGGAATAAAATGTTTTGGTGATTCCCAATGCGACTTGACTAAGGAAGGAGTCGTTAGAAACTCGCATCGCAATCCGTGGTAAATCTGTGTGATAGATTCCATGTGCAGGTATCTGAAACAGTTTTGAGAATAACAATCCGAGCAATCCAACGGGACCCGGCGTACTGATAACAAATGAATTGAATTCCTGTGATTCTAAATAACGCATGACACGGATCACCGATGGCAGATGTTGCTGTACGTTTTCATAACCCGGTAAAGAAAAAGAGTGGATGGATTCAAAGTTTTGTACACCTTCTATATGAGATAAATCATTATCTGTGCATGTAATCATTGTCATGTCTAAACCACGGCTTCGGGCTGAGTTCAAAAACGCTTTGCAAGTTTTCGATACTCCATCCATGTTATTCAATGAATCGGTGAACCATGCGACCTTGGGAGGCTCTCTGCCAATCACTGTATTGGCGTGTGAGATTAAATCTTCTTCATCATATAAATTTTTGCTGGTGCATAGATATGACGAAAGTAACAATGGTGCATAACTAATAAATTGCGGAATTGTCGCTGGACGATTTAACAACGATAAGATCAATGTATCCAATGTATCCGCGGTCAATTCTGAGAAATTGTGGTTAAACTCTTCCTTGCTTAAATTCTCATGGTTTAACAGTTCATCCAGTGGTTTAGAGTTTTCAATTTTTTTTTTGACCGAAAAGTATAAGTCATGTGTAGCGTTGTTTTTCGGAAGAAATATTCTTTAGTTCTTCGAACTTTGCTTTGAATGGATTGCAACCAACGGGAGATGATTGATGTTCGGGATCTAACAAGCGGCTTAGCGTTTGCATAAGTTCCGTATTGTTGACGCCGATTCGGTCTTTCCAGTAATTGAAAGCCGATGCTGCCACAATATGGGCTAGTGTAAAGGAACCACTGGAAATACCACAAGCATGAGTTCTTCCATCCCGCATTCACTGAAGACCATCAATAGATGTTTCCTCTACCTCTATTTCAGTATAAGTAGTACCTATATATAAACCGCTATGATCATCGCTTCCTGCGGTGAAGTATTTTTCCCAAGGGTTCTCATAGTTTGGTTCTATGCCATGAATGAATGCAAGTTCTTCGATGTTTTCTTCTGTGAGATGACGGAGTACCATCTCTGCCGCTTCATTCACTCTATGCAAGCGGCTGCCATTAATGATTTCAAACCGTTTGAAGAGAAGGATCATTTGTTCGAAATGATCCCATGTTGTTTTTCCATTCACTTTATGCAAGGGATGTGCGCAAACGTGAACAATATCTTCATCGTGCAGATAGTTTACGAATTCGACAATGTTTAGACGAACTTCATCCATTACTTCAAACTGTTTATCAGTCATACCGTAACATAAAACATGTGCCGCAACGCCATCCGGGAAAATGTCGTGATTTCATACCCCCGTAACACATCACCATGATGCTCAATTTGTTTTACACCATCAAGCGTATCGTGATCGGTTACTGTTGTGAAATCCATCTTCCGTTTTAATGCCACACTTCGCACCCGTTCCGGTTTGGTAAAACTTTCCGGACAATTCAATTGCTGCATAAACCAAAGTGGAGGTGTACTTGAAGCGTTGGAATGACAATGCAGGTCAACTCTTACAGTTTTTCCTTTGGTGAATCATCATAGTTCTCCTATAACCGGATATTGGTTATAAACGCTCTTTTCATAAAGTAAAATTTTGATTGGATTCGCCTGCGCATCATAAATAGCAAATCAACTCATAATAATCTGTGAATAAATTATCCCTGAATTGTTAGATGAGTAATAATGAACGATTAAAATGTTATGAAATAACTTTTTAAATTATTTAGGTTTATCAATCAATAAGTTTTAGATCCTATAATTTAAATATTAAAATTTCTTGTTAAAGCATTATACACAATTCACAATATTCATAGTTTGTGATTTTACTTTGACTTAAAATTATTTGGAGAATTAGAGGGAATATTTACTGATTTCAAACATTTACTCATATATTATAATTTATTCGCACTTGATATTGCCATTAAAATGAAATATCTCAATGATTTATTGATTATCACAATTGACGTTGACACAAAATGTGTATATTTTATAATGGTAAAAAGCGGGTCGTTGAAAAAACTCAGCTTCTGGTTAGAGTGCTTGCTTGACATGCAAGAGGTCACTGGTTCGAGTCCAGTACGACCCATATTGTTGTTTTGCCCTTTTGGGTCAATTTTTGAAGGAGAAAGAACCAAGCCGAAAGGCTTTTAACCCCGTAACCTATACGAATGACAGAATCCTCCAACATTACTCTGCAAATCATCGGTCAACCGTCGTCAATTTCTGTTTCCGTAAATACAAAACCTGTTGACTTGTTTGAACATACACAGCATAGCCGTAAGAAAATCGTTGCGGCAAAATTTAATGACAAAGTCATCGATTTACATGCACCTCTCACCGAGGACGGGGCACTGGAATTTTTAACGTTTAAAGACCCTGATGGTCGTGAAGTAGTTTTTCACAGCACGACTCATTTAATGGCACAAGCAGTCACTGAACTGTTTCCAGAGGTTAAATTAGCAATTGGTCCTCCAATCGATAACGGGTATTACTATGATTTTGAAGTAGAAACTCCCTTTACACCGGATGATTTAGTCAAAATTGAAGAACGGATGATGGAACGCTCCAACGATGAGATCCCTGTAGAGCGTTTTGAAATGAGCCGTGAAGATGCTCTCAATTATTATAAAGAACGCAAACAAAACTACAAAGTAGAATTGATCGAAGATTTTGAAGATGATCATTTCAGTTTTTATAAACAAGGTGATTTCACTGACATGTGCCGTGGACCTCATATTCCACACACTGGTCATTTAAAGAACTTCAAATTGCTTCATACTGCTGGTGCGTATTGGCGTGGTGATGAAAAGCGTCCAATGTTGCAGCGCATCTATGGAACTGCTGCGGGTTCAGAAAAAGAACTCAAAGCCTATATGAAAAAACTGGAAGAAGCGAAAGAACGTGACCACCGTAAACTTGGTAAAGAATTAGACTTATACAGCATTCATGAAGAAGCAGGTGTAGGTTTGGTCTTTTGGCACCCCAAAGGTGCACGAGTCCGTAACTTGATTGAAACTTTTTGGCGTGATGTTCATTATAAGCAGGGGTATGAGTTGGTTTATACTCCCCATATCCAACGCGAAAACATGTTCACTAAATCAGGGCATTTAGAGAACTTTTCTGAAAACATGTTTTCACCCATGGAGTTGGATAAGTTCCAACTATTACGCCAAACCGATGAATTGTCCCGGTCACGTATTGATTTATCAATCTGAATTACGCAGTTACCGTGATTTACCCGTTCGTTTAGCTGAGTTAGGTACAGTTTACCGGTTTGAACGCTCCGGGTGCATTGCATGGACTCTTGCGTGTTCGTGGATTTACACAAGACGATGCTCATATTTTTTGTACTTCAGACCAAATCGAAGAAGAAATCGACCGTGTAATCAAGATGTTAAGCGACTTTATGATGAGTACATTTGGTTTCGACTATAAATTGTATCTTTCTACCCGCCCTGAAAAATCGATTGGTTCTGATGAAATTTGGGAACAATCCACCCAGACAGCTTTGCGAAAAAATGTATTAGACCGCCAAGGAAAAGGGTATGAAGTCGAAGAAGGCGGTGGAGCGTTTTACGGTCCAAAAATTGATGTAAAACTGTTAGATGCACTGGATCGTGAATGGCAAGGTCCTACATTCCAGTTGGACTTTAACTTCCCGGAACGCTTTAATATTGAATATGTTGACTCAGACGGTTGAAAAGAAAAAAGTTGTGATGATTCACCGGACGGTGCTGGGATCAATGGAACGATTCTTTGGAAACTTAATTGAGCATTATAAGGGAGCATTCCCAGGTTGGTTGGCACCTACACAAGCAAAATATCTCAATATTTCTGATGATCAGATCGATTATGCAAAATCATTGCAGGCTAAACTGTTACAGTCAGACTTCCGTGTTGACCTTGATTTACGAAATGAAAAAAGTTGGGTTTAAAATACGTGAAGCAGAGAAAGAAAAGATTCCATTTATGTTCGTAACCGGTAATAAAGAAATGGAAGATGGTACGGTTTCTGTCCGTGAACGTGGACGTAAAGATCATGGGGTTAAGTGAGTATTGATGATGCAGTAAAATTATTGTCGAAAGAAATGGCAACCCCACAAATTGATAACTAATCTATACTTTCTAAATAATTTCCATACTATTAGCAGATGTACTTTATTTAAAACGAAGGGAGTGTGATTCTCATCCAGAAAAGGTAAATCATTTATACGACACGCCAGATCACGTATCAATGAAAATGATCCATGAAGATCAAGTGCTGGATTTAATTAAATGTCGAGGAAGACGTACAGGTATTGTTTCCATTAAAGAGGCATTAGAGAAAGCCCAGGAAGCCGGCTTGGATTTGGTGGAAATTGGTGACAAAGCTAAACCACACGTATGCCGTATAATGGATTATGGTCAATTTGAGTATGAAAAAGCGAAGAAAGAAAAAGAAGCTAAGAAAAAGCAAAAAAAGATCGTTGTCAAAGAGATCAAACTTCGCCCCCGTATCGATGAACATGACTATCAGTTTAAAATGAATCACGCGATTAAGTTTTTAGAACATGGCGATAAAGTGCGTTTTATTATGCGAGTTCCCGTGGTCGCGAAATGGCACACAAAGAATTGGGCATGGATGTCATGCTGAAAGTTATAGAGGATTTGAAGGAAGAAGCGATTGTCGAACAGCCACCCAACATGAGGGCCGGGTTTATTAATATGACAGTGACATCGACCGGTAAAAAGGCAAAATCTTCTGATGAACATGATGAAGATACAGGTGATATCAATCAACATACCGATATAGAACCTTCTGACAAACCTGTAACTGAAACAAAAAGAAGACTAATTCCTGGATAATACTTATTCTATTACCCTTTGCAATTCTTGAACCTTGACTATAATTTTCGTTCTGTCTTGTAGACAAGATAACAAGACGTTTTCTATGTATGGTATTTTGAGTTTTATTAAGAAATTTGGAGTTTTATCATGGCAAGCGGAAATAAAATGAAAAGCAATAGCGGTGCTGCAAAACGCTTCCGCAAAACAAAAAATGGAAAAATTAAACGAGACGATGCGTATTTGCGTCACCTTCGCCGCAACAAATCGACTAAACAAAAACGCCGGCTCCGCCAGCCAAACGTTGGTTTCTCCAGCAGAGACAAAACGCGTTATTCGTATGTTAGCCGGTATTAATCACTGATTATAGATCAATAGGAGTAGAGTCATGCCACGCAATCAGCCAAGTCGCATCAAGAAATAAGCGCAAAAAGATATTAAAACAAGCCAAAGGCTCCCGTATGGGACGGCGGAATCAAATTCGCGCTGCCCGTAATGGAGTTTTTAAAGGTCTGCAATATGCCTACCGTGACCGCCGTAACCGTAAACGCGATTTT
>CALOAV010000044.1:0-5993 GCA_942491425.1 uncultured Cytophagales bacterium
TGCAGAGAATACGCAGACTACAAAATCCTAACCAAATCGGTTCTATGCCAACCACTACATCTTGAGCCCTTCCTGATCAATTACCGACCAACGTGTTTGTAGGCGATCAAAATTCAGCACATTCTTTTAGAAAAATACCACATTGTAATATTTATGTAATTATGTTCATAAGATATATGTAATTATCTCCACAGTATTATATCCTTCTCCTAAATTTATACCATTATTCTACTTCTAATATCTATGTAACCAATCAATATTTTGTTATAAAAATCAAATCAACTTTATCTTGCATGCTTTTTGCTTAAAAATCAGTGATCTTTTAATCCATAATTCATGAAAGAATTTAGTCTATTATTACATTAAAGCCAGTAATACCGATCCTGGCGACGAGTTCGGAAAGAGCGTTAATAACAACTAACCTATTTCACATATTCTTTTTAAAGATTCGATTAAAATTACATATTTTAACTAAAGGCAGAAATGATTAGGCGAATTCATTTATTCATTGGATTTGGTGTGTTTTTACTCTTACTTTCATGTGCATCCCAAAAGATGGTTGAAAACGCGCCGCGACCGAAGTTCAATGGCATCGTGTTGGCAAAAGATGTCGACACCTCCGGAACGGTCGGTGTCCCGGTAGAGCTGACCAGCAATTTTTTCAATAATGACGAACAGGTAGTCGCCTTTCTCTCACTTGACAACGTGACCGGTTCCCATACGCTTCAATGGGAATGGATCGCACCGGATGGCGGAATATATTTGGTAAGCAACAATTACTCGATCGTAGTAAACAAGGGGAAATACTTGCCCAAGGTGACTGCCTGGCACCGAATTTCAATAAATCACGAGCCTGCTGCCGACACACTTGGAGAATGGAAGGTAGCAGCCTATATCGATTATGAGTTAGTGGATGTAAAACCGTTTACGTTGACTGAATACGCCGATCCTTGATACTACCACCAAATGTGTTTTCAAGACCCCTTCCGAAAAATTGGGGCCTGATCATCTGCATAGAAAAGTATGATAGCTTGCCAAATGTCAAGTTTGCCCGCAAAGATGCGCCAATCATCAAAGATTATTTTGTTCGGGTATTAGGTGTACCCAATAATCTATCGGGGAAAAAAGCCTTGCAGCCGATGAGAATTATGTGTTTCTTGAAAATGAAGATCGCAAAAAAAGATTGAAACTTCTGGTTCACTTGCATGAAAACGCGCAATCATTCACTGAGTATATTTACATAATTGCCCTGTCGGGATCTTTCCAATCGGATTCCGTCAATGCACAGGAGGGAATTTTTGGTGTTTATAATAGCGAAACCGCATTTATCAGTGATTTGATTGGAGAGGTAATCAGCATTTCTCTTAAAAATCGTACCGAGGCGTTGCTTCAATACGAAATCCATAAATCCAAGAAAGGAGTATGCCCATGAGGATGTCAATAAAGTTCATCATCGGCTGGATGATTCTGTCGATGGTCACGATCAATTTTCCAGGTAGTTCCCTATGTAATGCAGCTTCGTTGTATGCTCAAGCCGATTTGTTTGATACCAAAACCCGGCATAAGCCCGAGGTATTGTCCACGCCTGAAAAAGATATACCACTGACTGAGGTTGAAAAGACGGAGAAAAAAGGCTTCAGCAAGTGGGTTTGGATCGGCCTTGGAGTACTTGCCGTTGGCGGCGCGGCATTGGCGTTAGGTGGTGGCGGTGGTGGCGGTGGTGGCGGTGGTGGCGGTGGTGTTGATGGTGGTGGGACGGGAGATGTTCCTATTACCTGGTAATTTTAGCTGATTATTGACCATCTTAGCTCCTTGGAGTGGTAATATGAAATACAAATAAATAGTAAGCTACAATTTTTTTTATCTTACCGTTGCAACCATGGTTATCTTTTTTTTACTTTTTGGCGGTAATGGTGGAAATTCCGCCGGCAAATCTTCCTCTGGCACCGGTTCAGTCAGCTTTCGTCTCGTACGTGGAAGTCCATCCAATTCAGGGCCCAAGACATAAATGGTAATTTTTTTTCATAAAAGTATAAAATCCTATAACCATCATTTCACACGGATGAATGTTCAACACATTTACGAAGTACATCATCCCTAATATCTTCCTGTATTGTTAATAGTTTTCTGAAGCTAGGCTTAAAATTTTTTTGCGGTATAAAAATTGCTGATCATAAGGGAATAGTTACATCCCAGAAACCCTTTAATACGTCCATGGGTATTCAGTTGCCACTGCGCATTTGGAGTTTTATGCAAAGGGTATGGATACTCTGCAAACTTAAAATGGAAAAACCACAGTTAACGTTTAGGAGGGAAGCGAGAAAAAGAACCATCATGTCATGTCAATTCTAATGATTTTTATTGCCGTACTATTTTTATGGGGCTGTGGCGGCGGTAGTGTTGTTTGAGTAACCAAAATAGATTTGTAAATAAATATTATTTAACAACCTTTGCGGCGTTTCCATAATTGATCCAAATGCTGATTTTTAGTTTGATACGTTAAGTTGGGATTACCCTATGTTTGATCGAGATTACACAGGTAGGCTTGCAGCCATTCTCAGTACTGGCACTATCTTTAATAGTCACCTGAGGGATAAAAATAAGGAGATAAGCTGCGCTAAGACTCACACCTTCTTTCGTACATCAATCAGAGACCTTTTTTTCGCATCTTTGATATTTCTTTTATGCATTTCTCTTCCATGGGGCTGCGGAAATGATGTCCAAGGCGTTTCAACTGCAGGGTATTCTGATACCGGATCGGCTTCCTTGACCATTCGATGGCATGACACTCAGTATTTTCAAAATTCAACGGCTTTGCAAATGTCTCTAAATTGTCAGGCAAGCGGCATTGAGGATGTTGTATGCAATGTATACGATACTTCAACCGGCACATTGCTTGTCACCGGAGGCCCCTGGGACTGCGAGGCACACAGCGGTACGATAAAGGGCATTCCGGTAGGTCAGGATAGAACCTTTGTGGTATTGGCAGAGGATTTCAACGGCAACGTGAAATGGCAGGGGGAAGTAACCGGAGTTACGATAATCGCTGGTAACAACAACGAGAATGTAAGCGTTGACACCTATCGGTTTATTCCCTCCCTAATTTTTCCAAACAACGGCGATATAGTTGATCCGAACGCTTTTTCTCTTGAGTGGGAGCCTTGCGTTAATGCTGTGGAGTATATTGTGCAGGTTGCAAAGGATGAGGATTTTTATGATATTGTAATTGATCAAACGACTCCCGGTTCAACTTATGAGCCTGCGATACTATCACCATCAACGGAGTACTACTGGAAAATTTCGGGGATTGATCTATATGCCAACATTGGAGCTGAATCGGAAATAAGACACTTTATCACCTCCGATTGTACCTATTCGATTTCTTCTACCAATAACACGATCAGTTCAGGCGGTGGAACAGGCAGGTTCTATGTCTCTACATCGTCAACCAGTTGCGAGTGGTATGCTGAAGCGAATGCGACATGGCTGATAATCACCTCCGATTCCAGCGGTATCGGCGATGGTACGGTAACTTACACGGTTTCGCCCAATACCGGCGATAGCCGAACGGCGGTAATCACCATTGCCGGTCAAACACATACGGTTAACCAGGATCCCGCATTAGGTTCTCTGAAAGTGACAATTTACCCGCCCGAAGCTGTTTCAGCAGGTGCCAGATGGCGAGTGGATGGAGGGGATTGGAACAGCAGTGGGTATACGCAGAACGGACTTTCAGTTGGCAATCATCTATTGGAGTTCAATACGATACCCGGCTGGATCAAACCAACCAGTCAAACGGTAACAATTAACAATAATCAGACGACCGAAACCAGCGGCGAGTATAGCCAGCATACAGTTATTGATCTTAGCGTTTATAGCTTATAAGATCAAAGGTGATAAATTTGCTGACCTTACTTGGTCCGGGGCAAATTCAACGTTTGTGGATGTCTACCGTGACGGTTCCATAATTGCTACTACTCCCAATGATGGGGCATACACTCATGGCCCTTTTAGCGCGAAAGACCCGGCAACCTACCAATTATGCGAGGCCGGAACATCGATTTGCTCAAACATGGTTACCGTAAGCTGGTAAGACCCCTGACCAAATCTGAGTAAGTATCAAAAACAGTTTATTTGATGATTATATTAAATGTTTAACCTGCACTATCTCCAACAAAGTTGAAATTATCAATCGTCATAAAAATTTATGATATCATCTTTCCCAGCTCTCAGGCTGCTGGTGATGCTATCTGCTATCTAAAGCAACTTCAACTTTCTAAAAATCGCCTTTGATTACCAAACCGTATAACAAGCCGTTCACATGCATTTTAAATTGAATTCAACGCCCTCATAATTGTTCAAAACCGTATCCCAAACCTTCCCATTCCCTCTCTGCCGGTCGTTCTCTCTCGCCTGCATCTCATATCCATATCCTTCTTTCTTTTTCAGACACGAAATGTAGGAAACCCGTCATATGCGGTTAAAAATCTAAATGGGAAACGGATAATGGGTTGAAAACGGAAGTGCAGAAGCTGGAAAAAAACAAAATTCGCTAGGTTTATTCAAATCGATTCTGAACCCATCCTGTCAATTTAAAAAATTTTCATCAGACCCTGTTTTTTCGCTTAACGCCTTTACACCTCCGTCTGCATCCAACCGCACCGATTTTTTTTGATTACATCCCATTCGATTTCAGCATCAATTTCAGGTTTTTTCTCTGCATCCTCTGCCCAACTCGACCACACTATTGAACCTTCTTCAAGCATAACCAATTAATTTCTTGACATAATTTTCCTTAAAAGGTCTATCCTTCCCATAATCTCTATCCTCCATTTCCCGGACCAATCCCTCAGGAGCCTCGAACGAATGAACAAGGTTGACCTCATCCAGGCGCTGAAAGATTCGAACAACCTGTCCAAATCGGAAGCTAAGAAGTGATCGTTAACCTGTTTTTCGACAAAATTGCCGAGGCACTGGCACAAGGGGATCGAGTTGAAATCCGCGGTCTTTGTTCCTTTTTCGTTAAAAGATACGGGTCATACACCGGTCGGAACCCCAAAACCGGTGAGAAGGTCAAGATCAAACCGAAGAACCTGCCTTTTTTCAAAGTCGGCAAGGAATTGAAGGAACGGGTGGATCGGTGAGTGTCAGGAAGCGCTGGATTTGATTGATCTGGACTGTCAACGGAGGATGGAATTTGGAGATGTATGAGGGCTGGTGATTACTCTCAATGTATACACACTGTCTAATAATCATAGATCAAATCCAAACCTCGCCAAGTATAGTGGTGCAAATTTGAGTTTAAAAAAGTGTTGGATGGATAAATATCATATGGGGGTAAACTCGTGAAAAATGATCTGAAACACAAATTGTACATGGGTTTTCGCGGTTTTATGATGCGAGTCCCACCGCTGCTTTCACATAAAGGGGCAAGAAAAGGCGAAAAAGGTGCCAAGTCCAATGCGGATTCTTTATCGAATGAGGAGCGTAGAGTCCATCATTTCATCGTTAAGAAAATGGCGGTTGTTAAAGCCCCCATTACAGCTGAGCTGATCGCCAGGGAACTAGTGGTGTCAAATGATCAGGTACTTGAAATTATCAACAAACTTGAAAAATTAAAAACGTTTATTTATCGAAGCGATGGGAAGGGGATAAATTGGGCTTATCCTCTATCACTTGAAAACACAGGTTTCAGGAATGACTGCCTCTTCCGGCGAGCAATTTTTCGCCGCCTGAGGCGCTGACGCATTCGCGGCTCCCTTCGTGTATGGGAGGTTACAAAAAGGGAATTGTCTTTTACTATTCAGGCAGAATGTGCCAATAGTGGCAGACCGATGGAGATCGAGCTTGAGTGCGTTCTTATTATTTATAATGTGACCCATGGGTCCGATCCCATGTTCTGCTTACCGATAGTAACCCTGGCAAAAACAAAAGAACCAAGTATTGTGGACATATTCTGACGAAAAATCGTTGATCTTCTGGTCAGAAGAGGA
>CALOAV010000045.1:0-5207 GCA_942491425.1 uncultured Cytophagales bacterium
CCGATGAATCCTTCTGCTGTCAAATCATCCACTAGATTAGATACCAGTTTACCATTTAACCAAGAATTTTGAATGGAGTTTCTCCAATAGCTTCCACACGAAAGTATTCCATTCCCCATTTTTTTAAACACCGATTTTGAGGCCTGATTATATTCAAAGGATACAACCATCCCGACGCGCCTCGTATATCCCGCAGGTCCAGCGGCGCTCCAAGTCATCATTCCACTGGCAGCCATGTACCCTGCCATTATTGTACTCCTTCCAGACTATTACTTTGGATTTGAACCCCTGAATTCAATCCCCGTTCCATTTTCATTTCATATTCTAAAATGAAATCAGCATAGTGATTCTTGGTTGTCAGGAAGGTATTGGGTGTACCTGTTTCTGTGGTTCCCACAAACTCAACATTCGCTCCTGTATATTCAGCTGTTACTATTTCAAAACCTTCCAGCCTCGCAGGTTTTTCCATTAAAATCTGATCTGTCCATTCAGGACTTGACTGAGCACTTGTCAAAAGCGAAAGGCTCATTAATAACACACCAAAAAATAATTGTTTCATTTGATTCAGATTTGAATTTTATCTGATCGCAAGATAGAGTGGTTCAATGGGTCAGACTGGCACAATTGTGTCAGACCTACCTGAGAAATGTTGCAAAACCAGGATGTACAATAGGTCAGCCCAGCGGTACAAGGAGTGAACTGCAGGAAATAGAAATGAGCAGTTAGTATTTTAATCAGTAATACACAACCGCGAATATCAGCGGTAAGTACGCCAATGGGGAATGGCTTAAACAAATTCCTTAGGTGTCTTTCCAAACTGTTTCTTAAAACACTGACGAAAGTAATCGACGTCTTCAAAACCTACCTGAAAGGCTAACTCTGCTACTTGAAGATCCTTATCATTTTGCATGAGTTCCAATGCTTTTCGCATCTTCACCTCGCGAATAAATTCAACAGCCGTTTTATCCGTTACTGTTTTCAATTTTCTATACAAAGTGGAGCGGCTCATCCCCATCAGTTTCCCCAACTCTTCAACGCCAAAAGAGCGCTGATGCATATGCGCTTCAATTAATTCAATAATCTTACTAACATAGGGAGGAAAGGACGACTTCCATTGGTCTTCCAGGTAGATGAATCAGCATTCGTTAGTCCTAATTGTAGTGATTCTTTAAAACGTTGCCTGGCCAGCATAATATTCCGGATTTTCCCGGATAGAATTCGATGATTAAATGGTTTGACAATATAATCATCAGCCCCGCAATTAATCCCGATTTGCTGGTTCTCTTCAGTCCCCAAAGCAGTGAGTAGCAAAACGGGTATGTGGTTGGTACGCGCGTCCTGTTTCAGTAAGCGGCAGACTTCATAGCCATTTTTACCAGGCATTAACACATCTGAAATAATGATGTCTGGCAATTTTTCGATGGCTAAATTCAGGCCCTCTTCCCCATTTTCAGCTTCAATGATATCGTCCGTATCAATGGATTCTTTTATAAATGAACGCAGGTCGGCATTGTCTTCAATAATGAGAACTGAATACTTTTCTGCCGTCTGGCTTATCTGATTTGATAGTTGATCCAACGTTTCCATTGGCTGATCAATTGTGCCTGTGTCCTTCCTCCTCCTCAATAGCAGGAAAGATCAGTTGAAAGTAACTGCCTCCCCCGATTGGCCTCCACAGTGATATTGCCTCCATGCATGATGGCCAACTCCTTTGCCAGGGCCAACCCAATGCCCGTGCCAATTGTACTATTTGAATGCTGCTTGCTATCGCGGTAAAAGCGGTTAAAGATGGTATCCCGCTGATCCTCCGGGATACCCGGCCCGTTATCTTTTACAGAAAATAAAATGGTATCCTTCGTACTTCGTTCCAGGTGTACGGTCACAGCTCCACCATCAGGAGTATACTTCAAAGCATTACTTATAAGATTAGTAACAATTTTCTCCAACACATCCGTATCGAAGCAGATCTCAAATAAGTCAGCCGTGATATTTAAAGCATAGTGAATCTGCTTTTTGTGGGCCAGATTCTCAAAACTATTGAATAGCTCAGTGACAAAAGCGGACAAATCCCCCTTTATGGAACGAATGGGCATGTGGCCGGCATCCATTTTTCTAAAATCCAGCAATTGATTGACTAAGCGCAATAAGCGTTGTGTATTTCGTTGAACCATCTGCACCGCACCAAAACGGCTATCAGTGACTGCCATTGAATCAATCAGCCGTTCAACCGGCCCAACAATTAGTGTCAACGGCGTACGTATCTCATGTGAAACGCTGGTAAAAAACCGGATTTTACGTTCATCTGTCTCATGGACTTTACGCGTCATCTCCACTACTTTATCACGCTGTTCTTCAATTTCACGTTTTGATCTTCCAATACCAGATTTTGCCTTTCAATGGCCCTTTTTTTAAACGTAAGGCTTTGGTTTTCATTTCAACCTCCTGCTGCAGTCGCTTCTTTTGGAGTGTTAAATTCTTTAAGCGCAATTGATAGCCAATAAAGATCAGCAGGATCAGAACCAACATCAAAACCACCTTAAACAAGGTCGTTTGGTAGAAAGCCGGATGACATTACAATTTTGCAAAACCGCCTGATCACTCCAGATGCCATCTGCATTAGCTGCCCTGTATTTTAATGAATAATTGCCAAAAGGCACATTGGTAAAAACAGCGGTACGTCTACTGGGGTCTGCATCAATCCAGGATGAATTAAATCCCTCGAGTTGATATTGATAGCTTATTTGATCTGGCTTAGATAAGGAAAGAGCCAATAACTCCACGGAGAAGAAATTCTCATCGTGTTCCAATTCAATTTTTCTTATTTCGGAAACAGGCACATCCAGCAGTACACGGCCATTTACTTCATCACCCTTGTTAACCTGCTTATTCTGGAGGCTAAAACGGTTAATATATACCTTGGGAGCAATTTTATTATTCATCATCCTGGCGGGATGAAACCTGAAAAAGCCATTTAAGCCGCCCATTAAAATCGTCCCATCGTCATTTTGCGACCAGGCATCATCAGAGAATTCAAAGCCCTGCAAGTAATTATTAAAAGTTATATCCTCCGGAGCCAACCGTGATAAACCATTGGCTGTAGACACCCACATGTACCCTAAATCGTCCTCAAGCACACTATATACCACATTATTGGCCAATCCATCTGATTCGGTATAACTGGTAAACTTTCCGGTCACCGTATCGAATACATCCAACCCGCTATGCGTACCTGCCCATAACCTGCCTTTGGAATCAAATAGCAAACTATACACTTTATTATGCGAGAGACTACTGTCATTATTAAGCTCCGATCGATAGTTGACAAATTCATTTGTCTCCAGAATATATTCATCAATACCTCCCCCATCAGTTGCCAGCCAGAGATTTCCTTCATTATCTTCGGCAATGCACCGAATAAAATTTCTTCCACCTCCCAAACGTTTATCATCACGATAAAAAAATACGGTATCCGTCAAGCGATCATATTGAATCAGACCATTGGGTGTGCCTAACCAAAATAACCCCCTTGAATCTTCGAAAAACGCATAGACGATACTTAGATTTTCACCCTCCGCAGTCGTGATGGTTTCAAATCGATAACCAGATGCAGATGGAATAATCCGGCTCAAACCAGCAGAAGAGCCCAACCACAGTTGCCCTTGCCGATCTTCATACAGTCCCCGGATGGTATTGGAAGGTAAACCATCCTGATCAAATGATTCATGCTCGAAATGTTGATAGGTTCCGGTTTGTGGGTCATAACAATCAAGTCCCTGGTTGCGATACCCAATCCAGATGTGGCCTTTTCGATCCTCCAGCAAGGTACGAACATCATTACTGTGCATGGTTGATGATTCCCCAATTTGCCGCATATACTTGACAAATGGTTGTTGATAAGGATCGTATTTATTTTATCCCGTTAAAACGCGTTTCTATCCAGATCACCCCTTCCCTATCTTTACACAAACTGATTACCTGGTTACCCGAAAGACTTTCATTATTAAATAATTCATTATAAGATCGGGTTAGGTATAATTACTTTCATTTTCCAAATCAAGCTTTAATGGGGCCATAAGAAGAAGCCACAAAATAACCAGTTCCCGAACCTTGCATGATGCTATTAAAGATGGGACGAACACCGATCTGCGTCAATACTTCCTTGGAATCTAACTTAAATAGTTCAGTAATACCCTGATCCCTGTTGAAACGAATACATCGAATGAGCCTTGGGTACACAATCCAAAACAATCCGTATCGCTTCTGAAAATATGATTCACATTTTCCGCATAATCAGAATGGATGGCCTTTGAAGAAGGAGGCATCACTAGTTTACTATTTTCAATTTTTACTAAAACAACACTATTGGAAGTTCCTACCCACACCGTACCATCATCACCCTTCAATAAAAATGTAATCACATCCGATACGCCGAATTGAGTTAATGAATAGGATCGATCGAATCCGTATCGGTATTTAAAATGTCCAATCCGGCAGTAGTACCGATCTACATTATTCACAGTGTGACAAATGGCAGATACATCATTTCCCGATAATCTATTACAGGCCTTGCCCTGTGCCTGATAATTACTAAAATCACCTGTTCCTGCTTTAAAAACGGATAAGCCAGTCCCGGCAGTACCAAACCAGATTTGCCCCAAACTATCGGGTGCCAACACATTGATAATATTGGAGCCGGTTAATCCGGGATTACTCTGATCCGGTTTATAATTTTTGAATTCATAGCCATCGTACCGCGATAAACCATCATAGGTAGCAAACCAAATAAAACCTTTTGAATCTGCAGCGACATCGAATATCCGGAGTTATTCCCCAATCCGTCAAGTGTGGAGAAACGTTCAAAGCGCATTGTATTTTGTCCCTTAGCACCATGTATGACAAGCCACAACACCGCTAACAGTATTATTTTAGATCTGCTGAATGTTAGATGAGAATATAAATTCACGATTCACGATTACTTTGTGAATCAAAAATGGGAATAATAATGTATTATGCCAATTCTTTAAACCCTGAACTTATTTAAACGACTACACCCGATTGATTATCTGACACTTTTAAAAAATAGAAAAAGAAGCCATTTTATAAAATAAGTTGATATAATTCGCTTTGGCGTGCCCCTTCGCCCCAGGCTCAGCGCCGGGCTTTCCGCTCCACTCCTCGCCAGAAAATGCATATAACATGATTATCAC
>CALOAV010000046.1:0-159138 GCA_942491425.1 uncultured Cytophagales bacterium
TAACGGCTCCAGCGGGCATGCCATAACGCCCGATCTCTTGTCCGTTGAGGTAGAACATTGCTCCGTCATCGACCATGTGCGTGATCTGTAACTGGCTGATCTCGGCCAGCTCGGCAGCACTGAGAACGAAGTCGGTCTCGAAGTAGTGGGTGATCATGAACGGGTCGTTGAAGGCGGGTCGCGAGATCATGCCGGTCGCCAGCGGCACCGGCAAGTTGGCCGAAGCGGTCTCCAGCCGAGGCCGATTCCGGGTCAACCAGTCGCCACCCGCAGGGTGGGACGAACTTGCCCACGCCCCCGAGATCGGCGCCGGTCTCTTCGTTGTAGCTGTGCCTGGGAGTAGTCGAAGATCTCGACCGGTTGATGCTCGCATGTCTCCTGCCTGGGGTAGACCGGACGGTGGTGTTACGATCTCGTTGATGACGATCTCGTCGTGCAAGGAGAAGCTGTTGGCGCTCCCCGGCGTCGCTGTGGTGGGCGAGAGGAACTCGTCAATGCGTTCAGGGGCGCGGGCCTGGAGCCGGTTCTTCAGGTCGACGCCGTCGATCACGGTCGCTCTGCCTGGGCTGAACAGGAACATCCGCTCATCAGACCCCGGTGTGAAGCCGAGCGCGTCACTGTCGATCACCAGGAACTCACCAGGCGCGACCGATTTGAGCCTGCTTTCTTTACAACGGAGCAGGGAGTTGTAGGAGGCATTACCGGCCTTCATGCAGGTTTGCGTAGGATATACGGCCAGCCTTATTATTATAATGCGACTGAGACAGGAACAGATGAGTTCACGTATGGAGGTCATGCTGATGGTAACTTTTTGGCAGCCGATTTATCAGGAGCAGCATCGTTTGATCCTACTTCCAGTAGATTTGATGTGCTTTGGAATAATGCCTTTGCTACCATAAACTCCGCCAGCGGTATCATTGAGAATGCCACAGCAGCAGGCATGCCTGCTGAACTAATAGGAGAGGCTCGGTTTTTCCGTTCCTTTTATTACTTCCTTTTGGTACAGGCATTTGGTGGTGTACCTCTTGACCTTGGAAGTGGAAACCTGGTATTTAATACAAATCCTTCACTCACTTCGGTGCGAAATACCGTGCCCGAGGTATACACGATAGGTGTATTCCCAGACCTGGAACAAGCCGTGCAGGATTTACCAGATAACCCACGTGTTATCGGAGGGGTCACTAAAAATGTGGCACGTCTAATTCTGGCGAAAGCCTATTTGACGTATGCCTGGTGGTTGGAAAATCCTAATAACATCCCAACTTATCCTGATGCAACACGATCAGATCCAGACGGCCTTACAGCTGCAAACTATTACCAAAAGGCTTATGACATGGCCGTTAGTGGTATCGATAATCCGGGTCCTTATACATTGCAACCGACTTATTACGATGTAAATCTGGCCCAGAATGACCGGAACAGTGAGATTATGCTGTGGGCTGATCATACTGAAAGCAGTGCCAAATATAGCGAAAGTAATATCGATGGATGGAATGGAAGCCCTGCTTCCGATGGCGGTGGGGAGAACCAGGCAGTCTGGATGGTGACCTGGTATTTTCATGTCCTTAGTGGCAGCTCAAGCAATTCCTCATGGGCAAGTACGTCGGCGATGCGTCGTACGGTGGTTGCTGGCCAATCATATAGCCGTATGTGGGATCGAATGTCCAAGCCTGTTGGCGTGTTTACCAACACGTTTGCTGATAAAACCAATGATTCACGTTTCGATGGTACCTTTACTTCCGTGTACCGGGCGACTTACGGCTACGCCGCGGATATTAATAATCCCACTGCTGCACCTCCAATCTATGGAGCGAACTTCCTGCAGGTCAATCCTCTTGATCCATTCGTTACATTTTTACCGAGCGATCCCGGTGGTATTCAATACGATAATACGTACGACGACAAGACAGAAGCAGGTTATTTACCAGGCCGGCCGGATTTTGTAGTGCCACTGGATAAGGTGTCAAGGAATGTCCATCCCGGGCTTTGGAAACTGGGTCCCTATCGGACTAACACTGACTATACCGGAGATGCCGTATCAAGCACACGTCCGTATAATATCCTGAAGTTCTCTGAATTCTATTTTGTAGCCGCAGAAGCAGCGGTGAAAGGAGCATCAGGAGCTTATACCGCAAATGAGTTGATCAATGTGATCCGTGCCCGTGCTGGAAAGTGGAAATGGGACGTAGCAGCCGATGCCGCGCGAATCGAAGATAACAGTGCTGCAATGGTAGCGGCTACTCCTGCTGTTATTGATATCGACTACATTCTGGCTGAGCGTTCCCGGGAGTATTATGGTGAAGGCTACCGTTGGTTTGATTTGGCGAGAACTCAAAAGTGGCAAGAGCTTGCAGGTTCCTACCAGATATCTGCGAAGGTTGGTGATGCCCCGGCTACTGTAAATCGAACAATTGAGGATTTCCACTACCTGCGTCCGATCCCGCAAGGTCAAATAGACCGGATGGATGGTGACACGGATGTGTATCAGAATCCCGGTTATTCCAGTGGAGGATAATCAGACTTCATAAGAAAAATAAGGCTGCTGATAAAGCAGCCTTATTTTTTTTATCATGCTTTGCGACCAACTGACTAGAACGGTCTGGTATTTTAACAACGTGCGTTGGACTTATCTTTTCCTGGTTCCGCTAGCATTGCTGCAACGACTCGGTGGTAACAACCCAATCCATAAAAAGGAAAGTAGACAACACACATTTTCACCGCGATCATTTGTTTGTTATAAGTGATATCGAAAGACCGTGGTAAGTTTGCGAATTGTATTATCGTCCGCCCAGTTCTTTACATTTTGAAAAGTAATAATCAGCCTTTTCAGGTTTATTCAGGTTTGTACACATGTCACCGGCCATTCCGTACAGTTTAGCTTCTTCCGGATATTCCAGGATCAGTGACTGTGCTATACGAAGACCTTTTTGATAATCCCCATCACGATTGTATTTTTCGTAGGACTGCACCATAAGTTCTTTCCATGTCACCTGGTTCGTGTAAAGTTCCAACGCTCGTCTCTGTTCATAAGTTGAATTTTCAATGTAGCTCGGGGGTATGGCCCGGGCGCCAGTAGCGCTCAAGTCATAAGGCCATGACTTTTTCAAGTCATCTATGACGAACTTTCCTCGTATAGAGTCAATCTGTGTCACCGGTATATCCTGCACGGCCGCTTCGAAAGGTATGTAGTTATCCCATTCGCCTTGCAGGAAACCCAACGCTTTTATCTTGTTGTAAAAAGCATCAGCCATTATAAAGTACCCCTTGATGTTTGGATGCACATGTTCGGTCATGAGTTCATCTCCAACAATTCCTTGAGGTGAATGGCCCTGAAAGACTCCTTTCATATCCATCAGGGGGAAGTCATATTTTTCGGCCAGGTTTCTAATCACATCATTGATTGCCTCCGGTGCCCGAAATCTCAGGAGATCAAGCTCTTTAGCGATGTGTAAGTACTTCCTCGCGGTGTCTGAATTTATTTCCAGGTAGTGGCGACCCAGGATATAGGCTGCTCTCGCATTGTTTCTTGCAACGTGATTTGCATTTGTATCTTCAAGCATCAATGCTTTCATAAATTGAGTTTCGTCATTTAGATTATCACTAATGAATGGGGGTATGTCTTTTTCATTGGATACGAGTGTAGATAAGATCACCGGTATATGATGTGCTTTATATTCAGCCAACACGTTTTCCATATTACTTTCAAACTGATCTAACCCGGCCTGGTACATATGTGACTTGTAGCGTATGGATTGCTCCTTTGCCATAATTTCCATCAGCGTGGTTCCGCTAATTTTTTGCTTGCTTTTTGTCCCACTTAATAGCGCGTAAACAGATTCGAACAATTGAAATATGCGGAGGTTCTTGGCAGATAGGTATGTCCTGACTAGCCAGGGATGGCTACCGTAAGTAATTGAAGACCCAACGCCCAATGCTCCATAGTATTCATTATGGCCTGCATAGATGATAACCAGGTCGGGTTTCTGTGCTACTATCTCATCAGTGAAGTCCAACAGCGTGTATGAATTGATGGCGGTTATTCCGGTATTGATTACCTCGATATTTTTGTCAGGAAAAGTTTGGGATAGCCTGTGCTTCAACATGCGTGGAAAAGAGCCTCCCCGGTAGTACGGGAATCCTACTACAGTAGAGGCTCCCATAACAAAGACCCTGAACGTACTGTCGGTTTTTGTTCTGAGAAACAAATCGAATTGACTATCTGCATGAAAGTCTTTGCCTTTGAAATATTTCCGGGAAACTAATGGGTTTATCTCAAGATAGCCGGGACGGTTTGGAATCGTTACCGTGTTCCAAAGCGAATAATTTTCACCATAACCACCTATGCGCAATGCCGCCTCCAGAAGCAATAGCAGTAAAAAGGGAAGTGAAGTAGCAATAATTTTAAATAGTGTCTCCTTTTTCATAGTGATGCACTAAGATATCTACCTCCTGCATGTTCTTAAATGATTTTTTAACCTTGCCATTGAATATTCCAATCAGAAAGCTGTTCACGCTAATTACTGCATAACACACGACATAAAGCTTATAATGGTCATTTTCACCATAGTCAGAAGCAAAACATTATCAGTGACAAGAAGATTAAGTTTAGAAAGTAAGTAACAAATAAATTTCAATCCTTGCAATTTGAATTTCCCTGCATTTCCAATTCAGATGTGTTGTAAATGTATCTGTTATATTATTCTAACGGTAGTGAAGATCTTTTGCTATACTGTTATTTTTATATAAGAGGTTTGCTGTCAAACAATGTGATATAATTTGATGCAGACACAACAGGACTTTCCAAAGAATCTGACAATGAAACAATTTACAACAAAAATAGTTGTTGCGCAGAAAAGGCAGCTTATCAGAATCCTGGATGCAAGAACAAAATTTACAAAAAAAAGTGTGTAATTGAGTTAAGTTTGGTAGGAGAGAGGGAAAAATTTTCCTCTCTCCTTTTTATTTCTAAACACAGTTTATTATGTGGATGAATCGTTTGCTTAAAGTAAATAACACAGAGTTTTCTGGGTTAAAGTATATCGTTTTTTTCTTTGCTTCTATCTCTCTATTGCAATGTAAGCCTGCAGGTGAATCTCATGAAGTTCATGATTCTTCCAGACAGCGAATACCTTTAAACGAAGGATGGTACTTCATGAAGTACACCGAGAATCCCGATAGCTTTCTGTATGATACCCGCCCCGAGATTATTAATCAACAAGAAAATACCGTAGCGGATGCAAAACCAACCGAAGCATCAAATGTGACAACTTCTGATGAGGTTCTAAAAGCTTACATTTTACCGACCGCCAATTCCTTTATAAAAGATCCCGCTCAGCATCACGTTCGCCCGGATGGTTCGCCGGGAAAAGATTTTCCTTTTGTACAATCCGCTTTTGATGAACGCGAATGGCAGTTGGTAGACCTTCCTCATGACTGGGCAATCACCGGTCCGTTTATGGATGGACCCAACCCGGAAGTAGGGGGAGGAATGGGGCGTTTACCAAGTCATGGTGTAGGATGGTATCGGAAAAAAATCAACATCGAGGAAGTGGATCAAAGTAAAAATATTTATCTGGATATAGATGGAGCCATGTCGTACACCATGGTCTGGATCAACGGTCAGCTGGCAGGAGGTTGGCCCTATGGATATAACTCTTTTAGAATCGACCTCACTCCATTTATTAAAGCAGGTGAAAATCAAATAGCCATCCGTCTTGATAACCCAAATTATTCAGCACGATGGTATCCAGGAGGTGGTATTTACCGAAATGTATGGCTAACAAAAACCAATCGGGTACATGTTGCCCACTGGGGATCTTATGTTACCACATCTGATGTTACCAATACATCCGCTTCCATTTCTGTAGAAACTACCATCGTGAACAATGAAGAGCATGATGTAGATATTCAGGTGGCTACCCTTATCTATTCACTTGATGAAAAGGGAAGCAGGGCTACCATGGCAGTTGCAAGTATTCCCGAAATGAATTCAACAATTCTGCCGGGTGCAAATTCAACGGCAAAAGGAACGGTGCTATTATCAAATCCAAAATTATGGGGACCACCCCAACACAAGTGCCTAACCTGTATGTTGCGGTTACTACAATTGAAATAGAAGGTGCTGTTGTTGATGAAGTGGAAACTCAGTTTGGGATTCGGGCATTGAAATTTGATCCCGATGCCGGAGTGCTAGTCAATGGTGAACGCATCCAAATAAAAGGTGTAAACCAACATCATGATCTCGGCGCGTTGGGTGCCGCCTTCAATGTGCGCGCTGCTGAACGCCAGTTGGAGATTTTAAAAGAAATGGGATGCAATGCCATTCGCATGGCGCATAATCCACCAGCGCCTGAATTACTGGAGCTGACTGATCGGATGGGCTTTCTTGTCTTTGATGAAATTTTTGATTCATGGGAGCGTAAAAAGACACCTCATGATTTTCATTTGATTTTCCCGGAATGGGTTGAAGTGGATACGCGTAGTTTTATTCGCAGGGATCGAAATCATCCTTCAATTATTATTTGGGGAATGGGCAATGAAGTTGGTGAGCAATATACGGGTGAAGAAGGCGCTGCTATTGGTCAATCGATTTATGATATCATTAAAGAAGAGGATCCGACACGACCAATAACTTCTGCAATGAATTTCGCAAAACCGGATATGGCATTGCCAAAAGTGTTGGACCTGATCAGTCTTAATTATCAGGGTGAAGGCATTCGCCAGGATCCGGAATTTGAGGGAACCGATCGTATACGTACTCCGCCAATGTATACTGCATTTCACAATGCGTTTCCCGATAAAGTAATTCTGAGTAGTGAAACAGCTTCTGCTTTTAGCAGCAGGGGAATTTATTATTTTCCGGTTTCTCCGGGTGTTAGTTCGAAAACACGGGATGGTATTGGGGGCAACTCAAAAACGCATCATGTTTCTTCGTATGAACTCTATGCAGTTGATTTTGGATCTAGTGCTGATAAAGTGTTTGGGGCAATTGATCGTCATCCTTTTGTGGCGGGTGAGTTTGTCTGGACAGGCTGGGACTATTTAGGTGAACCGACACCTTATTATTCTTCAAGAAGTTCCTACACTGGCATCATTGATCTGGCAGGTTTTAAAAAAGACCGCTTCTATCTGTATCAGGCACACTGGCGACCGGATTTTCCGATGGCACACATTCTACCTCATTGGAACTGGCCCGAACGAGTAGGTAAGGTAACACCCGTGCATGTCTTTACTTCCGGGGATGAAGCCGAACTTTTTCTAAATGGCCAATCATTGGGAAGAAAGAAGAAAGAAAAGTATCAATACCGATTACGCTGGGATGATGTGATCTATGAACCCGGTGAACTGAAAGTCATCGCATATAAAAATGGAAACGTGTGGGCAGAAAATAGTGTTGTGACGACTAGACTGGCCGCTAAACTGACTGCAACGGCTGATCGAAATATCATTAAAGCCGATGGATACGATCTTTCTTTTATTTCCCTTTCTATCACTGATGAAAATGGAAACATTGTTCCGAATGAAAACCCTTTGATTACTTTTGAAATTGAAGGCCCGGGTGAAATTGTGGCTACGGACAATGGGGATCCTACAAACATGACTACATTTTCATCACCGACACGGAATGCTTTTAATGGTCGGGTGCTTGCTATTATTAAAGCGAAGAAAGGGGTGTCTGGTAAAATCACATTGCGAGCTACTGGTGCAGGATTGGAAGACGCCATCATCGATATTACTACTGTCAATTAATAATTAAGGCTATGAAAAATTATGTGTTTTTACTTTTCGTTCTTTTCTCTTTCACTGCAAGCGGTCAGTTTTCTCAGGCTGCAAGAGACTCCATTAATACGTTAACACAGAAAGATTATGATCAAATGCTGGGTCAACTGGGTATTCAAAAGAGCCAAAAGCGACCCGGACCATCGGGCAACCCCGCCGATCCAAATGCTGCGAACAGTTCGGAAGAAAAAGTCAACACGTATGTTTTGTCTGATCCATTGGTTTTAAAGAATGGAAAGAAAGTAACCGATGAGAAGATCTGGTGGAGCCAGCGCAGACCGGAGATTGTAACAGATTTTGAAAATGAAATGTATGGTCGCTTACCAAATAATATCCCAGGAGTGAAGTGGGAGCTTGTTTCCATCAATGATACAACGATTGGTAACTATCCCATCAAAGAGAAAATTTTGAAAGGTGTTGTCAATAACTCGGCATATCCGGCGATAAAAGTTGAAATTGAACTCTTGGTGGCAACCCCGGCAAATGCCAAAGGCTCTGTTCCGGTGGTTATGGAATTTGGATGGATCACCTCCCCCTGGAACCGGGATCCGGTAAAACCAATTGGACTAGGATCAGCGGGTGAGCCTACCTGGAAGGAACAGTTAATTTCAAAGGGTTGGGGTTATGCTATTATTGTGCCATCAAGTATTCAGGCAGACAATGGTGCGGGACTTACACATGGAATTATTGGTCTGACAAATAAGGGAAAATTTCGCAAGCCTGATGAATGGGGTTCATTGCGTGCCTGGGCGTGGGGGGCAAGCCGGGCAATTGACTATTTTGAAAAAGACAGTGATGTGGATGCTAAACGTATAGCCATAGAGGGCTTATCAAGATATGGAAAGGCAGCCATTGTTACCATGGCTTTTGAACCCCGGGTTTCACTTGGTTTTATTGGTTCTTCCGGAGCCGGCGGCGCTAAGATTTTACGCCGGATATTTGGGGAACAGGTTGAAAATCTGGCATCGTCCGGTGAATACCATTGGTTTTGCGGTAATTTCATAAAATATGCTTGTACGCATACCGCGGATGATCTGCCTGTTGATGCACATGAGTTGGTGGCCCTTTGTGCTCCGCGACCCGTTTTCATAAGTTCAGGTTCTCCATTTGTGGAAGGAAATTGGGTGGATGGCAAAGGAATGTTCCTGGGTGGTGCACATGCGGGTTCCGTTTATCGATTACTTGACAAAAAGGATCTGGGTACGATGGAGTTTCCTGTGTTAGGTACTCCGTTAGTTGCGGGTGATATTGCTTTCCGTCAACATGCCGGGGGTCATAGTACGGGTCCGAACTGGAGTACATGGATCGCATGGGCCAGCCGTTACTGGACTGAATGATGGAAGCGGCAGTCAAACTGCTTTTAACCTGAGTTGGAAATTCACTGAAACCTTATTGGCAACTTTTACGGCACCAAAAAATTTCTCCGGAGGATCCAGTTTAAAATCGGAGAGTTCAAAATGATTGGTGCCAGCAAAATATTTTTCTTTTGCATTCGCAGTTTGGACCGCACAGGTAACCGGGTATTTTCGGGAAACACCTGCAATGGTGATTTCCAGTACACCGGTATAGGTTTTGCCTTCATTACTTTCCTTTAACTGAAGAAATTTTATATGGACCTCGGGATAGGTTTCGGCTTTTAATGTTTTTTTAAAATCTCGGGTGATCAGGGCATGTTCACAATCAAAGTCGGATGAACGTAAATTAACCTGGCCTTCCAATGTTTTAAAACCTGACGCACGGTTAACCGATTCCACTAATGTATCTCCGCCGTGATAGTTGGTGGAGAGGCATCGAAACTTATTAACGTTTGTACTTCCCTGAATTTCAAGTTTACTGCTTCCGGTGACTACCCATTTATTATAGTTAATATTATTAGAGGGGGTACTTAGATATACCTGTAGTGGGAAGAGGAGAAAGTGCAGCAGGAAAAAAGACATGGTTTAAGTACTGAAAAAAAAGTGACGATTACAATTGAATATTGTAATCGTCACCTTATAAGTAAGGGATTAGAAGCTGATCGCTGCCTCGATCACAACTCCACTAAATTCGGCACCTGCAAACCGACCAGTCCAGGCGTCACCTTTATACTGTTGTTTTACGTATTCGATTTTGGTCAGGATGTTTTTGGTAAGAAACCATCCACCACCAATGTTCATTCTGCTGATATCCATATTTTCGGCAGCACTTTCTCTCATTTTACCACTTACGGTGTTATATCTTCCGCCGATATAGAATTTCTCATCTTTACCAAAACGATACAGCACTTCACCAGCAACTTGGGTAAAGGAACCCTCCTTATCAACCGTTGGTGTTGTGAATTCATTGCTACCACCAGATATTTCATATACTCCGAAGAACTCAAGTCCTTTAAATCTGATAAATGGATTGATCTGAATAGCTGTTACTTTTGTGAATCGTGCATTGAAGCGTCCGTCAAAGTCACCACCTTCTGTAGCAGTGTGAAGAACATTGTAATACCGGGAACCAGCGCGGTCACCACCATATAGCCAGGTACCAGTAGATGTACCTTTGTTAATATACCAGGAACCGGTTAAGCGGAATCTGAAATCATCGTTAAATTGTTTGTCGTATCCCAATTTTCCAAAGAAAGATAGTTTGTTGTCTGTATTATCATTTACTACAACACTTTGATTTAACTTACCATTGGTAATACCTAATACACCAATGAATCCACTTGCCTGTACAGTTACTTCACCAAAGGCTTCAGTTGAGAAGGCATCCATAATATAGTTGCCAACAAATGGATTGTAGATTGCCCGGGCATTGTCTGTTCTTCTAAAGTGTGTATCCCCATAGTTGAACTCATCCATACCAACGCGAATGGTTGTGTACTGCATCAGGCCTTCTAAAAATCCGGGCTTGATGAAGTCAAATTTATCAATTTGGAGGTAACCACCTTTTACCCAGGATTCTTCATGGTGACGGGCAGATAGATAGGTGCGTAAGTGCAAGCGTACACCATCTACAAATTGAACATCAAGGTTCAGGTTTGCAGTGGGTAAGTTAAAATTGGAACCCAAATCTAAAAGCTCATCAGGATCTCCATCAGGTGCATCGTTTGATTGATTTAATGCCTGGAATTGTAGCGCAAAATCGCCACCGAGTCTGACTTTGAAACCTTGAAAAGTACTGGTATCTTTTTTAGGTTCAAATGTATTGATCCCTCTTTGATCATTTGGTCTCCAATATTGGAGCATTTTATCTTGTGCTGCAGCAGAGAAGACTACTCCAGCCATAAGAACAAGTGATGTGATTAAATTTTTCATTTTTTTGGTTTTTAGTTGTTTCATTTAAATATTACGGTAAAAGAGAGTTGAAGAGCATCACCAGTTTTGATGGTGCCAAAAATTGCTGTAGGCGGCTCAACATTGAATTCAGAAAACTTGATCGGCAGTGTTCCTGAGAATTCAATGGTGTTCCCCACCAGCTTTTGTGTTACGTCAAGCGAAAAAGTTTTTGAACTTCCGGAAATGGTCAATTTCCCTTTCGCTTTTATGATGCTTCCATTGATGGAAGCAACTTCTGTTAGCTCAAACCGGATGTCTGGATATTTGTCGGTTTTCAACGCTTTGTAGGCATTCGTATCCATTTGGCCTTTTCCACTTTTTAAGGATTCAACCGGCATGGTAATGGAAAGTGATGTGATGGCGGAGGCGCCATCGGCACCTTGTGTCATCTCGGCTTTTCCGGTCGCTTTGGAAGAGGTCATATGCCAATCATGAATAGTAGAGGTACCTGCTACTTTCAGATCCGGATTTGAGCTTAGTGTATACGTGCGCTGTGCATTTCCTTCATTGTAGATGAGCAGCAGGACGAATACGCTTGAAAATATGGTTGCAAATCGTTTCATTTCTTCAGTTTTAAAGGTTTTGTTGAGTTTTATTGCCTTTCACTATTCAAAAGTATCGGGCGTAGCGTAAGAAAAGCCTGACGTGCGTCATCCTGCGGGCTGATTTTTTAGGGTATTGGCAGGGTTGATCGATGGATTCCGAATAGGCTTAATTGTACAAGAAATTGTACCTTAGCAGCTAACACATTGGTATTCGATATGAGCAAGACAACGATAACAGTAAAGAGTAATGGTTCCCTTAAATTGGAGGGGGATTTTGAAATTGTAGATGGAGATGGAAATATTTATGGACTTCAGGGGCGGACGATCGTTTCTTTGTGCCGATGTGGCCTTTCTTCAAATAAACCTTTCTGTGATGGCTCTCATAAAGGAAACTTTGAGCATGATGCGAAAGCATTTGAACTGCCTCCCCGCAAAATTTAGACACCTCGCGGTTAACTGGTTATGAAATTTGGACCAGAAAGGATTGCAATCGTTTGTGAAGTACAACTTCAAATTGTAGGACGACTATTATTTTTGAATGTTCAGTTTTCCTTCCAAGGCCAATGCCCGCGGAAGTAAAACATCATCTTCGATTAAGGCGTGAACGGCGAGATCTTTTTCCAGTACCTGTAACTGGGAAAGTAAAATTCGATAGGGTGTTTGCTGATCTTCCGGAGGTGAATAATGAAGAATAGCATTGCGTACATCCTCCAAATCTTTCTCTGTATCATGGTGCTGGTCGATAAAGGAAGCAATCGAGATGGCTGGTGTAGAGGATTGTAAGCTGTTTCCTTGCAATTCCAGGTTGGTAATATAGGGTAATAATTCACGTTCCTCCATTTCAATGTGGCGCGTCAGGTGACGGGTGTAGTCGGTATAAAAAGCATGGAGCAGCAATAGAAGGGGATGTGTTTCCGGGAATCCTTTTTCAAGGGTATATATACTTTGCTCTATCTCCGGTAATTTTTTACTGATATAATAGGAATGTGTTTTTTGAATATAATCAACAATGGTGACCAGGGAGAAATTCTCAAATTTAGCAGGCTGGAATTCAGCCGGGTTTTCGAATACTTCCAGTAATGCCATTAAAAATTCGGGCTGGATTCCCAATACCCGAAGTTCGTCATAGGTATAAATCAAATTATGAGCCTGTGCAGGATTGTAGCGTTGCAGAATAATTCCTGTTTCATCCTGAGCGGTTAGTTTCTTTGAATTCCCCATGTTTATGCTAATCAAATGCTAAACTAAAAAAGCGACAATGAGTATGAAATGATAAAAATCATACAAAATTTTAATCTTCCGAATACTTGTCTATGAACAAAGACATCCCTGTTGGTTCAATTTACCAGTAATGGAGGTTTTAGCAAGGTTGACAAGAAGTGATGATGTGCATTGATCCTTTTTGGCAGATATTATTTTTCCGATTAATTTGAAGGATGGAAAATAGTGAATTGGATCAGGAATCAACTCCAAAGTGGTTAGAGGAACTCCAACTTCGTAGCTGGGAGCCGGAGGTACTACTATCGGGTATTGTACTCTATGGAATGTTTAAAACACCTGATTTGCTGGATGGTTTGCTACATTTTTTTAGCGCCAACATATCCGGTTCAAACGATTTTAATAATCTTGTTGCGATCTTAAAGATTGGTACCTATTGGTTGATATTTGGTTTAATCTTGCACCTGGTGAGCCGGGGTATTTGGGTAGGTATGGTAGGCTTAAGTTATACGTTTCCCAATGGCATCAACCATCAGCGCATCCATTTCAAAGAGCGATTCAAAAAAAAGGTAGAGAAGATTCCTCCTTTTCAAAAAATCATTATTAACCTGGAAAAGATATGCAGTGCATTGTTTTCGATGTCCTTCATGTTGTTCATGTGTGTCATTGGCAGTTATCTGTATATTTTTGTGCTGTTGGTCATTCCGGTTTTTGCGGTCATATATTTTGCTCCATCCGCATTGAATGCGATTGTTTTTCAGGTATGGATTATCGGGATTCTGATAATCGGATTGATTGCATTCCTGGATTTTATAACCTTAGGTTTTTTTAAGCGCTTTAAATGGTTTGCCAAGCTATACTGGCCATTTGATAAAGTCATTAGCACACTTACTTTATCGAGATTTTACCGACCTATTTACTATGCATTTGCGAGTAATTTTAATCGGTGGATCATGGCACTGGTATTTACACTTTTTGCAGTGATTAGTTTTTTTGGTTTGGATTCATTGTCTGGCAGCGGATACTTTGGTGATGATTTGACACAGGTTACCATGTGGCATAATAGTACGGGAACTTCGGCTTTTTCTGGATACTATGATGATCAGAATGACGAAAAGTTTTCAGTTCAGGCACACATTCAATCGGATGTTATTGATGGAAATGTTTTAAAATTATTCATTCCTGCCAGAATCGATCGGGAAGAAAATATAAAGGAATTTGCAAAGTATGATTCTCTATGGGAACTGGATGAAAAGCGGTCACGGGATAAATTTGATCTGGAGATCATCAAGGATTTTTATAAGATCGCATTGGATGATAGTATCCTGACGGACTTGCCCTGGTTTTATCATTATAAAGTAAGAACCGACCAAAGAGGGTTTCTCGTTTTTATTGATATTGCTTCACTTGATGCTGGTGTACATACGATTTCAGTTAGCGGACCTTCTTCTGTAACCAAGAGGAATTGGGCTACCATTCCATTTTATCGCGAAATTCGTCAGTCTCCTAAATCCACGAAACCGGATGATGATGAAGAAGAAAAAACAGATTATTTACAGGTAAAACCGTTGCTCCCAAAATGATTCAAACACAGACCAACTCATAATGTCATGGTCATTTTTTAATCACACTGTATAAATCCGTACCTTCATTGTATTAAAACAATTGATCATGAACCATACACGGATACTTCTCATTGCTGTCTTATTTATTATCATGTTGTTTGATGCATGTTCCTCCGGGAAATCCTCCTATGAGAGTGGTAACTATTATCAGGCAGTTTTGACATCTGTGAATCGGTTGCGCAAAAATGATGATCATAAGAAATCTGTGGAAACACTCAGGAGTGCCTATCCAATGGCATTATCCTTTTATGAAGATAAGATCAAGATTGCCCAGAATTCAAGTGATGAATTTAAATGGTCGGCAATTGTTGGGTATTACAACACCATCAATGTCATGTATGAAGAAATCCGCAGATCTCCGGGTGCGTTGCAGGTAATTCCAAATCCGGTAAATTATTATGCTCAATTGGCAACGGCCAAAGAGAATGCAGCAGAAGAAAACTATGCCGCTGGTATTCGTGCCATGACGGACGGGTCTCGTGATCAGGCAAAGGCTGCGTATGCATTGTTTGTTAAAACGGATGGATTTGTACCCGGATATAAGGATGTGCAGGCGATGATGGAGCAGGCATTGTGGAATGCGACGGTAAAGGTATTGATGGAGCCAATTCCGGTACAGGCATCCAATATTAGTGTAAGTGCAGAATTTTTTGACGACAAAGTTTCTGAATTCCTGCATGCATCAGCCGTTAATCAGTTTGTAAAGTTCTATACCCGCAAGGAAGCGGAAACCATGAAGCTAAATCCTGATCATATTATTCAAATTTCATTTGATGATTTTACAGTGGGGCAGGTGTATATGAATGAACGGGAAATCTTATTGGAAAATGACAGTGTAGTGGCTGGAATATATGTCGGTGAATCATTAGTTGGAGGCAATACGGGAGGAGCGACCGGCGGAAATACAGGCGGTTCAACGGGTGGCTCAACCGGAGGATCTGATTCAGGAGGCAACAACAATACCGGCGGAACAAAAGGAGGGAATGCAGGTGGCGCCACTGGCGGGACAACCGGGGGAATTACTGGCGGAACAACGGGAGGAAATACCGGAAACACGGGTGGAACAACCGGTGGTTCAACGGGCGGAGCAACTGGCGGAAATAATAGCACGGGAGGTACCACTGGTGGGAACACAGGAGGTGCAACGGGCGGAAATACTGGCGGAACAACAGGCGGTACTAGCGGCGGATCTACAGGAGGGAATACCGGAGGAACAACAGGCGGAACAACAGGGGGTGCTACTGGCGGGAATTCAGGAGCCACCGGCGGAAACACTTCAGGGGGATCCAATAGTGGCAGCACGGGTGGCACAAATGAAGGGGACACCACCAAGGTAAAAGTATGTCATATACCGGGGGGTGATGAAACCAAACGCCATACACTTACTATTTCCAGGTCTGCTTTAAAAGCTCATCTTGGTCATGGTGATACGGAAGGTGCCTGTGCTGAAGAAAAGAAAAACCAGGATAAGCCAAAAGGTAATGGTAAACCCAATAACGGAAATGGTAACGGTGGCAATGAATTTCCATTGGGTATGAGGTTGACAACAGCCACACCATTGATAGCAACCGCTGATTCCTACCCAGTTAAATGGCTTTCCTATTCTGAACCCATATCCGACACCACAAAAATTTATATGACGGTGAAGGCCACCCTCTATTATTATAAAAAGACCACTACTTCAAAGGGAGTTATTAATTTTCGAATTATTGATGCAAAGACGAATGCACTGTTAACGGTTGAAAAAATGCCGGGAGAATTTATTTGGATTTCGGAGTGGGCAACATTTAACGGCGATGAGCGCGCCCTTTCACCGGAACAGATTCAACTTAGTAAACAGAAGGAACAGGTACCTCCTTCACCACAAGAACTATTTATTGAATTTACAAGGCCTATTTATGATCAGGTAACATTGAAAATCAGTAATTTTTATAAGGGCTATTAAATCAGTGGAATCATTTTATGTTCCGGTATGTTTACACACCTTAACATTCGATAAGGAACATGGAATATCTTGACAGAAGGCAGGGACTTGGTGAAGAGATTGCGAATAGCATCAGTCATGGAATTGGATTTTTTGGGGCGATTGCCATTACCCCTATTCTGATTAGCCAGGCAATCCCATTAGGAGTTACCGCTATAGTTGGTGTAAGTATTTTCGGACTCACGATGATGTTGCTGTATATCTCTTCAACATTGTACCATGCCTTTCCACATAATCGGGCAAAACGAATCTTTCAAATTTTTGATCATAGTGCCATCTTTCTTTTAATAGCGGGTACGTACACACCGTTCACATTAATCATTTTACCTGACGGGTGGGGGTGGACACTTTTTGGAATCGTTTGGGCATTGGCCGCGGGAGGAGTTGTCTTGAAATCAGTTCAGAACATTAAAACCAGCAGGCTTTCAATACTATTGTATTTAGGGATGGGCTGGTTGGGTGTTTTAGCCGCCCAGCCACTATATGAAGCACTTTCGGGTTGGGGTATATTTTGGCTATTGCTGGGTGGCGCCATGTATTCATTGGGGGTGATCTTTTTTGCGTACGATCATCGGATTCGATATGGACATTTTATCTGGCATCTTTTTGTGTTGTCAGGAACGGCCTGCCATGTGGTTGCGGTGCTGGGGTATGTGCTTTGATAACTTGTTCAAATCCCTTAAAAAACGCAGATTATTAATGATTATAGTACATGCCGGGCATATTGGTAATTAAATCGTAAATTGCAGCTCTTTCGGATGTCAGAATGTGAAATATTTGCTTCTCTGATCAAAAGGGATAAATAAGATTTTAAACAAAACCACTTTATACTAAAATATGGGAAGACCACAGGAAACCTTTAACAAAAAAGAATTAGAAAAGAAGAGAATCCAGAAGCGCAAAGAGAAGCTGCAACGGATGGAAGAGCGTAAGGCAAATGCACAAAAGGGTGCCTCGCTGGAAGATATGATGGCCTACGTTGATGAGAATGGAAACATCACCTCCACTCCACCTGATCCAACCAAAAAGAAGGACATTAAGCTCGAAGATGTCGTGTTGGGTTCTCGTAACCTGGAATCTGCAGGTCCAGCTTCCGCTGTCCGCAATGGCCGGGTAGCATTTTTCAATACATCCAAAGGTTTTGGTTTTATCAAAGACTCCGATAGTGGGGAAAGTATTTTTGTTCATAGTAACGGGCTCATTGATCCGATAAAAGAGAATGATCCGGTGACCTTTGAAACCGAGAAAGGTTTTAAAGGACCCAATGCAATTAAGGTACGACTCGCAAAGTAATCCCGGTAGCACCGGATTCACTTTAAATCAGGCATAAAAAAAACCACCCTAGGGTGGTTTTTTTATTTTGGTGCGTTACGCAAATTAGTCGATAACTTTCACGTTAACGGCATTCATGCCTTTCTTGCCACGCTCAACTTCGTACTCAACCTGATCGTTTTCACGGATCTCGTCGATAAGTCCAGAAGTATGGACGAAGATGTCTTCACTTGAGTCAGACGGCTTAATGAAACCGAAACCTTTGGTTTCATTAAAGAATTTTACTGTTCCTTGCATTGTTAATTTTTTATAAAATGTTAATAAAGTGTGCAATCAGCGATTAGCGCTCCGACAAATGACCAGTAATATTCTATTAGATTTAATCGCGCAGTAGCGGGAAGAAGTGAAAAGGAATGATTATTAATTAAAATGCAGGAACATTAATTGATTACCCTGCAAATGTAGATGGAATAACTTGATTATCCTAATATCGGCTTCCATGCCATCAAAATAGCCTTATTTCGAAGATTATTTGTGCTGGTCTATTTTACTATTCACCGCTACTCGCTAATTCAATTTCTTCCACGGACTCATCATCCACCCGACTTACATGCAGCACAAACTGCTTATCTAGCGAGAATTCATACTGATCTTCTGCCAATAACTCAGATGCCTTTTTAGAACCGTCTAATACATTGAGCAGGTTTTGAGCCACCATCGATTTCCGTATATCGTTTTGCGCTTTACCCTGGAAAGCCTGCAAGGTAAATGTATACCCTCCTTTTTCCTTTGGGTTTAGCCTTTTAAACTCATGGCTAAAAAACTGATACTGCTGGGGTTCTTCATTTGCATTCACCATTAACTGAAGAATGGCTGGGCGATATTTGTTCCAAATGGGGATATAGGTTTGATTTTCCATAGTCAATTAATTGTGTTCGAATTAGCCGAGGTAGGCCATCAGCGGAATTTTTGATGACCGTCTTAATCGTTGAATTGCCTTTTCTTTTATTTGTCGGACACGTTCCCGGGTTAAGTGAAACTTCTCCGCAATTTCTTCCAGTGACAACTGATTGGTTTCGTTTAATCCATAATAATCACAAAGCACTTCCGATTCGCGGGCGGTGAGTGTTGCGAGTACTCTTGAGACTTCCTTCTTAAGCGAGCCTACCAATAACAATGTATCCGGTTTTATGTCACTTTGTGTTTCCAGTACATCGAGGAGGTTATTATCTTCACTCTGGGAAAAAGGAGCATCTACCGAAATATGTTTTCCGGCAATGCGAAGCGTGTTTTCCACTTCCTCTTCCGTAATTTCCATTGCATCCGCTATTTCCCTTGGGGAAGGTTCCCGTTGAAATTGTTGTTCCAATGTTGAGGAGGTCCTTGATATTTGTTTGATAAGACCCACCCGGTTTAACGGTAATCGCACTACACGTGCTTGTTCGGCTAGAGCCTGAAGCATGGATTGGCGAATCCACCACACGGCATACGAAATGAATTTAAACCCCCGGGTTTCATCAAATCGTTTGGCGGCTTTGATCAGACCAACATTTCCCTCATTTATAAGATCCCCTAATGTCATTCCGTTATTCTGATATTGTTTCGCTACTGAAACCACAAACCTGAGGTTGGCCTTGGTTAGTTTTTCCAATGCCTGCTGATCCCCTTCCCGTATTCTGATGGTCAATTCTACTTCCATCTCCGCGGTTATGAGATCTACCTTTCCAATCTCCTGAAGATATTTATCCAGCGATTGACTTTCTCGATTGGTGATTTGTTTGGTGATTTTTAATTGCCTCATAACGCACTTGGTAAATAAGTTGAAAACAATTAAAAAAATCAAGAAGCCGGGAGAGGTGCTTTACTTCCTCATGTTTTACAGGAGCTTCCATGCAGATTCAAGGAATTGAGTGCACAAGATACTCAATTTTAAGCAGACGAGCTTATATTGGCGCGCATGGAAGGAAATCTGTACTATTTATTTACAGGTGGTGGTCCATCCGGTACAATGCCCTTATAAACATAATCACCTTTTCTTTCCTTAAACTCCGTTTTAACGGCATTGCGAAGTGATTCGTTTTCAAACAAATCAACCATGGTCATGGATAGTGATTTTGCGGCAAACCACATCCCTTTATGACCAATACTCATTCCGCCACAGGCAACTACTGCCCAGGAATGCCAGGGTGTTCCATTGGGTGCAGTTGTTGCCGATAATCGAATAACCGGGATTACATAACTCACATCTCCAACATCTGTTGAACCTCCTCCAGGATGTTCGAGTGTTTCTTCCATCGGGTGAATCGATGCTTCCATTCCAATTTGTTTCTTTTCCGTAGACTCCTGAATTTTTTTAGCGAAATCAGTTTCTTCCGGTGTATACTGAATCTCCCCCAGTTGCTCTAAATTTTTCTGAAGAGCAGCTGCACCGGTACGGTTAACCAGTACTTCGTGAACACCTGAAACAAGCGAAATTTTGTAGTCGACATTGGCCATTATAGCTGCTCCTTCCGCCATTTTTTCAACCTGTTTCCAAACGGCTTCCATCCCTTCCCTGCGGGTGTCACGAACCCGGACCCAAATTTTGGAATAATCAGGTACCACATTCACAACCTGACCGGCATCCTGGATATGATAATGAATCCGTACCGTTGGTTGTACATGTTCCCGATAATAATTGATACCGGTGGTATAAAGCTCCAGTGCGTCCGAAGCACTTCTTCCATTCCATGGATCAGCACTGGCGTGTGCTGCTTGACCCCTGAATTCTACGATAAAATCCACCAACGCCAAACCGCTTTGGACGGCGACTTTTGTTTCATAACTGGGATGCCAATCCATACAAACATCAACATCGTCGAATAGGCCTGCCCGCACCATCCATAGTTTGCCAAAAAACTTCTCTTCAGCAGGGGTTCCATAAAAACGCACAGTTCCTTTGAGTTTGCCACTGGCAATTTGTTCTTTGATGGCCGTGGCAGCTGCCAGAGAGGCTACACCAAATAAATTATGACCACAGCCATGTCCGGCACCACCTTCATGTAGCGGAGCTTTGGTAGGAACGGTTTTTTGAGAAAGCCCCGGGAGCGCATCAAATTCACCTAAAATAGCAATAACGGGTTTTCCGGATCCGTATTCCGCAACAAATGCAGTGGGGATTTCTGCAACCCCCCGGGTTACTTTAAAGCCCTGCGATTCGGCATAATCAGCCAGTAATTTCGCTGATTTCGTTTCCTGAAAGGCGACTTCTTCAAATCCCCAGATTTGATCACTCATACCCGATAAAACAGCTTGATGCGTATCAACCCATTGGATGACAGCCTGTTTGTTTGGGTTTGGTTTTGTTTTTTTTTGGGCGTGTAACGCGAGTGGAAATGAAAGGGTGAATGTTATGAAATAGGTTAAAATCTGACGCTTCATTGTTGATTTTTTTTGGATTAAGATAAGCCAATTTCATCAATTATCAGGGGCTTTACCAATATGGAATTATGAAAGGATTGACAAGATTTTATTTTGATTTTGGCTTTATAATAACTGTGTTGTTCTGATTTTTAAGAAAAAAATGAACTTATAATTCGCTGTTTTATTAGGAACGGACTAAATTTAGTACATGGGTATTTGGTATAATGATAATTCGCCATCCCAAAATGGGATTCCATTATGGTCTATATCCTTAAATTAATGTGTTATTGGCCCATTTTGGAATTGGTATAATTTTGACTTATATAGCAATATCTTACATCAAAATTATGAAACACAAGGCCACATTATCAAAGTTGTATTTTTTGCTCGCATCGGTTGATGGTTCCATTAAGCCAAAGGAAGAAGCGATTGGTACTGCAATGTGCAAAGTCGAAGGAATTAGCAAAGAGGATTTTGCTGCTATGCAACAAGATTTAAGGACTAAAAATGCGGGGGTCATTTTCACTGAATCCATTCAAGAACTAAAGAAAATGAATCGTGAAGAACAGGTTCGGTGCATAGCCTGGATGTGTATGATTGCAAATGCGGATGGTTTCATGGAAAAAGTGGAATGGCAACTGATTTATAAGGTGTATCATAAGGAACTTAATTTACCCCTTGAGGAAGTCTTAGCTGTTCAAAAGACTTTGGGAGAAGTGTCACGTCCATATTTGATGGCCGCAGCATAGCGGATGTTTCCATCAGGATTAATGAACTTAAAATGTTGTGAAGTGTTAACTTACCTATAATCATCGCTATTCATGATCATGGGTATTATAGATAACAATTCACGAATGAAATTATCAGTTCGTATTGGCGTATTGTTATTACTGATAACAGCTACAGGGTGTCAGGCGCAACAATCCACGAAAACAGATGTCAAAAAATTAAAATTGGAAGCACCCAAAGGGAAGGCGATTGCCGCTTTTGCGGAGGGATGTTTTTGGTGTTCTGAACATATCTTTGAGGCCGTTGTAGGAGTAGATTCTGCTGTATCCGGATATGCAGGTGGAACCGTTCCAAATCCAACCTATGAGTTGGTGAATACTGAAACAACCGGGCATGCCGAGACGGTATTGGTCTACTACGATCCCAAAGTTATTAGTTATGAAGAGCTCACCCGGGTTTTCTTTACGTCGCATGACCCCACTACACCCGATCAGCAGGGACCCGATCGGGGGTCTTCCTATCGCTCCATTTTATTTTTTATGAATGCTGACGAGGAGAAAATTGCTAAAAAATCTTTTGGAGAATACTCAGCCAATGGATTGTATACCCGAAAAATTGTTTCAGAAATCAAGAAGCTAACAGCCTTCTACCGTGCGGAGGAATATCATCAGTATTACATTGAACACCATCCCCGAAATTCCTATGTGGTGAATGTTTCCATTCCACGCTTTGAAAAATTCAAGCGGATGTATAAGGGAAAGTTAAAATAAAAGCGCCGAGGTTATTTTTTTAACTTGGTTTCAAGTGAAAGTGCTAGTTTAACTGCTTCATACGCATTTACAAGTCCACCGGTCCTGGATAATTCACTAAACTTAACTTCCTCATCGGTACCTGGTTTGGTGATTTTGAGGTTATCAAATTTTCGGGTCGATTGCTCTACTATTTCTTTCACCTGAACCGCACTGAGCTCAGGAAAATAAGACATAATTATCGCGGCAACGCCTGCTGTTGCCGGACTGGCCATGCTGGTACCACTATTATTCTCGTATTGATTGCCAGGGGTTGTCGAATAGATCTCTACTCCGGGAGCAAATAGATCAACAGACGATTTACCATAGTTTGTAAACTCAGCGACAAAATTTTCATCTGCTCCCCAGGCAGACGCTGCCACTTCAATCCAATTGGGTGCTTGTTTTTTGTCGAGGTAAAAACGAGAAGGGTATTGCTCTTTGGCATCATTATCGTCGGCATCGTTACCAGCTGCATGAATTAATAGCACATTTTTGGATGCTGCATAGCGTACTGCTTTATCCACTGCTTCTTTCTGGGGAGAAAAGTCTTTCCCAAAACTCATATTGATAATTTGTGCACCGTTGTCTACGGCATAGATGATCGCATTGGCAACGTCTTTGTCCCGTTCATCGCCATTCGGAACGGCGCGAACGCTCATAATTTTTACATTGTCTGCAATACCTTTAATGCCAATATCATTTTTTCGATTGGCGCCGATAATGCCCGCAACGTGTGTTCCATGAGAGGGATCGGGACCTGTGACATTATTGTTACCGTACGTTTTTTCGTACAGATTTTTTTGATTGTCCCCCACGATTTCGCGGGTATTTAATTCAAGATTGTACCCCGATTCAACGGCCACGCTGAAGTGATCCACCATTTCTTCCATGTATCCCAGGTAAAACTTAATCTCTCCCACTAACTCGTCTGTATCAACTTCTTCCCCAATATTGTTGAGTATACTGAGCAAAGTTTCCTTCGCAAACCGAAGGGTATCATTGGCAGGTGTATACGATTGCAAAGTTTGTTTGGTGATGGGGGCCTCCAGATGGTGTTTCAGTAAACTATCCGAAAAATGGATCGTTTTATAAGCATTCGTATACAATTCATACTGCTGGTTGGCTTCATCGTATTGCGCTTTGTTGTGGTTGTAATCGTTATCGAATTTCTTTTTGACACCTAGCCAGTATTCGTATTCTGCTTTTTGTTTTTTAGGAACCTTTCCGGCCTCCATATTTTCATAAAGGGGCTTCAACCGGGCATATTCGCGGGTTACCTCGTAGGTGTCTGCGTTCACATTGTTGCCATCTTTCCCGCCAATAAAATTCCACCCATACACATCATCGATATATCCATTGTTATCATCATCGATGGAATTGCCGGCAATTTCGTCTTCATTTGTCCATAAAACGTCCTTCAAATCCTCATGATCGATGTCTATACCGGAATCAATTACTGCTACAATTATGGTTCGGGAAGGTCTTTGTTTTAGAAGTGTGGCATAAACCCTTTCAGCACTTACACCCTGAACATGATCCTGTTCCGGATCCATCAGAAACCAATCACTTCGCAGGCTATCCTGCAACTGAGCCTCGGAAGGGATACAGGTAAATAAAAGAAAGAATGCAAGGAGTGTATTGAAAACTGTTCTCATAGATTTTTTGATAAAATTCATGCAATATAAAAGGATTCCGTGTGACCGGGTCTCCGGATATATAATTCCTAATAATTGTGCCAAAATATTACATCTGTGATTCACTCACTGTAAGTGCTTGAACTGAGACAGCTAATGTTCACACCTTTGTGCATTAGAAAAAACCGCTATGCTTTACATTTTACTATCCCTGACCATATTTTATTCGATGTTTTTTGGCGTCATTCTAAAACTCCAAAAATTCTCAACAACACAAACTGCTCCTAACAAGGAATAATCGCCCTCAGGCGGTAATAACACGCCAATTTGGGAGTATTCTGTTGTTTCGTTTTTGATCGCAAAAAATGGTAGATTTACTGTCGATCTATCCCAAAAATCATGTCAAAGCCAAAATATCTTATTATCTGGCTGCTTCTCGGTGTACTACCTTTTTCAGTATTCAGCCAGGCACCCAGGATTGTTATTAATCCAATGGGTCATTCCGCCCGTATAAATAACCTCCTGTTTACCCCGGATGGTGAACGGGTTATTTCGATATCGGAAGATAAGACGATTCGGGTCTGGAGTGTTGAATCCGGTGAAATGGTTACGAAATTCGAATCCGAAATTGGAGATGGGGGTGAAGGAATGCTGTATTCATCAGCCATTTCGCCTGACGGTAAATTATTGGCCGTAGCCGGTTTTCCTGTTGGCGTTGCTGAGAACTACATTATTATCATTGATCTTGAAAAGAAGGTTCAGGTGAGTACTGCCATTGGTCACTCCGAGGTAATCGGAACGTTAAGTTTCAGTGGCGACGGCGGTTTTCTGGCCAGTGGAAGCAATGACGGAACGGTCAAATTATGGAAAATGGATAACGCCAAGTTGCTCAGCAACGTTGCCACGATAGCCGTTGGCTCTGTTGTCTCCTCTTTATCTTTTAATCCAAAAAATGATGACCTGGCTGTTGTTTCTGTAGACAATGATATTCTGGTTTACAACCTTTCAGGGCTTAAAACCGGCAGCACGAAATTTCAATTTAAAACTTTTAAGAAGCACAAAGGTCAGCTTAACAAAGTATTGTATTCACCTGATGGCATGTACTTATGCAGCACCAGTTTTGAAAATGAAATGATTTTATGGAAAGCAGATGGATCGGTAGTGAAAGAGTTCACACGGTTAAAGGATATCGTGAATGCCATAGCTTTTTCAAGTGATGCGAAAATTTTAGTAAGTCTTGATGTGGCAGGAAAAGGAGCCAGCTGGTCAATTCCCGGTGGAACAAAGTTTACCGATTACGAAGGTCATGATAATACGGTATTTAGTGCTGCTTTCTCTCCTACGTTGAATGGAAATTACATCGTGGCTTCGGCCGGGGGTGTTAACAATGAAATTCTGCTATGGAACCCAATCAATGGGTTAACCGCCAGACGGATAAAAGGAAAGGGTTCAGTGATTCAGGATTTGGCCTTTGGAGATAACCTGGAGTTATATATTTCGCAAGATTTGGCGAAGCCTGAAAATTTTACAACCAGTTTTAATTTCGGATCCCTCACTGTTGATCAAACACCAAAACCGTATAAGCCGGGAAAAGATTACAATAAAGACCTGGTTCAAACGGGGGTCAATACCATTCAGGTTGGCAAGAAGGTAATCCAGACGGATGAAGAAGTTGACGGAAGAATCCTGGATTTTCAGGGCCTGCCGGATGGAAGCGTTGCAGTGGCGAGTGATTTTTCGTTAAAACTTTTTGACAGGAATGGATATATTTTAAAAGAGTTGATCGGTCATATCGGGGCCATCCGTGCGGTCACCGTGACACCTGACGGGAAATACCTTGCCTCTGGTGGCGTGGATCAATCCATTATTCTTTGGAAGTTATCGGAAACCGGTAATGCCCCCAGTATTCGAAAAGTTTTTGAGGCGCAGGGAAAAGAGTGGACAGAGTATTTTGATTCCCTTCCGGTGGATTCCCTTACCCGGGAGCCAACCAAAAAGGCATGGAATGAGGTGATTACTTTTTTGAAGAATAATAACGACAAGACCTATAAGCAGCTTGAGGCGGCTCTTCATTCGCTGGGTGAGATTGTTATTCCATTTGCCACCCTATTTGTGACGGCTGATGAAGGGGAGTGGGTGTGCTGGACACCACGCGGGTATTTTTCATGTTCATCCGCGGGTAGTCAATATTTTGGCTGGCATGTTAATCGGGGAATTAATCAGCTGGCTGACTTTTATGCAGCTGAACAATATTTTGATATTTTATACCGCCCTCGCGAAGTCGCACAAAGTATAACGCAAGGAAAACGTGTCGAGGAGATCCTGAAAGAAACAGGCGAAAGAATTTTTGATTTAGGAAAGCTCCACCGCCCATCAGCAGGATTTTTTGATATGAAACTGACGATGCAATCAACGGATTTATTGCGGTATGATCGGGGGAAGTTTTATACACAGGCACGCACCATGCCAATAACCGTGGAAGCATTTGATGGAGGAGGAGGTATTAAAGAGATCGCCATCTATCAAAATGATAAATTAGTCATTTCAGATACGGTCGTCAATACACGAGAATTGGGGCAGAAGGTTGTACGAAGTTATGCTGTGGAGATGGTAAATGAAACCAATGAGTTTAAGGTAAAAGTGATCAACTACCAAAAAATTGAATCCAGGGTTGATGTATTGAAAATTGAATACGCGGGTGAAGCCATTGCAACTTCCTCTTTGCATATTCTGGCCATCGGTATCAATAAGTATAAGAATGAAGGCTATAATTTGAATTATGCACAATCGGATGCTGCATCGGTAGTTGATAAATTGATGGCGAATGGAAACTCAATCTTTAAAAGTATTAATCGATTTGAGTTGTACGATGAAGAGGCTACCAAGGAGAATATTATAAAGAGTTTCAAAGCGATATCGGCTCGTGCCAAACCGGAGGATGTATTTGTATTCTATTACGCCGGTCACGGAACCATCGATGAAGAAAATGATAATGAGTACTATCTGGTACCGACCGATGTCACCAAATTGTATGGTGATTCTGAGCAACTTCAACAGAAGGCCATATCAGCGACTGAACTTCGGGCAAGTTTAACAGATGTAAAATCGCAAAAGCAGATGATTCTGATGGATGCCTGTCATTCGGGAGGTGCCTTGAAGTCGTTAAATGTGCGCGCTGCTGGAACAGATGAAAAAGCCATTGTTCAATTGGCCCGCAGCTCGGGTGTTGCGGTTTTGGCTTCCAGCGGAACAAAACAATTTGCGACTGAATTTGAGGAATTAAAACACGGTGTTTTTACCTTTGCATTAATGGAGGCACTCGATGGAGAAGCTGATCGAAATAAAGATAATCGATTAACGGTCAGTGAAATTAAATTGTTTATGGATGAGCGGGTTCCGGAATTGACCAAGCAGTATGGAGGAACATCGCAATACCCAACTGGATACTTAACTGGAAATGACTTTCCTATATCCATACGAAAGACCACTGAAGCAGACACCGAAAAATAATTATAAAAAAAGTCCCGGTAAATTCCGGGACTTTTTTTGAATGCCTATTTGATATGCTTAATTTTTCCTTCGTTTATTGAATACCTTTTTCTTTTTGAAGGATGGTTTTTTCTTTTTGAAAGATGATTTCTTCTTTGGAGCGTTATAGGGTTTCTTCCCATTGAAGGATTTATTCTTTTTCGATGAAGATTTTGTCATTCCTACCTTCTTAATATTTTGATACCGCTTATTCGGGGAGTAGGGAGCGTATTTCTTTTGTTTCTTTTTTAGTTGCTGCGGTGATTTGCTTCCAACGGACTTGCCATAGGCTGTGCTCAGGCTTTTCCTTCTGTAGGTTAACGAGTTTTTGTAGTCGGCCCGGAAATTTTTCTTGAGTTGCGTTTCCTTATTGTTGAAGTCCATCCGCACAACAAATTCATTTGCCGCGCCAACATATCCACCAACATTACCCATGACCATTTCCCGTGAGTATCCGACCATCAGGTTTTTCGTAATTTTAAATCCGATGGATGTGTTCAGAATCTGACCACTTTTGTTGATTGAATTTTCATCAAATTTGGTAGCCTGGGTATTTCGAATGCCCACACCCCCCATAATCCGATTGTTGAATGTATAGAATACACCCAGATCAATGGAGTTATTGATGGGTGACAGTTTACGATAGGCAACATACGGTTCCAATAAGTCCTGTCCACCACGCAGCGGGATCATCCCCTGAGCATACCCGGTATAATAACTGGTAAAGGATGCAGAGTCCTGCAGCCACTCAGATCCTAAGCGATTCGCCGCAATTCCCACCTGAAAAAGGCGCGACTTGAAGTTTAGTCCAAAAGAAAAATCAAACGCCTGAATATCACCATTGGACAGACGCAGGTAATCGATATCCGTTGGATCACTATTGGTTTGGCCATTTAATCGCGATGAATTGTACTCTCCGGCAACGCCCATAGAGAGTACATTGGTTTGGTCAAAATTCAAATGGTAGGCAAATGCCGCAGAGGCATACAGGTTACGTATAAAATTCACATCCTCCTGATAGATATTGGCACCGACACCTACTTTGTGATTGAGAATGGGCGTATGGAGACTTAAAAAATTATTGGTGGGTGCTCCTTGAACATTCGCATAATTTTGACGGAAGGAATAGGTAGCAGACCCGAACGTAAGCCCTGCGGTGGCAGGATTATAAATAAAGGAGTTTGTCAGTTTCTGGGTAAACAAAGGAATATCCTGTGCGTTACCCGTCAAACAATTGGCGATCAGAAAAAGAAAGATTGGGAGTAGTAGTTTTCTCATCGCTAGTTGGTTTGAAGGATGGTGATCATTTGAGACACTTTTTCCGTTGATGATCCGCCGAGTAGTTTATACTCCAGTACGCAGATGTAGTTGCCAGGTGTCAGCAGACTAAAATCAAATGGAACGGTTGTGCCGGGGTCCTGCAGATTATAATCGGTCCACTCTTTAACCACAGTTCCGTATCGATCCAATAATGAGACTTTCTTTGTTTCGGTTAATTCAATGTTATCGATGACGAGTACATCATTGACACCATCACTATTGAAGGGTGTAATCATATCATGAATGACGAGGTTAATTTTTTCTCCGCGACCAATCGTGTATAATCCATCGGATGCTCCCCGTTGACTCTTGATTAAACTATTAACGGCAACACCACCCAGGTTTGATCCTGTGTTTGAAACAGGATCTTTATAAACGATGACCAGGTCAGAAGCTCCATCAAGCGAACCCAGGTTTTCTGCGCTAAGGGCGACCGGGGTGGTCTGGGCATCACCATTTGGAGATGACAACTCCCAATGATGCGAGGAGAGCAACTCATTGATTTCAGCAGGCAGAGGATCGATGACAAGACCACCATTAATAACCCGCATTCCCAAAAGGGTTGAAGCGCCTTCATCAATTTGCGCCGGCGCGAACAATCCGGTTACACCGATAGGGAAATACCGGGTACCGTTGCCTTCATTATAGAAAAAGCCATTCACAAAAGAAGTGGCACTTCCTGATAATGGTTGACTCCCTTTGTAAATAATTCTTCCGGAATTTAGGGGTGTTAAAATACCATTCGTAAAGGTCATGGAATTAAGAAACACCCAATCACCGGAGGAAAATGAAGTTGAACCACCGGTATTGATCACCACGTCTTTTATTTCCAGAGGATTCAATGTGCTCAATTGCTGACCCGGACCCAACAAATGCAATTGGGCATTTGTTAAATTGATCACATTGCTTTGATTGGTAATGTTGGCATCTGTGGCAATGGTGGTATTGGAAGCAGTCGACAGTTGTGTTCCTGTCCCAATTCGTAACTGCGCTACGAGATTACTACTGGCAAAAAGACAACCTAGAAGAAGAATATGGTTTTTATTCATGGTCTTACTTTTTAGCTTCGGCTCCTAATAATCTTTTGATTTCTTCTAAGTCCTTGGCCAAAGACTGTTGTTGTGCTTCGATGGCAGTTACTTTTGATTCAAGTGAGCCGTTTTCAGATTTCAATTTTTGATTGTCTGTTTCGAGTTGCTCAAGCTTTAAATTAAGTTCCTGAATAGATTTAATTAAGACAGGCACTAAATCAGAATAAGATAGACCTAATGTTTTCTCTTCATCCTCACCAATTATTACAGCTTCTGGAACTACTTTTAAGACATCTTGCGCCATTAACCCCAGGTGTGTTCGAGTGTCAGTATTTTCGTTTTTCCACTTGAAACTTACAGGCTCTAATTTTAGTACTTCCTGCAAGCCATAGTTTAGCGCGCGCTCATCTTTTTTAAGGCGCCTATCTGAAGTGTTAATAACGCCAACAGTAGCATAGACTGTTCCCCACCTGCGAAGAGTTGAACCCAAATCTTGAGTTCCGCTGGTTCCGGGTTCAAAAGAGGAGGCACTAAAATAATAGCGAACAGATGAGTTTGCACCAAAAGCATCGGTAGATTCATCTAGTCTTGCACCACTTGTTAAGGCATTTGTTGTTAGTCGCCAACTACTGGTGCCATCAATCATTTCAAGACCTGCCTGGTTTGCGGTTGTCGAAGTTGAAACTCTAATACGGGCATCAGAGGTTGATGCGACTTCAAGGGTTCTTGCAGGCGCTGTTGTACCAATACCAACATTTCCCGAAGGGTCCAAAGTAAAATGTTTATTGCTCGCGGGGGCTGTGGGATGTGTACTCATCCAGAGGGTATTCGAGTTAGGATCGGTCCAGATTTTGGCGATCAAATTGTTGTTATCCTCTCTTATAAAATCAATATCGACGGCATCACCCGGTGATGATGAAGAACCACTTAAAGTAAGATTCCCCATTTGTAATTCAAGAACGCTTCTTGGAGTCGTTGTACCAATCCCGACTCGTGCATTGGCTGATGCTCCATTCACACCGTTGATGCTACCCAATACAACTGTGTTGTTTTGACTTACCAATGCATTAGCTCCAATCGCAGTAGCATTGAATATTCCCGAGGCTCCTACATCTGAATTGCTTCCCAGCAACGTGTTATTAAAACCAGTTGTATTAGTTCCGCCCGAAAGCCGACCAATGAACGTGTTTAGCTGGCCAGTTGTACTGAATCCAGCCGCAGAACCTAATAAAGTAGTTCCATTTGTTCCCGCGCTATTCATTCCTGATTGAAACCCAAGAAATGTGTTGTTGCCACCTGTTGTTGTATTGCGGCCTGCATCTTTTCCGACGTAGGTATTAAATCCACCGGTTGTGTTAGTTTGACCAGCAACGTGTCCAATAAACGTATTTGCTGAACCGGATGTATTGGACTGACCAGCTCCAGTACCAAAAAACGCTCCATTGTTGGCCGTATTTGCGCCACCCGTATTTACACCCGCAAAAAGATTGTTGGTCGCAGGGTTAGTAATGAGCGTACTTCCTGATGGTGTGGTCCATGTTGGTGGAACCCCCGGTCCTCCTGAAGTTAATACATCGCCCGCGGTACCGGGAAGATTGTTGGGCAGTAATGCTCCAGAAAACTCCACATCCCCGGCAACATCCAGCGTGGAGGAGGGTGCAACTACGCCGCCAAGACCAACATTGCCTGCTGTTGTAATAACAAAACGCTCTGCTGCTGCCGTTGCATCATAGATGCTGAAATAGCCTGGGCTCGTATTGGCTCTGTTTCCAATGTTCCAGGAACGTGTATTAGGAGTTCCAATATTATCGACGGTACTAATGTTAATAAAGGTACCGGCAGTGGAGGAACTCTGGACCGATAAAGGAATTGAACTCACAGCTATGTTATTGATCAAATCATCTCCACTGATGTTGACTTGTTCATGCATGTTTACTGTATTCGAGCTCAGACTAAGTGAGATGACCGGGACTAACATACCGCCAAATTTACCAATACCAAAATCACCACTTTGAGTTATACTTTCGGCACCAAATAACCAATCACCGCTACTTGTACTTCTGAAATAGGCATTATCATCATCACCCACATCCACATTTACAATCATGCCGTCATTCACCTGTATTGCTGTCGAGGAATTTGTGCCAGTAATCTCGATTGGTGTAGCAGCTGCGAGGGTAACTGTATTGCCCCCATCATAGGCACCTTGCAAGGTTCCTCCACCTCCGGCTGCTGCCCAGGTAGGTGTTGCACCCGGACCCTGGGAAGTTAACACCTGACCAGCAGTTCCAGGAAGATTGTTTGGTCTTAACTCACCATCAAATTGGACTGCGGTGCCAGCAGCTCCTAAAACCAGGCGATTGCTTGCATTGACAGTTGCACCGGCTCCAATGGCTGTAGCGTTCGTTAAACCGTCAACAGCTACATCCGCCAAGCGGCCAACAAGCGTATTATTTGATCCGGTAGAGTTGCCTTGTCCAGTTAAATCTCCAATAAAAACGTTTTCAATTCCTGTGGTGTTGTTTGTGCCTGTGTTTGAACCTAAAAATGTATTTCTAGCACCACTCGTATTGGCAAATCCAGTATTCGTACCAATAAAGGTATTCCTTAACCCACCTACATTAGCGGCTCCGGTGTTTGATCCAACAAAAACATTGGCTGTTCCGGTAGTTGAAAGCCCTGATCCCGGTCCGACAAATACATTATCCGATGCACCATCAACGCGTAAAGCATTAAAGCCGCCAATACCAAAAACACCTCCTGTTGAGAGCATCAGGCCAGTGGCTGATAGTACCATCCTTTCGGTATTATTTTGTCGGAATGATAAGTTTACCGCATCGGTCGTTCCTATAAAATTAGCGGCAGGATTTGTTCCTGTATTTCCGGTCAATCCCCAACCTGCCGAAGCTGCAGCCCACGTAGGCACTGCACCGGGACCGGCAGAAGTTAATACCTGACCCGCGGTTCCCGGATCCGCACCAAGTCTGATTTCATTGGATAGAATGAGTTGTGAGAAAGCTCCTGAACCGGTTGTCAAAACATTTTGTGCTCCGAAATCCGGGTTAATCTTTGTTCCGGCAATCGCTGCAGCAGCATTGACATCTGCATCAACGATACTTCCGTCTAAAATCTTAGCCGAGTTAATCGCGTTGTTTGCAACGGTAAGGGTACCAGCAGTTGATAATGTGGCATCTCCGCTTACGGCTACACCCGTCGCGACGTTGGTCGCACTTCCCACAAAAATTTCACCTGCACTGAGGGTATTATTCATGGCTCCAAGATTGGTAAGGGCGGTAGCAGGTGAATTTGCGCCGGTACCTCCCTGTGCAATCGGAAGGACTCCTGTTGTAATTTTTGCGGCATCCAAATTTGGGATATCCGTTGCAGTTAGTGCCCGAAATGTCGGTGCACCCGCGGCGGCGGCAGGAGCAGCAAATACAGTTCCTGCTGTTTGGGAGGCAAGTGTGGCAGACAGTGTTCCTGTAGTGGTTACCGGTGAACCGCTCACGGTAAATATTGATGGAAGGGTAAGTCCCACGCTAGTGACCGTTCCGGTAGAAACCGGTAGCAGGGCAGGGGCCCAATTCGTACCATTAAACTGCAGTACCTGATTGGCAGCAGCCCCCATCGAATTCAGATCGACTGCCAGCACACTTCCATCAGCAATTTTCGCCGAATTAACTGCATTATTGGCAATGGTAAGGATTGATCCATTCAGTGTTGCATCCCCGTTAAGGGCGGCTCCGGAATTGTTACTTCCGTCACCAATGATTATTTCTCCATTGGAAAGTGTAGGGGCACCACCCGGTCCGGCATCATCAGCAGCGGGTGCCCAGTTCGTTCCATTGAACTTTAAAACTTGTCCACCAACAGGGGCAGTATTAGCAACGGGTTGTCCCTGAATTCCGACAACGGTAGGGCTTATTATTGTTCCCGATAAATCTCCACCGGTTGTTGATGCGTTCCCTAATTTTGAGTTGAATGTTGCCCAATCTGTTGAGGTTAAAAAACCATTTGTGGCGGCATCGGCCTGAGCAATGCTGATGACCGGGGTTGTTGTTGGGTTAATCACCGCAATGGGTCCGGTGCCGGAAACATTGGTTACGGTTCCGCTTCCTGAAAGGGTAGCTGGATTCCATAGTGTTCCATTAAATTGGAGGACCTGACCATTGGTTGCGCCCATTGAATTTAAATCTGCTACTTGAATGGTGCCGTCAGCGATATCCGTTGAGGTAATGGTGGCGTCCGCGATATCTGCGGAGGTGATTGTGCCGTCAGCAATGTCTGTAGAAGTAACCGAACCATCAGCAATTTTGACCGAATTAACTGCATTATTGGCAATGGTAAGGATTGATCCATTCAGTGTTGCATCCCCGCTAAGGGCAGCTCCGGAATTGTTACTTCCGTCACCAATGATTATTTCTCCATTGGAAAGTGTAGGGGCACCACCCGGTCCGGCATCATCAGCAGCAGGTGCCCAGTTCGTCCCATTGAATTTTAAAACCTGTCCACCAACGGGGGCAGTATTAGCAATGGGTTGTCCCTGAATTCCGATAACGGTAGGGCTTATTATTGTTCCCGATAAATCCCCTCCGGTTGTTGATGCGTTCCCTAATTTTGAGTTGAATGTGGCCCAATCAGTTGACGATAAAAAGCCATCGGTTGTTCCGTTAGCCAGCGAAATACTAATGACCGGGGTTGTTGTTGGGTTAATCACACCAATGGGTCCGGTTCCGGAAACATTGGTTACGGTACCACTACCGGAAAGAGTTGCGGGATTCCATGCTGAACCATTGAACTGTAGTACCTGGCCATTGGTTGCACCCATCGAGTTGATATCATTGGCGATAATTGTTCCATCTTCGATTTCAGCTGACGACACACTACCATCTGCTATTTTCGCGGCATTAATTGCATTATTTGCAATCGTTAGTGTACCACCATTCAAAGTTGCGTCTCCCGTAAGAGTTGTAGCTGAATTAGTAGTTCCATCTCCAGTTAGTATCTGGCCGTTGGATAAAGTTGTGGCCGATCCACCAACATTATCTGTTCCCGGTGCCCAAGTTGTTCCGTTGAATTTTAGAACCTGGCCATTCGTGGCGCTCATGGTATTGAGATCGGTTCCTAATATTGATCCGTCCGCTATTTTCGCTGAATTAACTGCGTTATTGGCAATGGTCATTGCGGAACCGCTTAGGGTAACATCGCCAGTAATGGTGGTGGCTGCATTCGTGGTCCCATTTCCTGTCAGTAATTGGCCATTATTAAGGGTGATACTTGCACCTCCAGTATTATCGGTTCCAGGTGCCCAGCTGGTTCCATTCCATTTCAAAACTTGACCGGTTGTTGGTGCGGTAGCATTGGATGACGGTCCATTGCGATCCATTCCATTGTAGTAACTGTCCGGAAACCGTAGGTGCCAGTACCTGCAATTTGAACGGAATTCCCGCCCGAAATCGACAGGGTGTTCCCTGCAAGGGTTAATGTCTGGGCGGTTCCACCTCCACCACCACCAACTTCTACCCACGCAGTTCCACTGTTATAGTATACTTTTTTATCAGAATCGTCAAAAACGACCATTCCCTTGGCAGCGGTCACATTGGTCCGATTTGTAACCACAGGCAATATAAGTCCCTGGCTACCATTGCCCTGTAACCATAAAACGGCATTGCTGTTAATTTGGTCAGTACCAATGGATACCGATTGCTGCGCATATCCTGTAAGAGACATTGCTCCCATCAGGAGTAATGAAAACACGATTCTTTTCATAAAAGATAGATTTTTTGGATAGATCATAAGTCAACTAAAGTTGCGACACGTACTATTAAACTAAAGACAATGAGGGCTTTTGAACCTGAAAGTTAATGAATTTGTCGAGAAATTAGTGTTGAAACAGTATTTATGATAAGTGGTTATAAGGAAGATTTTCCAGACGATTTTGACCAAAATTGAAGTGTAAGAAATAGAGCGTAATTCAATTATATTCAGGAATGAGCGAGGAAGGCTAAAAATTGCGAAATGTGGACGTTAACTGCTCCACAATTAGCCTAAAAAGCCAGGAAACGGCGATTTTTACTTAAATGTGCCCAGGACTGGATTCGAACCAGCACACCAGTTACGGCACTACCCCCTCAAAGTAGCGTGTCTACCAATTTCACCACCTGGGCAAGGTGTTTGTCAGGGCGACAAAAGTAACAACTTCACCATTATCGCAAAACAGACAATCAATAACTTCTCCCAATCCAGATACCGGCGAACATGGCCAGGATCCCCACTGCAACACTTACTGAAATATAAAGCGCCAGTGTTCCTAAATGTTTTCCATTAATAAGATTCACATTTTCAAGCGCAAAGGCCGAAAACGTTGTAAACCCACCACAGAATCCAACACCAACAAAAAGACGTGTCTGTTCAGAAAGATCCGCTCGTTTTAATGCTATACCAACAAGAATTCCAAGAATTAAGGATCCCAGAATATTTACCGTTAACGTGCCGTAAAAAAAATTTCGCTGGAGATAGTTATCAATTGTTTTAACAGAAACATAGCGTAAAATGCTACCCAAAAAGCCTCCAAGGCCAACTGCTACTATATTGTACACTGTCATATTCCGTGGATAAGGTATTTCATCAGGCAACGGAAATCTCAATTGCCTCTGGTATTAATTATGCAACTAATATAATGGTGCTAACTTTAGGCACAAAACTGAGGTCAATGCTTTCGAAGAAATGTAAATATGCCATCCACGCACTTGTATACTTAACTGAGCGCTATCAGCAAGGTCCTATTCACATTCAGGAGATTGCGGACCGACAAGGGATCCCCAAAAAATTTTTGGAAGCCATACTTTTGGATTTACGCAACGCCAACATCCTCCATAGTAAAAAGGGAAAAGGTGGCGGTTACTATCTGTATAAAAATCCTGAGGAAGTTAATCTGATCGAAATTATACGCTTAATGGACGGCGCGATCGCAATGCTTCCGTGTGTTTCGCTTAAGTATTACGAGCCCTGTGAGGAATGTAAAGATGAGGTGAGCTGCGGAATTCGGGATGCTTTTATTGGTGTCAGGGATCAGACATTAGCGGTATTGGCACAAAACACCTTGTCCCATATTGTTGATCGAAAGAAAAAAAAGCAGGAATCAGCAGGAAATTAGTTGATTTTAAAGAATTTTGCTGAACCTCATGGGGGTCTTGTTCGTTCTAGTTGTCAATTAATTGAAAAACTAAAGCATTAAAGACCATTATGGATAGAAGTCGCCAGCCCATTCGATATGATGAACGTCAGTTGGAATCATATCAACAATCCTTTCTGTTAGCACAAAGCAATTTAATCCTGTCATTGGAAGAAGAGTGGATTCAAAAATATTTGGAAACGCCTGAGCCGACGACGGCTGAATAATCCTGTTTTTTTCCTTTAATTCTCTGGTGTATTAATGAAAAGAGTTCTCCTCATTTCCATAGCCCTATCCATCCCTTTAGCTGCACAATGTCAAAATATACCCGACAATTACCTGGGGAATTGGCTGATGTACTTTGGTAATCACAAACTCTCCTCAACTTATAGTATTCATAATGAAGTTCAAATCCGTTTGTATGAACCTGCTGGTAATTTTAATCAGGGTTTCATTCGGTTGGGATTAAATTATCATATCAATGAGAATTCATTGGTAACTGCCGGGTATGGTTTTTTCCGAACAGAATCATTTGTAAAAGGAGAAAGTAAGACGTATGCCAATGAACATCGTATCTGGCAACAATTCATCCTGCGAAATAAAATAAGTCGGATAGATTTCGAACATCGTTACCGTTGGAACAGCGTTGGATTTCTTTTTCGAATGGAGAGGATGATTATAAAAATCGTGTTCGATACCGGTTATATGTAAGTGTGCCGCTGAACAATGAACAAATGGATGATGGTACGGTGTATCTTGCTTTTTATGATGAAATCTTTTTGGATTTATCGAACACTCCTTTTGATCAAAACCGACTGTACGGCGCAATCGGGTATAAATTAAACAACGCATTAAATTTTCAAGCCGGTTATCTGCGTCACCGAATTGGAAGTATACACCCTTGATCGGCTTCAATTTTCAGTTTTCCTGAATACAGGATTGAATAATAAACAAGATTAGTTTGGGTAATTGGCAGCTGCTTCGTTGATACTCATACCATTTATGGTAACATCTTTTAGAGTTGCAACTCCATCCTTAACCGCTACTACTACAAACACATCTACTTGTGTATCTCGATTCATTTCACGATATAGTTTTTCTGCAGCAGGAGCCTTTGCTTCCTCAAGATAGTAACGATCAAACGGGTAATCGAAATAAAGAATGTCATTATTGATATAGGTTACTGTCGATTTGATAAAATCCGGATTATTGGGTTTTGTATGAGAAACACTTTTGATAGTTGCCAGCCCCGCCGAATCATAAATGGATACAAATACAGTAGCCCCCGGCATCCAGTTTGTTGGATCGTTGATTTTATAAAATGTTAATTCATAATTCAGGGTTATATATTTTCCTCTAAATGGATCCGTAGGATCTACCGGTGCAGTTTTGAATTTAAACTCTTTTCCATTTTTTAAAACAGATTCCTGTTCGTAGATCATGCTAACAGGAACAAACCACTGAGCAAGTATCATAACTGAAAAAATCAGAATAATAAAATATTTCATGGTCGTTACTTCTTTCTTTTTTTAATCAGAAAATAATTCGCTACAAAAAAACAGGACCCTACCAGGATAAACAGCAAACCCCTCAAGAAATTACCAAAAACTTATATTGGTATCAAAGAATCTACAGATTACAAGAGCTGTGAGGATCAATAACCCATAATTTAAAATTCCCAGGCTATCTACGCGTACGCCTTTGCTAATCGTATAAATCGAATACCCTAAGACCAAAAGATTAACCAGGATCTGTGTGACAAGGGGAAACTCCATCGCAACCAAAAAGATAATGAAGAACGGGATAAAAATAAGTCCTTTTAAATCGACGGCTTTCCATGAAAATTTACGGATCGAATAAATACTCAGCAGCAAAGTTCCCAAACAGATCAGGGCGAGCAGTATGAATTCCGGATAATCAATAGATTGGATTGGTGTAAATTCTTTCCAAAACCATTTGAAACTGGTCATTAATAACAGAATAACAACCCCTGCGTTCCCAACCAGGCGGAGTGGATTTTTAAATATTCCATTTTGCGAAAAGAGCTCCAATTCACCCAACAAAATGAAACTGCAGAAAAGGCCGATGTACGCAATCAACGTCCACTCTTCAATTGTTTCTCCTACCATCCCCAGGCAGATTGTTAGCGATGCAACCAATATCCAGGAAAGAAAAGTTGTAAAATTACTTTTGGGATACTGCTTAAGTTGATAATAATAGTGGGGAATTGTCAACACAAGGAAGGCCCAATACCACCAGGATGTTTTTTGAAATGCGTAATTAAAATAACTGGCTTCACATGCATACCAGGTTATTCCAATTAAAAATAGCATGGTTGCAATGCGGGAATTGAGCGCATAAACAATAGGCAAACAAGCAGCCATCCAAATAAAGAGAAAACCCTCCATGGTGCCTGCTATGTGGTAGATCTGGCTAACGAGTGAAATACTTGCGCCCGCTGCTAAAAACAAAAAAGTGGAGGAGGCCTCACGCTGCCATGGCACTAATTTTATTTTTGATAAAATAGAAAAACACATATACAGCCGATGCCAATGGATTCGTAAAAACTAATTTTGTTCTTTTGAAAAGATGTCCCAGTTGTGCGCAATTACCAGAATAATGCCCATGCCAATAAGTAAGGCCCCCAGGATTCCGAAAATGATTAAAAGCCTGCTGGGTGATTGATTTGACTTACGTTGATAATGAATACGTATTTGATCCGCTGTATCGCCTGAAATTACATTATTGCTAACCAATTCATCGAGATCATTAACTAAACTCATGTTGTGAAGCTACAAGAATTATTTATATAAAATAAGCCGGTTTTCCCGGCTTATTAAATCTTTAAAATTTAGAATACTTATTTTTCTATCGTTACTTTTTTATCACCCCCAACATTTGGTTCCACGCCCTTCACATACTTCTCTAACCAGTTGTCCATTTCCCAAAGCATATGCAGTAGTGATTCTTTCGCGCGGTAACCATGGCTTTCATACGGAAGCTTTACAAAACGAGCTGTACCACCATGTCCTTTGATAGCATTATAAAAGCGTTCGCTTTGAATCGGGAAAGTACCGCTGTTGTTATCCGCTTCACCGTGAATCATCAAAATAGGTTCGTTGACTTTATTGGCATAGGAAAAAGGTGACATTTCATAATAAATTTCAGGTGCTTCCCAATACGTACGCTCTTCTGCCTGAAAACCAAAAGGAGTAAGTGTGCGGTTATACGCTCCGCTGCGGGCAATTCCGGCTTTAAATAAATCCGAGTGCGCCAAAAGGTTCGCGGTCATAAAAGCACCATAGGAGTGACCACCTATCCCTACACGGTTTGGATCCACAACACCTAGGCTTGCTGTATAATCGATAACTGCTTTTGCGCTGGCAACCAGCTGTGGGATGTATGTATCATTCGGTTCAGCATCTCCTTCTCCAACGATGGGCATCGTAGCATCATCCAGTACAGCATAACCCCGAAGGACCCAGAAAAGTATTCCTCCAGAGCTCACTCTGGTAAAAGTGTAGGGGGAACCGGATACCTGTCCGGCTGCTTCTGCTGATTTAAATTCTCTCGGATACGCCCATACCATTGCCGGTAACGGACCGTTCTCTTTTTTATACCCGGGTGGTAAATACATATCAACCGTCAGGTCGACCCCATCAGCACGTTTGTAATGAAGTACTTCTTTTTTTACATCTTTTAATTGTGGGTACGGATTTTCAAACGCTGTTAATTGCGTAATGCTCTTTGATCCTGCTGTTCTGAGAAAATAATTGGGAGTTTCTGTTTGTGATTCACGGGAGGTAACAAAACTTATTTTTTTTCCATCCATCACATTGACGACTCGTTCATAGTACGGTGCTGCACATTGCCAAAGCCTTTCCTTCTTACCTGAAAATAATTCCATCTTATCTAGAAAAGGCATGTCACCTTCCGGAGAAGAACCTTGTCCTCGTAGGAGGACAGCATATCCTGACTGACCATCACTACATTTTCCGTAATTGATTGGAGGTGGTCACAAAACTTCCGGGATCATTGTACCGATCTTCCGTTGATCGGTCTATAATAATTTTTTTAGCTTTTGAAATGGGGTTAATCTGATATACCCGTATTTTCCGATCGCTGCGCCAGGTTTCAGAAACAAAAGCAACATCATCTTTTGCCCATTGAATTCCTGCATACCGAAGCGGCAGGCTAATTAATTCGGAGGCTACATTGGTAAACGGAGCAGCGAGCTGGTAAACCTTATCACGAATAGCCGCTTCTGTTTTGGGATTCCCACCATCCTGGGCTTCCACCCAATAAATTGTTGCCGGTTGATCACTTCTCCAGGCGTGTCCGCGCGGGCCGGTTTGTGTCGCATTAAATCCATTGGGAATATTGTCGGTAAGCGGAATATCAATCACCTCTTTCACCAGCTTACCGTTCAGGTCTGCAATCTTGATTGTTAGTGGAAATCTGTAGTAAGGAACCAAATACGAATAGGGTTTATGGATGTTTTCAATCATGATCATTTTTCCATCCGGAGATGGACTGGCAGAGAGATACAAGGCTTTCGGACCGATTGTTTTTTCTTCACCGCCAATTTTTTTTATAACAATCTCGGAAGAACCATAGTAGTCGAATAAATCTTCATCGTATGGATTTTCCAATAAATCCTGGTACGTGCGCGAGGGTGCCTGCTTTCCGAGGTTCTCTTCAATAACCGGTCCCTTAGGAACCCGTGATTTGGGTGTAACGGGTTTTAAATTGGCGGGGACAGCGGTGAAAAGAATTTGTTCTGAATCGGATAACCAATTAAAGGAATCTGTAAAGACGTTGTTGATTTTACGATCCGTAATTTTGGATGCGCTTTTTGTAGTTACATCTACCAGCCATAATTCAATACGATCTCCATAATTCTGAAGAAAGGCGATTCTTTTACTATCGGGAGAAAATGTAAGGTCACTTATTAAAAGCGGAGATGGAAGATTGCTGATTTCATATTCTTGTTTGTCACTCAGCGACTTCAGTTTAAGTCCGATTAAATAAGAGCCTCTGCTTCGGCCGAAATTTTCCGGATTAATACGCAGGCCGGCGATTCGAAGCTCCGGGCGTGATAATTCTTCAATACTGGGGTAATCTGAACGATCCCGCAAAACCATCCAATTATTATCGGGACTAAAAGTTACAAAAGGTGTAAGCGGGGCCTCTAATAAACCAGCGATTTCTTCCACCGGTCGCTGGTAACCAATATTGAGCTGAGCACTGAGCTGCGTGGAAATGAAAAGGAGTATGACTACTAATTTCTTCATGGGTATAATTTTAAATGGGTTAAGGAAAGGTAAGCGGGTCGGCAATGAATAGCTACTGGTTTTTGATAGAAGGGTTATTTTAAGGATTTGTTGATGCGTCAATTTGAGAATAATGCAATCAGGGGGAAAGCTGCACAATTAGTAAATTATCAAATCAACTAATTAGCTAATTTATTTAGCGTTTCAATCAATACGTCCACTTCATCTTCCGTATTATAATAATGCGGAGAAATACGAAGCGCCCATTCAGCACCCTTGCTGTCAAAATCAATCAGGGCATTGGCACGTGTGGTCAATGACGTGTTGATATTTTTTTTGCGTAAGGTTTCGACAAGCTTATCCGGTTCGGGAATGGGTAAGTGTCAGCGTGATAATACTACTTTGTGGTTCACCGATATCCAGAATTTGAACACCTTTTATCGTTTTTGGAGTTTCGCTGGATAATTGCACAAAGTTCGCTATTTCGTGTTGGATGTTTTCAATCCCAATTTCCAATGCATATTCGATGGCTACTTTGCTTCCCAATACCAACGCATATGGGATTTCCCAATCTTCAAATCGTTTGCCTCTGGATTGTAGAACATATTCATCTGCACTCGTCCAGGTAGCGCCCCGCATATCAAGAAAAAGGGGTTCCATCCCACGGTCTAAAACTTTATCTGAAACAAAAAGAAAACCAGCTCCCCGAGGTCCGCGCAAAAATTTACGCATCGTCACCGATAAAAAATCGCACTGGATTTTGGAACATCAATAGGCCATTGTCCTGCCGACTGACAGGCATCTACTAAGTATAGAATATCCAGTGCTTTACAAATTTCCCCCACTGCTTCAACAGGTTGCACTAACCCTGTATTGCTTGGGATGTGGGTCAGCGAAACCAACTTGGGTTGATGGAGTTCGATAAGTGTTTTCATATCCGCTATATCGACACCCCCTTCAGGTTTGCTTGCTGCACGATATGAGGGTAACGCCAACACTTTTTCTGAAGTGACAAGAAAGCAATTTGATTGGAAATATAATCCTCGTTGGCAATCACGATGGTATCGCCTTTTTCGAATGGAATACAGGAAAGCGCACGGGCAAATGAATTGGTGGCACTGGAGGTAAAGGCAATTTGGTCCGGCGTTGCATTGATAAGTTTTTGCTGCTGCTAAATAAAATCCCTTAACTTCTGCAACTTTTAAATCAGCTGTTTCATAACCTCCCGTTATACTCTCCACATCCAGGTAATGTTTTCATTGTATCCAAAACTGGTGTTGGCATTAGTGAAGCACCAGCATTATTAAAATGGATTTTTGTTTCGCAACCTGGGGTATCGGCACGATAACGGGCAAGGTCTTTCATGTGCTAGATTCCTTCTGCAACGATCATTCTCGAAGTAGCATGCTTATAGCGGATTTGTTTGGCTATTGTGTATTCGGGAGATGCCCACCATGCTTTTGCCAGGTCGGATGTTGGAAATTCAAGGATAACGAATCGTTCCGGATCCCAATCCCCTTCGAGGGTTTCTACTTTTCCTCCACGAACGATAAATTTTCCCTGATAGGCGAGTAAGGTTCCGGCGGTTAATTTTTTGTAATCCTCGTATCCAACAGGATCATTTACTTGAACTTCAACAATTACATACGCAGGCATAGTCTATTTATTGATTTATTGATTTATTGATTTAGTGATTGGCTGATTTATAACATCCATTAAAATGCTAAAATAGGTATTAAAACTTGAAAGAATATTGTTTCAATATAATTCACCCGGTATGACTTTACTCATAGGATACTAAAATTGAGTGGGGCTACTTTGAACAGCAATTAAAAACTACATAACCTATGGACATACCCGTTCTATTTTCAAAAACCCTTCGCTTACCATCAATGATGTAACCCGTCAATACCCGCAATCATTGTCCGTTTTTAATAAACATGGAATTGATTTTTGTTGTGGTGGGAAAAAGAATTTTTTTAAAGCCTGTGAAGGAGCCAATGTAGATGCATTTTCTATTATAGAAGAGATTTCAGTGGCGAAAGTATCACCAGGCGAGTTGCGTTTTAAAAACTGGAGCCCGGTATTCCTTTCGAATTACATTATAGAAAATCATCATTCTTACGTACGACAAGCAATCCCTGAGTTAGAAGCACTGCTCGATAAAGTAGTTGCAAGGCATGGTGATACCGAGCCGGACTTAGTTCGTATTCGTGAAAATTTCGCAGCGTTAGCGGATGAATTATTACCCCATCTTGAAAAGGAAGAACAGGTGTTGTTTCCCGCTATTGCGGAATTATTTGGCGATGAAAATGAACGCGGAGTTATTGCCAACAACATTAATATGCCAATTGCTGCCATGGAAGATGAACATGAGCAAGCTGGTAAACTGATAATGATCCTTCGGGAATTGTCAAATAACTACACGGTGCCACCATATGCATGTCCAACATATCAATTAACCTTTCAAAAACTAGATGAGTTTGATAAGGATTTGATGCAACATATTTATTTAGAGAATTCTATTTTATTCAATAAATGTTTGGTTGGACAGGAAGCTTTAAATCATTAGCTATGGAACTCAATCAGGGGATTTTAAGTGATCTGATTATCTACATGAAATACGCGCGGTACTTGCCCGAATTTCAGCGTAGAGAAAGTTGGGAAGAAATTGGTGCACGGTATGTGGATATGATGATTGAAAAATATCCGCAAATGAAAAATGAAATTGAAGCGCGAATGGAGTTTGTATACTCCAAACGTGTGTTGCCTTCCATGCGCGCCATGCAATTTGCAGGACATGCCATAGAGAAGAACAATTCAAGAATTTATAATTGTGCGTATTTGCCCATAGACGACATTCGTGCTTTTTCAGAAACCATGTTCTTATTGTTAGGAGGAACCGGAGTTGGGTATTCTGTTCAATATCATCATGTAAATAAATTACCAGCGATTAAGAAAGCAGAGAAGTCAAAGAAGTTTTTGATTGGTGATAGTTTGGAAGGATGGGCCGATGCAGTAAAAGTTTTAATGAAGGCATATTTTGGATTCAATTCGTTTATGCCGGTGTTTGATTTTTCTGATATCCGCCCGAAGGGAGCAAGATTAGTAACCGCTGGTGGTAAAGCGCCAGGGCCTGAGCCGTTAAAAATATGCCTTGCGCATTTAACTGCATTGCTTGATCGGAAAGAAGAAGGAGAAAAGCTCACTCCGATAGAATGCCATGATATGCAATGCTACATTGCCAATGCCGTGTTGGCGGGAGGTATTCGAAGATCGGCCATGATCTCATTATTCTCAGCTACGGATGAAGACATGCTCACGTGCAAGTTTGGAAAATGGTGGGAACTCAACGAGCAAAGGGGCAGAGCGAATAATTCCGTTGTACTTTCACGTGATGACACTACTGAAGAAGATTTTTTCTCGTTGAGGAAAAAAGTAGAATGGTCAGGCTCGGGTGAACCTGGATTTTATTTTACAAACGATCTGGATTGGGGCACTAATCCTTGCTGTGAAATTGCATTACGACCATTTCAATTTTGCAATTTGTGTGAAGTGAATGTTTCAGATGTTGAAACGCAAGAAGAGTTGAACCTTCGTGTTCGCGCTGCAGCATTCTTTGGAACCTTACAAGCTGGCTTTACCGATTTTCATTACTTGCGCGATAAATGGCGACAGACCACAGCAGGGGATGCATTGATTGGTGTAGGCATGACTGGGATTGCTAGTGGCCGTGTGATGCAATTGGACTTACAAGAAGCGGCAGAAGAGGTGAAGCAAGAAAACTTGGCAATGTCTCCGCAAAGATTGGGATCGAATTTGCTGCTCGATGTACTACGATTAAACCGTCAGGAACTAGTTCAATTGTTTTAGGAACATCATCAGGTATTCATGCCTGGCATAATGATTTTTATGTTCGCAGGATACGCATCGGAAAGGATGAAGCGCTGTATGAATATTTGCGGATCAATCATCCTGAGTTACTGGAGGATGATATGCTGAACAGCCGGCAAGCGATTATTAGCATTCCGCAGCGGGCTCCTGATGGGAGTATTCTGCGAACCGAAGATGCTATGGATTTATTGGAGCGGATAAAATTCTTCAATAATGAATGGGTTAAGCTGGGTTTTCGTAGAGGGAAGCAATGCGAATAATGTTTCAGCAACGGTTTCGATTGCCAGATGGCGAATGGGAACGGGTTGGAAATGGATGTGGGAAAATAAGGCTTCTTATCATGGTTTGAGTGTGCTGCCCTTTGATACAGGAAGTTATAAACAGGCACCTTTTGAAGATATTTCTAAAGAAGATTAGTCCAGATTGGAAAAATCGCTAAAACAAATTGATTTATCAATGGTTTTTGAAGCAGATGATGAGACCGAACATGCAGCAGAGGCAGCCTGTGCCGGGGGTGCTTGTGTGTTAACATAATATCGTGTTATATTTAGTATATGGATAAAAATGTTAATGCGAGAATAATTCTCTACATTCTTTTATTATTACTGGGGAATGCCTGTGCTGGGGAGTATGCAAAAGCAGAAGCCACTATTATTGATTTAAAATCCAATTATCCGGATCCGGGGATTTATACAGCCACCCTTGAGTACACCATAGATGGAATCAACTATACCGGTGAATTTGAAATTTCAGTTGAAACTCTGGTAAGAGACTCCATTAGTACACCCGTACCTGGTACTAAATTTGAAATTCTTTACAACCGCAACGATCCAACGAATACCAAAATAGACTTTCAGGTAAAGCCAACGTACATAAATCATTAATTGTCAATCTGCGGAGCCGAACTGATTTATATCAGGTTCTATTTCTGTGTTTGCTATTACCTTTGCATTAAAGTTTATTCAAGTGGTTCCTGTAGAAATTTTAAAACGTTATCAAGCCCGACTGGTTTCTGTAAAAAAGAATCAGTTACTTTTTGATGCAGGTGAAAATGCAAATGATTACCTGCAGGTGGAGACAGGTTTAATCAACATGTATATTATCAATCCGGATGGCCAGGAGTTTTGGCAGGGTGTTTTTGGAGCCGGTGAAAGTTTTGGTGAGCCTCCGTTGTTGGGTGATTTCTGTTATCCTTCCAGTGCTCGTGCAGTGGAGGACGCTACTATTTGGCGTTTACCACGTCATGAATTTATGCAGTTGTTAAAGGATAATTTTGAGTTACATCTAAAACTGGATATGGTCCTTTGCAAGCGGCTACAATATAAGTCAATGATTTTAACGGAAGTTTCCACGCGTGACCCTGAACATCGGATTAAAACATTGCTGGGGTACTTAAAGAAAAAAGCGCAGGTAAGCGGAGAGCAAAATAATTTTTTCCCATTCACGAGACAACAGCTGGCAGATATGACCGGACTCCGGGTAGAAACGGTGATTCGCACCGTAAAAAAAATGGAGAAAGAAAAGAAGCTAACGCTTATTGACCATAAGATCAGGTATTGATTTTAGTTGTTAGAAAGTTAGCAGTTACGGGTTAAAAGTTGGCCCGACTTGAAACATGAAACCTGCATGTGAAACATCGAACAAGCTTCAACTAATAACTAACAACGAACAACTAATTCCCTGCCCGCAACACCAGCTTATTTTTTGATTGCTGAATCACTTCCTTATTCATCAGCATTTTTCTGAATTGGCCTGTTGTAAACATCACCGCCTGATCATCATAATACGGACTCATCAGATTTCCGGATTGCCCTGTTGGTGAAACAGTAATACCATTTTCTACATTGCTGAAATCTGTAATTTTTCGCAGGGCAGGGCCTGCGGTAACTGGAAATTGACCTACTGTATCCAGCACAAAGGCCATATTGTTCAGTACCTCAATTCCTCCCACAACTTCCAATGGGCCAACATTAAAAATCTTGTCGAGCGGTTTGACAGCACCCAGTGCATGATTGTGGGTAAGTGAATGAAGCTTTCGCCAGTGCCATTGGTCCGGATCATTTCCGTATTTTTTTGACATTAGTTTCAGTGCTTTCCGTGTGGCGCGTTCGATAATTTCTGTGCGCGATTCTCTTTTATCCTTTGTCTTGACATCATCCCACCAGGGTGAAGCTTCATTACTAATCAGTTTGTAATAACTGTTTTTCATGTAGGAAGTGCTGATCAATGTTTTCAATGGTTCCGGACCTAATTCATCTTCCATCATTTCCTTTATGGTAAATGCGAGTATGGTATAATAAATCGAAGGGGATACGTCGTCAAGCTGATGATCACCATTCCAGTTTTCCAAATAGGAAACTATTGGTATGATGTTTTCATCGGTTTCGTTTTTAAGAACCGTAGCAAATACTTTGGCAACTGCCGTGTGCGTAAGAGAAACTACATCCAGGTTGATCTGCTTCATGTCTTCCAGTGACCACTTTTTATCCGAATCCAAAAAAGAAACAAGCCGTTTCGCCCGGCCTTCCAGATAGTAATATCCCGGATACGAAACTCCGTCAACGGTGTCGGGTTGATTGTTTGTGGTATAAACATATCCTGAAGGCGGATTAACGATTGCGGATTTTTTGAAAATGGATAAAATCCCAGATATTCATCTTCTCCGCTCGCTCCGTCTAAAAAGAATTTTGAGTTTACATGCGTTGGGCGGATTGGAAGTTTTGCAATAGCCCACCAGGCAATGTTTCCTTCAATGTCACCGTACATCAGGTTAAGTCCTGGCGCAGAAAAAGCAGCTGCTGCTTTTTTTACATCTTCAAAAGCTGCAGCATGATTCAGATTATAAATAGCTTCTACCGCATGATTGGTTTCTTTTGTCAACATCCAGGAAAGTGACACCAATGCCCCCTCATCCTCTACATCATCATTGATTGCATTAATGACGGGTCCATGTCGGGAAGTCTTGACGGATAGGGTGACGGGTTCTTCTTTTTTTATGCGGATCACCTCATCACGAATAGTTAAGTCTTCCCAATGATCTTTGAACCAAACCTGATTTTCATTTTCAGGATTGACTTTTTCAATGAAAAAGTCGATATCATCATTTTCAAACATCGTAAGCCCCCAACCGCAAAAGCGATTATTTCCCAATAGCCCGAAGGGGATACCCGCTACATGGTGTCCGTAAAAACTAAATCCCGGGTATTCTATATGGGCCTCATACCAAACGGCCGGTTGACCAAAACCGATGTGTGTATCATTCGCAAGAATAGGAAAGCCACTCTGCGATTTTTTCGCAGACACGACCCATCCATTGCTTCCATTCCACAAAGCAACAGGAATCTGATTCAATGCTTCGCTTATGGAAGCTATTAATTTAGTTGATGGTGTTTGCGGGGTTGTTTCCCGGTGAATCGGAATCCGGGGCATGTTGTCTTCTGCATGCATCACCAATGCATTTGCATATTCAGTTCCATATTCATTCAGGATTTTTTGTAAGACAGGGTCAGCGCGAATTCCTTCTGCAAATCCGAACGACATAAATCCAACGGCCAGATAGATATCTTTAGGTGTAAATTCTTCTTTTGGAATGCCAATGATGGTAAACTCAAGTGGGGTCTTGCCGGTTTTTACATATTGATTAACACCTTTTTGGTATGCGATTGCCGATTGCTGATAAGGATGTTCCGATGTATTGAAAAATTGCTGAGCATGGTTTTCCGCAAATTTATTAAGGCCCAGAGTTCTGAAAAACTGATCAACTTTTAGAAGGTCTTTTCCGAGCACTTCCGACAAACGCCCGTCAGCGGCACGTCGAAGCATCTCCATCTGAAACAACCGATCCTGAGCGTGTACATAGCCCAGGGCAAAATAGGCATCCTCTTCATTTTGTGCATAGATATGCGGTACACCATATTCGTCGAAGAATACCTCCACTGTTTCATGGAGTCCCTCCAAAACCAGTTCACCTGATAGGGAAGGTTTTTGGGCGTTTAAATAAAAATAAAGACCAATGCTGGCCAGCATCAGGATAATGATTAATCCAAGCAGGACTTTTTTAAGAATTTTCATTTAGATCACATTAAGGAAGATTTGTCAACATAATTAATTTTCCTGACTTCATTCATGGAAATGAGAAACATTTTACAAAGGATTGATAAAGTTTCTTCCTTTGGTCAGACTGTGTTATTTTTCGATTCCAAAAAAATTATTCAACATGGAAACATTGATACTTGTTCATTCTTACCTGCGCTATTTTGTGTTGCTTGCTCTTGTTCTTGTCATCCTCAAATCAACCATAGGTTGGGTACAGGGCAAGCCCTATGGTAAATGGGACAACAAACTTGGATTGTACCTGATGATTTTTACCCACATGCAATTTTTGGTTGGGGTTATTGTGTATTTCAGTAGTGATTTGGTTCAATTTGCAGGAGCCTCAATGAAAAATCCTGAATTACGGTATTGGCTGGTGGAGCACAGCAGCATGATGCTGATTGCTATTGTGTTGATCACCATGGCGCGGGTAACTTCTAAAAAAATGACAGCCGATGTCGCCAAGCACAGGAGAATGGTGGTATTCAATCTGCTCGCATTAGTAATGATCCTGGTGGCGATTTCAATGAGCGGACGCGGTCTAATTTAGTTGGTAGTTATAAGTTGATAGTTGTTAGATATGAGTCATAGGATATGAAGGTTAAGTTCCAGGTTAGATTCTGAACCGTTATCCTTAAGCCCTTAACCTTAAACCTTTTAACCACGAACAACTATCTAATGTCTAACGTCTAATATCTTGTGTCGAACGTCTTGGATCTTGTGTCTTATGTCTAAATAAATTGTAAATTAGTAGTATGAAAATATTTCCTATCCTAGGTCTATTGTTATTTGTTGTATCGCAATCAGTTGCACAGGAGGTTACGCAGGCATATGAGTTGGTAAAGATGGGACCTGAAATCAATACCCACTATCATGATGCTGCACCCATAGTTTCTCCGGATGGGAATACGCTTTATATATTTGTTTATAACCACCCTGATAATACATATGGAAAGGATGGTAGTCAGGATATCTGGATGTCGAAAAAGGGAGCTGATGGAACCTGGAGTCAGGTACAGCATTTGGGAAACCCATTTAACCGCCATCACTCTAATCAGGTGTTTACTGTGTTACCGGATGGCACCTTGTTTATTCGGGGCGGATCCAGCAAAAATTCAAAGGGATTCTCATTGGTTTCACCCGGTGGAGGATTAACCGAACTGGCTGTCGATAACTTTTCCAAGATGAACAACGGAAAATTCTATGGTGCCTATCTCTCAAAAGACATGCAACACATGCTGATCTACATGAGTGAGCGCAAGGATGCGACTTTCAGTGATTTATATTTAAGCAAGCGACAGGGGAATGGTTCATACAGCACTCCTCAGAAATTAAAAATCAATCATAGTCTTGATGATATTGCTCCCTTTATATTGCCCGATCAGAAAACGATGTATTACTCAAGTGGACGTCCTGGTGATGGAAGACAAGGTGGTCTTGATATTTACAAAACAACCCGCCTTGATGACACCTGGATGAATTGGTCGCCACCAGTTAACATGGGCCCGGTTATTAACACGGCAGCGATGGACGCTTACATTTCAATGGATGATGCCGGTACCATTTACACGTCGCGTGCAAATTCCCGTATTGACGGTGGAAACCTTGATATCTTTACACTGGTTCCCAAAGAAATCAAAATTACCCTTATTGGTAATGTGTATAACGACAAGACCAGCCAGCTAATAACGGGTGCGAATGTTACCCTGACCATCCCTGATAAAGAAGCTATGCAATTTCAAACCAAGCAAGAGGGAAAATTTGAAGCAAAGATCAATGCAACAACCGGGTATAAGATTGCCACTACGGCAACTGGTTTTTTGCCTGCGAATGTGAGTGCTACCCTTCCTGCGTTAACTAACGATACGACGATCATTGTCGACATTCGCCTTAAACCAATCGCGAAGGAACTGATTTTAATGGGGACCACGCTGGATGAAAAAACTGGCAAACCCGTGAATGCTAAATTGATTATTGGCGAACGAGCAAACCGAAACACCAGCTTTACAAAGCAAACATCAGAAGGTGCGTATGAACAGATAGTCCCGAAATTAGGTTGGTATATGCTTACCGCATCTGCAAGTGGATACCTAAATAAAACCGATAGTATAGAGTTGATTGATAGTGACCTGAGTCCATTTGTAAAAGATGTCTATTTACAGCCAATTGAAATTGGTGTTACAGTCCGGTTGAAAAACATTTATTTCGATTTTGATAAAACCACATTAAAGTCAGAATCCTTTGTGGAGTTAAACAAAGTGGTGGAGTTTCTAAAAAATAATCCCACGGTTGAAATTGAGATATCCGGGCATACCGACAGTAAGGGAGCTGATGAATATAATCTGAACTTATCACAGGGAAGGTCGGAAACCGTTGTGCAGTATTTAATTGATCAGGGGATTGAAACCTATCGCTTAACCCCACATGGCTACGGTGAACAAAAGCCAATTGATACCAACGATACGGATGCGGGTCGTGCGAATAACCGTCGTGTGGAATTTACGGTACTGAAGAAATAGGGGTTTCTAGCTTTTTTTATTTGATGAAAAGGTCAGCCAAATCTCAATGATTGTATGAAAAGCATCCTCAGTTTTGTCTTCTTACTGCTCTTACTGGGTGGTTGTGTGAATTCAACACAACCTGTAACGATTGATCTCAATGAACTTACCATTGCAGAAATTCATCAGGCGTACCGTAACCATGATTACACCAGTGAACAACTGGTACAGGCATACCTGGATCGGATACAACAGGATGACTCCGTCCTTAACGCGATTACTTTTCTAAACGCTGATGCCCTGGCAGCTGCCAAGTCATTGGATGAGGAATTTGAGACAACTTCAAAACTGAGACCATTACACGGTATTCCGGTCATTGTAAAAGATAATATCAATGTGACTGGTATTCCCACCACTGCCGGTTCACTGGCGCTTCAGCAATATTTTCCGGAAAGTGATGCTTTTATCATTACTAAACTAAAGGAGGCGGGCGCCATCATCCTCGCAAAATCCAACATGGCTGAATGGGCATTCTCACCCATGCATACCGAAAGCACTACGCACGGTACCACGCATAATCCCTACAACCTGGAATATGTTCCGGCCGGATCAAGTGGAGGAACAGGCGCATCCGTTGCTGCCAATCTGGGGTCTGTAGGATTAGGAACAGATACTGGTAATTCTATCCGTGGACCATCTTCCCATTGTGCACTTGTAGGTTTTCGAACTACTATGGGATTAGTTAGCCGAAGTGGTATCGTACCGCTCTCCTTACGAAATGATGTGGTGGGTCCCATGTGTCGTACAGTGGAAGATGCTGCTAGGGTTTTGGAAGTGATCGCCGGATATGATGCCAGCGATGATATCAGTAAATACTCCAGGAACAAATCAATCATCGATTATCAGCAGTATTTGGATAAAAATGGATCATCAGGTGCACGTATCGGTGTTCTTAGGGAACTGGTTGATGACAGTACTGATCCGGAAATAAGAACGTTGTTCGACAATGCCGTTGAAGACCTCCGGAAACTGGGAGCAGAGGTGATTGATCCGGTGCTTGTGCCCGGGTTTGATGAACTTCGCAAGGATCAGTGGTGTGGGATGTTTAAAACGGATGTAGAAAATTTTTTACGGGCGAATGTAAAGATCGATACCGTGCAAACTATTGAGGATATAATACGCATCGGTACATCCTCTGAATTTGCAATGCGTAGACTTGCATCCTTTGCAAACCCGGAAGCCAGATGGGGGAGAGCAATAGCGGAATGTCTCAATACCTATGAAGATCCAAAGCGGATTGCCTTTCGTACTGCTATTAGATCCATGATGGACTCGTTAGAACTGGATGCTATCATTTACCCCTCGTGGAAAAACAGACCTGCTACAATTACAAAATTTGAAGAAGAATACAAGGGTGATAATAACCAGATTATTAGTCCGCATACCGGACAGCCGGCCTTCACTGTACCGATGGGTTATCTCAGTGGTAATTTGCCCGTAGGGATTCAGTTCCTTGGACGAATGTATGATGAAGGGGTTCTTATTAAATTAGCCTATTCATATGAGCAGGGAACGCAACACAGGAAGCCTCCGGTATTAAAATAGTATTGTCAGGAGCTCACCAAGTATGATTATGAGGGCACAAGCGGACGCTTGCGCCAGTGGGGATTGTCAGGAGCTCACCAGGTATGATTATGAGGGCACAAGCGGACGCTTGGGCAGTAGGGGTGCAATAGTCTTATCATTTATTGCCAGTATGAATTCCTTTTGAATATCCTAAAAAATGCATTCATCTTGACTAAGATCCCGACCAGATCTTAAGACTTTTGATTTACAATTGATTTGAGGATTTGACCACCGAGGCACCTCCACAACAATGGATGAGCATATTTTATACGTATATTTTTGTAAATAATTATACGTATGCTGCCAATGACATCAATTAAAAGAAAATGGTTTTATCGGACCTTGTTTTCAAAAAACTAGTCATACCATTTGTCGATACTGGCAAATTCAACGGTTATAATATTTAAAGAAGTGGGCTAATATACCACCTCTCCTATTGGTAAAGGGAATTATCACAGTATGCTTAATATTGTAAACATCATTAAATTGATGATTCGAAATTACCATCCAAACACCGTGAATCGTTCAATCGCAACTATTTCAATTCTTGTTATCTACTTTGGTATTTTACTTTCCTGTCGACAGGACCATACACCAAAATACAAACAAGCTAACGCACCGATAGAAGAACGTGTAGATGACTTGCTCGCACGCATGACACTGGAAGAAAAATTCTGGCAATTGTTTATGATTCCCGGAGACCTATCGGATGGCAAGGAAAAATATGAACATGGCATCTTTGGATTTCAGGTAGCTACAAAAGGCAAGTCGGGCAATGAAGCCGAGCAATTATTGGATTATTCGGGCGAAGGGACGGCAAAAGAAACTGCTGAACTCATTAATGGAATTCAAAAATATTTTGTTGAAGAAACACGATTGGGAATTCCCATCATCCCTTTTGACGAAGCCCTGCATGGATTGGTGCGCGAAGGTGCTACGGCCTTTCCACAAGCCATTGGACTTGCGGCAACCTGGGATACTCTATTGATGAAACGTGTGGCAAATGCTATTGCCATAGAAACAAAATCACGTGGTATCCGACAGATACTTTCGCCGGTTTTAAACATTGCAAGAGATGTTCGTTGGGGCAGAACTGAGGAAACGTATGGGGAAGATCCTTTTCTGACCACCCAAATGGGATTGTCATTTATTTCACAATTTGAAAAAGAAGGGATCATCACCACACCAAAACATTTTGTTGCCAATGTAGGAGATGGTGGCCGCGACAGCTATCCCATACATTATAACGAGCGTCTTTTTGAAGAGGTTTATTTTCCAGCCTTCAAAGCGGTCGTTGAAAAAGGAAATGCCGGTTCGATAATGACCGCTTACAACTCTGTTGATGGACGACCCAACTCAGCAAATAATTGGCTGCTTAATAAAAAGCTAAAAGAAACATGGGGGTTTGATGGCTTTGTTATTTCTGATGCCGGTGCAACCGGAGGGGCTAATGTGCTGCATTTTACCGCAAAAGATTACGCGGATGCTACCATGCAGGCTATCGAGAACGGTCAGGATGTAATTTTTCAAACATCGTATGATCATTATCCACTTTTTTTTGAAGCCTTTGAAAAAGGAATGATTAAGCAGTCGGCTATTGATGAAGCTGTAAGAAGAGTACTTCGTGCAAAATTTAAATTGGGATTGTTTGAAAACCCGTATGTAGATGTTAATGACGTTGGCCAATGGAAAAAATCAGGAGAGGACAGAACAGTAGCCCGGCAGGCTGCTCTGGAATCAGTGGTATTGCTAAAGAATGAACAGAACACACTTCCTCTAAAGAAAAGTTTAAAGTCAATTGCGGTCATTGGTATAGACGCTGAAGAAGCCAGGTTGGGCGGATATGCTGGTCCGGGCACGAATACGGTTTCCATACTGGAAGGAATAAAAATTAAAGTCGGAGAATCAACAACAGTTTCATACGCAAAAGGACCGGGAAGGGAAACTACCGAATTTGTAACGATACCTTCCTCCCAGTTATTTTGTTACCATGATAATGAAAAGCAGCAAGGACTTCTTGGTGCGTATTTTAATAATCCAACGCTGGAAGGAGATCCTGATCTGATACGGATTGATCCAACAATAAATTTTCGCTGGACCTTATTTTCGCCTGATCAGGAAAAAATAAATTATGATTGGTATTCTGCTCGCTGGACCGGTAAACTGTTAGCTCCTGCCACTGGACGGTTTAAGATTGGAATAAAGGGTGATGATGGTTATCGCATTTATATAAATAATCAGTTGGTACTTGATAATTGGAAAAAACAAACCGTTCAAACGGTAACTGTCGACTATGATTTTGTCGAAGGTAGGGAGTATGATATTAAAATAGAATTTTTCGAAACGGTTGGAAATGTTTGGTTTAACCTGATTTGGAATGTAGGTATAAAGGAAACCTGGAAACAGGAGGTTGATGAGGTGGTTAAGCTGACTAAATTATCGGAGGCGACGATCATAGTGATGGGTATTGAAGAAGGTGAGTTCAAAGACCGTGCTCATCTTTCACTTCCCGGACATCAGGACGCACTCATAGAGGCGATAGCGGAAACCGGTAAACCCATCATTGTAGTATTGGTTGGAGGAAGTGCGATTACCATGACTAACTGGATTAACAAAGTTTCAGCAGTTGTAGATGTGTGGTATCCCGGTGATGAAGGTGGCCATGCTGTTGCTGATATTTTGTTTGGTGATTACAATCCTGCCGGTCGATTGCCCATTACTTTTCCGGTAAGTGAATCGCAATTACCCTTGTATTACAACCACAAACCAACCGGACGCGGGGATGATTACATCAACCTTACCGGTAAACCATTGTTTCCGTTTGGGTTTGGCTTAAGTTACACTACTTTTCAATACAGTGATTTACATTTTGATAAAACAGAGATTAATTCGGATGAAAATATAATTGCTAGTTTTAAAGTCACAAATACCGGAAAGTATGATGGTGATGAAGTTGTTCAACTATACATAAAAGATCTACTAGCTTCGGTGGCCAGACCTGTTTTAGAGTTAAAGGGATTTCACCGCATTCATATTAAAGGAGGAGAGACCAAAAATATTTCCTTTACAATTACGCCTGAACTTTTATCCATGTTGGATGAAAAGATGAATCGAGTAATTGAGCCTGGAGAATTCAGAATTATGATTGGTTCGGCTTCCAATGATATCCGATTGCGTAGCATATTTACTGTGATTGATCGTCCATAAATTATCATCATGAAAATAATTTTATTCTTCGTTGTATTTCTTGTCAATTGCTTTTCTTTAAACGCCCAACAGAAGCCAGTTCGAATTGGTGTCGCCGGGCTCACGCATACACATGTTCATTGGATACTTGGCCGTGAAAAGATTGGTGACATTGAAATTGTTGGAATAGCGGAACCGAACCGTGCATTGGCGCTACGTTATGCCGAGGAACACGGATTCTCCATGGATTTGGTTTATCCATCACTTGAGGAAATGCTGAACGCAACAAAGCCCGAAGCGGTGACCGCATTTGGGTCCATCTTTGAACATTTGCAGGTCGTTGAAATCTGTGCTCCAAAAGGAATTCATGTGATGGTTGAAAAACCTCTGGCGGTAAGTTTGGATCATGCAAGAAAAATGGAGGCACTAGCAAAAAAGCACAACATCTATCTCCTCACGAATTATGAGACAACCTGGTATCCTTCCAATCATCAGGCATATGGAATGCTGAAGGAGGGTACTATCGGGGAGCTCAGAAAAGTGGTGGTTCGTGATGGTCATCGGGGCCCAAAAAAGATTGGTATCAATGAAGAATTTTTAAATTGGCTCACTAACCCAATCCAAAATGGTGGAGGTGCGGTCACCGATTTTGGTTGCTATGGAGTGAACCTGGTAACCTGGTTACAGGGCGGTGAAATGCCCATATCTGTTACTGCAGTTACTCAACAGATGCAGCCGGAGAACAATCCAGAGGTTGATGATGATGCTACCATTATTTTGAAATATAAAAATTCGAATGCTACCATACAGGCATCCTGGGATTGGCCAATCGGTCGAAAGGATATGGAACTCTACGGATTAACGGGTGTTTTGATTGTGGACAACCGAAACACCCTTCGCATTAGGATAGCTGAAGGATATGATGGATTTCACGAAGAAAAGTATACCCTTATGGAGCGATTACCACCTTATGGAGATCCATTTTCTTTCTTCGCAGCTGTTATTCGAAAGGAGATTACTTTACAGTCTTATGATCTTTCCTCGCTTGAAAATAATATGCTGGTGGTGGAAATTTTGGATGCTGCAAAAGAAAGTGCAAAATTTAATAAGACTGTGTTTCTGAAGTAGAGAATGGCCAATTAATAATTGGGTCAAAAAAAGTATGTATATGATAAAAACAATTATTTCTGGCGCGCTTCTTTTTTCTTTCTTCTTGTCGGTTGGTCAGGAGCTTGAATTTAGAACCAATGTTCGGACGGCATTAGGTGAATCTAAAGATAAGTCGGCTAGTATTGGGATGGGAGATATTGATAATGATGGCGACATCGATGCAGTGGTAGCCAATGGACGGCATTGGCCAGAGCAGAATAAGATTTTTTACAATAATGGTTTTGGAATTTTTACAGTATCGAAACCGTTGGATGATATAAGTGAAACCAGTTATGCGACAGAATTAGCAGACTTTGACGGTGATGGTGATTTGGATATTGCTGTTGGAAACGACATGGCACCCAATGCACTCTACCTGAATGATGGTAAGGGAAATTTTAAAAGAGGAGTGGGATTTGGTGTGGCGTATGCACCCACTCGAAATTTAAAAACCGGTGATATTGATGGAGATGGCGACATTGATATCCTGATAACAAACCGTGGTATGGAGAATGAAATATGTTTAAATGACGGTCATGGAAATTTTACAGAAGCCATACCGTTTGGATCGAAAGATGATTCCACTATTGATGTCGAGCTGGCCGATATGGATGGTGATGGAGACCTGGACCTGATTCTTGCGAATCGTGATGGTCAGCCAAACATGGTTTATTTGAATGATGGGAATTTAAAATTTACCACAAAAATTCAGTTTGGCACGGGGAAGGATGAGACCCGGTCTGTTGGAGTTGCTGATTTTAACAACGATGGTTTTCTGGATATCGCTACTGCAAATATTGGAGAGCCCAACCTGATTTATTTTGGAAGTCGCGATCTTAACTTTGTAAACCACATTGAATTTGATTCGGGAAAAAGTAATTCATATTCGCTGGCCATTGGTGATGTTGATAAAGATGGCACCGTGGATATTGTAGTGGCCAATGTTGGCGAACCTAACAAAGTTTTTTTTAATGGTAAGGAAGGAAAGGACTGGAAGGAGATGAGTTTGGGAGGTCTTGGATTTGATACTTACGATATTCTTCTGGCTGATTTGAATGGTGATGGACGGCTGGATATTATTGAATCGAATTCAGAGGAAATTAATTATTTCTATATAAATTTAGTAAAGAAACGATAATCTTCATCTGTAACAGTACGAATGAATTACAAAGAAGTGCTTGAAGTTTATGATCAGTTGATCGCTATGCATCCTGAAATTCAACGCAAGGGTAAGACCATGCCTTACACCTCTGCAAACGGATATATGTTTTCTCAATTAAACAAGGATGGAGAAATCGGTATTCGGCTATCGAAGGAATCTGGAGAGAGATTTATGAAGAAGTTCAAGACAACTTCTTTCATATCCTACGGTGCTGTGATGCGGGGATATGTTCTGATTCCAGAAAAAATGCTAACCAACTTGAAAGTACTCGCACCCTATCTTCAGGAAAGTTATCAATATGTAATGTCCTTACCATTCAAGAAATAGAATGACAACCTAATAAATACAAATATGAAAACTGTAAACATTTATCTGACATTCGAGGGAAACTGTGATGAGGCATTTCAGTTCTATCAATCTGTATTGGGCGGGGAGTTACAAATCAATAGATTTTCCGAGATGCCGGAAAGTCCGGAATTTCCAGTAAAGGAGGAGGATAAAAACAAAATTATGCATGTTAGCTTACCCATCAGTAAGGAGACCATTCTGATGGGCAGCGATACGGCCGGGGGGTATGGTCCGCCAATTGTTCAGGGAAATAACTTTTCAATTTCAGTACATCCGGACTCGAAGGAAGAGGCAGATAAAATCTTTACAGGATTATCCAAAGAGGGCAAAGTTGGCATGCCGATGGCCGATGCTTTTTGGGGATCATATTTTGGTACATTAACCGATAAATTTGGTGTTAATTGGATGGTGAATGTGGATTTGCAGGGCAATAAGGCTTTATGAATACATGCTGAATATTTGAAATTAATTTTAACTAAACCATCATTCTGAATCCGGGATGATGGCTCTTTTTCTTATTGAAACTTCGTCACAAGTTTGATTAATTAATTCCTGTGATGATGATCAAAGTCATTGTTTTTCATATTGAGAATTTCTAATTTTTCAGTAGATCATTAATTGATTTGCCGTTAAATAAATTTTAAAATTAAATCCCTCTCTTATGAAAAATCTAGTTAGGCTTTTCGTTCTATTTTTTTTACTTTTTAGTTTTCAAAACTGTTCCCAGGATGAAAATATAGAGCCAGAATATGTGCAATTATCGGTCGATTTAAAAATAATGGACCCTTCCGGAGGAAGAGTAAGTACATTACCAGAAGGTGCTCAGTTACAAGTAAGCATCAAAACCAGCGCGGGTGTTCCGGTTTTAATAAATCAAAGGATAAATCTCCTGACTTTCGGAGGAGGCTATATTTCTGAACCTTTTGAATTGAAGTCAGGATACTATACAATCACAGAATTTTTTATCGTGAATGGTTCTGAAATTCTTTATGCAACACCGTTAAAAGGGTCACGGCTTGCCAATGCGGTAATTCATCCACTTGAATTCACATTTTATGTAGCAAAGGGAAAAATTAGAAATGTACCGATGGAAGTGATTGATGTGAACCATCGGCTACCTGAAGATTTTGGCTATGCATCATTCCCGATAGGGATTGTAAACACGTTCGAAATTGCGCTCTTTAAAATTGATGATGGAGAATTTAACCTCACCTCCGGAGATGCATATATTTTATCAGGAACGGATACATTGCGAAATTTTCAACTTGGTTCAAAGATAAACCGTATTTCCTTCGCAGGGGATAGTGAAACGATGTATACGCTTGTGGTTATTAAGGACGGATATGCACGGTACACCAAGGAATTTATCGCTGGTGATCTTATTGAGGAGTTAGATAATAAGGCTTTAAAAATATATTTAGAGCCTGCATTGACGATGCTCGCCTATTCATCGGAAGGGTCCTTTAATTTATTCCAGATATCTGTGGAGGGTGAATTGTCACTGGAAATTGAAGTGGATTGGGGAGATGGTTTAATTGAACATTTTACCACCTCTGTTAATGGAGTCCAGTCGCACACATATTCCCAGGAAGGCAATCATTTTGTTACTGTAACAGGTAATCTTTCTGAGATTATTTTCTTTTATTCATTTTACGGACAAGGAATGATGGATAAGGTTAGTTTTGAACACCTAACCAACCTTGAAGACATTCGGCTTGGTATTACAAGGGGTCCAAAAACTATTGATTTGTCGAATAACACCCAACTTCGGTCAATACAAATGACAAACATTTATCAATTGGAAGAATTGATTCTTCCTGAGCATCACTTTATTTCCTCCATGGGAATAAGCGGGCCCAATGAACTTGACACTGAAGATATCGATTATATTATTGCCAATATTTATGCAAATGCAGTAAGTAATAATATTCAGAATGGCCATTTTAGTTTTGTGGAGGACTGGGCTTATTATGAGAATGGACTAATGGTAGGGCCACCATCACCCATATCACTTCAGCGACTTAGAATATTACAGGGAGAAGATTATTATTGGGATATCGTTCCGGAGAATTTTTAAAAACCAGGAGCTATAAAACTATTGGCATAATATCTAAAATAATTTATAACGCTGGATAAGTTATTTGGACTAATCGGGTATTGAATTCTCGATAGAATCTGCTTTCTTCGCAGCTGTGATGCTATGCTATGCCGCGAAGGAAAAAAGCTAATTGGAAGAGAATAATAATAAATATGGGCGTCAGGACTTTAACCGTCCTGGTTGTGCTTGCTTTTCTCTTTTTTACTTCTGTTTATCTTGGTATGTTCGGACAGCTTCCAACCACGGAGGAGCTTGCCAGGCTGCAGCATAATCAGTCGTCTGAAATTTTGGATGTCAATGGGCAACCAATTGGACATCTTTATCGATTTTATCATACCAGTGTATCCTACCATCAACTACCGGAGCATCTCGTACGGGCGTTGGTGAGTACCGAGGATGCACGGTTCTATGATCATCATGGAATTGATTATGCGAGTTTATTGCGTGTATTTTTTAAAACGATCTTGTTGCAAGATCAATCATCGGGTGGTGGGAGTACAATCACCCAACAGCTGGCAAAGAATCTTTACCCAAGAGCAAATGGGTTTTTAGCACTACCGGTTGCTAAAATGAGAGAGATGATCATTGCTACCCGATTGGAAAAGGAATATTCCAAAGAAGAGATTTTAGCACTTTACTTAAACAGCGTCACTTTTTCGGATAATACTTTTGGTATCGCCAGTGCTACCCGTACATTTTTTAATAAATCAGTTGATAAACTTTCGATCGAAGAATCGGCGACCTTGGTAGGTATGTTGAAAGCTACCTACACCTATAATCCACGGGTGTATCCTGAAAAAAGTTTAGGGAGAAGAAACGTTGTGTTGCAACAAATGGTGAAATATGATTACCTCGAGGAACAAGTTGCGAAGGAGGTTATGGAGAAACCATTGACGTTGAGTTACAAACCATTTGATACACATGAAGGGAGTGCGCCGTATTTCATAGAAGAGGTTCGAAAAAAGATGATGGCCTGGGTAACCGAAAACCCAAAAGAAGATGGGAGCTTGTATGATCTCTATGGCGATGGATTGAAGATCTACACCACGATCGACATTCGTCTGCAAACAGCTGCGGAAGAGGCAATGAAACAACATCTGGCGGCACTTCAAAAAGTATTTGAAAATAATTGGGGGGCAAGTTCGCCCTGGAATACAAACCCAAAGATTCTGGAGACAGCACTACAACGGAATCGGGAATTTATTCGGCTAAAAAAGAAAGGCTATAGCCAAGGTCAAATCATAGACTCGTTGTCATTGAAACGAAATATGCGATGGTATTCAAGGGAGAAAGGGGAGGAGGAAGTTAAGGCAAGTGTTATCGATAGTTTGTTACATCATATAAAACAATTACAAAGTGGTTTTTTAGTAATCACTCCTCAGACGGGTGCAGTGAAAGTTTGGGTTGGGGGTATTGATCACCGTTATTTTCAGTATGATCATATCAGTCAGGGGAAAAGGCAAGTGGGTTCAACGTTTAAGCCCATCGTTTACACAGCGGCCCTGGAACAAGGGGTGAAGCCCTGTGACTATTTTTCTGCACGGCAGGTCACCTATGCCAATATGGAGGGCTGGACACCAACCAATAGCGATGATGAAGACTTTCTGCATAAAAATTATTCTATGAAGGCCGCGCTGAAGAAATCATTGAATACGATTTCTGTAAAAATTTTAGAGGAGACCGGGATCGACAATGTTCTCGACCTTGCGGATCAGTTGCAGATAAAATCGGAATTACCGCACGTACCTTCACTTGCGTTGGGCGCCGGTGAAGTGAGCATGCTCGAACTAGCCGGGGCATATGCCAGCTTTGTTAATGACCAAAAACCTGTGGTTCCTTATTTTATTTCCAAAATTACCGATAGAAATGGTAATCTACTGGCAACATTTGAATCGGAAACATTTGCGTCCGCTTATTCTGAAAATACGAAAGCAGTGATGATTGAAATGCTTAAAGGTGTTGTGAATGAGGGTACGGCATCGCGCCTGCGTTGGAAGTACGGGTTGAAAAATGATATTGCAGGAAAGACGGGAACTACTCAGGCTAACAAGGATGGATGGTTCGTGGGTATTACACCTAACCTGGTGGCAGTTTCCTGGGTTGGGGCAGATGACGGAAGGATCAACTTCAAGGACACAAATATTGGTCAGGGTGCGAATTCTGCATTACCCATCTTTGGGTTGTTTATGCAAAAGATCAACGCTGACAAGTCTTTAGGTATGTATACAAAAGCACAATTTCCAGCCCCAACACAATCGACCTTGCGCCAATTAAGTTGTGATGATGAGAAAGAGGATGGTTTCCTGAAAAAACTTTTTACCAATGAAGAAAAAGCCAAAACCAAAGATTTTGGTGAAACCAAAAAAGAAGGTTTTTTCGAGAAATTGAAGAAGGCGTTTAAGAAGAATTAAAAATTTTATCCCAGTTCTACTTCGTCAACTCTGCGTAGTCAAAAACCAGATTGGTCAACGCGGTCACGCCTGTTCGGAATCCACTTTCTTCCAGGTAAAACTCTGGGGTATGGTGTGGTGCTGAAGTTTTGGGATCTTTTCCCTTCGGTAGTCCGCCAATATAGAAAAATAACCCTGGTACTTTTTGAGCAAAAAAGGAAAAGTCTTCTGCACCGGTCTCGGCAGGAACAAGGATTACATTTTCTGTCCCTGCGGATTTCCGCAGAGATGGTAACATCTTTTCGGTTAGCGCCACATCATTAAAGGTTACCGGATAGCGGGCGCTATACGGAATCTCAACAATGGCGGTAGTTCCTGCTGCTTCAGCTGTTTTTGTGACAATGGTCTTTATCCGTTCTTTGATAAGTTCCTCGTCCCCATCACTCAAAGTACGTACTGTTCCCAGCATCTCTACCTGCTCGGGTATGATATTGGATCGATTACCACCATGGATGGCACCAATCGTTACCACGGCAGCATTCTCGGTGACATTCACATTGCGGCTGATGATCGTTTGTAAACTATTAATGATTTGTGCAGAAACAACTATAGGGTCTACGGAAGACCATGGCTCGGCACCATGGGAAGACACGCCTTTCACGGTGATTTTCATGTCGTTAACACCGGCAAACATCCCTTCCGGACGATAGGTAATTTTACCAGCTTCCAGTTGCGCATTGATGTGCAAGCCAAAAATCACATCTACTTTAGGATTTTCCATCACTCCTTCTTTGACCATCAGTTCAGCACCCCCTTCTTCACCTTTCGGTGCACCTTCTTCGGCAGGTTGAAAAATAAACTTGACAGTGCCTTTTATATCTTTCTTCATCCCTGCTAAAATTTCAGCAACGCCCATCATAATGGCAACATGCGAATCATGGCCACATGCGTGCATGACACCAACTTCCTGACCGTTATAAATACCTTTGGCTTTCGAAGCAAAGGGTACATCGGTGCGCTCGATCACTGGGAGTGCATCCATATCCGCACGCAAAGCAATTACGGGTCCGGGCTTACCACCTTTTAAAATGGCGACCACACCCGTTTTAGCAACTCCGGTTTTAACTTCCATCCCCAATGCCTTCAAATGTTCGGCAACCAAAGCAGCGGTCCGTACTTCGCGATTACTTAATTCCGGATGTTCATGAATATCCCTGCGCCAGGAAATTACTTTTTGTTCAATTTTGTCGACGGCCTGATCAACGCTTTTGCGTCGTGTGTCAGATTGAGAATAGGCCGCAAATGGAAGTAGAAGAATAAGGAGCAGGAATCGTGACTTCATGTTGGTTTGGATAGGTTAAAACAATGTCATCCAATATACTTCAATTTTTGGTATTGGAAGTTGAGTATTAGTATTCAGTCCAGGGCACAAGTTTGGATGGGTAGAAGTCAATTCCCATCGCACTCATATATACACCATGTTTGCCAAGACGAATTTTATATTCATCCCAGGTGCGTCCTTTCGGTGATGACCAACCAATTTCTGCATAGCCCGGTAAGCGTGGAAATGCCAGGTATTCGATTTCGTCCATGTTGGTAACCGTCTCAGACCATAAAGGGGCTTCGACTCCTAAAATATTATCAGCGGTAATGCCTTCTACCTCGGAAGCCGGATTCCAGTCATACCCATGATCCACTTCGATGTATCCGGCCCACTTTAAACCAAGCTGCGTTGTTGAATCGTACTTCATATCGAGGTATGCCCGATGGGCAGGCGACATAATCAGGGCCGCATTTTTTTCAACAGCCATTTGTGCATATTTCGCGGAGTGCCAATGTTGTACCAGTACATTTGAGTTGATATCGCCTTGTGCAATTTCTTCCCAGCCAATCATGATTTTCCCATGCGACTTTACCATTTCGGTAAACCGGTTGATGAACACGATATAATCTTCTTTTTTAGTAGCTGCTGCTTCATCACCGCCAATGTGCAGATAGGGACCGGGGGTTATGGCCGCTAGTTCCCGGAGTACATCATCAATAAATTTAAAGGTAATTTCTTTTTCCGCCCGCAGCGTACTCCACCCTACTTCCGTACCTGTATAGAGGTCTGTTGGCTGCGGCTCACTACCTAAAATTGCATTGGATGTAAGTGGCGATTTTTTCCGGCCTTCATCGGGGACAACGGTGCCGCCATTAAGCTCCCCATACGATGCCAATGCTGCATTAATATGTCCGGGTAAATCGATTTCAGGCACAATGGTAATGAAGTGACTGGCTGCATACCCCACGATTTCCTTGTATTGCTCCTGAGTGTAGTAGCCGCCGTTTCCACCACCCACTTCTGTACTCCCGCCAATGGTAGTAAGTTTTGGCCATGATTTAATTTCAATACGCCATCCCTGATCATCACTGAGATGTAAGTGAAGTATATTGAGTTTATAGTAGCTGATTAAATCAATATATCTTTTTACGTCTTCAACACTAAAAAAATGACGAGCAACATCCAGCATGGTACCCCGCCATGTGTAGGTTGGAAAATCCCGAATGGTTCCGGTGGCGATTTGCCAGGGTCCTTCTTGTATTGATAGTGATTCGATCGTGGGTGGTAATAATTGACGGAGGGTTTGAATACCATAAAATAATCCCGCAGGTGCGTGGGCATTCAGTTCAATGCCTTCTTTAGTAATTAAAAGTTCATACCCCTCTTCACCGAGTGCTGCATCGGAATTCAGCGATAAATAAATATTCCCCTTCTTTGGTTTTGATGCGCTTGACAAAGTGGTCAGTTCATAACCGGTTGCAGGTTTTAATCGTTCAGAAAGATATTTTCCAATCGGCATCAGGTCATCGTTCATAACATAAATTGATACATCGTTCGTTAGCGTGAATGCACTTTCGGTAGCAGTGACTGAAAGTGGTTTTGGAATCAGGCTGACCTCGGCAAGGTTAGTTTTGGGCGTATCATCCGAACAGGAAGACAACGCGTAAATCATTGCGAGGGATAGGAAAGCGAATGATGGTATCGTGTTAATTCTCATTTGATCAGTTGATTTTTTTGAAGTGCCAATTTAGAAAAAAAAGTGACTTGCAGTAAAAGTGTGTTTGTGTGCTTTGCTATTTTTTTAAAATAATTAATCCAATCAGTTTCAGTATCTTGATGAAAAATGAACTACATGTTCCTGCATATAAAATTTTCCTCCAAGGCCTGGTGTCATGTTGTTATTATGCTCCTGATATTGGGAAGTTGTTCGTCGGAAGAGAAGTATCCTCCAATCGATGAAGATTTTTGTTCTCAAATTCATTTCGATAAGGTAAATGGGTTGTCGGGTCAGCTTGTTTTGCTTGATTCAATGTTGATGTATAAAACCGGAGTATATACCCTGGAGGAAGGTGACAACTCAATGGTGGCACGTGCATGGCTTTGCGAATCGGCTGAGAACACGATTGATATTCAGTACTTCATTTTCTCAGCGGATAATATTGGATTAATCGCCATCGATTATTTGTTACGTGCAGCAGATCGGGGCGTTAAAATCAGAATGATTGTTGATGATATCATGGTAGAGGCGGATGCCGATGAGTTGTTGGCATTGGATGCCCATCCGAATTTGTCCATTAAAATTTATAATCCAACGGCCAATATTGGTAAAAATTTTCCTAAAAAATTGTATAGTTTGATTACTGATTTTCAGGGATTCAATCAGCGTATGCACAACAAAACATTTATTGTAGATGGGAAAGTTGTGATTACGGGGGGAAGAAATATTGCCGATGAGTATTTTGATTACGATCATGATTATAATTTTCGTGATCGCGATGTTTTGATTATGGGGCCAGTGGCAACCGATGTGGAAAATTCTTTCGAGCTTTTTTGGAAGAGTCCGCTAAGTATTGCTATTGCTGATATTTTAGAAGCGACCGATGAGGAAGTGAATGTTCAGGTCAAGTATGAATATGTTCGGCAATATGCCTGTAATCCCGAAAATTTTTGGCCGCAGGTGCGGGAACGGATTAAGCAGGTACCAATTGCATTTAATGAAATTCAACAATCAGGTGCATTGGTGTGGGTAGATAGTATCACATTTGTGTCGGATGATCCTGGTAAAAATGAGGGGAGTAATGGGATGAAGGGAGGCGGAAAGAGTACGGATGCACTGATCCGGCTGGTAAAAACCGCTACCGAAACGATTTACATTCAATCTCCGTATCTGATCACCACCGATCTAAGTCAGCAACTTTTTAAAGAAGTTGTGGAGCGTGGCGTGACTGTAAAAATTTTAACGAACAGTTTGGCATCAACCGACAACCTGGAAGCCTTTAGTGGGTATAAACGTGATCGTGAAAAATTATTACAAACTGGAGTTGAAATTTATGAATTTAAACCTGATGCTGCGATTCGTTATGAAGTGATGACCGGTGCTCTTCAAAAAGAAGTAGATTTTTCGCCTATTTTCGGACTTCACGCGAAGTCGATGGTCATCGATGGAACAATCGCAGTAATTGGTACGTTTAATCTGGATCCACGAAGCGCAAATCTGAATACCGAATGCCTGACGATTATTCATGATCGTACCATTGCTGAAAATTTATTTCGTACAATGGAAAAAGATATGCAACCTGAAAACGCATGGAAAACTACAGCAGATTTTAATCCGGATGATGCGGCAGGTTGGGTAAAAGAATTCAAGGTTTGGTTTCGTGGCGTTGTTCCAAAATCAGTATTATAAATACAAATATGATAACCTCAAAAATGACAGGTTCGCGGTATGTGTTGGCCGTTCAGGACATAGAAAAATCATCACGCTTTTACGAGGAGAAGCTTGGTTTTAAAAACGTTTGTGCTGGAGATGGATGGCATTTTTTAAAGCGTGAAAAATTTTTTGTGATGCTGGGAGAATGTCCGGACGATCGGTCTGCATTTGACACCCACAATCATTCGTATTTTGCTTACATTGATGTGGAAAATATTGATGCATTGATCGCTGAACTAAAAGAAAAGAATGTTCAAATTCTGTCTGACATAGAAGATAAACCATGGGGGCAGCGTGAATTTTCAATTCGCACGATAGATGGGCATCGGATCATGTTTGGTGAAGCAATTGGTAACTAAAATAAGTACCACAGTACGGGTGATATTTCATTTTCCTTTCCGGGTACTCACAATATGCGAGGTATGAAACCTACCTTTAAGGATGGATATGTTATTTTTTTTAAGAGCAGCTAATTTTCTTTTATTCATTATACTCGTCACAGCTTGTCAGCAGGAGAAACCAGTATCTGAAAACCCTCTCCGGGTAGATCAGCACACTGATAGAAAAGTGATGGAAGGATTAATCGGCAAAGACTATTTGATTGACAATCAACATTCTTATATAGGATTTAAAATTAAATATTTTGGAAACAGTCCGGTGAGAGGAAGATTTAATGACTTTTCGGGAACACTATTTTATGATGAAGAAGAATTGTCCAGTCTTTCTGTATCGGTAATAATTTCCACCAACAGTATCAACACGGGTAATGAAAGAAGAGACAGTGATTTAACAAGTGAGGATACATGGTTCGATACTGATCATTTTCCTTTTATCATTTTTCAGAGTGCCAATGTTATTGTTCAGCAAGGGGGTGGTTTTGATTTAGTGGGGAGTCTGACCATTAAGGGAGTAACAAAAACTGATACCATTCACTTTAGTCCACCTACATCAATCAGTCGTGATTGGGCACGAAATGAACAGGTCGATTTCTCGGGAACACTGGTACTTAACAGACAGGATTTTGGAGTATTTGGTGGAGATTTCTGGAGTTCAATAATGGAAAATGGCGTAACACAGCTCTCAGATGAAGTTGTTGTTGAGCTTGAAATGCATTGCAGGAGAGCTGACTATCAGGCACGGTATGAAGCTGCAGACTCGACGGATATTAATAAGGTAATCCTTGATGTAATTAAACAAGATGGGGTGCAGGAAGGTGTTCAGAAAATTGATGAATTCTTCAAAGAGGAGCGACTTACCAGCGGAGCGTTATCCTCTATTGGCTACACATTGACTGATTGGAAATTATATGACGAGGCAAACACGATTTTTGGTAAGCGTCTCGAATATTTCCCAACAATATCCACTACCTATACCCAACTTGGAATTCTAAATTTGTTGCGAGGCGACAGCGCAATAGCAATTGAAAATTTTGAGAAAAGCCTCGTCATGGATTCGGTAAATACGAGAACCATTGAGTACCTTCGGATCTACCGTAATTAAAAATAAGATATGCAAAAATTACTATGCTTTTTGATAGTTGGAATTTTAATTTTTGGATGTGTTTCCAAAGATAAAATTCAACGGTTTGAGGACTCTAACAAAATTGTGATTGGAGCCATCGACAGCATCCATTCTGAGGTATTGGGAGAGTCAAGAAAATTTTGGGTCCACCTTCCAAAGAATTATGACGCAGCAGCGGATGCTGATAAAAAATATCCGGTTGTTTATTTATTGGATGGAGATGCTCATTTTTATTCGGTTGTAGGAATGATTGAGCAGCTCAGCACCACCAATGGAAATACCATATGTCCGGAGATGGTAGTAGTAGCCATTCCTAATACTGATCGAACACGTGACCTGACACCAACACATGTGGATGTTGCTTTTGGTGACAGCACATTTGTTAAAACTTCAGGTGGTGGAGATCAATTTCTGGATTTTCTTGAGAAGGAATTGATCCCCTACATCGATAATAACTATCCGGTGGCACCGTACCGGACCTATATTGGTCATTCCTTTGGTGGGCTTACTGTACTCCACACTTTATTAGAACGCCCTCAGTTGTTTACCAATTATGTTGCCATTGATCCGAGTTTGTGGTGGGATGATGGTGTATTGTTGGAAAAGGCCGATGATGTTTTTCAGGAGGAACGATTTAGTGGGAAATCGCTCTTTGTTGGGGTGGCGAATACAATGCCTGCTTCCATGGAGTATTCAAAAGTGGAGCTGGACACAACCGAAGAAACTGATCACATTCGTTCGATTTTGAAATTTGCTAAAGCTACTGAGATTAAAAATGGAGGGATGAATTTTGGTTGGAAGTATTATCAGGAGGATGATCATGGAAGTGTTCCACTAATTACAGAATATGATGCGCTTCACTTTTTGTTTCCGTGGTATACCCTGCCCAATCTTGCAGACAAACTCTTTCCGGAGCCAACCGTAAGTCCCGAAGAATTACTAACTATCATTAAATTGCACTATACGAATGTTTCCGAACATTTTGGCTATGCTGTGCTGCCCAATGAGCAAATGATCAATGGTATGGGGTATCAGCTGTTGCAAATGAAGAAGCCGGAATATGCTTTTGCTTTTTTTGATCTGAATATTAAGAATTACCCTAACCATGCAAATGTGTTTGATTCGATGGGTGATTACTACCTTGCACAAGCAGATACCATCAATGCTATCAAATTCTTTGAAAAGGCGATTTCCATGGGGGATTTAGCATACTCAAAAGATAAGTTGGAGCAGTTGAAAAGTAGTGATTGATGACCCGGTTCTTATTTTTATTGGCAGTCCTATTGGTTTCTTGTAGTAAACCATCAGTACACTATGATGAGCAGCAAGTTATAAATGAAGCGCGTAAGATGTTGGAAATGTATCATCATGATATCCAACGGGACGGGTTACTGGCAGAATTTAAATACCTGGACAATACGGATCAGTTTTTCTGGATTCCGCCTGGCTTTGATACTCCACTTTCTTACGATTCGGTCCGCGAAATTTTGGAGAGAAACGCACCGATGTTTTTACGCGCTGATTTTCAATGGGATACGTTAAATGTAATTCCATTATCCGAAGTAATCGCTACCTATTCAGGCGTTGTTGTCAGTAAAATGACTGACACAACCGGTCGTATAACAACTTCAACAATTCTAGAATCGGGAACGCTCATTAAACGCAAAAATGGCTGGAAATTATTGAGTGGTCAGTCAGTATTGTTGAATTGAACACACAGCCTTGTTCAAGTATTAGTAAAAAAGTATTTTAGCCCATCAACAAACCCTCTTTGAACTATGAATACGGAAGAATTAATCTTACAGGCAAAAGACCTGGTTATGTACTATGGCCCTAAATTAATAGGTGCCATCCTGGTATGGATTATTGGTATTTGGATCATCAAATTTTTGGTAAAAGGATTAACCAGGCTCATGAACAAAGCCAGCCTGGATCCCTCTCTGGTTCCTTTCTTTAAGAGTATGTCAGCGATTGCCTTGAAAGTGTTGCTGGCGATCAGTGTGTTGAGTATGGTAGGAATTCAAATGACTTCCTTTGTTGCTATACTTGGAGCGGCCGGATTGGCGGTAGGTTTAGCGTTGTCCGGAACATTACAGAATTTCGCCGGAGGAGTGATGATCCTGATCTTTAAGCCATACAAGGTGGGCGACTTTATTGAGGCGCAGGGATATAGCGGAAGCGTGAATGCTATCCAGATTTTTAATACTATCCTGAAAACACCGGATAACAAAACCATCATAATTCCGAATGGTGGATTGGCTACGTCTTCGTTAACAAATTATTCTACGGAAACACGGAGACGGGTAGACTGGTCGTTTGGTATTGGATATGGTGATGATGTTGACAAAGCAAAAGCTGTGATTAAGCGGTTATGTGATGCGGACTCCAGAATAGCAAAAGATCCGGAAGTATTTATTGCCGTCAGTGAACTGGCAGACAGTTCCGTAAATTTTGCAGTTCGTGCCTGGGTCGAATCTGCAGATTATTGGGGTGTGTATTTTTCGATGAATGAAGCCATTTATAAAACCTTTGCCCAGGAAGGATTGAATATCCCGTTTCCTCAAATGGATGTGCATGTGCATAAAAGCGAATAGAAATACTGAAAAGGAAGCCGTCTAATTTTATTTAAAACCGAATTACTGTTTGTGCTCGTTTTAATCAGGTGAAATCCATTATTTTGCATTCGAAAACATCTCATGCAGATTCGAATCCAGGATATAGTCTTCATTTTCAACCCCAATTCTGGCAGAAGAAAATCAATCGATCTCATTGAAGAGTTACTGGCGATCAATCCTGACGCAGATTACTTCATTAGCAATTCCCTTCAGGAGTTTGATGAGTTTTTTAAGTCGGAAGTGGATCGCTATAAGGTGGTCGTGATTTGTGGAGGAGATGGAACCATTAATACTGCACTTAAGTATTTGAAAGACCGTGACCTGACATTGGCGGTACTGCCGAACGGATCCGGAAACGGATTTGCCCGAGAGCTTGGATTTAAGAATAACATAGAGTTTTTGATCGATAAAATTATCCGGGGCAACACCATCCTGGTTGATTTGATTCAGGTCAATGAGGACTATAGTTGCAATGTGACTGGTCTGGGTATTGACAGCTATGTGACCACCGAGTTTGACAAGAGCAGAAACCGCGGGCTTAAAGGCTACATCTATAATTCTGTTCGCTCATTTTTCAAGTATAAACCCATAGAAGCGGAATTGACTGTTAGTCGAACGACGGTAACAGGAACGTATTTGATGATATGTATTGCCAATACCCGTCAATTTGGAAGTGGTGCATTCATCGCACCTGCAGCAAAATACAATGATGGGCTTCTTGAAGTAGCACTGATTCGCCCTATTCCATTTTATCGTTTACCATCCTTGGTGTATAGACTCTTTAGTAAATCTTTAACGAATTCTAAATATGTCGAGTACATGCAGACCCCTGAAATTCATATCAAATCGAATTCAGGTTCCTATCATGTTGACGGAGAGCCTAAAGAGATGAAATCCTCGCTCGATATTTCCATTGCCGGACAGGTTAAGGTTATTGACATGTATAATTGATTTTGTTCGATTACGGACAAAACTGTTCATAAGCGGATCTATTTTCCGCTGCTTTCCTATTAATTTAATCGAATTGATGGTTTTTAGATGGCATTGAATTTGGGTATTGAAGCTTTTTTAAATTATCAGAAAAATGATCAGGAGTTATTTTATTGTTGGAATCAGAAATCTTTTAAAGCAAAAAGGCTATTCAGCCATTAAGATTCTCGGTCTTGCTTTTGGTCTGGCAGCTTCACTGGTGATTTACCTGTTTGTGAAGGAAGATTTGTCGTATGATGCATTCCATAAAAATTATAAACACATTGTTCGGGTATTAACCATCGATAGTGCAGAAGGCGTGAGCAGTAAATTGGTGGGTGTTTCGCAGATGGCACTTGGTCCAGCTGTTGAAACAAGTTTACCGGAGGTTCTTCGGAGTGTGCGGGTTGTTGGTGGAGGACCCTATGATTTGTCGTACGAAGATAATGCCCTTAAATGCGAAGCTGCTTTCCGAACCGAATCATCTTTTTTTGAAATCTTTGATTTTGAGGTGGCGGAAGGAAAGCGGGAAAAGATTCTTGATCAGCCCGGTGACATTGCGATCACCTGGTCATTGGCCAGAAAAATATTTGGGGAGGAATCGGCCATCGGAAAAACATTACGGCTTAACCAAACCACAGAGTTGCATATTGTTACTGTACTGGAGGATTTACCTAAAAATTCGCATTTACAATTTGATTTGTTACGTTCCCTTACACCCGGTGAAAACGAGCAAGGCCTTCAGCAGGCATTACAGTCCTGGCAGGGGATTAATTCATTTACGTATTTATGGCTGGATGAAGGCGTTGATCAGGAGGAATTAATTACTAAAATTCAGGAAATCGCTCGTGAAAATAATGCGTTTGAATTTTTCACACCGGTTGTTCAGCCGCTTGCGGATATCCATTTACATTCGAAAGATGTTTTGTTTGAGACCAATGCGAATAAGTCAGATGTTTTAAATGTCTATGTACTTTCGGTTATCGCAATCCTGATCATTTTATTGGCAGCGGTTAATTTTATGAATTTGGTCACGGCGAAGTCAGCTGGCAGAGCAAAAGAAGTCGGAATAAGAAAAGTAATTGGGGCTGTGCGGAAACAATTGATCGGGCAATACTTATCCGAATCGCTGTTAATTACATTGCTTTCGGCACTTTTGGCATTTGCGGTGGTATATTCGGTTGTGCCGCTTTTAAATAACGAATATCAGCGTTTTGCAAATGTTTCTGAATTACTGAGCATTGAAACACTTGGCTTCGTAGTATTATTGGTCGCGATTGTGGGATTGTTTTCCGGATTGTATCCGGCTTTTGTTTTATCTTCTTACCAGCCAACGGAAGTGTTAAAAGGAGGGTTTAAATCAATCACAAAGGGCATTCGTCTACGGGAGGTGTTGGTCGTGCTGCAATTCACCATTTCTATTGCACTGATGGTAGGGACGGGAATCGTGTATCAACAGATGACGTTTATATATTCAAAGGATTTAGGATATAGTCGTGATCAACTTGTTACGATTCAACAAAGCGGGGCAGCGATTCGCAATACGGAAAGTTTACGGACTGAATTGCTCCGTAACCCCAACATCACATCCGTTGGAAGTGCTTCCAGTCGCCTGGGCCAACAATTGGGTCGTACCAGAATACTCCCAGAAGGATATTCACAGGATGATAATTTTATTACCAGTGTGATGCAGGCTGATGTGCATTTCATCCCGACGATGGAAATGGAAATCATCAGCGGTAGAAACTTTTCGCTTGATTTTGATGATTCCCTTTCCATTATTGTAAATGAAGAGTTGACCCGGTTGTTAAAGTGGGATGATGCTGTGGGTAAGATAATCAATCAGCAAACTGGTCCTAATCCAGAAGACCTGACGGGTTATACCATTATCGGTGTCGTGAAGGATTTTCATTTTGCCACCATTCGGCATAAGCTGGAACCTATGTTTATGTTTTACAATCCTTCGAATAATGCGCTGGCGATTAAGGTGAGTGCCGACAATATCCATCAGTCGATTGCGTATATTGAGGATACCTGGAAGAAAATAAATCCCGGAACGACCTTCGAATACAATTTTCTGGATGAACAATTTGCCAATTTGTACAGGAACGAGAAGGCTTTTTCAAAAATGTTCAGCCACTTCACGCTACTTGCAATTTTTATTGCCGGACTTGGTTTGTTTGCACTTTCGGCCTTTACAGCAGAACAACGGAAGAAGGAAATTGGTATTCGAAAAGTATTGGGTGCCAGCAATGGGAATATTTTGTTCATCCTGTCTTCCGAGTTTATCCGGTTAATTTTAATTGCCTTTGTGCTGGCCTCTGGCGCTGCTTACCTGGTGATGTCGAACTGGCTTAGAGATTTCCAATACAGAATAGACATTGGTTTCGAAGTATTTTTGCTTGCAGGTTTATTGTCGATTGGGATTGCGCTTTTTACCGTTAGTTTTCAGGCATTAAAAGCTGCATTTAGCAACCCGGTCAATTCTATACGGAGTGAATGATTAAAAAACGGTGATTTGAACGGATAAACGGTGAAGCGTGTTCTGGTTTCTGACGAGGTGTAGAAATGTCGTAAATAGCCCGAATACATACATCGGTCATTTTAATCAGGTCGAAATGGAATAAACCACGGGTTTTGTGGTTACCTTTGAGATTCGTAAAGCCCAAAATCCGTATGAGTGTACCCATAGTCAAATTTAATGTCCACGATCAGCCTGACTTCTTTGTGGAACTTCGCAAGCGTGTCAATCAGTATTTTAAGGATAAAAACATTTCCAAGCATGCTAATTTCAATATGAAATTCAAGACTGCCTTCATGTTGGTTCTTTATACTGCGCCACTTGTTTTGATGCTCACGGGTGTGGTATCGACAGTTTGGCCGGTAATGCTGATGTGGGTATTGATGGGGATGGGTATGTCTGGGATTGGATTGTCGATTATGCATGATGCAAACCATGGATCTTATTCCAAAAATAAAAAGGTTAATACAGCACTGAGTTACCTGATCAATTATATTGGAGGTTACCATGTTAATTGGAGAATTCAACACAATGTCCTGCATCATTCGTATACCAATATTGAGGGTTATGATGATGATATTGCCAATAAGATCATGCGGTTTTCACCGACGGTTAAGCGACTGGGCATTTACCGTTTTCAGGTATTTTATGCTCCTTTTGCGTATGGACTTATGAGTATTTACTGGTTTGTTGCCAAAGATTTTATTCAACTTGGGAGATACAATAAAAAGAAATTATTAGCAGGGCAGGGGCTTACAGTAGGAAGGTCACTTACCTATATCCTGTTTAACAAAGCCTGGTATTCAGTCCTTTTCCTGGTATTACCTATGATTTTGGTTCCCATACCCTGGTGGCAAACGCTTATAGGATTTCTGTTGATGCATTTTTTATGCGGATTGGTACTGGCATTGATTTTTCAACCAGCCCACGTTATTGAAGAAACTAATTTCTTTGTACCCGATGAGAAAAGCAGTGTAGAAAACAACTGGGCAATCCATCAGATGAAAACGACCGCCAATTTTGCTAGGGAAAGCCGGCTTTTCTCCTGGTTTGTAGGTGGTCTGAACTATCAGATTGAACATCATCTGTTCCCAAATATTTGTCACGTTCATTATCGTAGTATCTCCACCATTGTGAAGAAAACCGCACAGGAGTTTAATGTGCCGTATTATGAACATAAAACGTTCTATGCAGCGCTAAAAAGTCATTTTTCACTAATCCATCAGTTCGGAACAGGTGAATATGACAAACGATTGGCGAACGGTTGATCAAAATTCATTTCCGCACCGCAGGCAAGTCTGTTGCTCGGGTAAATTGATTAGAAACGAAAATGCATTTCGTATCATGTTGATAATTTTACCGGAGTTTTCAATATGATTGGAGCCGCATTTCGGGCACATTACGGATCCTTCTGAAACCGACAAATTCTGCTCTTCCAGGATGGTATTGACCTGATCTATATCGTTTTGAAATACATGTAAACGGACGCCAATCGATAATACAGGCTGTGCAGGGTAGAGATTTGCTAAATTTTCTTCTGTTAGAAAACATGGGATATCGAAGGCATCAAGCTTTGTTTTGATAATATTTGCCTGGATGGCATTATCAAACTCCCTGTAAACCACAATCCGGTCCGACTGATTCATACAGTAATATAAAACTTCTTACAGAGTAAAATACTAACTTAGGGTACCGAAAAGGCCATTTTTCTTACTTATTAAAAATATTTTTGCCTGGTTTGTAACATGCAGACCCTTCCGGCGTCATGCTAATGAACTTAATTGAATGGATATCGAATCGTTTCAAACCAAAGTACTCCCTGTAAAAAATAAGCTTTATCGCTTCGCCTTTCGTTTGTTGGGAAGTGAAGAAGAGGCAAAAGACGTTGTGCAGGAAGTGTTTGTTCGGGTCTGGAAAGGACGCGAGAATATGGATGCGATTCAAAATTGGGAGGCTTGGTGTATGCGCATTACCAAAAACCTTTCACTGGACAGGATTCGAACGTGGAAACGTAGAAATACACATCCATTGGATACTGTCTATGATGTTCAGGAAGAAAGCTTAACGCCCTATGAGAGCACTGAAATTAATGAAAGTATGCAACGTGTCGGTAGTTTGATCGAGGCCTTGCCAGAGAAACAGCGTAACATCATACACCTTCGTGATGTGGAGGGGTATAGTTACCAGGAGATATGCGATATTTTGGAACTGGACATGAACCAGGTAAAAGTAAATTTATTCCGTGCGCGGAATAGTGTACGGGAGAAAATATTAAAAATGAATGCTTATGGACTCAAATAAAATTGAAGCCTTACTTGCCCGGTACTGGGAATGTGAGACCTCTCTTGAGGAAGAGAACGAGCTGCGGGAATATTTCAATCAACAGAATATTCCGGCTCAGTTCAAAGAAGCTGCGGTGTTATTTGCCTATTTCAGTCAACAACGAAATAAGCAGGTTAAGGATCCAACATTTGAAAGAACAGTAGTAGAAGTAATTCAAACAACGATTCCTAAAAAATCAAAGGTTGTTCGGATGCTTTATAATGTTTCCAAGATTGCCGCTGGATTATTGGTGGTGGTGGTTGCTACTTATTATATCCGATCAGAGATTCGTAAGACTACGCCTCAGGAAATGGTGGATACCTATAGTGACCCGAAGCTTGCGTTTGAAGAAACAAAAAAAGCACTAATGATGATTTCAAAGAGCTTCGGTCGTGCCGAGGAAGAGGCGAAGAAAATTAATTTACTGAATGAAGCAAAAGAGGAAATTCAGAAAGAAAACGATACTCAGGAATTATAAAATAGATTTAAGTAACTAGACACAAGATACAAGACTAGCTACTCATTACTCAAGACTAAAAACTAAAATAAGATGAAGAAGATAATAGCAATACTCGTATTCGTGATGACCGGAACAGCCACTTTTGCGCAGAATGATGCCATCACTAAATTTTTTAATAAATATGCTGATGACCAATCTTTCTCGCAGGTTAATGTTTCCAGTAAAATGTTCAGTTTATTCACGAACATTGATATGGACAATCCTGAAGATAAGGAAGTCGTGAATGCCATTAGTAAATTGAAAGGTTTGCGCATCCTGGCAAAAGATGATTCTATCAATTCGCGGAAGTTATATAAAGAGGCATTTTCTTTGATCCCGAAAGGTCAGTATGAAGAATTAATGTCTTTTCGTGATAAAGACAAGGACATGAAATTTATGATCAAGGAAAGCGGTGGAAAAATTTCTGAATTATTAATGATCGCCGGTGGAGATAAGGAATTCATGATCCTTAGTTTATTCGGCGAGATTGATCTGAAGCAGGTGTCAAAAATGGGAAAGAGCATGGACATCGATGGATTGAAAAATCTTGAAAAGATAGACGAGAAAAAACATCGGTAATTCACCCTTTCTCTAACAAGCATCCGGGAAATGAAAACTTCCCCGGATGCTTTTACGTGTACACACTAAAATATTAACCATGAATTCACTCCGAGTTATTCCCTTTCTTTTCTTACTCGTTATTTCTTCCGCCGCTATTGCACAGAGTAAAACAACCCAATCACTGCAGGATCAAAATAAGGATGCTTTCTCGTTATTCTTTTATCAAAACACATTACGAATGTTAAACCAGAAGGAGGATAAGGAGTTTGATGAATTGATCAAGGATATTGAAAAGATGAAATTTCTCATGATTAAAAAAGATGAGAATTTCGGGGCCAATGATTATAAAAAACTTGTTAGTAGCTATAAAAAGGAAGCCTATGAGGAAATCATGACCAGCAGGTATGAAGGTAAAAATCTCGATATTTATTTAAAGGAAGGTAAAAACAAAGGAATGGTGGTATTGGTTAATGATTCAACAAATTTATTTGTACTGGATATTGTAGGGCAACTTGCTTTGAATAAAGTTACTAAATTGTATTCCGTTCTTGACGATAGCCAGGATATAACCGGCCGAATATTCAAGGAAGAGAAAAAGAATAAAAAGGAAGAAAACGATAACTAAGTTGGAGACTGTCTTATCAATTAATAACCTGACTAAAAATTTTGGTCGCTTATGTGCCGTTAATAAGTTAAACCTGGAAGTGGCACGAGGCCAGGTATTCGGTATGCTGGGACCGAATGGCAGTGGAAAAACGACCACCCTTGGGATGCTCATGAGCGTGATCAATCCAACTTCTGGAGACTTCTCCTGGTTTGGAATGCCCCCAGGTGAAGCTGCCAGAAAAAAAATTGGCGCGGTACTGGAACACCCGATCTTTTATCCCTATTTATCCGGTCAAAAAAACTTAGAACTGAATGCACTAATAAAGGAATCTGATCCCAACAACATTCCGAAAGTGTTGGATTTAGTTGAATTGACGGAACGCAAAGATGATCGATACAAGACATATTCACTGGGAATGAAGCAACGGCTGGCGATTGCCTCTGCCTTGCTGAATGATCCGACCGTGCTCATTCTGGATGAACCTACCAACGGATTGGATCCCATGGGAATTGCTGAAATCCGAGAACTGATTAAGCGAATCGCTGAAGATGGTCGCACCATTATTCTGGCCAGTCACTTATTAGATGAGGTACAAAAAGTGTGTACACATTTTGCAATATTAAAGCGGGGATCCTTGGTGCATTCTGGTCCTGTAGATGATGTTGGTAAAGGTGCCGAGATTGTTGAAGTGAATGCCAAGGCCGAAGGATTTTCTGAATTGATACAGCAATATGAGGGTGCCTCCTCAATAGTGAGGGAGAATGGCAATTTTCAGCTGACCTTACAGGAGGGTTTTCATAGTCGTGATGTAAATAAGTTCCTGTTTGATAAGGGTATTATAGCCGATCACCTGGTGACGAAGAAGCGGAGTTTGGAGAAAATGTTTATAGAAATTTTGGCAGACACAAAGCAATAGAACATGCTGCATTTATTAAAGATCGATTTAAAAAAATTGACCAGTTACCGGACGTTCTGGGTGATCTGCGGATTGTACTTTTTAACGTTAGGTACCTCTACTGCCAGTGGAATGGAATTTTTAAAATGGCTGGCAAGAACTATTGAGGGGTTTGGACAAGAGATTAATATCGATAGAATTCCATTATATCATTTCCCGGATATATGGATGAACCTTGCTTTTTTTAGTGGCCTGTTTAAAATTGTGCTGGCGATTATGGTGGTTATCTCTATAACGAACGAATACAGTTATCGCACTCTGCGGCAGAATATTATCGATGGCATGAGTCGTTGGGAATTTCTCTTATCCAAAATTTTGACCAATTTTCTATTGGCCACGATGAGTCTCGCAATGGTGTTTATCATTACACTGGTTACCGGGCTCATCTATACTCCCAATCTAACCGGAATGAAAATCTTCACAGATATGGAATTTTTCTTTACCTATTTCCTGGAGGTTTTTGCATTTCTTTCGTATGCACTGATGATTGGTGTGCTTGTACAGCGTGCAGGACTAGCAATTGTCTTGCTATTGCTTTCACATATGATTGAAATCATTATAAAGGAAAATATTGATGAATATGTTCCGTGGTTGATTCAGTTTTTTCCTATGGAATCCATTTCGAATCTGGTGCCGATGCCTTTTGCCCGGTATGCGTTTCAGGAGATTCGCGACTACATCTCGTTTGCTTCCGTAGCCATAGCACTGGGTTGGATATTCCTCTTCAATTTCTTTAGTTATTTGAAATTGAAGCGGGCCGATATTTAGTAGGATTATACATCCAGAAAAATAAGGAGGAAATAATAATGCCGACCAATCCACCTGCAATTAGAATAACCGAGTAATTCGCTACTCGATTTGAAATGAATCCGGTTTCAATTGGTTGATACACTACCATCACGTAGAATCACCAGCAATAATTAGCCAGTAGGTATAGTTAATCCGATTGGGAAATGGATTTTTACCTTTGGGTAAAAAGTGGATATAAATCAAAATGATAAGTCCACCCAGAACAGTGCTTCCGTATTGGACGAACTTATAAATTCCGATGGATATTTCCCCAACATCCACTCGCCTAGTCAAAGAAGAGAAAAACTGTACAAAGTAAGCTTCTCTGTATGTAAAAGCATCCCAAAATATATGGGATGCAGATCCAATGGTTGCAGAAATTATGAAGGCAATTTTATTCTCTTTTAAATAGCCCAGAAAATTATAACTTAGTAAAGGATATGATCGATTCTTAAAATAGCGTGGCAGGTTAGCGAAAAGCGGACCTTTGATAACAAGATGAAACAAGATGGAGAGCAGAAAGGTAACAGGTAAATCGAAATACAGAATTCCCCACAGGGTGTGGCTATATGCGCTGAATGCTTTCATACGAAAGAAATACTCGAAGTCCGGTGCCATTGACCCTATGATCAAACCCGTTGCAGACCATGTATTTGATTTCATGCGTGCAAGGGGAAGAACCAGTGCGGGATGAGTAAAAGTAAGCGGCATTTTTAACGAAAGTAAGTGGCTAATTTCGAAACAGAATTCTGTCTTTACAAGCACTATTATTATAATTGCTTAATAAACCTTTTGGAGTTAATAACGAAACCATTTTTGAGATAGAAACGATGCGCATCGTTTCGTCTTTCGTTGCTGCTAACTTCCACACGAAGGCATCCCTGTTTTCTGAAATAATCTTCTGCAACCTGTAAGAGTTCCCGACCAATTCCCCTGGAACGGAATTGTTGATCAATGCAGAAGGCTGTAATTCTCCCCACATATCCAGGATCATAAAACACATCATACCAGTGTAATGATGCAAAACCTGCTACTTTGTTTTCAATTTCAATGATTAGTAAATGGTAATGTGGAGATGTATACTGATCAATTTTTTTAAGGATAGCCTCCTTTGTCAACGGATGTTCAAGCTGTTCCAGTAATGACTGAATAGAAGTTGCGTCAGATGGTATTCCCTCCCGTATGATCATAATCGGAATTTACCATATTTTTTTTGCTTAGGGATGATTTACGTTCTCTACAATCAGATACGCAAGAAATATCAGCATAATTATCAGACAAAATCCCAACAGGATTAGGTTCATCCAACGAAGTTTGATGGAAATGATCAGTGATTTTTGATTTCCATCAAGTTCAAAATGAGTGATCGCCAAAGCATTCAGGATGATGCCTGCCATCGGAAGACCCAGCAACACTGTTGGACCAATCCATTTGGTGGCGGGGGATTTGTCAAGTTTTGCTATGAATTCAATAAACCAGGTTGCTGCGTCAATGTGAAGTTTAAAATAATAAGTTAAGAGTACACAAAAGAGAAAAGTGACTGGAATCACGATGAACCAGATTCCAATAATCGCTGAGCGCCGAGCATTCAAGATAGTTAGTTTTAATTCGAGAGGGGGTTTAACAGCGCTTGTATCAGGTTTCTTCAAGGTTTCCATTTTTTTTTCAAAATCGTTTGGTTTCATATCAATAATGCATTTAAGTGAATAAGGTTGCACCCTCATGTAGTGAGCTTTCGAAGTTTTTCCATTCCGCGTGATAAAAGTGACTTAATCGTCCCCTCTGGTTTATTTAAAATAGCTGCAATTGATTTTATGTCTTTTTCTTCAAAATAGCGAAGTGCTATTACTTCCTGATATTTGATATCAAGCTTGATAAGTTGTTGCTGAATCTTCTCATAATCCTGATGATGCTGAAGCTCGCGATCCAAACTGTTGCGTTCTTCCTTTTGTGATTGGTAATGAAGGGATTGAAGAAATGCGCTGTCATGAACATTAACAAATTGAACAAGTGCGTATTTTTTATTTCTGAAGTATTGATTCACTTCATTTGTTGCAATACGATAAAGCCATGGTTGAAATCCAATCCCTTTCCATTTGAACAAATTGATTTTTAAAAAGGCTTTTAGAAATGTTTCAGCGGTTATGTCTCTGGTGAGATCATAGTCGGCAACACGTCTGAATACGTATCCAAATATGGATTCATAGTATGCATCGAACAGGGTACCGAAAGCTTTCGGGTTTTTTATAATGGAGAGCAGTAAGTCGTATTCGTCCTGAAGCTTCATGGTTCGAAGCTATAATGCAAAACGAACCGGTTGGTTGCAGTATTCCCAACGGTACGTCCTAAATTTTTATATGTGACCAATTTTCACCGGATTTAATCCGGTAGATTTGCATGTCTGAGACTTTGAATTGTTGTGCAAGTTTCTTCAAGGTAGGTGGATTCTTCTGTGCCAGTTTCTTTTTAATACGCTTAACTTTTTCGGCATTTAATTTCAACCCTTCCGTCGGGCGTTGCCGATTGATAACGGCTGGATCTTTCTTAGCATGTTCAATTTGATCATCCCAGGTGACCCATTTTAAATTTTTATAATTGTTATTTTCTTTCTTATGATCCTTATGAATAACAAATGTTTGCTTCGGGCTTTTTTTTGGAATGAATAATTGTGCGACCAGTCGATGAATGTAGTAATTAAGATTTTTCCCCTGATTTTTCAGTGTGATGCTGGGGTAGCCTTGCGTTAAACGGGTCTTTAAAATCGTTCCCGTTTTAACATTATCCGTGTAACTGGCAACGCGGCCTTTGTTGGAAATGGCATACTTTTTCTGAAGCTTCTTGCGCTTCATGGGGATATCCAACCATTTTTCCCCGGCTAAATATTTCAGCAGTTTTACTTTTGGAGGGTTCATACTTTAAAATTACTGCTATATTTCCTTTTTCACCACTAATAAAGTAGTAATTCTTGTCTACTGGCAAATAACCCTGCTCGAAGCAATAACAGTACATGGCATTGTCTTTCGTTCGATAAATGCTGGTAAAATGGTTGAAATCAAAACCTTTCTTCACCAAGTGGATCTTGAGCACTTTTATTTTCAGAAGGATTTATGACTTGCGAATATCCCTGTTATTTCCAGGATGTTGCGTACGTTTCGAACGTTAATTTTTGGCTTCTGCATTTTCAATTTGTTGTTGTAATCAACCAGGAGTCTGAACAGAATTTTTTATCAATTCTTCCATGGAATTTTGTGCCGCAGGATAAACATTGTTTTTGAACTGTGGTGGCCATATTTCGCTATCGATTATCCGTTTACAAACGTTTACAAACGAATATAAACGATTATAAGCGTTTACCATACGACTCCAGCGAAATTCTCACTCCACCTTTGCATTGTCAGTCGAACAATTTACTGGCCGTTATCGAAATCATGTTTAACTAAAACAAACAAAATCATGAAAAGCTTAAGAAACAGCGTACAACTCATCGGCAACATCGGAAAAGATCCGGAAGTAAAATCTTTTGACCAGCGTAAGAAAGCATCGTTTAGTATTGCGACGAATGAAACGTATAAAAATCAAAATGGTGAAAAGGTGAAAGAAACCCAGTGGCACAACGTAGTGGTTTGGGGCAAACTTGCAGACGTAGTTGAAAAATACCTCAAGAAAGGCAATGAAGTAGCCATTGAAGGCAAACTAGTGCACCGTTCGTACGAAACTGCAACTGGTGAGAAGCGCTACATTACCGAAGTCAATGTGAATGATCTTGTGATGTTGGGAGGAAAGGCATAATATGTGTTTAAACTTTCAGAAAGAAGCCCGGAATTGTTCCGGGCTTTTTTGGTAAATGTGTGGTACACCCCCCAATTTTGTAAATTCTTAAGATATAACACCATTACGATCACCTATCAATCTGAATGTATTTATTCCACAGTCGGTTACCGCATTTTTATTAATCAAGCCGTTCATCTATCCCATGTAAGGTTTGACTGAACGCCAATCTAACATTTCTCGTATTTGTCGTTAGGTTTGCAACCAGAAAATATCAAACACGTGAGGAGAATTCTTGGTGTACTATTCTTGTCGTCCTTTTTTGTCACCCAATTCGTGGTAGCGCAGGACTTTCATTCTGAATATGCCGATACTCCACCCCTTATTGACGGTGTGTTAGATGATGCGATATGGCAACAGGTAAAGGTTATCTCTGACTTCAAAACCTTTCGTCCTGATTTTGGGAAAGCAATGGAGCATAAAACAGATGTTTATGTTTCGCATGATGATGAGCATCTTTATTTCGCATTTAAGTGCTTTGATGATCCCAGCTTAATCAAGACTTCTATTTCAGAGCGTGATAAAATTCGTGACGATGACTGGGTGTGTATCAATCTTGATTCATTTAACGATCAGCAATCCTTGTATGGGTTGTACATCAACCCCAATGGTATTCAAATGGATACACGATTTGCTGCAGGGAGAGAAGATGTAGGAGTGGATGTGATTTGGTACAGTAAAGGTATGATCACGGAAGACGGTTATTCTCTGGAGGTAAAAGTCCCTTTTAAAAGTATTCGCTATGCGGTGAAGGATGGGAATGTAAAACTAAGCATCATATTTGAGCGTAAAATATCACGGCTTTCAGCGCAAGGCACCTTTCCCGAAATATTTCCCGGTCAGTCTTTTTTGGGGAACATGTTGCCTATTCAGTATGACCGAGTAAAGAAAACAACCTTATTGGAGTTGTTGCCTGCCGTTACTTATTCCCGAACAGGACATCACGAGGAAGGTGCTGTGGATGTCCAGCACAAAGCAGATGTAAGCCTGACTGCTAAATATGGTATTACCTCTGAATTGGTTTTGGACGCAACCATTAACCCCGATTTTAGTCAGGTAGAATCGGATGTTCAACAAATCGAGGTTAACCAGCGTTTTCCGGTAAACTATCCGGAGCGAAGACCGTTTTTCCTGGAAGGGAGCGAGAATTTTAATTTTGCCGCCCCATCCTCAATTCAAAAAATTGTAAATACCCGAAGCATTGTGAATCCTGCGGGGGCTGCCAAGTTAACCGGTAAAATTGGCCAGCGGAATACCCTTTCCTCTTTTTTTGCTGTTGACCGTGTCAACACTTTGGATGAGGACTTTTATGGAGACAAGCACGCGAATGTGGGGGTACTCCGCTACAAGCGATCAATTAGTACAGATGATAGTTATATAGGTGTCATTGGAACTGGCCGGGCCAGAAATGATGCCTTTAACGTCGTATACGGAGCGGATGGTCAGATCAGGATTAAAAAATCAAATGTCATCAGCGCACACTACTTGCGATCGGAAACGGTGGATAGCGTTAGTTTGCCGGTTGCATCCCGGGATGCTTTTAAAGTACGGGTTGGTCATGATACCAGAAGGTTAAGTTTCGGTTTAAATTATGGCGCCATAGACGATGGGTTCCGATCGGATGTTGGGTATGTTACCCGTACCGGTATTTCACAACTGAATGCCTATTTTGCCCCCCATTTTTTTCCAGAGGAATCTATTTTTCAACGGGTTGATGCCACGGTTGATTACACGCTGACACGCGATCAGCCCTCTTCACTTTATGAGTATAGTTTGTTTACAGCATTGCGCGGATCACTTGCCAGAAACACCCGGCTATCGATTGAGGGGAATCTGGCTACCGAGGTGTTTCAGGCAGCAGTATTTGACAGAAGTAATGTTGAGCTATCGGCAAGCTCACAGATCACCAAGCGAATTTTCTTTTATGTTGAATACGAAATTGGAAATGGAATCTATTATGATAACATTTCGCAAGGGTATGGAAACAGTGTCAGTGGAAATTTAAATCTTCAATTTAGCGATAAACTAAATGCGGAATTCAATTATAATTATTCCGATTTGTTTGATAAGGAAACGCATGATCAATATTATGCAATCAATATTCTGCGGGGTAAGGTTACGTATCAAATGAATAAATATATTTTTTTCCGCGTTATTGGTCAATACAATTCCTACACAAATAACATCTCCCCCAATTTGCTGGCATCTTTTACATACATTCCGGGAACAGTGGTCCACATCGGGTATGGTTCCTTGTATGAAAAAGTTGCATGGAATGGCGCTGCATATGAACAAGCCAACCGCTATCTTCAGACCAACAACGGATTGTTTTTTAAGGCTTCCTATCTCTGGAGGTTATAATAATTGTTAGTTATTAATTGTTGATGGTTAATACTATTTAACAACTCCATTTACCACTAGCCATTAACCATTATCATAGTTCGGCAATAGAGATATTCATGGGGATACCTGCTTTTCCTCTTAAGTATAATTGATTTTGTGGGGGAATTCGGGTGTCCAGTCTTCGAAACGCTTCCGTTGAAATGCCGGCACGTTCTGCGTAGAGTTCATAATAGGCGCTCTGGATTTCATCCAATACCGCAATATAATTTTTGTGATTCGAACCCCGGTCAGCTTTGAATGAAACCACAGCTTTTACCGGATTTTCAGATAAGCTTTCAACGGCACCATTGTTTAAAATAAAAACTTTAATTTCTTCCCGAACTCCGATCAGATTTTCACGTGTTGTGTTTTGAACCATCAGTTGGTTGTGTGAATTAATCCGGATAGTAAATACATTTCTGTCATTTACCGGTGCCGTCTGGTTATCGATTTGAGGAAGCAGTAAGGTTAATCCCTTGTGTTCTTGAATGATGGTGGTAATCATAAAGAAACAAAGCATTAAAAAGGCGATATCAGCCATTGAGCTGGCATTGATGGAGGTGGATGTTCTGGAAGTAAACACAGGCGTTGGTTTTATTCCTATAATTCAAACGGCGGTTATTCGTCACAATATGGTTGCAAGTTTCCGATTGCCCAGATTGCCAGTATTTTCACAAAGCATGGAGTACTTCATTTGTATATGGCGTGAAGTTGTTAGTGAAAGTTGCAGGTTTATGGGTTTACAGGTACGGGTTATCACCGGTAACAGGAAACGGGTAACCGGCAACTAACCAGTTGACTTATCTCAGGACTGATGACTAATACCCCTCATCCGGCTATCAAAATTCTGTATCAGAATCTGTCTATTTGCGTATTAAGTGTAACTTTACGAGCTGATGAATTTCTTAAGTCCTTCTTTTCTTTGGGCCCTTTTCGCACTGTCGATCCCGTTAATCATTCATCTTTTTAATTTCCGGAAAACCAAGCGGGTTTATTTCTCAAACAATCGCTTTCTGAAACAGGTAAAGGAGGAAACCGCTTCCAAGAAGCGTATCAAGCATTTGTTAATCCTGGCAGCGAGGTTGCTTTTTATATTTTTTCTGGTAATCACCTTTGCCCAACCATTTATTCCGGCCAAAAACCAGTCAGCCGCAGCACAGGAAATTGTTCTTTATCTGGATAATTCCCTCAGCATGACGGGAAATACTGAAGCGAATGAGCGTGGACTGGATGAGGCAACCCAATTTGCACGGGATATTGCGAATATTTTTCCACCCGATACCCGGTATAAGTTGTTGACCAATGATTTTGCTCCCTTTTCTAATGTATATAAGACGAAGGCTGAGGTTTTGGACCTGTTAACTGAAATCCGCACTTCATCGGTCAGCAGATCGTTTGAAGAGATTCAAAACCGTATTGCACTCAATAATAAAAGTGAGGTACGGAAACCTGAGATATTCTGGATCAGTGATTTTCAACGGTCTACAATGGGTACGGTTTCTCCATCTGATACTACCTCAATTATTCATTTAGTTCCAATTACATTTGAAGAGACGCCCAATGTGTTTGTTGATAGTGTTTATCTGGAAAACCAGTTTGCATTTGGTGGTGATAACAATGTATTGCATGTCCGCCTCTTAAACGATGGATCCAGGGCGATTGACCAATTGAACATTCGGTTCTCCATGAATAACCTACAGGCAGGAACAGCTTCCGTTTCGATTCCTCAAAAAGGTACTGCAGAAGCAACATTTGATTTAACCACCCGATTGGCTGGAAGAAGTGAATTGCGCATCAGTTTTAATGACAATCCTATCAATTTCGACAACACTTTTTTTCTTACGCTAAATTTTACCGATAAAATCAGGGTATTGGAAGTAAAGAATTCGTTACAGGCAACCCCTATTCAACAAGTGTTTGGGAATAAACAACTATTCGCGTATCAGGGCTTTACAATGGCGAACATGAATTATAGTTTGTTATCACAGGCGGATTTGGTGGTCGTCAATGGACTGAATGTAATTGATCCGACTTTTGCATTGGCGATACAAAATTACCTGGATGCCTATGGTACAGTGTTGATGATTCCAGGTGATGCACCAGATGTGTCCTCTCTTTCGTCAACTTTTTCGGTCTCTTTACAACAGCGTCGTGACTCATTACAGATGGTGCCCCTAGACAAACCAGATTTTGATAATCCTTTTTTCGAAAATGTATTTGAAGAACGATCACAATCCGTGATTATGCCGAAAGCAAAAGCTACGGTTACGTGGGGTATTGATCGAAATGCATTGTTAAAGTTTAATAATGAATTACCCTATTTATCGGTCTTTAATCGAAAGGGAAAGTTGTTTATGCTGGCTTCAGGACTGGCCAGCACAGCTACTGATTTTGCAGCACATGGACTTTTTGTACCGGTAATGTATCGGATTGCTGCCAGTAGTAAACGAGAGACAGAAAATTTGTATTACACCTTACATAATGACTTTGTATCAATTCAGGCAGATACACTGGTAGGAGAGGAACCGCTTCGAATGATTGGTGAGCAGGAACTGGTTCCTTCACAACGAAAACTAGGAAATCGTGTATTGATGGATTTACCAAAATTTTCGTTAACGCAGGGTTTTTATTATGTGATGCAAGCCGCAGACACTTTGAGTCTGCTTGCCTTTAATCTTGATAAAAAAGAATCGAGAATGGAGCAGTACCCGGTAGCAGAGGTAAAAGCTATGCTGGGGGGAGGCGATCAAATAGATATTTTTGAAGCTGCCTCCTCGGAAGCTTTCAGCAACGAAATAAAAGAAAGATATTTGGGAAAGCCTTTGTGGCGATATGCACTCATGTTGACCCTTTTCTTTTTATTGGTTGAAATTTTGATTATCCGATTTTTAAAGTAACAAAGTAACATAGATGGAATCTTCATTCACTGAATTTACCCACAAGAATGTCAATTCAGCATATGCCTCCATCCCGAATCATGTTCGTGACAAGTCGTATCAACAAGAAAATATAATTAATACATGAAGATCGTCATCCAGTCAGCACAGGTTTTTGATAAGCAATCACCGTTTCACAAGAAGGAAAAGAACATTCTGATCCAGAATGGAAAAATTACGAAAATCAGCGATAAAAATATTTCAGGTGACAAAATCATAAAGGCGGAAGGGATGCTCCTTAGCCCGGGATGGTTTGATCTGGGCACATTTATCGGTGACCCTGGATTGGAACATAAAGAAGATCTGGAGTCAGGGAGCCGTGCAGCGATGGTGGGTGGTTTTACTGAAATGGCGATCCTGCCGAACACCGTACCTGCTATTCAAACAAAAAACGATATCAATTATTTGACCAATGGGAATGCAAGCCGCCTGGTACAAACCCATGCGCTGGCCAGTGTCACTAAAAATAATAAAGGCGAAGAGCTTACGGAGATGATTGACCTCCACGAAGCGGGTGCTGTTGCTTTTACGGATGGACTCAAACCAATCTGGCATACCGATATTCTGCTAAAGACACTTCAATACTTACAAAAGTTTGATGGGGTATTGATCGACCACCCGGAAGACATCTGGTTGAATATTTTTGGTCAGATGCATGAGGGGGTGAATAGCACCAAACTTGGTTTACGCGGAATGCCCCGGATAGCAGAGGAAATTGTGATCAATAGAAATATGGAGATATTACAATACGCAGGGGGACGGTTGCATTTTTCTAAAATTTCTTCTGGCAAGTCAGTTGAACTGTTGAAGTCTGTTAAGAAAAAATTTAATCTAACCTGTGGTATTACCTCGTATCAGGCATTGTTGGATGATAGTATGTTATTTGATTTCGATACAAATTATAAAGTCAATCCTCCTTTGCGGGAAAAAGAAGACAACGAAGCATTAATCAAGGGGTTGAAGGATGGGGTTATTGATGTGATTTGTTCGGGTCATGTACCACAAGATGAAGAATCTAAAAAACTGGAATTTGATCTTGCCGATTTCGGAATCATCAGTTTACAGACAGTAGGTGCCAACCTGGTCACATTGGAAAAATCGCTGAATTGGGAAACGCTCCTTGATAAAATTACAGCCGGGCCAAGAAAGGTATTGGGCCTGGAATGTCCGACTGTCGAGGAAGAGCAAAAAGCCAACCTAACGTTATTTGATCCGAATCACCGCTGGATCCTGGATGAAAAGACCAACGAATCAAAAGCCCGCAACTCACCATGGTTTGGAAAAGAAATTACTGGTAAAGCAGTAGCGGTTTTCAACAATGGCAAAAACTGGATTGATAATTAAATGAATATTTCTCCTCTGGCAAAAATATTGGCAAGGTATGGTGTTGTTGCCGGGATTCTGGGATTTGGTTTGCTCCTGGGATTATATTATATGGGCAAACATCCTTTTTTAATTCTTCCCTTTTTTGATTTTCGAATCATCTTATTGGGAGTATTTATCTTTTTTGGATTAAAGGAATTTCGGGAATTTCATCAGGCGGGTATCCTATATTTCTGGCAGGGAATGATAGGTAGTTTTGTTTTAACGGCAGTTTTTGCAGCTGTAGCTTCCCTATTGATTTTATTGTTTGGTATCTGGAATGAAACATTTGTTCAATCTTATATTGCACAATTTACAGAGCAGGCCAGTCAATATCCGCCGGATTTGGTAGAGCAAATCGGAAAAGAGAACCTGGAGCGTAATTTAAAGGAGCTACAAGCGACTACTATAGCAGATATGGTAAAGACCTACTTTGTACAAAGCTTTATCATTAGTTTTTTTATTAGCATTATTTTATCAGTAGTTTTAAGACGTCAACCTAAACCCTAAAAAATTATGGAAGAAAACATGGAAAGTGTAACAACCCGTTCAGTAGGAATACGATACGGACTTATTTTGTCAGTTGTATCAATTGCTTATTTCCTTGGAATTAGCATGGCGGGACTGGCAGGAGAAGGAGGTATATGGAGCTTTATCGGTGCAATCCCAAGTATCGTTGTCATCATTCTTGCACATAAGTATTTCAAAGACAATGGTGATGGATTTATGGAATTCGGTCAGGGATTTGGAATTGGTTTTTGGACCGTTTTGATTTCCTCCATTATTTCAAGTGCCTTCAGTTATGTGTATATGAAATTTATAGACCCAACCTTTGCACAAACAATTCTGGATAAGTCAAGGGATAATATGGCGGAAAGCGGGAATATGTCAGATGCCCAGATTGATCAGGCTATGGAGATTACAGCGAAATTTATGACTCCGGAGGCGATGGTAGGAATGGGTATTGTTATGGGGCTAATATTTGGCTGTATCATCGCACTAATTGTTACCATTTTTACAAAAAAGAGCAATCCTGAGACGAGCTATTAAATGAGTCTTGATATTTCGATTGTTATTCCTGCCCGGAACGAACAGGAATCAATTCCGGAATTAAGTTCCTGGATAAACCGTGTTCTTACCGAACACGGTTTATCTTTTGAAGTCATTTTTATTGATGATGGAAGTGATGATCAAACCTGGGAAGAGATTCAAAAGGTTTGCACCTCCAATACCCAATTCAGAGGTCTTCGTTTCAATCGTAATTTCGGGAAGTCCGCAGCACTTCAAACCGGTTTTCAGGAAGCCATTGGCGATGTCGTGGTAACGATGGATGCTGATTTGCAGGATAGTCCCGAGGAACTCCCTGCCTTATACAAGATGATTAAGGAAGAAAAGTATCAGCTTGTTTCGGGTTGGAAGAAAAAACGAAACGATCCGATTTCAAAAACCCTTCCCTCAAAAATTTTTAACGGACTGACCAGGAGAATCAGCGGAATAAAACTACATGATTTTAACTGCGGATTAAAAGCGTATGATAAAGTGGTGGTTAAAAATATAACCGTCTATGGTGAAATGCACCGCTATATTCCGGTCGTTGCCAAGTGGGCTGGTTTTACGAAAATTACAGAAAAAGTAGTGCGACACCATGAGCGGAAATATGGTCAGAGCAAATTTGGACTGGAGCGCATGCGTGGCCTGTTAGACTTGTTGTCGATTTCCTTTGTTGGACGATTTGGTAAAAGACCGATGCATTTTTTTGGAACGTTTGGGGTTCTGTCATTTCTGGTTGGATTAGGCTTCACCATTAAAATATTTTATGATAAAATTGATTCGGTTTTTATTTCAAAGATTCCCATGAAACGCGATGTTACGGATCAGCCGATTTTTTATTTAGCATTGGTCGCTTTGATCATTGGGGTTCAACTTTTCCTAACAGGTTTCATTGCCGAATTAATGGCACGCCAGTCCGTTTCCAAACGTGATTATCTGGTGATTGAGAAGACGGGGAGTTAGTAGTCTCGCCCGTAGTAGTAGAATTGCTTAAGCCCGCAGATATCACAGATTTTCGCTGATCATTTGACTGTAATATACTCTGCTTTCATCAGCGTAATCTGCGGGATATATTATTAGCTAAAGCTTCTCCCCCAAAATAGCCAGAAACGTTTTTACTGCATCGACATAATTTCCAACCCGTATGTTTTCATTCGGAGCATGTTGGTTGTTATCCGGGTTAACTGTCGGCACACTAACCGCAGGAATTCCCAGTGTTACAACGAAAGGTGAAATAGGAATGGAGCCACCCATCATCCTGATTTTTATGGGCTCTTTTCCAAATGCATTAACCATTGCTTTGTTTAACCAGATACCACAGTCTGAATCAAAAGGTGTTTGAAATGGGCCGTAAGAAATGCTGGATTGAAAGGAAGCAATTCTGGGATACCTCAATCGCTCTTCCTCTGTCGGCTCTTTCTCGACCAGATGGTATCCTTTATCTTTTAAGTGGGTACGAACCAGGTCAATTAATCTTTCAGCATTACTGGAGGGAACCAATCGAATATCAATTTCAGCGGTTGCTGTTGCGGGAATAAGCGTTCGCGCTTCTTTTCCAACAAACAAAGCATCCATTCCCCTGATGTTTAGCGTTGGATATTGCAGTGACTCCTGGAAGTTTTCACCGATTTTATCAGGTTCCGCAATCCCAAGAAATTTCCTGATTTCATTCTCATCATCGGGAACTTGTTTTAAAATTTGTTTTTCTTCATCGCTTAAATACGCTCCATCATAAAACCCCGGAAGTGTAACCCGCCCGTCATCGTCTTTCATTGAAGCGAGTAGTTGAGCAAGGCGCATTGCCGGATTGGGTGTATAGTTTCCATAGTTACCGCTATGGGCGGGTTGACGAGGTCCAAATACTGTCAAAGTGATTTCACAAATACCGCGAGCTCCAAAACTTAATGTAGGCTCATTGCTAATGTGACGCGGTCCATCATAAATAATGAGCATATCTGCAGCAAGTTCTTTTTTGTATTTGATTACTGCTGATGGCAGATGCGGTGATCCCAACTCTTCTTCAAAGTCCATGATGACTTTGATATTATAGTTTGGCTCAAGCTTCGCACTGGCGGCAGCATCAAGGGCGGCAAGAAACGCCATGGCCGGCCCTTTTGCATCTGAAGTTGATCGTGCAAATATTCGCCAATCGGGATTATATTCTTCGTAAAGTTTTTCGTACGCGATGGTATTCCAACGCCCGTCTGGTTGTAGTTCTTTCAATGTTGGTGTAAACGGCGTTTCCTGGTTCCAGCGTTCTGGAGCAACCGGTTGCCCGTCAATTTGTAAATAAATCAAGACCGTCTTTACTGGTTTTTTTATTTTCCGCTCCACCAATAACAGTGGAAACTCATCTTCGTTGATGCGCTGTGTTGTGAAACCTCTTTTTTGAAATGCCTGCTCACACCATTTGATATTGGCTTCAACCTGATCAGGATCATGGGCATCATTGGCAATACTTAACATTTCGTGAAATTCAGGAAATGATTTCACTGCATATTCATGGGCCAATTTTGCATACTCCACTTTCTTTTTTTGCGCAGTTGCTGAGATCTGAATAAGGGGAAGTATGATAAGGATTAAAGAAAATCGCATGGTTCATTTTTTCAAAGTGCAATACAATATTGAGGGTTCGAAGACTGAACCGATGAGTAGTGTGTTTCCATAGGAAACCGCAATGGATGAGCCTGAATAGGTGATGCCATCATTTAGAAATAATTCCGTGATCGTAAAATCTTTAGGTCCATTATATTTTATTTTCAATACCTGGGATGGAGAATATTTCCCGGAATCTTTTGAATGGGCCACGTACTTTAACAGTTGGGGGTGGCAGGTTACCAGTATATTTCCCTCTTCATCAAAGTCGATATTGTCGGGTCCGGTTCCTAATACCAGGTCATCGATTTTAGTTAAATTCCCCTGTTCGTCTTTTTCATAAACATAAATTGCCCGACCAGTAGTAGCTGCAACGAACATATAAGTGCCATCGGGTGATTGATTGATACCGTTGGCATACCCAATTTCTTCCGCAACGGTTCGAAACGAATTACCATCGAAATAATTAACATACGATATGGCACGCTGGAGATATTCTTCTAATACATGGGAGAGCCCACTCGTATAGTAATGATCATTCGTCACATAAAAACTTCTTTCTCCTACGGCAACGATGTCATTAGGGGCGGTCATAACCCCCTTGTCTTCGATAGATTCAATATGCAAGAGCGTATCATTTTCCCATTTAAATCTTTCCACTACATGTCTGCCTGATGATCGCCTGTGGTTAACAACAAAGAGCAATAATGTACTATCATTTGATCGGAATAAGGAAATCCCATGGGGATGAAAATCAGCAATACCCGAAGGGGTAATATTTTTGATGGCTTGAATTCCTTCACTAAGCTTATACATCAGGATACCTCCTTTTGCACTTTCCGGATTTCTTGTTGTTGCTCTACGGTCATTAACGGAAATAAAGACAATACCATCCTGTCTGTCAATTTCAATATCCTCTGGTCCCGGGATGCTGATCGGAATGATTTCACTACTACCATCAAAATGGGGTGTGATATTTTTAAATGTTCCTGCAGGAATGAGAATTGCGAAAACGGCAAAACCAATTAGTGCAATGGTCAGGACTAAAAAACCTAAGAGTATTTTTTTTATCATGTGGGGTTACTTGGGTAAGTATTTATCCGGTAATGGGAATCCCATTGACTCTGCACTCCAGAAAATATTGGTTACGTAATACCGATTCCCATCAAAAAATAATTGAATGCTGTTGATGCCCCGATTCGTTACGGGTCCATCCTTTTGTTCCTTGGTTTCATAAGTACTGAAAACATGTACAATGGCGCCGTAACTTTCGGTTTTATTGTACAATTCTCGCTCAAAAAAACCGCCCGTGATTCTTGTGGAGAATAATTCAACATATTCTTCGGGAGTAATAATACGGTAGCCTAGTTTGCCGTCTTTGTCTTTGTATGTAGGTATTAATCGCGCTTCTGGAATGAACAAGTTTCGAAACCGGTCCCAATTTCTGGGCGTGCCTGGGTCGCCGGAAATGACGTCGTAGAGAGCGGCAATGATTTGATCAACAGACTTTACATCTTCATTTGGAGTACCATTTTGAGCATATGATAGCGAAGTGGTTCCCAGGAGTAGTAGAATTAATATTTTTTTCATGATCGTTTGTATTTCAGTCAATGTAGCGAAAATAGGAGTGTACTCAAACTTGAAAAGAGTTAAGTGGCTGCAGTCAAGAGGAGAATTCAATTTTCTGTAATTTGCGCCTGTCATGGATCCACAACACGTAAAGTTTTCCGTTATCATTCCTGTGTACAACAGGCCTCAGGAGATTAACGAAATCCTGAAAAGCCTGACCCTCCAATCGTATAAGAATTTTGAAGTGATAGTAGTTGAAGATGGTTCTTCTGAACGATCGGATACCGTGGTGGATTTGTACCGGGATCAGCTAGCTATCTACTATTTCTACAAACCCAATACGGGGCCCGGTCCAAGCCGTAACTATGGATTTGAAAAAGCACGTGGTGAATATTTTGTACTATTTGACTCCGATTGTATCCTTCCGCCGCAGTATTTTGAATCTGTTGAAAATTTTTTGAAAAATAACCCTGTAGATGCGTGGGGAGGCCCTGACAAAGGGCACTCTGATTTCACCTATTTGCAGCAAGCAATGGGAATCACAATGGCCTCCATTTTTACAACTGGTGGAATCCGTGGTGGAAAAAAACATATGGGATGGTTTCAACCTCGAAGTTTTAATATGGGGATATCACGGAAGGTATATCAGCAGACAAAAGGTTTCGTTTTTGATCGGTTAGCCGAGGATATCGAGCTAAGTATCCGGATTAAAGAAGCTGGATTTAAAAGCGCTTTAATCCCGGATGCGTATGTATTTCATAAACGTCGGGCATCTCTTGGTCAATTTTATAAACAGGTATTTAATTTTGGAAGGGGTAGGGTCCGCGTTGGGAAAGTTCACCCAAATCAGGTAAAGCTGACCCATTGGTTTCCATCACTTTTCGTCCTTGGGCTTTTCTTTCTACCGGTTTTGCTGCTGATAAATCCAACGTTACTGCAAGCAGCGATCATTCTATTAGGGACTTATTTTGGACTAATTTTTTTAGATGGATTCATAACCTCCAGAAATATTATTGTTGCAACACTTTGTATTCCAGCAGCTATCGTACAATTAGCTGGTTATGGACTCGGTTTTTTAACAGAAAGCATCAAACCATACACCTGATTTTAGACGATTTTATTATTAAAAATCCCATTTTTATTGATATTCCATATATTTATAATAGTTTTATGGCATAAAGACCCTATTTCTTACATGAAAAATGGTTTAATTATTTGGTGAATGAGTCGAATTTTTAAAGGAATTGCGGTCTTTTTGGTGTTGTTTGTCAATTCAGAATTACATGCACAAAGCAAAAGCGAAGGTGAATTAATCCCTGGGTATTATGTCACTGTCGCGGCTTATGCCAGGAGTCAGGAGTTTTATGCAACCCGTTTTACGAATCATTTGATTAAAAAGGGACACGATGCAAAATACGGTTTCAACCGGTCTAAAAATTTGTATTTCGTATATCTCAATTATTTTACGACCCTTCGTGAAGGAGTAAACGATATGTTGGCAGTCCGGCAAGAAGGCGAATTTATTGATGCCTGGGTGAGGGTGGTCAGCGGAGATATCGTTGCCTCTACACCACCACCGTCAGCTAATGAGAATTTAAAAAGTGAAGTAAAGTCAAATACGGTGACAGGAGTGGATTCATCCAGCCCTGTTTCTTCGGTTGAATCAAAAATATCCGAAGACCCTCCCGTAGCTGAGGAGGAGCCTCTTGTAGATTCCGTGGAAAATGAGATCGTTCAATATGATACCATGACCCTGGAGAATACAGAGGTTTTTCTCAGCCTATTTAATGCTACCAACAATCGTATTGTTGATGGTATGGTGAAAGTCTTTGATGCAGATCGTGCCCGATTAATCACGGAGGCAGCCGGTAATGAATATATCATGCTTCCTGATCCAAAAAGTAAATCCGGGAAAATAACCTTAATCGGTGAAGTCTTTGGATACCGCAAAGTTCAAAATGAAATTACATTTCCCCTACCGTTGCAAGATACCGTTAAGGAGCATATTGAATTAATGGGTACAACATTAGTCATCACCTTTCCCATGATCCGGTACCATAAAGGAGATATTGCTACATTATACAATGTTTACTTCTACAATGATGCGGCCATCATGATGCCTGACTCCAAGCCGGAATTAAATGCATTGATCCAAATGATGAAGGAGAACCCCAATTATAAGATAAGACTTCATGGACATACGAATGGGAATTATCATGGAACTATCATATCGCGTAAGAAGGAGGGAGATTTCTTTACCCTTGGTGATGATGTAGAAAAGTCAATGGGGACCTCAAAAAAACTTTCCACAGCCCGTGCAGAGATTATTAAAGAATACCTTATTGCCAATGGTATCTCAGCCGATAGAATGGAAATAAAGGCCTGGGGAGGAAAACGGCCAATTCATGATAAAAATGGAGTAAATGCACGTAAGAATGTACGTGTTGAAGTAGAGGTATTGGAAGAATAAATTAGCTGGTTGATTAATCGAGAGCCCAGAGCCCCGGATACGGGGCTCTTTTTTTTGTCCAAAGTAAATGTAGTTGTTCAGTTTTAATTAAATTAACATTAATTGAATATGAAGTTAATGTAATCTAACGCAGGATATGAGGCGAATTTTGGGTAGCTTTTTCATGATCATCAATTACAAAACGGTGATTATCACAGCGCTTTCGTTAGCGTCAACTTTCCTCTGTTACCGATATCAACTAACTGCAAATTTTCCAGACATGCTGGTAGGGGTAGCCATTGTTTTTCCGGTAGTATTTTCAATTAATAGTGCATTTACCCGAAGAGAGAATGCTTTAAAGCAGCTTGCTGACTTTAAAGGACATGCTATTGCTTTGTATTATGCGACGCGTGATTGGCCAACCGAAGGAGGTGAAGAGACTTCAAAAAAGATGCAGGGAATGCTGGAAGGAATGTTTATTTCTTTGCAAAGGATTCTGAAAGAACCGAACAAGGAAACAGGCCGGCGGTTAGAGACGGAATTTTATGGAGGGTTTTCAAATTTTTCTCTAATGACAAAAGCATTAAGGAATCAGGGAATTCAAAGTGGAGAAATTTCGAGGATGAACCAATACATCAGCAAAATGATGATTGCTTTTGATAATATGATGGTGGTCCATCATTATCGTACACCGGTTACGTTGCGTGCCTATAGCAAAGTCTTTCTTTATATTTTTCCAATCGTTTATGGCCCCTATTTTGCCAATACCTTCACAACTTACTCTGCCAATTTGGGCTACGTAATGCCCATTCTTTACAGTTTTATTTTAGTAAGTCTCGACAATATTCAAGACCACCTGGAACACCCTTTTGATGATATCGGGGAAGATGATATCCGGATCAATGAAAAGGAAATCACGGCGTTAATGCACTAGCCATAAATTTCATTGAGCACTCCCGCCAACCGGATTCCCGCCTGTAATAAACAGGTTCTTACAATCTCGAAGTTATCAAATGAATAGCGGTAACCTAACCTTCCATTTCCGGTGGCATAGACTGCGGTTCGATAAGTCATACCTTCCTGTGCCCAATCCCGGATCGAACTTGTCTGCCAGTTTTTTACTGTAACTGCATCGGGCTGATGAAGGGATTGTGCCAGTTCTGTATAGCTTAACTTCGTATCGTCGATCATGTCGCTATCCCAGACCCGGTGTAAGTTGCTGTCTGTACCGAACCATTTTACTTTAACATCATTACCACCACGGTCGGTTCCAATACCCACGTGCAGAGGTTGGTGCAAATCTCCGACCAGGTGAATTAATATTTTCACCCGCTCCGCTTCTTCCGTGCCCGTAAATTGTCCGGATTTTAATTCGGTAATGACTCTTTCGATAGTAGCAATTATATCACCATTTGGATTTTTATCCTCACGCTCATAGGTCTTTCCTTCATGGATGGTAACCCAATGCCAATCAGCCATATAGTTGTACGTTGAATCTGAACGGATTTCGTCCATCCACGTGCTGGCCATCGCTAATGACTGACCATTCAAAATTCGCTCTAGTGCTTTCCTTGCTTTTTTCGACAGGTGTTTATCAGCCACCCAACCCGTAGCACGATGGCCAGTGGGTCCCCAGGCCAGGGCGGAAGTGTAAAACAGGACCAGAAAAGGAAGGATGATTTTTTTCATAGCGATGATAATGTATAAACAAAAGTAAGCGGGTTTATCAATAATATGATAGAATGTACACTACTTTGTATAAGATTTAGCCTGATTCCCTATGCACAAGGAACTACGATTGGATTTTGATATTCAAGCTCAACCCGATGAGGTAACCTGTGGGCCCACGTGTTTGCATGCGTTGTATCAATATTATAAAGATCCCATCACATTAACAGAAGTAATCCAGCAAGCCAGAAGCCTGCGTGGGGGAGGTACCCTTGCCGTCATGTTGGGCAGTCATGCACTCAAACGTGGGTATAAGGCTACTATTTTTACTTATAATTTGAATGTTTTCGATCCTTCCTGGTTTAACTACTCATCCGCTAAAATGGTTAAGTTCCTTAAGGAGCAGATGAAAGTTAAAGCAAATCGCGAGAGACTCATTGCAGCATCAAAAGGCTATATTAAGTTTTTGGAATTGGGAGGTGCGTTGAGGTATGCCGAATTGGATGATTACCTGATTAAAAGTTTCTTAACACGATCCATTCCCATTTTAACAGGATTGAGCGCAACCTACCTCTATGGCACACCCCGTGAAACCCCGGATCTGAATACCTATGATAGTATCAAGGGTGATCCCGCCGGCCATTTCGTTGTGATCAATGGGTATGATGATGAGAGAAACTGGGCATATTTAGCAGACCCGATGACTCCAAATCCACTTAATAAAGGACAAATTTATGGTGTAAATTTCAATCGGCTGATCAACAGTATTATGTTAGGCATTATAACGTACGATGCAAATTTGTTAATTATAGAGCCGAAAGGCGTTAACCACTAATCATGCAAAAATTAATTATAGTTGAGAAACCTGAAGCCTGGTCGATGGACCTCGATGAAGTCGAAGTGATAAGTCCGGAAAGCTATATTTCAGAAGAAAGGTATCAGGAAACAAAACGGCTACGTGTTATTAACCTCTGTCAATCGTATCAATATCAAAGTCTGGGATATTACGTCTCTCTTTTAGCGGAAGCACGTCGGCATAAAGTATTGCCTGCTGTATCTACCCTTCAGGATTTCCGGTTTCCATCTATCCTGCGTGATGATTCGCAGGATTTTGATGATTTAATTCAAAATTCATTTAAAACAGAATCAACAGAGCGTGTTGAATTCAATATTTACTTTGGAACAACGCAAGCGGAAAACCTGAACAAGTTGGCTAATCAACTTTATCAATACATTCAATCACCATGTTTACGAGCGATCTTTATCAAGAAAAGTAAATGGGTTCTGCAGAGTATCAAGCCGGTAAGTTTAAGAGAAGTACCCGTGACCGATAATGATTTGTTGAAAAAATCGTTGATGCATTATTTCTCGCGTAAGCGGGATACTCCTCCGGATAAAAAGAAATATGATTTAGCGATTTTGGTAAATCCGAATGACCCTAATCCACCTTCAGATGAAAAAGCTATACAACGATTTATTCGTGCAGCTGATAACGCCGGATTTTATGTCGAGCTGATCACAAAAAGTGATTTTGATCAATTGATTCAATTTGATGCGTTGTTCATCAGAGAAACAACATTTGTGAATCATCATACTTTTCGGTTTGCAAAAAAAGCGGAGTCATTGGGTATTGCGGTGATCGACGATCCGGAATCCATTTTGCGTTGCACCAATAAAGTTTACTTGTACGAACTATTGAATGCAAATAAGATCCCCACGCCAAAATCCTTTGTGTTGAGCCGGGAGAATATGAAAAAGGTCCCCGAGAAATTAGGGTTCCCTTTTATTTTAAAGCAGCCTGATGGAGCCTTTAGCAAGGGAGTAATCAAAATCAACAACAAGGAAGAATTTAAAAAGGCCACCTCGCTGATGTTTCAGAAATCCGATTTGTTGATTGCGCAGGAGTTTTTACCAACTCCGTTCGACTGGCGTGTTGGGTTTATTGATGGTCAACCACTCTACGTATGTAAATATTATATGGCATCAGAACATTGGCAAATTGTAAATTGGGATGCAAATGAAAGCAGCCGGGAAGGAAATGTAGAATGTATTTCGGTTGATCAGGCGCCCTCTGGATTGATAAAAACTGCCCAAAAAGCTACCAGCTTAATTGGTAAGAGTTTGTATGGGGTCGACATGAAAGAATTAGATGGTAAATTTTATGTAATCGAAATCAATGACAATCCCAACATTGATTCGGGAATAGAAGATAAAATATTGAAGGATAAATTGTACACGACGGTTATGGAAGTATTATTAAATATGGTCAAATCCGAAAAATAAATGACACAGCCCAATCGCATCCACCTTTTTCAAGGCTACGGGGTAGAACTTGAATACATGATTGTTGATCGCCATACCCTTCAGGTAAAACCCATTGCAGATGAATTGTTAAAGCATGAACTGGGTGAGTTTGGCAGCGATTTTGAAAATGGAATTGTAACCTGGTCGAATGAGCTGGTATTGCATGTCATTGAACTTAAATCAACACGCCCTGAATCAAACCTGAATGCGCTGGAGAAAGGATTTGCGGAAAATGTAACCCGTATCAATGCCATCCTTTCCAAATGGAATGCGATGCTATTGCCAACCGCAGCCCATCCGTTTGTTGATCCTGAAAAGGAAACAATGCTTTGGCCTCATGATAACAATGAAGTGTATACTGTTTATAATTCAATTTTTAACTGTAAGGGACATGGTTGGTCCAATCTCCAAAGTACACATATTAACCTGCCCTTTTATGATGATGAGGAATTTGCCAAACTGCATGCAGCGGTTCGTCTTATCCTTCCCATCATTCCGGCACTGTGTGCAAGTTCGCCCATCATCGATGGTACGATTACGGGTATTCAGGATACCCGTCTGACGTACTACCGTACCAATCAGGCAAAAATTCCCTCCATCACCGGAAAAGTCATTCCCGAGGCAGTATTTTCAAAAAGGAATTATCTGAATAGTATTTATGAAAAAATAAAGGCCGATGTTTCACCATACGATCCGGAAGGAATCATGAATCCCATCTGGGTGAATTCAAGAGGTGCGATCGCGCGATTTGATCGTGGCTCAATAGAAATTCGTTTGGTGGATAGTCAGGAGTGCCCTGCAGCTGAGTTGGCAATTGTATCGTTACTGATCGAAACGATTAAGGCTTTGGTAAGCGGAAAGTTTATCAGTCATGAGGCACAAATGAAATGGAAAACGGATCAATTGGTGACCGTTTTTAACAAAACGATTGAAACCGGCCAGCAGGCAGAATTAGAGGAGGACTTCACAAAGATATTTTCATTCGATGGGAAAGCCAATGCCGGAAAGCTCTGGCACCATATACTGCACCGTTTGATTGGTGGTGGGAATACAACACTGGAAAAGTGGAAACCTGAACTGGATGTGATTTTGAATGAAGGGAATTTATCAACCAGGATTTTAAAAGCATCAGGAGCATCACCCACCCGGGATAAAATTGTGGAAGTTTATCGTCATTTGGCAGATTGCCTTGCTCAAAATAAAATGTTTTACCCGTAGTGAATCAATTTTCACTTTTAATTACGTGTGAGCATGCAGGTAATCAGGTGCCTGATGAGTTTAGTCATGTATTTACGGATGCCAGTGAAATACTAAATTCTCACCGAGGTTGGGATCCGGGTGCTTTGCAACTTGCCATGTCACTGGGAGAATTCTGTAATATTGAGCCCATACTCTATTTCCCTACACGTTTGTTAATTGAACCTAACCGTTCACTTACGCATCCAGAATTGCTTTCTGAATACAGCAAATTATTACAAGTTGATCAACAACATACATTAATTAAGGATTATTACCTTCCCTATCGTAACCGTGTTGAAACAATTATTCAGCAGCTGCATGCCCCCGTCTTACATTTATCGATTCATACCTTTACGCCTGTATTTAAAGCTGAGGAGCGGAAGGTGGATGTTGGGCTGCTGTTTGACCCTGAGCGAGCAAGTGAAGAAGTGTTTTGTCAAAAATGGAAAATTGAACTTGAACGGGTGTTTCCGGATTGGAAAATTGAATTCAATGAACCGTACAAAGGAATTGATGATGGATTTACAACCTATTTACGGAATCAATTTCCAAATGAACAGTATCTGGGAATTGAATTAGAGTGGAACCAAAAATGGGCCGCTTCCCCGGAAGCAGCATCACATTACGCAGGAATAAAAGAAAGCCTGGCGTTTGTCACCAGGCTTCATCGTTAGTAGTTATTTCCGGTTGCAATGGAAGGGTCCCCAACTTCCAGTCGGAGTAAATTTCCCTTTTTTGTATGCCTCAACTCACTACGAACCAGGATTGTGTGTATACCCGGTTTAACATCATCAGCTATTTTCACGGTCATGGTACTTTCATTAAAATGACCCGTTGCAGGTTCAAAAGTAATGGTGATCCCTTCCGGAAGTTTTGCAGGAATGCTCAAGGTGGCTGCAGATTTTGTCCACGCTTTCGATCGCAGAATAGAAACTTCCAGCTCTTTTGTTTCTCCAGGACTTATGGAAATGGTGTTTGCTGATAGAGATGGGTAAAATTCTTTATGTGGTAGTTCCTGACCAACCACAACCGAAGAAAGTAGAAAAGAGAATGCATAAATGGCTAAGGATTTCATAATATAATGGTTATTTGGTGTACATCTGACAACGCAAAGCAAGCAGGGTTATCGCAGGCAAATCCGACATTGCCGTAAACGGTAAGGACTTTGTGGTAGATTGTAATCTGGTGTGGCAGTTAACCAGATATTGGGGCTAACTGTTACCCCAATTCCATCATGCTTTTTAGTTGCTTAATTTTAGTCATCAGTTCTTTCCCCTTTTGACGGGATACCGGAATAGATTCTTCGCAAGAACGGAGTTTAATTTTATAACCGTTAGTATTACCGGTTAGGGATTCAATAGCATGAACATTGACCAGATAAGACCGATGACATCGCATTGCGAACGAGTTATCTAATTGTGCTTCCAGATTTTTTAAATTAATGCGTAGTAATTTTTTTTCAATTTGTGAGTTTTCAATCCAAACAACGGTTGAATAATTATCATTTGCAGCAACAAATAGTAAGTCTTTCAGGTGCAGGCGTAGTGACTCACTGGTATCGGAATAGATTGTGAAGGGCACAGTATCCAGGGGTTCTGTATTTTTTAGTTTGCTAATTTTCTCCAGTTCATGATTTGCAAGAATGGCGCTTTGAAGATTCTCCATTAAAACTCTATTCTTCAAAAAGAGTGTCATTACCGTAATGGGAATAATTCCAGTGAGTGCAACTTGTGTATTTGCATGAATCAGATTTTCCACGAATGTATTTTCCGGGCAAATAAAATAGACATCGACAATTGTTGAGGCAATTCCAATAAGGAAACAATGCCAGAGTTTAAAAAGGAAGTATTTGCCAAGATTCCAACGTGTTGGTTCAAAAATTTCGGGAAACCATTTCGGGAATCCGATAATATTGATGGCCAGAACAATAAAGGTAATGGCAGAAAATGTTAAAACCTGAGGAAAAGTAAGTTCTGGAAGATGTTGCCCAAACGGGCGATAAATCAATAAAAAGACAATGACAAATACTGAGATTCCACTGATTAACAGTGAGGTTTTTGCGATCATCTTCCAAGTAATAAGGAAATGGAGCCTTTAATTTGCCAAGCAAGGAGGAGTTAGACTCCAAGGTTTTCAAGACTGAATGTCTTGAGGGAGGTCTTTTGAATATTCCATTTCCTAGAAATAGACGAAATTCAGGCGTTATTAGTTTTCGAATGTGGTGGATTGATAAAATTTGTGGTGAATAGCCAACCAAAATAATCATTCATTGATGTCATTTAGTAGGTTTTTCAATTTCTCGACATGATTACCGTATAATTTTTTCAGGTACCACCGGACAAACCAGGTACTGGAAAACAGGAATACCAGCGACATCGCAATCAAATAAAGTAGTGATTTTGGTTGTGATATGGAGTGCAGAAATTCATCCATTCCTTTTTCTACAGCTACAAAAAGCAATCCTATTAAAAAGTAAATAGGATAAAGAATGGCATAGCTTCTTTTATAGAATGTGAGGTATTCGGTGAATCGGGTAGCAAGAGCTTCGAGGTTCGTTTTGATGTCTTTGCCTTGTTCAAACCGATTAAGCAATAACAATTTTTTTATAAAATAGAACGTGTACAGGAAGAACACCAGTAAGATGGAAATAATCATCCATTTCAATGCGCCGGTGGGAATCGTAAACGCATAAATGAGCAGACCAATTCCAACCAAATCTGTGAGGATTAATTCGATCCAGACATTTCTTTTTAATTTTTCAATAATGGATGAACTTTTGCTTTTCAGCATGGCCGCAATTTCTTCTGCATTTTTGTGGGGGAAGAGAGGGTTTTGTTTCCAAATATGTTTAAGGTCGTCCAGCTCCATGATTATGTCATAAGATTTCTTAATTTTTCGCGAATCCGGTTCATTCGAACCCGAACATTATTTTGAGTGATACCTATAGTCTCTGCAATTTCTTCGTATGGGATTTCGTCAAGTGCCATCATAATCATCCCGCGTTCAATTTCTGGAAGCTGACGAATAGCCCATTGTAGTTTTTGGAGATTTTCTTTTTGTGCTTCGTTGTCATTTTGTTCTGATAAATTGAAATGATACTCCTTAATGTCCTCTGTGTAAGGCTTTCGCTTATATTTCCGAAGGGCGGAGATGGCAGTATTCAGTGCAATACGATACATCCACGTTGTGATTTTTGAATCACCGCGAAAATTGGGGAATGATTTCCACAACTGCAGCACGATTTCCTGAAAGAGGTCCTCGCGCGCATCGTGTTCGGTTTCATAATGAATACACACTTTATGAATTAAGCCCTGATGCTTATCCACCAAATCAACAAAACTCCCTTCTTGAGAACCAAACTGCATAGACCTAAAGTCATTAACTAGTCGAAACTAAAGAAAGATAATTACATGAAAGGTGTTGAAGGGAAAAAATTAGGATGGAAATTTTGTTGATGTTTTTTCCAGATCAAAAAGTTCTTGTAGTGCCTGGACTAATGATTCCGCGTCATCCCGTTTGCATGCTGCTTTTAATTGCAAAACAGGCAGTTTCATAAACTTTTGAACGAGACGCTTACTTAATTCTTCCATTTTTTCTGCTTCCTGAGGATTGGCTTTTTTTAAGAACCTGGCAATTTCTTCTTTTCGGATTTGTTCCAGTGCCTGCTTTAATTTCTGTATGGTAGGAAGGACCAACATGTCTTTCGACCAGTCATTAAAGTCTAACAATGTTTCGTCGATTATTTTTTCGACCGATGGAATAGCAGCACGCCTTTTAATCAATGCCTGATCTGTTTTCTCACGTAGGTCATCAAGATTATAGAGTACTATTCCTGCGATTTTTTCAACGGAATCATGAATGCTTCTTGGCATCGATAAATCAATGAAAAACTTATGCCGGGTAAGCTGCCGGTTATCAAAAAGTGAGCTGGTGATGATAGGTGTAGTGCCTGCCACCGAACTGATAATGATATCCGCCTGGAGTACCTGCTGTTCTAATTCCTCAAAAGGGACAAATTTGAAACCACACGCATGGGCAAGCTGTTGGGCTTTTTCTGGTGTACGGTTGATGATAGTAACATCCCTGAAACTCGATGCAGTTAGATTCAGGCAGAAATCACGACCAATTTCTCCAACACCAACTACCAATATTTTTGGTTCGACCACGCTTGCACCTACATCCTCTGCTAATTCTTTTGCCGCATACGAAATAGAAGCCGCCCCATCCCGGAATGATGTTTCCTGAACGACCCGCTTGTTGGTGTAAAAGATTGTATGCATCAAACGATGCAAAAAAGGACCGGCGGTATCTTCATCAGCAGCCAACTGGTATGCACTTTTTACCTGCCCCGAAATCTGTAAATCCCCAATCACCTGAGCATCCAGACCGATCGAAACATTGAATAAATGCCGGATGGCGTCTCCAGTGATATTGATTTCTTTAAAATACGCGGAAAAATCCCCATCGATATGCTTTACCCTATTAATCCCAAACAAGACCTGGGTGGAAATGGGTTGAGCATTTTGATAATACACTTCTGTCCGGTTACAGGTCGATACAACCAGGATATCGGTCGCGGAGGTATGCTCCTTTAAGAAATTCAATAATGCTCTTGCCTGCTCTGCAGATAGCGCAACCTGCTCACGGATATCAACCGGTGCTGTCTTATAGGTTAGAATAAAAGCTTTGAATTCTTGCATACAGGGCACAAAAGTAATAGCCGGCTGGTTAGGAACAGTTGACAATGTCATTCAAATTCTAATTTAGAATAAATATAAATAAGGAGTTAATCATGACGCCCGAAGCTAAAAGTTACTTACTTAGCAAGGCTGATATATGATAGCTTATTTCAAACGATTGATCCGTAGTTATTTTGGTTTTTCTGGTAATCAGATCACCGGATTTTTAGTTTTGCTTCCCTTGATGCTGGTTCTTGTTTTTGCTGTGCCAGTTTACCGATTCCTGGTGGGCGATCCCGAACCGGATTTTTCAGCAGATGTTGCTTTTTTGGATTCATTGGTTTTTGCAAGACAGGTGTCGCACGAAGAAGAGCAGGCCGGACAAAGGACCATTGTATATACCGGGTTTAATCCCAATCGGCTTGACGAGGAGGAGTTTCTTCAACTTGGATTCCCCGTACATATTGTAAAACGAATCCTACGCTACCGCGAAAAGGGGGGGGAATTCCGGATTAAGTCTGATCTGAAAAAGATTTATGGACTTGACCCTGCACTTTACAAACAATTGGAGCCTTATATTCTATTACCCGTTCTATTACCCGATCGTTTTGTTCGGTATGATGCTCCCGTTGAAAAATCTTCTGAACGCGTATACACCAAAAAAGAAATCCTGCCGTTTAATCTCAACACGGCAGACACGAGTCAATTGAAACAGATTTTTGGAATTGGAGATGTGCTGTCTGAGCGAATTGTCAAATACCGGATGCAATTGGGTGGATTTATTAGCGTAACCCAACTTAAAGAAGTGTATCGCCTGGATTCAGCAACCATTACCCGACTGCTGGATCATGCATTCATCGAAGAAAGTTTCCGGCCGGCAGGAATAAATATCAACTTGGCTACGGAAGCTGAATTGGTCAGACACCCCTATATTTCTGGTTCAATGGCAAAGGCAATTGTTGCGTATCGATTCCAGCATGGAAAATTTGATAGTCTGGATGAATTGAGGAAACTTGTTGTAGTAACGGCTACTGAAAGAGAGAAAATCAAACCGTATTTAATCGTAGAGTAAGCATTGAGCGCCCCTATAAAAAATATACTGGAGACCTATTTGCGAAGGCTTACCAATCTTTCCGGTAACAACCGTTCTATTCTATTACTTCGCCTCTATGTTGATCAATTGATTGATGTACATGAATTTAGTTTTTTGAGTGGTGAACGGTCCTTTTCAATTATCAATGCATTGATTGCCGGAAAAGAAAAAAAATTATGTCCTGTTTTGGATAGCCGGGATGAGGCCAGCAATGAAGCCAGTCGAAGATTAAAAAAAATTGCGAGGACGGATCGCTTTGTTTTTGAAGAGCGGGGTTCAAATGATCTTCATGTTGGATGGCCGTTTGTTCGGGGTAAATTTTCAGACGGAACACTGGTTAGTTGTCCGCTTATTTTCTTTCCTGTCCGGCTGGAACGGACTAATAATCAATGGGTACTGAAGCCACGGAAGGAGGCAGGGTTCACCTTCAATAAATCATTTTTATTGTCGTATGCATTCTACAATGAACTTTCATTGGAGGAAGAATTGCTGGAAACTAGTTTTGAGGATTTCGATTCGGACAGCACGGTTTTCCGTACCCAGATTTATCAGCTGTTAAAGGATAAAATTGAACTTAATTTTAACCCCGATAATTTTCGGGATGAGTTATCCTCTTTTTCCACTTTTAAACGGGATGAGTTCAATCAGGTTCATAAAAATGGTGAGCTTAAATTATTTCCTGAAGCAGTAATGGGGATGTTTCCACAGGCAGGATCTCAGTTGGTACCGGATTATATGCACCTTTTGGAGCAGGATTCATTTCTTGATTTGGAGGAATTTTTTGTAAAGCAGGTTCCTGTTGAGAAACTACAGACGCCATCCGATTGGCATACATCCGTACGCTCCGTAAAAGAAGAGAAAATATTTTTACCATTTAGTTCGGATGCGTATCAGGAGCTTGCCATTCGTGCGATGAAGAATGGTAATTCGCTGGTCGTCCAGGGACCACCCGGAACAGGAAAGTCACAACTCATTTGTAATCTGATGGCAGATGCAATGGCCTCCGGGAAGCATGTTTTACTGGTTTGTCAAAAACGGGCAGCGTTGGATGTAGTGTATAAGCGGCTTGATGAAATTGATCTCGGTGATTTTTTGGGACTGGTACATGATTTCCGGGATGATCGCAAACCCATATTTGAAAAGATTGCCCGGCAAATTGATGCCATCGATGACTTTAAGGATCGAAATCGATCGGTCGATGTTATCCAAACCGAACGAAAGTACTTTCAGATCAGTCGACGTATTGATCAGCTGGTGGAGGAGTTGGAAGAATTTCGGCAAGCACTCTTTGATGAAAAAGAGTGTGGTCTTTCTGTGAAGGAACTTTATCTGACTTCTTCTATTAATGAAGAATCCATCAATATCAAACAAGAATATCAGTACTTTAAATTTTATGAACTGCCTGACTTCTTGCGGAAATTGAAGCGGTATGCAAACTATGCAATAAAGGCCGATGCTGAATTGTATCCCTGGCGAAATCGTAAGTCTTTTGCTGAATTGCAATTATCGGATCGGAATTTTCTAATTGAAACTGTGCGATCCGTACCCGCGTATCAGCGACAGGTAACGGATGAATTGAGAAATATTATCCATCATAATTTAAACCTGGAAGAGTGTGAATCGCTGCTGGCAAGGGCTGATGATATATTGGGAATGATCAGTGCATTGAACAATGATGCAACCTATTTCTTTTTTCAACACATGATTGATGAAGAAGAGGATGAAACCAGTCTGTTGTGGTTTTCGAATATGGAGCGTGTCTTTATGAACTGCTACAATGACGAAGGTCCGGAAATTTCAATTCCAGCTCAGCAACTTGGCAAATTTCAATTGGCGTTACAACAACGCATGCAGGCAAGGAAAAGCCTGATCAGACGAATCCGTTGGGAATTTTTTTCAGAAGACAAGTACTGGGTAAAACGGGTTCTGGTCGCCAATAATTTGCAATATAATAAAAAGGGAATGCGCGCCCTGGAGACCAAGATCGATGATCGACTAAACCTTGAACATCACCTTACAGGGTTGCGTGGAAAAGAATGGTTAAAGGACTTACCGTCCAACTATGAGCCTGCTGCCTGGAAAGCTTGGTTTGAAAACCAGAAACTTGCCATTCGTGCAAAGTTAATTTTTAATACCCTTCGTGAAGTACGTGAAAGCATCAATGTATTGTCGTTCAATCGTAAAGCGTTTAGTAATTTATTCAAAAATATTTTAGCATGTATTCAGGGCATCCCTGAAAAACGAAAAGATTGGTTGTATTGGCTTACACCGTATCAGGTTATGCAACTAGTTAATACGCCAAGTCTGGAAATCGAATTTGTACAGGTTATTCGGGATGATTTTGATGAACTTTGTGAATTCGACAGACTCATTGACGAATTACGACCCTATGAAGAGGCCGTAATTAAGCGTTTAAACGATACCCTAAAGGAATGGGATGCAGATCGTTTGACAGAATTATTTCAGCGGAGCCTTCGGCTTGCATGGATTGAACACATCGAAACTAAAAATCCGATTCTTCGAACAGCGTCTTCTCAGGTAATGAACGAAATGCAGGCCGAATTGCAACACCTGGTTCTCGAAAAACAAAAATTAAGTAAGAATATTCTTACCGTGCGTGCTCGTGAAAAGGTATATGAGGACATTGAATACAACCGACTAAACAACCGGGTAACCTATCGTGATCTTCATCATCAGGTAACGAAGAAGAAAAAGATTTGGCCATTACGAAAGGTAATTGCTGAGTATGCAGATGAAGTTTTCCGGATTGTTCCGTGTTGGATGGCCTCACCGGAATCGGTATCCGCTATTTTTCCTATGCAGGAAATGTTTGATCTGGTAATTTTTGATGAAGCATCACAATGTTTTTCAGAACGTGGTATTCCGGCGATGTACCGTGGCAAACAAATTCTGGTGGCAGGTGATAATAAACAACTTCGACCGAGTGAATTATATCAGGTACGATGGGAAGAAGATACTGATACTCCGGAATTGGAATTGGACTCATTGCTGGAACTTTCGGAACGGTACCTACCCACTACAATGCTGCAAGGTCATTATCGTAGCCAGGCACTTGAACTCATTGATTTTTCCAACCAGCATTTTTACAATGGGCAGTTAAAATTATTGCCGGATCGAAAAATTCTAAATCTACATCAGCCTGCTATTTCATATTGTAAAGTAGACGGAATCTGGGAAAAACAGACCAACCTGGTAGAAGCAGAGAAGGTAGTAGCGACAGTTTTCGAGTTATTACAAGATCTACCGGAAGCGGACATCGGAATTGTGACGTTTAATGCTCCGCAGCAGATGTTGATCTGGGACATGCTGGAGGAAGCAAGCGCTAACAGGCAGGTTTTACTTCCTGCTTCCCTATTTGTTAAAAATATTGAGAACGTACAAGGCGATGAAAAAGACATTATTATTTTTTCAATTGGATATGCTCCGGATGAAAAGGGAAAGATGATGATGCAATTTGGAAGCCTGAATGTTGCCGGAGGAGATAATCGCTTGAATGTGGCAGTCACCCGTGCTCGGAAAAAAATAATATTGATCACCAGTATTTGGCCTGAACAACTTCGGGTGGAGGATACAAAGAATGCCGGACCAAAACTTTTACAAGCATATTTGAAATATGCAAAGGAAACTTCCGAGCGTAAATTTATTCCATCCTTAAAAAAGGAGACGGAAAATTCCACCTGGTATTTAAGTAAACAGATTAAAGCATGGGGTGATCAACAAGAGGGGTTTACGCTTTCTGCCAACAGACTTCCATATTGTGATGTTCACATCAACCGCGGAGACGAATTTATCGGATCGATTCAAACGGATGATGCACGATATTATGAAAGTCCATCGGTAAAAGATGCTTACGCTTTTGTTCCGTCGTTGTTGGAAGAGAAAAACTGGCGGTACCGGATGGTCTTTAGCCGAAGTTATTGGCAAAACCCTAAAAATTTCTTTGCAGAATTGGAGCGTTTTATTCAGTAGAATTGAATAGCTTACCATATAGATTAGCCGATGGGGGAGAATGCTAACGATATCGAGAACCTGCTTCAACGATTGGAATTTCTTCTGAAAAAACAGGAGTCCTCATTGCGGGAATTCTATATACTAAAATCTGAACTTTTAAAGCTAAAAAAAGAGCAGCAACCGAAGCCGCCGGATGCAGCCAGTCTCATTTTAGAGCCCGCCGTTGAGGAGACAAATATTACGGAAATAGTTGCTGGTGATTTAGAAACTGTGGTAAACGAACCGGGAGAAAGGGAAGTACCCGAACATCCCAATTTTGAAGAAAAGCTCCGTAGTAGTGTTCAATCGAAGAAATCCAAAAGTGATGTAGAGCGATTCATAGGAGAAAATCTGATTAGTAAAATCGGAATCGCGATTACTGTGATTGGCGTTAGTATTGGAGCGAAGTACGCCATTGATCATCAATTAATAAGTCCATTGACCAGAATACTATTGGGCTATTTAGTCGGATTGGGTTTATTTGGTTTTTCAATACGTCTTAAAAAAGAATATGAAAATTTTAGTGCCGTTCTTTTAAGTGGAGCAATGGCCATATTTTATTTCATCACCTTTGCTGCGTATAATTTTTACGATTTGATTCCGCAGTTAATGGCGTTTGGGCTAATGCTATTGTTTACAGGTTTTACCGTGCGGGCTTCGTTACGATATAATCGTCAGGTGATTGCATTATATGGCATGGTGGGAGCGTATGCTATTCCCTTCCTGTTAAGCAATAATACCGGACAAATAACTACTCTGTTTCTTTATATCACCATTATCAATGCCGGAATATTAATTCTTTCCGCAAAAAAATATTGGCACGCATTATATTATTCAGCCTTCGTTTTAACATGGCTAATTTATGCTGGCTGGTTTGAACAGCGTTACAATGGGGATGATTTTGGAACCGGGATTGGATTTCTAAGTCTTTTTTTCCTCATGTTCTATGTCACTTTTCTTTCCTATAAACTGATACGGAAAGAGCAATTTGGAATTAATGATGTCTTCTTACTGCTGGCCAACACTTTTATTTTTTATGGGTATGGTTATGTTATGATTGAAGATCAACCAGACTTCGATCATTTACTGGGTGGGTTTACGCTCTGTAATGCCTTGATCCATTTTTCTGTTGCATTTATTTTGATCAGAAAAAAACTCGCAGATAAGAATCTTATTGCTTTTATAAGTGGTTTAGTTTTTGTGTTCATAACGATTAGTATCCCGGTTCAACTGGATGGTAATTGGGTTACGCTGTTATGGGTGCTTCAAGCTGCTCTTCTATTTTGGATTGGAAGAACAAAAGGAGCTACTATCTATGAGAAATTGTCATACCCGTTAATGGTGCTGGCATGTATTAGTTTAGTACACGATTGGTTCATGGGGAACAACTATGATCCAACGGATCCCGAAAGCCGCGTGTTGGTATTTCTGAATGTACAATTTCTGACATCGCTTATTTTTATTGGAGCGTTTGCATTTATCAATCACATAAATCAGAAGAAGCAGTACATTTCAGCGCTGTTCAATCAAAGAGGCTGGGATCGTATTGTTTATATTGGCCTGCCCACCGTTCTCCTAATGGTAATATTTTTTTCATTCCGGGTTGAAATAATCATCTATTGGGAACAATTATTTCTCGACTCTGGAACGGTTTTCGTAAAAGGAGAGGCAGTATATTCCTATACAAATCAAAACACTGATATTCTGAAGTGGCAGACCCTTTCATTAATTAATTTTTCGACACTATATTTTGGCACCCTCTTGTTGGTAAACGTTAAGAAGATTAAGCATGATGTAATGGGGGTTACCACTGTTTTGTTAAGTTTGGCAACCGTATTTGTATTCCTGACACAGGGACTTTTTGAATTAAGCGAGTTGAGAGAAAGTTATTTGGATCCATCTCCCAGCTCCTTTTTATTTTTTGGGTCAATGAATCTATGGATACGATATCTATGTATTGGGCTGATTGGTGGACTTCTCGGGATGATTTGGCGGCAGCTGATGGAACCCTATATAAAGCTTAACCTGAAAATCCCATTTGAAATATTTTTCCATATTTCAATGGTTTGGATTCTTAGCAGCGAATTGATTAACTGGATGGAGATTATGGACGTCGACCAAACTTACAAGATTGGGTTAAGCATTCTTTGGGGGTTGTATTCACTAGGGATGGTTGCGTTTGGAATTTGGAAGCGTAAAAAGTATTTACGTATTGGCGCCATTGTTTTATTTGGGGTAACGTTGATTAAATTATTTGTCTATGATCTTTCAAGTTTGGATACGATCGAGAAGACGATTGCATTTGTTTCATTAGGCGTATTATTATTGATCATATCATTTCTATACAATAAGTATAAAAGTGCGATGTTGACTGAAGGAGAGGAGTAGTGTTAGTGGATGCCTTTTTTGGATACTAATTTTTAGTGTTATTCCATTTCACTATTTACAATCCACAGAAGCTGAAACGAAGTACCGTTCACCATTGGCGAATATTTTCTCATCCCGAATCTCCAGCATCGTTTCTACGGGTCCCATTTTATCAATGGTTAAAACCAGTTTTGTTGTCGGGCCGATTCCATTGACCGACCAGGTTCCTGATTTTTTACCCTTTAGTCCCTGATCCTTAAACAACCCTGATTTTTTAAAGACGGCTTTAAAGGTCCCGTCTTCACAAAGGTTAACAAGTGTTTCTTTGCTGCTTTTGTTATCAAATGCAAAGGTGACCAGTTGTTTATTTCGTAAAAATGGATCCCAGTCAAAATTGGTATAGGGATTTTCGTTTGTAGGTTCATTGAATTGCAGTTCGTCCATAAAGGCCTGCACACTTTTTTTATTGGCTTCAAAATTTTGCGGATCGGAACTTAGCATGGAAACGATACACACATTGAAGTCTCCACATTTCGCTTCAATATACCCTTTCATACCGGTGGTATTGTCGCCCAAATTGAGGTCTGCAGCCATTATTTCAGGTGTCCGTTGAACAATTTCACCTTCCAGTTTGATCTTGAAGCTATTCCCAAAATCCATTCCTTTTCCCCATTGTTTCCTGATCTCCTCCAATGAGCCGTTGCTGGAAGTCATTACAAAAATCTCAGCGAAAGAATTTGTCGGGGAGAGCAGAAAAATTTCCTCGCCACGGGGAAGCAGTCCATTCCAGTTTGCAGGAATGGTGGCACGTACTCCGATTTTAGGAGCACGAATTTCATCACCTTCATGATAGAGTTTTCCGGGTATTATCCGTTCCTGAGCCCGACCGGAAAAAGCAATGAAAATTATCGACAGGGTTATAAGGGATCTTTTCATGTTTTTAGTTTTTGTCCAGCGCTTGTTTTAAATCGTCAATTAAGTCTTCGACATCTTCCACGCCAATGCTGAGACGTATAAGTGAATCCGATAATCCGCTTTTTTCGCGTTCTTCTTTTGGGATACTCGCGTGAGTCATTGAAGCAGGGTGGTTAATTAGTGACTCCACACCTCCTAACGACTCCGCAATGGAGAATAGTTCAACACTTTCCATAAGCTTAACCGTTTTTTCCATGCTATCTTCTTTTAAGGTAAACGAAAGCATCCCTCCGAAATCCCGCATTTGTTTTTTAGCAATGGCATGATTAGGATGGTCTTCAAATCCCGGCCAGTATACGTGCTTGACTTTTGGATGATTTTTGAGAAATTCGGCAATTGTTTTTCCATTGCTGCAATGCCGCTCCATGCGGAGGTGCAATGTTTTTATTCCTCGTAATACTAAAAACGAGTCTTGTGGTCCGGGAACGGCTCCACAGGAATTTTGAATAAACGCCAGCTCTTTATAAAGTTTTTCGTCATTCATCGCCAGGGCACCCATGATAACATCCGAGTGCCCACTGATGTATTTGGTTACCGAATGCATCACAATATCGGCTCCAAGATCGAGCGGGTTTTGCAAATACGGGGAGGCAAAGGTATTGTCGACCGCAACCAGCATATTTTTTTGTTTTGCAATTTCAACAAATGCACCGATGTCGATGATGTTCATTAGCGGATTCGTAGGGGTTTCTAGCCAGAACAGTTTTGACTTATCATTCAGATACGATTTGACATTATCTGGATTGGTTAAATCGGCATAGTGGAATTTAATCCCGAATTTCTCAAACACATGCCTGAACATTCGATAGGAGCCGCCATAGAGATCATTGCTGGTGATGACCTCATCACCGGGGTTTAATAATTTGATGACTGCATCGGTAGCCCCCATGCCTGAGGAAAAGCAAATACCAAAATTGGCGTTTTCCAAGGCAGCGATACTCTTTTGGAGCGCGTTACGGGTGGGGTTGGCACCCCGTGCATAGGCGTATCCTTTGTGCTTTGCCGGGGATTCCTGTGCATAGGTAGAGGTTTGATAAATGGGAGTCATAATGGCGCCGGTGGTTGGATCAGGGGCTACCCCCGCGTGAACTGCTTTGGTTCCGAATTTCATAAGTAATGGTTAGTTCTGTTTCAAAAATAGCAGAAATATCTGAGCTGCTATGATATCAAATCATCTTTACAAATTACTAGTATCCTGAAAGGTAGGGGAGGTCTATTCTTTTTTTTGCAGGAATTTTGGCGAATTCAACTGATAACCAATGAATACATCATAAGAAAATCGATTCTGAATGGGGTTAACGGTTGCTGACTGACCCTGATTGTAAATTCCCCAGGCCGTCAGGAAGTAGAGACCTGCAAAAATCCGATCGGCATTATACCCCAACCCGTCCGCACCTTCGGTTCGGAAAAAACCATATGTATAGGTGCTTCTATCTTCGGTTGCAGGTAGTCGTGTCAATAAATTTATATGAATGATTCCTCCTCCCGAAGTCAAACCTGCTGATATGTAAAATTTCTTATTGATAACAAAAGTGTGAAAGTATCCCAATGATATTTGGATCTCCAGATTATTGGATTTTTGTGAACTGTTTTGGCCTGTTAGTTCAACTTGATTGTCAATGACGTAATAATTATAGTTGATTTTCTGGGCATGAACCTTCCGCTGATTTTCCAAGCTCGCGCTCTGTTTGAATCGTGGGAGCTTTATAGGAGTAACGGTGATTACACCGGTCGGCGGTTTCACACTTAAACCCTTTGTATACCAGATCAGGAAACTGAATATACGGGTCAACTTTTTTTTGCCAGGTGGGATCAAAGTCACTTGTGTTCTTTAAATAGTACCTACTTACTTGTGATAAAGACAAGCTATGTAACCAATTCGGAAATCTCAGCTTAAAGGAAAGTGATGCATTCGAAGTTTTCCCTTTCAGGTCATCATCATTTTTAGAAATAAAGGCCGGACAAAATTTTGTATGATGTCTAAAATTTAAAACTACACAATGCAGACAACCCGTTTCAAATGACTAACAACTATTTCCTTTCCCAATACTTAGTAGTCGGTTCAACAAGAACTCACAAAAGAGGCATAATTTTTTATCCCATCATTTTTTTAAGTTTTTCATAATCAATCTTGGAATGATGACGTGGATCACGTGGGACGGTAATGAATTTAATTTCATCAACTTTAATATCCAATTTATATATCATTACTTCAATGTCGGCCTCATCAGCACGCCTGCTTTTTTCAATGCATACAATAAGATAATTTTGCACGTCGATCAAGGTTCCAATTTCTACTCCTGGGATGCTGTTAAAATAATTTTCATAAATAAAGGGGGCAATAATCCTATCCTCATTGCGGATAAGTGTGCTGCATCTGCCTGTTAGGAACAAAACATTATTTTCGAGATAGCCGCTATCACCTGTGCGATGCCAACATTTTGAATCAATAAAAATTTTGTTTTGCTTTAATGCTTCATCATTATTATAGTAGGCATCCAGTACATGTGGACCGCTTACTATGATCTCCCCAATTTCCCCATCTAATTTAAAAAGATTCCTAAATTCTGATTCCGAAGAACAGGATATTGATTCTTGCATTATTTTTATTATTCTAACTTCCGATTTATGGTAGGGAATACCAACCCGAAGTCCTTTTGAAAAAGAATTAAAGGGGTCATCACCTACTTGATTTGCCAAAATTGAACTGATTGGTTCGGCTTCCGTTGACCCATAGATGATTTCAATCTGTGCCTGCGGGAAGGCCTTTGTAAATTCTTTAGCATCGGATTGAAAAACCGGGGCTCCACCGGTAAAAATATTTTTTAGCATCGGAAGACTTAGTTTTTGCACGAAAACATAACGTGCTAATTGTTTCAATACAATCGGTGAACAAACAAGCCGGGTTACTCGTTGCTTTATCAACTGGTTTGTAAATCGCTTCAACTTAGGATGTTTCACTTTGTGAGGTATAATGACGGAAGTGCAACCAGCTCCTAAATTGATTAGCAAGACAATGGGAAGCATAGGCACGTCAATGTCATCTGGTTTTGGATTTATCTTTTCCAAAAGTGCCTTGAATTGTTCTTCTAAAAATCCATGCGTTCTCTTTGCTGCTTTTGGAGTACCCGTGCTACCGGTGGTAAAGGTGATCAAAGCTGTATCGGAATGGGAGGTATTTGAAGTGCATTGTATGACAGAAGTACTTCGATAAGAGGTACTTAACTGAATTGGTATTTTTTTAAGTTCCGAAGAAAAAAAAGCAAAGACTCTTGCTTTTAAAATGCCAATGAATGCCCGGCACTTCGCCACACGCAAACATTCTTCCATTCTTTTTTTATTAACCCATTCATCCAGGAACACTGCAGTTGCCCCAATATTGAATAGTGCAAGAACAATCCGGTACAGATCAATGCTCATCGGCACAAAAACCATCACACGATCCCCTTTGTGAATTCCTTTTTCCTGAAGATATGCTGAAGTATTAATCACTTCACGCCGAAGAGCTTCAAAGGTGATGCTTCTCGAATTCTCTATAATTGCCGTTTTCCTCCCATTTATTTTGGCGGTTTCGAAAAAAAAATCAGCAATGTTGAAACGTGCATTCATGATAATGTTACTCCATACAAGCTATAGCGCTTAATAATTTCCCCATGAGCTTTTTTTAGATAACCTGGTAGACGCACCCTCTTCAATCATAAAGGCATGGATGATGGATTGATACTTCTCATATTTTGCGCGTTGAATAATTGTATTCACCAACAAATTCCCCAAACCGGACCATTTTTTATTGGCATCGCGGGCGAGTGTTTTTACAACCAGCGATTTTTCCCTGGTGTTTAGCAAGTCCTGATAGCAGAAAATAAAACCAATAATATTTTTAGCAGAATCTTCTGCAATGAGCACGAATTCTGAGTTTACAATTTGTAATGCTTCTATGTATTTTTTTCGAAACTCTTCCCATCGAATTGGGCTGTATAGAAAGTTATTTTTAAATGCAGATTGTATGAAGGGATATAAGTTCTCCAATTCTTTATCAAAAATTTCAGTATCAATAGTACGAATATTGACATTCATGTCCCTGAAGGTATTTTGGAGATTCAGTGCATCTTGCGATGTGTCTGGTAGAACACCACCTTTGCTTGAAAAGTAGTTTGCTATTGGGGTAAATCCTGATTTAATAAACTGTTGGGGATAATATTGGTGGTGACAAGGCTCTAATAGAAAGTATGGATGATTAGTAGGGTGGTTGAATCGATAAGAATTCCCAGGTGGAACCATTCATGGGACCAATTAAGAAATTGTTCTGTCGCTCTCTCGCTCTCTCAATTACAAATTTTAATAAGGTACTTGAAACGTTCAAATCTTCCACACATTCATAGTTTCCAACACATCCTGCTTTCATTCCCTGATACAATAGATAGGGATTTTCGTATAATGCTACCCGTGCTTTCGGTATACCATCTATCGTCAATACAAAGCAAGCGTTAATATATTCTTTATTTAAATTTTCGTGTTGCTTGGTACGATGGCTATCGGATGAATAAATCAATTTTGGCAACTCCTCAAACAGATGAAAATTGCTGGCCCCGGGAAATGTCTCAATAATCTTCATAGTTAACAATAGTTTTGAAGGAGGAAAAGACCCATTACAATCGAAAGCGGAATCATAAGGTTATCGTACCCTTTCCAGCTACATGCTTCAGAAATTGTGGCGGCGAGTGCAAGTGCGATTGCTAGTAGAGGACTAATGACGATAGTATCTAAAAAGAAAGTAGTATATATAGTTATTAACAGGTATGAACCTATAAAAAAGGCCATTGAGCCAAGTAGGCTTTTCTTTTCTTTATCGATTGTATAAATACCTACTGGCCATCTTTTACCAAAGATGGCTGCCAAAGGATCGCAAACAGCCAGGATTAATATAGGAAGATAAAAAGTAGGCGCGCTCATGGTCCAGATATTCAGAGACCAGGTAGCAACTATAAACCACAACCGGAAATGCGAGGCTGCCTACGGATTGTCGGCCTATTGCATTTATGGATTTTAGCAAATTTAATTTAAGACTGATCAGTAGCAGTCCTGCGAAACTACTGCACAGCAACAAGACCCACCAGTGATTGTTTAACAGGACAGGGAATAAAAATGTTAAGAATCCAGTGCCTACGTGAACCAGATTTCGGGTGTAATCAGCTTTAACTTTGATTTTGTGATAGAGAAATTCAGCAATGCCAAACAAGACAAGAAATGAACATGCTAACCAAATGGTATTGAATATATTATTACTCATTTTATTTGATCCACCGTAAATTGATTGTAGAAGAATCCACGATCTAAAGCTGCAAGGTCATTGGACAGATCCTTTAGATGCAGCACCTGTTCTGCAAATTCATCTGATATCCTACGCGGCACCATCAAATTCCAATACGCTAGTCTACCTTGCGGTGCTGTAGCGCTTACAAGTTCTCCGGCAGTTTTTAGAAACACCTGATGGTCCATGTATTCGAAAATATTTGAAAGGTTCATATAATTAAACGAGCCATATTTTTTTATTGCTGATTCTGCAAAACCTTGCTTGATTTCCAGTCTCTCCAAATTTGATTTAATGACTTTAAAATTTTCCGGTCGGAGATAGTGTGGTAATAAATCTCCAAAAGATCCAGTGAGCGCAAAACGAAGAATAAAATTTTGTTGAGCGAGAATACTTTGAAGGTGGTTTTCAGCTTTATTATAAATAAAATTGGCTACTGGTACTTTTACTTCTTTCAGGAACTCAGGATCACGACCATACTTACCCATAATGTATTTACTGAAAAATATTTTAAAAAGCAGTTTCCATCTCCAATTATTCCATCGTACGTGGTAAATTTCCTTTTGCTCTTCAGCACTCTTCGAACGGAGTAGGTCATGAATATTTTTTTTGGAATGTATCCAAGGTAGAATTTTACTTGCGAAAAGTTTAAAGTAGTTTTCAAATTTTCCTTGGGTGATTATTCCATTCTTAATTTGAATGACATGAGATTCCCAGTACGCCCGAGCTTCCGGCTTCAAGTATCCTTTGATTTCTTTAAAAATTACTTCTCGATTTTCTGTATTTGTAAATCCAAGAAAGGAAAGAGTTTCCTCATGGGAAAGGTGTTGAATGCATGTGCGCTTTAGTTCAATCAGATAATTCTGAATTTTATTTACATCGATAGCGACTACGAGTTCAGGATCGGTCGTTAATAAAGAAAAGCTATTGTCACCCGCGGATCCAATGGAAAGAAATTTTCCTTTCTTTTCCGGATGTAACCCGGCAAGAAGGACATCTGCATCTTCCCAACAATTAGCATATCGGATGAAATCAAAAGATACCTTTTCTGTTAATTTTTCACTCATAAAGCATTTACTATTTTGATTTCGCCCGTACTTCCATCCATTTCTATTTCATCGCCGGTCTTTAACCTTTTTAATAACCCAGTAACACCAACAATACAAGGTTTCCCCATTTCACGTGAGACTATAGCAGAATGACTAAGAAGACTCCCGCGTTCTACAATTATTGCTGCAGCACTTGGAAATAAAGTCACCCATCCTGGATCTGTACTTGAGGTAACAAGTATGTCCCCATGAAGAGACGATACTTCTTCAGGATTCAAGACGACACGTACTTTTCCTTGTACTTTACCGGGACAGCAACCAACACCTATTAGATCACCTCCGACGACTTCCGTTTTTTCTGTGCTGAAAAAATCATTGGCATGATAGACCGCGCCATACGAGGCAAACCGTTCAGCGGGAGGGTCTAATTTTTTATAACCATCGAATTCTTGTTTTCTTAATTGGATTAATAATTTTATTTGTGGAGTTACAGAGGTGCCTTCTACGAATGAAAATATTTCCTCTTTCGTGAGATAGAAAATATCACGAGGATGATCAAGAATATTATCAGCATATAAATTTTTCCCAATTTGGGTGAATAGCTCCCGGATGATTCCAAATGCACGTGTTCGCTCATACCTTAAATTTTCACGTGCACTAACAAGTTCTCGGGCTTTTCTTAGGGTCCTTTTTAAAATTAATTTTTTTAAAGGCTTCCTACTAAGTGTGAAATTTAATTCTTTCTCAGCATTGTCACTTAGTTCTTGTTCGATACGACCCGAAGTATTTTCAATGGTGATTCCGGTTTCAACATATGATTTCAATATTTTAATAAACAGCCTCGGATCTTGTGTATACGAGATCGTTTCTAATTTTAACTCACCTATACAACGCTCACCAAAATCTGTTATGTAACGTTCGATTTCTTTCTTAATAACGATTACTTCTTCATTTTTGGAATTGTTGATTTCGTTCCAGATGTTATTCTCATTACTTGTAATAAAAAGTTGTCTTAAGTCAAATGACATTGCAATTTTACTAGCAATTGCGATCGTCCTGTGGATCGGTTGGATTGAAATAATATCATTGCTACCACAAAGAAGATCGTTATGTATGTTGGGATTTTTGCTGATTCCATACTTCTTGCATCGTTTTTGAAGGAGTCCAAACCAAATCATTGCGAAGAAGTCGTTAATCAATGGAGCCTTCCACTCATTCAAAAGGGTATTTTCGAAATGCCGATAGAGTTGCAACAACTCGTTTACATTCTTTTGAGAGTAGTTGATTTGCTTGTATTCGGAAATGGTGACATCCACTAAATTCATAAATGCATTGCGCTTACGCGGTAAGGATCGAAATCTTCCATACATTTTTGTAGCCATTTTGAAAATACTCCACCATGCTGATGTTTTGGATAATCGATATTCTTCTGGAATGTCAAATTTCTCTTTGACACCCATCATGGTTTCCATAAATCGTGCATTAATACTATATCCTGGAAGCATCGCCAGCATATGATACCACGATTTTAAGTTATAATAAACTCTTCCATTTATAAGCCCCAGCGTATTGTCAAATACCTGTTCGTTTTGCTTCAACACGTGGTTGTTAACACCCATATATTCGCAAAATAGTGTATATGCTTTTTTGTATGATTTACTAATGAAGGAAAAAGTTAAGGGTGTAGTAACGCCGGGATAGGATTCGACTATGTTGCTATTGTCCCAAACAATATACTCTCCTGTTCGATCAACCAACTTTTGCAAGTTGGTAATGGGTCTTGATTGTAAAATATACAGATCCTCATTCTGGAAAGCGAATTCTATATCCTGTGGTTTACCAAATTCAATTTGACATGAATTGATGACATGAACTACCGCCATGATTTGTTCATGACTAAGACAAGGTACGTTTCGTTTTTCGTCAGGTACGATCGTTCGCGTCGTGCCAGATTTAGTATCTTCATCAAAAACGATTTTGTGAGATTTATCTGCAAGCTCCGTTCGGAAGGTATCTGCTTTAATGAAGTAATTGTCTGAATTAAGTTCTCCCGAAACAAGCCCTTCACCGAGTCCGTATACAGCACAAATAAGATTTTCATTCCGGTCACCATTTCGTGGATTTATTCCAAAAGCCACTCCTGCTGAGTCAGCATTGACCATTTCCTGAATGATTACAGCAATGCCTAACTTTTGTCCAAGATTATTATTTTTTCGGTATTGATAAACTCGGTCGGAAAAAGCAGACTGCCAGACTTTTTTCATCTTGTCAGCAAGAGCATCTCGTGTTACATAAAGAAATGATTCAAACTGACCTGCAAATGAGAAGTCTACAGCATCTTCATCAACTGCAGAGGAACGAACGGAGAAATAGGATACATTCGGAAAATAGGAAACAATATCCTGTATAAATGATTCAGGAATTGAAATTGTATCGATGTAAGATTTTATCTGTGAATACGGTCTTTGAAGTATGTCGGAGGGGAGGATGGCGGCAAATTCTTCCTGCGGGATAACCAACCATCGGGGAACGCGCATTCCCATTTGATCCAAAAGATGAAGGTTATGGGCTTTACCACCAATTGTGTGGTTAGCCATCTGAGATTGATCTTCTATGTTTTTTAAAAATTTCATTCACCAAACAGTAAGGAAATTAACATGGGTATTCCTCCAAGCGTTAGATACATGGTAATGGTCCACAACCCGGAAGCATACTCGATGGCTTTGGATAATCGTTCGCTTTTATTTTTCAAAAAGAGCCAGGCTGGCAACGAATAGAGAAGAAAGGCGCTGCCTAAAATGACGATGGGTAGTTCACCGTATCCAGCATAGTGCGATGCGGCGAGGCTTAGTGACAGCGTAATAAACAAAACGCAAATCCACAAAAAAACTGCTCTGTTAATCCCTAACATGGAGGTATAGGTAAGAACGCCTTCCGCCTCTTTTTCAGGGATTCGAATTTTTCTTCCAATTTCAAGGACAATTCCGTTCATATAGGATACAGCAAAGAAAAAGAGTAATCCCAAGGGAGCACGAACTCCAGCAAGGAGCCAATCCAATCCACTGGCATAAATATCAACTAATGGAATTATGAACATGTGAGAAGTCACATACCAAAATTGATTTCGTTTTAGCCAGGTTCCAATAAAGAATTCTTTTCCCATCAGGGAGAGATACGCAATGATGACAAAATAGATAAGTAGAATTTTCGGGAAGAATAGGAGATTAATTCCAATTTGTATACCAGCAATGGTAATTCCTAATACCATCAACTCTTTAAGGCTTATTAAGCCTCTGGGGACTGGAAGTTCCTTTCTATACTTCGCATCATCCTCTGCATCTTTGAATTCATCAAAAATCCTGACTAAAAGGAATAAAGTAATGGTAGTAAAAGTGCCAATTAGGAAAGTGGACAGCGGAATAAATCCTTCTACGCCGCGGCATATTCGAGAATACGAAATAGCTGAAAAGCTAAACGCCGAAACCAATAACCCATGACCTAAGAAAGGGAACCGTTCATTTTGGTAAATATAAAATCGTCTAAGGAAAGAACCTTCATTCTCATCGGGTTTACTAAATATATTAGATGTTCTAGCTTTCAATAAAATTAATGATTTTTCCTACCTAATTTTTTATGGGCTGAAGAGAAATGACCAGCTGACAATGCTGCTGCAATAGAGAGTTCACCCGCCAACACAAGTGCTCCACATATTTCCGAGAACTTTCTAGACTTGCCTTCACCATAGCAATCCATCATTTGAAGGCATTCCTTTTGCGACGGTAGTCCAGTCCCTCCGCCAATAGTTCCAACTATTAAATTGGGCAGCGTTACACAAGCATACAGGGACCCATCTTTGTTATGTTCCATGCGCGTAATTCCTGTAGCTGCTTCTGCAACACAGGCGATATCCTGACCGGTGGCAACGAATAACGCTGTTAGCCCATTGGCATAATGCCCCTGAACTCCAATGGCTCCACTTTGAATGATGCCGATTGTAGACGAACGCCAATATTCTGCCATTGCTTCAGGTGTAGTCTTTAATACATCGTTGATAATTTTTTCGGGCAAGACAATTTCAGCGGTAACTTTCTTCCCCCGGACTTTACTGAATGAAAGGGCTGTGGCTTTTTTGTCTCCAGAATAATTGCTTTCAATAAACCAAAATACTGGTTTAATTGGAGCATGCTCTTCAATGTAATGACAAATGGCATCCGTGCACAAGGTTACCATGTTTTGACCAGACGCATCTCCGGTATGAAATTCAAAAGTAAGAATGAGGTGATTTCCTTCGATATTGGAAATAAGATCTTCTAGCTTAGCAAACCTACTGACCCGTTCAGTAATTCTTTTGAATTCGTCAACCTGTTGTAAAACCCATCTTATAAATACGCCCAGGTCAGCAAGATTATGGAATTTAAACACAGGACTTCTCTGAACGCCCTCTATTAAACAAATAGAGGTGGCCCCACCTGCGCGACAACATGCTTTAGCTCCTCGATGATAGGAAGCAATAAGTGCACCTTCACTAGTTGCCAGTGGGATAAAAAAGTCTCCTCGTGCGGCTGATCCAATAATACGCAATGGACCAATTACCCCTGTCGGAACCATCGACATGCCAATGTAGTTCTCGATATTGCCTTCCAATTCTTTTAAATCATCGAATTTTTTTTTACCTGAAAGGTATTCCAACTCTACACCGGTATGAGCCTTAAGAAATTCATGTCTTTTTTTGGATCCCTCCTCTGTTACGTTTAATTCTATAGCTAGCCTATTGCTAATGACATCATTCGCAGTCTTGTTTTTAATGTTCTCAACAAGCAAGTCGACTTGCTGGAAGGTATTGAGAATACTAAGGGCCTTGTTTGTTTTTCCGGATGAAGATGCCATAATTTTTGTGGTTGTTTGGCGTAATTAAGAATTTTGAAAGGAACTAGGAGGGATGGTCTCCGTAAGCTAGTCATTTGCAATGTACTCACCAATTTACTTATATGGGTTGGTTATCGTTGCCGGATCAGTCTTGTAAATCTCTTCAATTTAACGGCATTCCATTACCATATATTTTTCTTTCTATATGAATATTTGAACACTTTCTGCTGCTATGGAAGGATATACCGGAGGATGGAAGCGTTTTCGTATGGTTTTTAAGAATCCAAGGAGATAGAAAATATGACTGGCAGGATGACCAGACTTTTCCAGGTGAAGAAAAAATTTCAATTTTTAAATATTCAGATCCCTTTTCTTCCAATACCCGCGTACTGCTTCTTTCCAGTTTTCTCCATGCTGGATGTACAACGCGGTATTGATGAGCATCATGTCTTCGGGATCTAGTTTTGATTTCGCTTCCAGTGTTTTTATAATGGTATCAGATAACTTCATCCGCTCCAGATCGGTTTTAGGTACAGTTTCTTTCAGTTCTGTTTTTATTTCTTTTTTACCAGCTACCTTGTTTTCTTCATTCTTCGATACTTTTTCAGACAACGAGGCGGGCGCCACCAGCGTCGCCGCTTGTTGCTTCAAAAATTCATCGAGGTCTTTGAGTGTATTTTTTTTCTTACTCATACATGTTTCAGAATTTCGGTCGCAATGGATTGATATCCTTCTTCCGGCTTTAATGTACTAAAATTAACAAAGAGGTTTTTTTGCGGAACGATAATCGGTAAGATCAACGCATCCAGATTATTCAAACTATCACGAACCGTATGCAACCCGGTAGCACTGTGGATACGGTTGGGTAACACCAGTATTTTTAATAACGGATTCAATTCACGGGCCGGGGCCAGGTCGGTGATGGTTTGGTAGGTGACCAGTAAATCATTTTGTGTTAAACTGGTGGGGACAATCACCACTTCGCTGATGAGACATAATTTTTTAATTCCTTCATCCGTCGTCTTTCCCGCGCTATCAACAATCACAATATCCAGTTGCTTGTCCTTTTTGATCACGACGAGTTCATCAGCAATCCGGTCATCCGCTGACCCTACAATTTCAAAAGCGTGTGCTTGCTCAGGCGCTTTGAACAATTCCATTTTACGCAAGGTGCTCAGGGTGTAATTGGCGTCGGTTTCTACCAGTAATACCTTTTTACCTGTTTCATGAAGGCTGGTTGCAAGGTTGATGGCATTGGTGGTTTTGCCTGTTCCACCTTTACGACTGATAAATGATATGACTTTGGCCATTCCTGAATGCTGATTATCAATTTCGAATTTAGAAAATCCTGATCAATAGCCAAGAGGAAAGGGGTAAAGGTTGCAGGTTTCAGGTTGCCTGTCGCCGGCGACCGGTAAACAGGTAACTGGCAACTTTTAAGCTATCTTGTTAATGTCAAATCCTTCAAGATAATCCGAAACACGCTTCACAAACATACCACCCAGCGATCCATCTACAACACGGTGGTCATAGGAGTGGGATAAGAACATTTTACTACGAATAGCAATGGCATCTCCTTGTGCCGTTTCGATCACCGCTGGCTTTTTCTGAATGGCACCCAGGGCCAGTATAGCGACTTGCGGTTGCATAATAATCGGCGTACCCATCACGTTTCCAAAGGAGCCTACATTCGAAATAGTAAACGTACCACCGGCCAATTCATCGGGCTTCAATTTATTTTCACGGGCACGTTTGGCTAAATCGTTCACAATTCTTGCCAGTCCGGTGATGGTGTATTGATCCGCATCTTTAATCACCGGAACAATCAGGTTACCGGATGGTAGTGCCACTGCCATTCCAATGTTGATATTTGCTTTCTTAATGATCCGGGTACCATCAACCTGCACATTAATCATTGGATAGTCCTTGATGGCTTTTACTACTGCTTCAATAAAAATGGGTGTAAAGGTCAGACTATCACCATATTTCGTTTGGAAAGCTTTTTTATTTCGATTTCTCCAGGTAACAACATTGGTAACATCTGCTTCAACAAAGGACGTTACATGGGGAGCAATTCTTTTTGAATCGACCATGCGTTCAGCAATCATTCTCCGCATACGATCCATTTCGATGATCTCATCGGCACCGCTGATGCTGGCAGGTACTAATGGAGGAGCGGATATAGCTGGAGTTGACACCGGTCGTGCAGGCGTAGTTCCTGATTTCCGGGTTTGAACAAATGATAGTATATCTTTTTTAGTAACCCTGCCTTCTTGACCGGTGCCCGGAATGGTTTCTAGTTCAGCGACAGAGATATTTTCTTCTTTCGCGATATTTTTAACCAGTGGCGAATAAAACCGGTTGGCTGAGGAGAAGTCATTGTGAGCAGAGGAACCATTGGATCCAACTGCCATAGGTTCTTCTACCAACGTTTCAATTATTTCTTCTTCGATGGCGGCTGGTTCTTCTTTAGCGGTAGACGCGCTTGCCTCTCCGTCGGTGGAAATAATGGCGATAGGCGCACCTACTTTTACAACATCACCATCTTTAGCCAACAATTCTTTAATTACTCCGGCATGGGTAGATGGGACTTCTGTATCCACCTTGTCTGTAGCGACTTCCAATACAGATTCATCTTCTTCAATTTTATCACCGGGTTTTTTCAACCAGGATAAAACGGTGGCTTCCATAATGCTTTCGCCCATTTTGGGCATTATCAATTCAACCAGGGCCATATCAGCTATATTTAATCAGGTAACAAAGTTAGTATTTTTATCACGTCCCGCTAACGATTGAAAGGCGGTTTTGAGGATATTGATCGATACCAAATGGAATTTTGTCAGATATTAAATTCAGCAATTTTACTGTGGCATATTGAGCCGGATCAGGTTCAGGACGGCCGATGCGGCGATTTTAATGTTAATCAACCGATCCGGCGATAACTGAAGTTTTTTGGTTACAGTTTTTTCCTTATCGGAATAGGCAATCCAAATGGTCCCAACCGGTTTGTCAGGGGTCGCACCACCAGGCCCGGCAATACCGCTGGTTGCAACGCCTATGCTCGCGTTGAACTTTGCCCGTACCAGATTCGCCATTTCGATGATTGTTGGTTCACTTACTGCACCATACTTTTCCAACGTCTCAGGTTTAACACCAAGTTGACGCATCTTGATTTCATAAGCATAAGGAACAATCGACCCCAGAAAATATTCTGAACTCCCGGGTATACGGGTAACCAAATGCGTGAGGTACCCGCCCGTACAACTCTCGGCGATGGATAATGTCAATCCCTGATCTTTTAATTTTTTTCCCACTACCAATTCAAGTTCATCCTCACCATAACCATAAATATTCTGACCGATTACGGGTTTCACATTCTTCACCAATTCATCAAGTTCCTGCTCCAGTACACGCAGGTCTTTTCCTGTAGCGGTTAACCGAAGTTTTACGTTGCCCAGTGTAGGTAAATAAGCGAGCTTTATATGGGCGGGTAATGTTGCCTCCCAGGAAGCGATCACTTCAGCCAGAGAAGATTCTCCTATTCCGGCGGTACGAATGATGCGATGGGTGATCACCGGAAGTTTAAAAGTAGTTTTTAATTTAGGGATTATGATATTGGTCATCATAACCTGCATTTCATGCGGAACACCCGGCATCGAAACAATAACTTTTCCATTTTTTTCAAACCACATTCCCGGAGCTGTACCCAACGGATTGCTCAACGGTATGCACACTTCAGGAAGGGCAGCTTGTTGCCGATTGACTTCTGTGATTACTCTTCCCCGACTATTAAAAAATTCTGTGACGTGTTGTAATGACGGTTCATGCATCACCAGCGGTGAGTCAAAGTATTTTGCAAGACAAGGTTTGGTGATGTCATCATTCGTCGGACCCAGCCCCCCTGTAATCAGAATAATGTCTGCACGCTGTTCAGCTTCCTTTAATGCAGCTAGGATTTCATCTTCCTGATCACCTATTGTACTGCGTCTGCGAACCCGAATGCTTGCTTTACCCAATTCTCCACTAATCCAGTGTGCATTTGTATTTAACGTCTGCCCAAATAGCAACTCATCGCCAATGGACATTATTTCTGCCAATACAGGTTTCATACATTAAGTTTGGGTCAATTTGCAAATAATAATACAAAACCGGCCATTCGTTGTGAAAAAAGCTTTTTGTTGATCGAAAGTTTATCCTAATTTGTTTGTTCTAGTAAACAAAAATATGGCTCTCCAAAACTCAATTCCATCCGCGGTCGATCGGCAAAAAGAAATATATACCACTGGTTTTGCAGGGCAACGATCCATAATAAATGTAGATCTTACACGCCTAGAACAAGTTGCGAAGACGAAAATAAGCCCGCAAGCCTTTGGATATATTGCAGGTGGAGCTGGTATTGAAGGAACGATGTCGGCCAATCATCAGGCATTTGACCGGGTTAAAATTGTTCCCCGCATGCTGGTGGATGTCGGTAACCGTGATATTAGTATTGAGTTATTCGGTAAAAAATATGCTTCCCCTTTCCTGCTCGCTCCGATAGGCGTGCTGGAGATGGCACACCCGGAAGCTGATGTAGCAGTAGCCCGGGCAGCAGCAGCTTTGAAAATTCCATTCATTTTTTCAAATCAGGCATCCGTGCCAATGGAAACTGTAGCAGGGTCGATGGGAAACAGCCCCCGGTGGTTTCAATTGTATTGGAGTAAATCGGATGATCTGGTAGCCAGTTTATTGGAGCGTGCAGAGAAATCAGGGTGTGAGGCTTTAGCAGTAACATTGGATACTACGATGTTGGGGTGGCGTACACGTGACCTTGATTTAGCCTACCTGCCTTTTTTGGAAGGAAAGGGAATTGCACAATATACTTCCGATCCGGTATTTCAAAGCATGATGGATGAGGCAGAAGCGCCTGAAAAACATAACATAACTTTTCAATCTTTATTGGGACTTATTAAACTTGTTAATAGTTATCCCGGTAAGGGATTTTTTTCAAAAATACGATCGGGTCGACCAGTAAAAGCAGTGCGGAAATTTATTGACATCTATTCCAATCCCAGTACAACCTGGGAGGATTTAAAATTTTTGCGTGCGAATACTAAACTTCCGATTTTGCTAAAGGGAATCCAACACCCGGACGATGCACGCAAGTGCCTTGATTATGGTATGGACGGGATCATCGTTTCCAATCATGGCGGCCGGCAGGTAGATGGTGCGATCGGATCATTTGATGCCCTACCTGGAATTGTGGAGGTAGTCAATGAAAAAATTCCTGTATTGTTTGATAGCGGGGTACGGGGTGGTGCCGATGTTTTTAAAGCATTGGCGCGTGGTGCTAAAGGAGTATGTATCGGACGACCCTATGTCTACGGACTGGCCATTGGTGGACAACAGGGTGTATATGAAGTATTGCGAAACTTTATGGCTGACTTTGAATTAACGATGGGACTTTCGGGTTGCAGGAATATAAAAGAAATTAATAGTGATTGTTTAATGAAGTAAGTAAAGGGTTAATAGATGAAAAAATTGAATATAAATATGCTAAGTATCCGGCTGACCGCTTGGAGCGCTTTGATTACCACAATAGCATTGATGGTTGGATGCAGTTCTGCCCAAATTAACCAGGCATTGAGTGATGCCAACAAGGCGTTGGGAAGTGAACAACCGCTGACCAGTGCTGAAGTGGCGGAAGGTCTTAAAGAAGCTTTGATCAAAGGAATTTCAACAGGATCCGACCAGGCTTCGCAATTGGATGGTTATTTTAGAAATCCTCAGATCAAAATTCCATTTCCACCGGATGTAAAAAAAGTAGAGGACAAACTGCGTCAGCTTGGTCTCGGAAATGAAGTCGATAAATTCGTGATGACATTAAATCGTGGAGCTGAAGATGCAGCAAAAGAAGCAAAACCGATTTTTATATCAGCTATAAAGTCCATGACCATTCAGGATGCCTGGGGAATTTTACGTGGTGATAAAGATGCCGCAACACAATATTTGATTCGGACCACCAGTGCACAACTGAAAGAGAAGTTTCACCCGGTAATTGAAAATTCGTTGAACAAAGTAAACGCGACAAAATATTATGGCGATATTGTTACTACCTACAACAAAGTTCCCTTTGTTGAAAAGGTAAATCCTGATTTGGACGACTATGCAACCGATAAGGCTGTTGAAGGATTGTTCAAACTGATTGCAGTTGAAGAAGGAAAAATCAGGGATAATCCTGCTGAACGTACTACGGAATTGTTAAAGAAAGTATTCGGAGCAAAATAGACTTAAGAAGCAAGACACAAGACCCAAGATGTTTCAGGTTTAAAGTTTCAGGTTACAGGTTTCTCAACCTCAAACATTAAACCTTAAACTTGTAACTTTAAACCAAACTACAACTACAAGATGAGTTTATTCGAAAAACATAAAGTACTATTAAATCAAGCCATTGAAGCATTACATGCACGTACATTTTACGCGGCATATCCCGAGCATCCTTCTCCCAAAATCTATGGAGAACAAGCCGATGAGGATGGCCGCAATAAATTTCAGGCAATGCTGGGGAAAAAGTTTGAAGAATTACAACAAGAAAATCCCACTGATTGGGCAGGGCAGGAGGAGAGTCCCTATCTGCAGGATGATTTAAAAATTACCTATCCGATTTTTTCTGCCGAGACCCTGGTGGCCAATGCTGCAAAAGCATTTCATCAATGGCGTAAAATTTCGGCACAAGATCGGGCGGGTATTCTGATTGAGTCGTTGGAAGGAATGAAAAGCCGTTTTTTTGAAATTGCGTATGCGACCATGCACACTACCGGCCAGGGATATATGATGGCGTTTCAGGCTTCGGGACCACATGCTGCAGACCGCGCACTGGAAGCAATTGCGGCTGGTTACGAAGAATTGCAACGCTTTCCTGCAAAAGCTTTATGGGATAAGCCCATGGGAAAATACAATTTGCAAATTCAAAAAGAATGGCGGGCAGTACCAAAGGGAGTATCCGTGGTGATTGGTTGTTCAACCTTCCCAACCTGGAATTCAGTAACCGGAATCTATGGAAGTCTGATTACCGGCAACCCGGTGATTGTGAAACCCCATCCAGGCGCCATCTTGCCAATAGCGATTGTGGTGGCAGAGATTCAAAAAGTGCTTGTAGCAAACAACCTCGATCCGAATATTTGCCAATTGGGTGCTGATACTTTTGACAACATGAATACAAAAGCACTGGCTGAACATAAAGATGTAAAACTGATCGACTTCACCGGGAATTCGGCATTCGGAAGTTACCTCGAGGCCCTTCCTGGGAAAACGGTTTTTACTGAAAAAACGGGAGTGAATTCTGTGATTCTGGATTCCGTAGAAGATGTGGATAAAGTGGCCGCCAATCTGGCGTTTTCAGTTAATTTGTACAGCGGACAAATGTGTACCGCTCCCCAGAATTTTTATATCCCGGAGGGAGGAATCAATACACCCACAGGAAAAGTTTCGTTTGATGAATTTGCATCGAAGTTTGTTGAAAACATTAACGGGCTGATTGACAATCCGAAAGCGGGTCCGTTTGTATTGGGTGCAGTTCAGAATCCAAAAACGAGTGTACGGGTAAAGGAGTCAGAAAACCTGCCCGGAAAAGTGTGGCTGAAAGCAAGAGAGTTTGAAAATCCAATGTTTAAAAATGCGCGCGTATCTACACCCGTAATTGTAGAAGTAGAAGCGGCAAATAAAGATATTTTCAGTAAGGAGTTGTTTGGTCCGATTGCACTGTTAATCAAAACCAAAAATACAGACGAATCGATTTCATTGGCAAAAGAGATGGCCATTGCCCATGGTGCAATTTCCTGTGGTGCGTATACTACCGATGATACGACGAAAGAAAAAATTGCAGATGAGATGAGTCTTGCCGCTACGCCCGTATCGTTTAATTTAACGGGTGGAATTTATATGAATCAGAATGCTGCCTTTTCTGATTTTCATGTTACCGGTGGTAATCCATCGGGTAATGCAAGCTTTACCAATCCGGAGTATGTGACCAGACGGTTTACGTGGGTGGGGCACCGTGAGCCGGTGGGTTAGTTGTTAGTTTATAGTTGTTAGTTTTTGGCGTGTAGGAAATTCCGATGTTGTCTTGTGCCGGAATTAACTTCTCCAGTATAAGACGGATATCCATTATGCTCCCGAAGGCGCGCAAATGTCTGATTTCAGACCCTCTTTTGTATTGCTTTAAGACGCATTGCAATTCCAATATTTTGGCGGATATTAACGTAATGGATGGCGGGGTATACCCTGGGGTACAATTTGCTCTGGCATAACGCTTAGTCCAGTTAACTTGTGATTTCGATTTTTACCAAAAAAGGCATTATCCTATGAAATCAAAAAAAGACCATCCTGGAGTCTATCCTCCTCCACCACTGTTCTACGTTTTAATCTTTTTCATTTCCATCTTTATCCAGATGAAGTTTCCGCTTTCGAATAAGAATTTTGAGACCAATGTTGCTTTTATACTGGGGTTGGTATTTGTATTGGGAGCAGTTATCATATTGCTACCGGCCCTGGTAAAATTTTTTAAAACAAAAAATACATTGATCACGATTAAACCGGCAAATTCATTGCAAACTTCGGGTATCTATTCCCTCTCCAGAAATCCCATGTATTTAGGATTGTTGTCGCTTTATATTGGTATTGCCTTTATAAAAGGAAATTATTGGACCTTTGTATTGATCCCGCTTGTTATTTTGGTCATTACTCATTTCGTGATCAAAAAAGAAGAAAGATACTTAGACCGGGCATTTGGAGCCGACTATGCTGAATACAGAAAAAGAGTAAGGCGTTGGATTTGATTGTGAAAATGATTTTTCTTTGAACTTATCAGTTTTTCAACATGGAGATAAAACAATCATGTTTATAAACCATGTACTTAACTACTCTGGCGCAAGCATCCGCTTGCTGCTTAAATACAATACCCTGGGGTTAATGCAATTCCTGGATATTTAAAAATGCATTTAAGAGCAGTCAGCCAGCCGGTCAAAGATGAAAAATATGAAGAGAAACCATCAAGGGTTGATGAACGTTATTACCATATTCATATAAACTCTGCCCAATGAAGTCCGTTATCCTTCTGACAATTCTATTCCTGCCTGGCTGGGCCCTCTCTCAACAAATTTCTGATACAACCTACAATCCTGCGATTAAAAATCCGGCGTATGAGTTGGGAAAAGGTCCGGTTGTTTTTATTGACGAAGGTCATCACAATTTTCATACATTGGAAGGTCGATATCAACCATTCGCCCATTTACTGGAAAGAGACGGCTATAAAGTACTCTCCTATTCAGGAGAATTTAGAAACGTTGAATTATCAAAAGGCAAAATTCTAGTCATCGCAAATGCTCTAAATGAATTGAATGTATCCAATTGGTATCTTCCGAATCCTTCAGCATTTTCCGTCGAAGAGATTGAGATTATCCGACAATGGGTTTTCGCAGGAGGAAGTTTATTCCTAATTGCGGATCACATGCCCATGGCAGGAGCTGCAATAGACCTGGCCAATGCTTTTGACTTTACATTCACAAACGGCTTTGCAAGGAACATGAAATCGCAGGGACCGGATATTTTTTCAATTAAGGATAAAACACTTACAGAAAGTATACTTACAAAAGGAAGGGATGCGTCGGAGAGTGTTCAGCAAATTACTTCCTTTGCGGGTCAGGCCTTCAAAATGCCAGCAGATGCATCTCCTATTTTAACCTTTGGTAAAAATTATGAGAATTTACTGCCGGATACAGCATGGGTTTTTAATGAAACCACAACGAAATATAGCGTGGAAGGATGGTCACAGGGTGCATTTAAAACCTTTGGAAAAGGAAGAATTGTTGTCTTTGGTGAAGCCGCGATGTTTACCGCTCAATTGGCAGGACCAAATCGATTTAAAGTGGGAATGAACAGTGATGTTGCACCTCAAAATTATCGGCTATTGCTTAATATCGTGCATTGGTTGGATGGAATACTTGAGTAGATTTTCTAAACTCCTACAACAAATCCTGAACGGTGAAAGATTGGTTTAAATGCTTTCAATCCTGCTAAAAATTAAACCGGGCACTAACCAATACAATTTGTGTTTCTCTTTTGCGGGTAAATGTTTGGGTGAAGGTATTCGACCGGTTGGTGCCTCCAAAGTTCCGGGTATTAAATACATCGCGTACACTGATCGACAAGGTACCTTTCTTTTTAAAGAAACTTTTTTGGACACTGGCATCCATATAATATTGTGCAAGATCTCTTCCCTGCGCTTCAATTTCAGGGGATTCATAATTGAAGACCAGTTGGAGACTAATGTTTAAAGGAAGTTTAAAGTCTGACGAAAGTTTGGTATTCATTGCATACCCCTTATTTACAAATTCTTCGCCTATATTCGACCCGTCTACTTTCGTTCCAAATCCGGTAACACTGCCGCTGACAGTCCACCAGGGCATCAATTCCGATACGCCTATTATCTCCACACCATAGGATTGTGAGTCATTTAAGTTGGCAGGTTGCGAATACGAGATACCATCTTCAACCAACGTAATAAAATCCATTTGACCACTGGTATGTCTGTAGAAAAAATTAGTGGTAATGCTTGTTTTTGCTGCTTCATAAACGTGGCCAAACTCCATGGAGTTGATCATTTCCGGCTGGAGATTGGGATTGCCGCGTCTGACATTCAGGGAATCCGTAATGTTTGGGAAGGGATTGAGGCGCCAGGCCCTTGGCCTGTCAATTCTTCGACTATAGGTGAACTTGAATGCTTGCTCCGATGTAAACTTGTACAGCACCTGAAGGCTCGGGAACAAATTGAAATACGTTTGCTGATTTCGTTCATTGGTGTTCAGCTGGTAAAGCTCGAGGGTGGTGTATTCACCTCTAACACCAACCGTAACATCAAATTTTTCGGATGTCTTTGATGCAATGAGGTAACCTGCGTGAATCCGGTCCTGATATTGGAATTGATTACTAACGGCCGGGTCAATCTCAAACCCGGTATTGGGATCTTCCATTCGCGAATACACGTAGTCATAATCAAAGTTTCGCAAGTTCGACTTGAGACCGGCTTCCATTTTTAATTGGTTTTGAAATGGATGCACATAGTCTGCCTGAAAAACATAGGTGTAGCGTTTTTCATCAGTGGTTGCACGTTCCTGTGCATCCAATCCGTCAGGATCTGGCGTTGCACTGTCACGGTAGATGTCAATGTCCTGTGTTTTAAACTGATTGGTATAGGATTGACTGGCGACAAATTTGAACGACCTGTTTTTATCATCAAACGTCCGTTCATAGATGAGCGCATTGTCCATTCCATCATCCGTTTCGGATTCATTATTAATGCGGACGTATTCTAACAATGTTTGGTCGGTGTTGCTGTCAGAAAGTCTGGAGTATAAATTATCAGTCTGCGTATCAAGGCTGGTATTCAAGACGCCTTCATAACTCAAAATGTTCTTGCCAAAGTAATAGTCAGCTCCATAATTGAAGGTATGACTCAGATTATCCCGACTGGACGTACTTAATTGATTTAGGAATTCATCATCATCATAAATTTCCCGTTCTGTCGTTCCTGAACCAATACTAGGCCATCTTCTTAAATTATATCCACCATACAAATTGTAATTAATGGTGCGATGGCTAATTTGTGCGCCGGCATTCATTCTGCCACGCGTACCATAAAGTGCATCCACACTGAAATTGGTACCGATATCATCTCCTTTTTTCAGGATGATATCGATAATTCCTGCTTCTGCTGCAGCATCATATCGTGCATTTGGGTTGTTGACTACTTTGATTTGTTCAACAGCACTTGCCGGGATGCGATCAAGATTTACTGTTAATGAAGAATTCCTGCCATTGATGAGGACATTGGTGCCTGTACTTCCGCGTAAAGAAACACTGCCATCATCACCTACACGTATAGAGGGTGTATTGCGGAGAATATCCAGAACTGTCCCGCCCAGGTTTGATAAATTTCTGCCTGGGTTAATGACCAGTCCTTCCATGTTGGTCGTGGTCATAGGTCGGGTGGCCTCTACGATCACTTCGTTCAGCTGTTCACTGACTTCGCTTAGTGTTACTCCTCCAAGTTCTGTATTTCGATTTATCCTGACGTTGGCTATTTCTTTATCAGCGAATCCAACCATAAACAATTTAAGTGTGTAAGAACCACCATCTGTCCTGAGTGTAAAATTTCCATTCTCATCAGCTGTGGTAAATGTTTCCGGATCAGTACCTTCGCTTTTAAAAAGGGCAACTTGCACAAAGGGTACCGGTTCATTGGATTCGTCTACTACTTTTCCTTTAACGGTGTACGTATCTCTATCTGACTGCGCCAGGACGGATGCCCCACTAAACAATACGCTACAACTAATCAGTAAAGAAAATATTTTTTTCATTTGATAATCTTATTTACCCAATCCTAAAATTTTTTAAGGTAATTAAACGGACCTATGATTTGTTTAATGACCTCTGGCGGATTAACTCAATTTCAGTGCGATAACAACTGAAAATAAATATTGTTATCTGAAATGCACACAAGAAGTGAAGATTTCACACGGTGCTGAACCTATGTAGGCGCTTAAGATTATTTGAATCGCCTTGTATTTAAAACAAAATTAACAAATTTAATCTGATTATGTAAAGGCAAATGTGATGAATCTTACAGTATGAATTACAAGTGTTTAGCAACTTCATTAGCAAAAAACATTTCGAAAAAGCGCGGTGGTCGTTTGAGTTTCTGAAAATCATCAGTTGCAATTTGAACTGCAACTGCTAACCCTTGGTCAGGGAAATAATCCATCTCGGTGAGATATCCTGGGAACCAGCCACCATGGCCATAACTTATTCCCAGATTGGATGGACGAATTTGCATCCCCAATCCGTATTGATGTTCTCTTCCGGTTTTAGCAGCGACACCCGTTCGCATTTCTTTTCGGAGGGATTCGGAAAAATGAGTGGATGTATAGAATAGTTTGCTCCAGCGGGCCAGGTCAATGGTATTAGAAATAAATCCACCACCTGCCCATTCCATTTGTGGATTGATGACCATTTTTTTATCTACAATAACATTCCCGGAGATCCCAAAGGGATTGTTTGGTCCGGTAACACCCACCACCTGATTTTCCAGTGTTCGTTTTATGGAGGGTTCTGTATTGATTAAGGCATACGGGATTAGAATATTTTTCTGGATACTTGCGTATGCTTTTTCACCGGTTATTTTTTCGATAATCAATCCCAGGATAAGATAATTGGTATCGGCATATCCCCAGTCAGTGCCGGCTTCAAAAAGTGCTGGTCGGTTAAAGGTATATCGAATGCATTCGACTGGTGTCCAGTTTTTATCTGGATCCTCCCGTAGTCGCTGCATAAAGTCTCCGATGGGATAATACTCATCAATACCGGAGGTATGGTTCATAAGCATCCGGATAGTAATGGTTGTTGAATTTTGAACACTATCAAACCAGCTATATTTTCCCAGATGGTCAATTGCTTTGTCGTCCAATGCAAGTGATCCGCTTTCCACGAGCTGCAAAGCAATGGCAGCAAAAAATGTTTTACCTGTGCTACCCGCCAGCATGCGCTGTTCCGGTGTCATACCTGCTCCTACTGAAATCTGCTCACCAGAGGGTAATACACAACTAAAGGCGATTGCCGGGATATCTGCTGCAGATCGTAACGAGTCTACCTTCTGTTGAAGGATCGTACGCAGGGTTTCAGTTTTGCTTTGGGCAGATAATTTTTTTGTTTGGACAAAAGAAGTCAGCAAACAAATGGTTATAATTATTTTTATCTTCATAGAATGAAGGTAAACGATCTTCCTTGCTTCAAACAGGAATATAATATGGATGGTTATTTGGGTGTATGAAAATCAAAATGCTCACCATTTTATTAATACTGACCTCCCTAATCGGCTATCTGGAGTGGGGGAAGGATAATCACATTTTGCTGATTGAGGCCGAAATTGAAATCATCACCAAATTCTTTAATGATCCTATGTCGGTGATGCATCCTTTTGTTGTGCTCCCTTTCATGGGACAACTGATGCTTTTATTTACAGTTTTTCAAAAAAAGCCCAATAAAATATTGGGGTTTATCGGGATGGGATGCATTGGTTTGTTACTTTTTTTCATGTTTGCAATCGGCATCATGAATTTAAATTTCAAAATTCTGCTTTCTACACTACCGTTTCTGGTTACATCCATTTTGATAATTCGACAACATCGAATAAAAAAATAACCACGATTTACCGGTGCGGGTTATCGAAATTGTTCAGTGTTACTTAGATTCCTTCGTAACCGATGCGGTTTTCTTTTTTGCGGCTCTTTTCTTGGCTACATTTTTTTTGGGTAATGCTTTTACCAGATTAACAGTTGGTTTTTTTTCAGATTTTTGATTATTTATCCCCAACATCTTTTCCGTACTTTTTTCGGCGTTTAATATTTTTTTCCGGATCACTTTCTCGGCTTTTGCTATTTTTTTCTTGGCAAGTTTCTCTTCCTTTGCCAGTTTCTTATTGATGGCTTTTTCCGCCTTTGCCATTTTTTCTTCGCCGATTTTACTTCTGCATCCAATTCTTTTGAGATGGTTTTTGCAACTTTGTCAAGAAATTTTGTCGCATTCTTTGAAGGTTTTTTTAGTTCGAGCTTTTCCAGCGTTTTTGTAATAGACTCTTTTACAATTTTTGTGATTTCCTTCTTCGTAATCTTTTTCATCTTTTGCATATTTTTGAGGATTAAAGCTAATGGATGGTGGGCAAAGTAAATAGTAGTTTTTAAAACTTAATATTGGCTTAACATTAAAAAAAAACCTTGCCCAACAGATTAATTTTCAACGTATTGTTGCGTATTGGGGTGAAAAGTTCGCCAACTATGCCAGAATTCCTGATACGCTTGTATCCGTTCCAACTGGTCTGAACGGTCTGTCAGATTTTCACCGAGCAGGGAATACTGATTTTCATTAACCGTAATTGTATCATTTTGTATTGCAAAAAATTGGTTTTCATTACGCTTAAAAACCGAGAAGCTTTGATTATCACTCCCCAGGATGATAATGATTCCTGACGTATTAATGGTATCCTCAATGATTCGTTTCTGTTTTAGTAAATTCCAATCATAGGCTTTGTCAATGCCTTCATAGTGCAAACCAATTACCCAGGATTTGTCCCTCCAGGACAGGTTGTCCGTACCTGTTAACGCACTTTTGCTGTTTCCCCATTCGTACTTGCCCAATGTATCATAGGAGGGCCAGGCAGCATAATCAGGCTGCATGACCATACCGAATGGAAACATTTGAAAATATTGAAGGAGGGTGGTTTGAAAGGACTCAAGTTCAGGTAAGGAGGCGCCTTTCATGGGTCCCGCTACCGCTTCACCGGTTGCTTGCATCCACCAGCTTTTTGTAGACTCATCTTCAAACATCGCATTGTAATGATCCATACCTACTAATCTGAAATTTTCCGGTTGACCGTTCACTTGTGGTTCAAATATGCGTCCTGTTCTGCAAACGCTGCAGTAGGTAACCATAATTGGCTTTCCTGCAATGGTGTCCCGAACCTGATGATGATAGATAATATAGCGTAGTGGATAGGCCTTTGTTTCGCTTTCGTAATGAATGGCCAAAACTGTTGTGCTATCCTTTAAGGAGGTTTCATTACGATTTGCAAACGCCAGTACCTCCGGTTGACGAAACATTTTCTCTGCGGTCATACTAAAGTTAAACATATAGACAATGGTCAGCACAATCCCCAGTAAAAGCAGCGGCACCCATTTTTTTGGAACACGAAAAGAAGGACGAAATCCAATACCAATCAGGATTAAAAACAGTATACGCAGGTACCATCGATAAGAATGAAGGGCATAAGCGATATCAATGGTATCCAATTGTTGACTTCCCGGCATTGGCATAATGAAGTATACACGCAGAATCTCAAAAACGCCCAGGAAAAACAATCCCAAATAGAATAGTCTCTTCATTGGCGAAAGATCGCCTAATATCTTTTTAACACAAAGTTCGTAAGCTACAAACTGAGTTTAAAAATATTTTAAAACTTAGCCAAAGTCAGGTTTGATGATTACTCGTTTCGCAACGAGTCAACCGGATTGGAAATGGCTGCCCGTATACTTTGATAACTCATCGTCAACCAGGCAATCAGAAAGGCTGCTATACCAGACAGTACATATACCCACCAGCCAATTTCAACCTTATATTGATACGCTTCCAGCCATTTATGAATACCCCACCAGGCGAAAGGAATGGCCAGAACAAATGCAATTACCACGAGTTTTCCAAAATCCTTGGAAAGCATCAGCACAATTCCGGAAACACTGGCGCCCATTACTTTTCGGATTCCAATTTCTTTGGTGCGTTGTTCTGCAGTAAAGGCAGTTAGAGCAAATAATCCCAGGCAGGCAATCACAATAGCAATGATTGCAAAAATCCCGAATATAGTACCCAGACGCGTTTCAGCGGCATACATATTACCAAAGCTTTCATCCAGAAAGGAATAAGTGAAGGGTTGCCCGGGAGCCATTTCCTGCCATGTTGATTCTAGTTTGGTAATTACATCCTGTGTGCTGCCTGCCTGAAACCGAAACAGGATTCCACCGGATGGACGTCTTGATAAGTAAATCATGACGGGGCTAATATTTTCTTTGAGTGATTCAAAATGAAAATCCTCAACAACACCAATTACGGTTAACTTTTCAAGATTCTCCTTATCAACGCTTCCATCAGGTGCCTGACCAAAAGAGTTTATACTTTTGCCAAGTGGGTCTTCACCCAGGAAGAAGGCATGTGCAGCCGACTCATTTAAAATGACTGCGGATGAGTCTGAAGGAAACTCCTTCGAAAAATCTCTCCCCTCAATAATGTTCATTCCTAGTGTTGTTATATAATCATGATCGGCATGCCAGTTTTGCAAACTAACCATGTTTTCCTGGCTGGGGTCTTTTCCCTCTGCCCACCATGGAGAATCACTCCGCCAACCACCGGATACTGGTAAGTACCCGGTAATGGTTCCGCTTTCAATAAAACTATTTTTAAGTAGTTCATTTTTGTAGGCCAACCGCTTGTCGCCCAATGCATATGCATCGTTCACTTCAATCACCTGATTTTTATTAAAGCCAATTTTTTTATTTTGGATATAGTTCAATTGCATATAAACAGCCACTGTACCTACCACCAGAAAAATCGAAATCATAAACTGGAATACGACCAGTGAACTTCTGATTAGTCCACTTTTCATACCCAGAGAAACATTTCCCTTTAATACATTCACTGGTTTAAAAGCTGATAAGAAAAAGGAAGGATAGATGCCTGCCAAAAAACCAATGATTAGTGCGCAAGCAAAAAGAATAGCATAGAAGTTGGGTGTAGCCAACGGAATGGATAATTCACGGGCAGACAGGGAATTGAAAACTGGTAATAATAGGTATGCAATTCCGATAGCAATAATGAATGATAATATGCTCAATAAAATTGATTCCGTTAAAAATTGGCGCATCAGGTGGCCACGCAACGATCCCATTACTTTTCGAACACCCACTTCTTTTGCCCGGTTAGCCGAACGTGCAGTAGATAAGTTCATGAAGTTGATACTGGCAATGACCAGGATAAAAAGTGCAATGGCTACGAATAAATAGACATATGATATATCAAAATTGGGTTCGAATTCTCCCTGTAGCGAACTTTTTAAGTGTACATCTGTAAGCGGTTGAGCTGAAAACGCTATGCTATTCCCTGCGGCCGCAAATTTTTCTTCATTGAAATCATCGCCAAAAAATTGCATTGCCTGAGGCATGATATGGGTTTCAATAAGCTTTGTAAGCTTATCATTCAATACATTCGGATCAGCACCTTCTCTTAATAGCATATACGTTTGAAAATTATTACTTAGCCAGTTGGGTGATTTTGCTTCCTCCAATCCGGCCATGGCAATCAGCATGTTAAAATGAAAATGACTGGTGGAAGGCATATCTTCAAATACCGCTGTAACTTTCACCGACAGTTCATTATCCAGTACAAGCGTTTGCCCGACAGCATTTTCATTTTTAAAAAATTTATCGGATAAGGATTTACTAATTGCAACTGTATTCGGTTCAGCTAGTGCTCCCTCCGGGTTGCCGGAAAGAACGGGGACCGTAAAGATTTTGAAAAAATCTTTATCCGCCCAGATAACTTTATTTTCCTTGATATTTTCAGTCTCCCGTTTGATAAGATAGGAACCTCTTTGTCGGAAACGGACTGCCGCTTCAACCTCCGGAAAGTCAGCGGCCATCGTTGCTGCCATTGGAGCGGCAGCTGCAATCATATCCCAGTGATTGCCACCAAATGTGATATCACTATGGACACGATATATCCGGTCAGCATATTCATGATGTTGATCGTACTTTAATTCGTTCAGTACAAAGAGTGAAATAATCAGGCAGATACTGATCCCCACCGATAATCCGATTACATTGATAGCAGAATAAAAACTATGCTTGCGCAGATTGCGGATGGCGATCAGAAAGTAATTTTTTAACATGATTCTGGTTTTTGAATTTTCGAATGAGAGTGTTTGATATTGTGTTTTTCGGAGTCCTGCCGTATGGCCAAATTGTTGTAATGCTTTACGGTAGGCTTCTAAAAAGCGCATTCCTTGTTTCATTTGGGTTTCAACAGCAGTAGCAATATGGTCTACCAATTCTTCCTGTAGGCCATCATGCACAATTCCCCTATAGTTTAGGTCCTTAATGATAAAGTCAATATGTTCGTCGGTGAGCAAGTTCATCCTGCCAATTCAACATTCAATACGTTCGACATCGTGCGGATAAATTCAACGAACTCAATGACACGCTCTTTTACCATATTTTTGCCTGCAGGGGTGAGTGAGTAGTATTTACGTACCCGTTTCCCAATTTTCATGACCTCCGTTGTTAACAACCCCTCAGCTTCCAACTTATGAAGGGTAGGATACAGTGCTCCTTCGGTTAGCATAATTCTATCGGCAGACAACTCCTTCACACGTTGAGTGATTTCGTACCCATACATGCTACCATGGTCTTTTAGAGTCTTGAGCAAAATGGTCTGGAGGGTTCCTTTCAGGAGTTCGGATGAATGCATAATTGGTGGATACATAGAAGTCTTATGCATTAGACGACCGACCACCTATTCAGGTTGCATCCTAATCCAAATAATTTCGAAAAATGATTATTTGTTCTTTTCGAGGCTGTAGGAGAGGGTATTGAAACGTTTGTTCGTTGAATAAACTTGCTTTTCTCCCAGGTTTTTTGCCCCCAGATAAAAGACATAAGCGGCAATTGCCATTATTGTGTGACTGATGTCCAGATAATTGAACCAGGTATGTAGTGAAATTTTGTTCATGTAGAACAACGCTGCTACGGAGGCTAAGGCTACTCCCGCTAATACGAAAAGACTTCCACGGTCGTGGGTCTTATAAAAAACCCACAGATGAAAGGGAGCTACAATTGCCAACAATCCATAGCCGGAATGGAACTCGACCCATCTAAAATTCAACGTGATCATGGTAATCGTCATGATGGTGATCAATTCAATAATATTAATGATCAGGAAAATCTTTCCAATACCAGGTTTTATATGGGGTTTGGCATGTTCGATGGCCGAACGCTCAATTAGGGCAACCGATAACATACTGGTAATCCATCCAGGTGATTTTCAACCGAAACTAAACAGATATAGAAATCCATGCCCGATGAGCCCACCGATACCGGTCGCGATACCCATTGTAAGGAAATACAATCGAAAGAATAACTGTGTCCTGCCCGGTAGGTTCTTTTTATGAAGTTTGTAGAAGGCGTAAAAGCATACTGCCGAGACCACCAAATCGGTAAGGGTTGTCATGGGTTCATCAATACGAAAACCGGCCAGGTTAATAGAAGGTTGAGCAAGTATGTCCATGGTTGAATATACGGAAGGAATGAGCAGGAAGATTTGATTTGTTAAAAAAGTTATACTAATTGAAGTATTACTCACATCTCATGGATATTTATCTGGAACTGCAAGATTTCTGTCGGAAAATATTTCCATTCACGGATTCTGTAGTGGAAACCTTTGCGAATAGGTGGACGCCAATTTCGTACAAACGAAAGGAAATTATTACGGAAGCAAATCAGGTTGAAAAGTATTTGTACTTTGTTTCTGAAGGAGTACAGCGCGTATTTTGGATGACGATGGGAGGGAGGCTACTGTTGTTCTCACCTATCCTCTTACTCTTTTGGTGGCGTTGTCGATTCATTTTTAATCGGGCAACCTTCCCGATATTACTACGAAACCCTGATCCCTTCCACATTGCTAAAAATTCCCTATTCAGATTTAGAGGAATTAAAAAAGGAAAACCATGAAGTTGACATTTTTATACGACAGGCCACGCATCATGCATTAGCCGGGGTATTGGAGCGGATGGTTGAGTTGCAGTGCTTCTCTTCAGAGGATAAGTTTAAAAAATTACTGAACCGAAGTCCGCATATTCTTCAAATCGTGCCGCATAAATATCTGGCCAATTACCTCGGGATTGATCCCACTAATTTCAGTAAGTTGATCAACCGGGTAAGAATTTAAAAATCTTGGTAATTACCAAGTATGGGTTTTATAGCTACTCTGATCTTTGTGAAAATAAAAAATTATGAGATACCTCACATCATCATTAATCGACACTCTGGAGAATAAGATCGAGCAACAGATTACCTTTACAGTTAAAGTCCTTCAAAATTTATCCGCAGATGAACTAACCGCACGGCCAACTGACGGCGGGTGGAATATCATGGAGATTTTAGACCACCTGAATAGTTATGGAAACTATTATTTACCATTGATAAAGTTGGCAATTGAAAAATCATTAGGTGAGAAAAGTCTCCATTACAAAAGTGGTTTTTTGGGCGATTACTTTGTACGGATGATCAATCCGGAGACGGGCGCAAAAAAAATGCGAGCTGCAAAGAGACATCTGCCTCAAAAAAGTGGAAACCCGGAGTTGATTGTTCAGGAGTTTATACGTCAGGAAGAATTACTACTACAATATGTTTTTAAATGCAAAACAATCAACCTATCAAGCACCCGGATTCCAATTTCTATAACAAAAGTGATCCGACTAAAATTGGGTGATATTCTGTTATTTTTGATCAACCATATTGACCGTCATCTTTCACAGATCAATATGGTACTGGAAGCATCACAGATCATCGGGACAGGCAGGAGCAGTATTATTGTTGAAAGCTATAGTGCCCAATAATTTTAAATTGAAAAAGGCAATCAGCTAGCACTTGTCCTCCGCCGATATTGTGAACGATGAGAAAGCGTTTTCCATCGGTTGATTTTTTATCAACGACAATGCCAATATGGGTAATCGCTCCGCCCAGATTCCAGCACACAATATCACCTGGAAGGTAATCCTCAGGTTTATTGGTGATGGCTTTCACAGTACCATTCCGGGAAAAAAAAGTCATCAGGTTAGGGACTCTGCGGTGGTCGATATTTTTATCTGTTTTCGAAAGCCCCCAAAGATTCGGATATGCGGAAAAGTTGCGCACCATATCCTCGTGTACTTCTTTTTGTAAATCAATACCTACTTTACGGTAGGCACGAATAATAACATCGGTGCATACTCCTTTAGTGGATGGAACATCCCCATTGGGATACTGAATGGAGAAGTAAGAAGGGTCGTAGGTGACCTGATCCCTGGTTAATTCAATGCCGGCAGCTGATAATTTCTGACCAAATAAATCTTGTGCGCTTACCGTTTTACCAAAACAAAGAGGAACCAGGGCAATCAGAAAAATGATCGATTTTCTCATGGTACTAGTAACGAATCGTACAGTTGATCGTTCAGTTATTCCCAACCTTTCCACCCGGGACCTCTAACTACCCTGCCTGGCAAGCTTCCGGTATGTTCTCCATGTTCAAGGACAATCGTTCCATTGACCAGTACATGCATCATTCCGGTCGAGAATTGATGCGGGTTTTCAAAGGTTGCATGGTCCTGGATTTTCTCCGAATCAAACAATACAATATCTGCAAAATTCCCGAGTTTTCAGCATGCCCCTTTTTTTAATCCCCAGGTTACCAGCCGGTAACGCTGATAACTTTCGAATTGCTTCTTCTAGCGAAATCACTTTTTCTTCGCGAACATATTTCCCAAGCAAACGTGCAAAATTTCCATAGGCACGTGGATGCTCACTTGATTTCAGGAATACACCCTCCGGTGCCATGGATCCTGCATCTGAACCAAAGCTCATGTAGGGAAGTGCAATTTGTCTTTTCACATTTTCTTCGTTCATTAAAAAATAAACGGTTCCAACGCGGGTGCTATCTTCAATCACCAGATCGATTGCTGTTTCTTCGGGAGACTTGCCGTGTTGCTTCGCTGCTTCTCCCAGCGTTTTTCCTGTGTATAATTTTTTCAGTGAATCTTTTGCAAATCCAATCAATAAAATATTTTCCGGCGTACCGGCACCGAGCATCAGGTTTTCCCATTGGTCCGAAGGTGCTTTCATTTCTTCAATTACTTTTTTGCGAATCGCAGGATCGCGCAATCTTGCAATCCAGTCAAGTAATCCCCCCTCCTGTACCCACGTGGGCATCGAAGCATCCAGGCCGGTAGCCCCTGCTACATAGGTGTACATATCCGTAGTGATCCGATGTCCATCCTTGCGGGCCTGGTCAATCATTGTGATAACCGAATCCAGTTTATCCCAATTTCCTTTTCCGGCCATTTTCAAATGATAAATTTCAGCAGGAATGTTGGCTTCCTTTGAAATTCGAATGGTTTCATTGACTGCTTTGAAAATTTGGTCACCTTCGCTGCGCATATGGGTAATGTACATGCCTCCATAGGAAGAGGCTACCTTACACAGCTCGATTAATTCTTCTGTTGATGAGTAACTAGCGGGTGCATAAATAAGCGAGGATCCGACGCCCATGGCACCTTCTTCCATGGCTTGCTTTACCAATGCCTTCATCCGCTCCAGCTCTTCTGCGGTGGGAGGGCGATTTTCATATCCGATTTCATGAATGCGAGCAGTAGTTGCACCCACAAATGAAGCTACGTTGGTGGATATTCCTCTTCGCTCAAGTGACTCCAGGTATTCACTCAGCGTTGTCCAATCAATCTTGTATGTATAATCATGCATTGCAGATCGCTCATCCTCCTTCATTTTATCATTAAGAGGGCCCATTGACCACCCTTCGCCAAAGACTTCAAGGGTAACCCCTTGCCGGATATCGCCTTGTGATTTTCCATCGACGATCAGAGAGGTGGTCGCCCAACTAAGCATGTTGATAAATCCCGGGGCTACTGCCAGGCCATTCGCTTCGATTTCTTTTGTTCCGACAGCTTTTGATAAATCGCCGATCATCGCAATGGTATCGGAATTAATACCAATGTCAGCCGAAACTGGGGGATTACCGGACCCATCATAAACGGATCCGTTGCGGATGATAATGTCGTACTTTTCGGTGGTGCAACTATTGAGAAAGGGTAAGAGTAGGATGATAAAGAATAATTTTTTCATTCGTAGTTGTTAAAGGTAAGTTGAAATCCACCACTCCGGGAGTTGGATGGATGCTATTTATTGATCGACCTCAATAATCTCAATTTCTGTTCTTCTGTTGATTTCCCGTCCACCGATCTCATCATCGTTTGAAACAATGGGACGTTCTTCGCCATACCCTACTGCCCGCAATCGGTTTTGAGAAATACCTTTTTCTATCAGATAATTCACAACAGCTGTTGCCCGCTGAAGACTAAGGACTTTATTTGCAGCAGCGTTACCCGTATTATCGGTATGCCCGTTAATTTGCACCCGTAACTTGGGATTGCTGGTCAATAGTTCATTTATATTTTCCAATTCTGAAATCGATTCTATTTTGATGTTGGATTGCCCAACATCAAAGAATATATTTTTCAAAACTACTTTCGATCCTACTTCAGCTTTCACCATAATAATGTGTGTATCGATCTCTCTGAATTCCGAAAACGTTGGCACATTAAAGTTGATGGAGTTAAATAAGTATCCATCTTTTTCAGTGGACACACCATAGTTACCACCATGAGGAATCGTGACTTCAAATTCTCCATTGGTATTGGAACGTGTACGGGAGAGTACTACATTTTTCTCATTATCCACCAGTGAAATGGAGGCGATCAAAGGTGCGGCCGTATTCGCATCGATTACCTTTCCGCGTAATACAGTAACAATTTTGAGTTCCACCTGTAAGGCAATTCGCGGGTCAACAAAATCTTCTTCCTCTTTTACAGGAGGTGCCGCAGTTTCTACGATGGGCTCGGGTTCCTCAACAACCGGTTCTGGTTTTTTCTCTGCATTCGGATCTGGTTCCAGAGCAATAATCAGTGGAGGTGGCTGTGGTTTGGGTTTTGGTGGCAGGAAGGTTACTTTATAAATATCTGCATTCCCCATTCCATCCTCACGAAGGGTAGAATAGTATCCGGTTTTTTTATCTGCAGACATGCTGAAAAACCCATCGTATTCAACGGAGTTGATTCCAATTCCTAAATTTTCAGGCTGCTGCCATTCGTTATCAACAAATTCACTTTTAAAAATATCGGTATTGCCAACAGTAGGATGACCATTGGAAGAAAAGTATAAGGTCACACCATCAGGATGAATGAAAGGTGAGTCCTCACTAAATTGGGTGTTCACCTTCTTTCCCAGATTTACCGCTTTTCCCCAGTCTCCTTTTTTAGTGAGTTCACTGACATAAATATCCAACCCTCCTTGTCCACCAGGACGGTCACTTGTAAAATATAGTTTAGTACCATCAGCTGAAATACTGGCGGAGGTTTCCCAAAAATGAGTGTTTATATTTTTATTTAACGGTTTTGCTTTTGACCACTCGCCGTTTTCCAGGGTAGACATGTAAATATCTCCGTTGCCTTCTTCATAATAGAGGAAGAGTGTTTTTCCGTCTGGTGAGAGCGAGGCGGCTGCATCGTGATATTTAATATTGATATTTGGACTTATTTTTTCAGGGGCACTCCAACCGGAACCATTTCTTCGGGCCACATAAATATCTTCGAAATTCTCAACATTTTTCCCTTTTTGTACGAATGTCCCATCGGAACGATCAGAGGTAAATATAAACAGCGAGCCATCGGCTGAAATGATGGGGGAGTATTCGTGATTATTGGTATTAATAATTCCACCCATATTTTCTACGATAATATTGGGTGGGTTTCGACTGAGGGAGTCTGCCACGAGGCATTCCCGAATTTTTTCGTCGGCAACGGAGGCTAGTTTCCTGTTTTTTTGCTTAAAATATTCAAAATGATCTTTGGCAAGCATGTATTTATTATTGATCTGATAGGCGGTTGCCAGGTGATAATTGATTTCAGAATCAACATTTGGATCTAATTGATATGCTTTTTCGAGATAAGGCAGTGATTTTGATTTGGTGGCACCATAGAGGTAGGACATTCCAAGCCTATAATTAACCTTGGCATTTTCGGCATCGAGATCCCGGGCCTGACTGAAAAGCATGATCGCATTATCGTAGTCTTTTTTTGCATATGCCTTCTCACCGTCATTGAACAAGCTTTTAAAATCCTGTGCGGAGACGGTACAAGGTATCAGAATAAAAATAAATAATAGCCGGGCTCGGGGCATTTGGTAACCTCTCATTAAACTCCAAAAATTAACAGGATTAAGTTCCCCCGACAAGTTATTATCTATTAATTATCTTCTTTCCAGCCAGGGCCGTACAGGATTCTTCCAGGCGTACTGCCAGTATGCTCTCCATTTGCCAGAACCATCCCTCCGTTTATAAAAACATGCATCATCCCGACTGCATATTGTTGGGGGTTTTCAAAAGTGGCAATATCATTAATGGTAGATGGATTAAAAACCACAACATCTGCGTAGAATCCTGCTTTAAGTAATCCTCTATTCCTGATTTTCAAATTGGTAGCGGGCAAAGAAGTCATTTTCCTGATCGCTTCCTCCAGTGTTAAAACATGCTCCTCCCGTACATATTTTCCCAGTACCCGAGCGAAGGTACCATATGCCCGGGGATGGGTGCCCCAATCTCTGAATTGTTCAGATTGCGCCATAGAGGCTGCATCCGAACCAACACTTACAAATGGAAGTTTCAGAATGCTGCGAACATTGTCTTCATTCATTAAAAAGAAGACTGCTGCAATTGAGGATCGATCCATGAGAACCAGGTCAATGACGGCTTCATCAGCAGATTTTTCTAACATTCGGGCTACTTCATCCAGGTATTTACCTTTGAATTGATTGTTGAGGGTATCGGTTCGAAAGCCCAATAACATTACATTTTCAGGATCGGAATTCTTGCTGGGTATCCCCATTTTCATTTCGTACAATACTTTTTTTCGAATAACCGGATTTCTTAACCGCTTGCGCATTTCTTTTGGGCCCCCTTCCTGAACCCAATTGGGTAATCTGGCGGTTAAACTGGTGGCACTTGCGATGTATGGATACATGTTCGCGGTAATGCTCAACCCGTTTTTTTGCGCGCTATCAATCTTTGCAATTACTGTATCAAGTTTACTCCAATTACGTGAGTGATTAATTTTGAGGTGATATATTTCTGTTCGGATGTCAGCTTCCAGAGCAATTCGAAAAGTTTCATCCAACGCTTTTAAAATCTGATCACTTTCACTTCGCATGTGTGTTATGTACATGCCCCCATACGCCGACGCTACTTTCGCAAGTTCAATAAGCTCTTGAGTGGTGGCGTAATCTGCAGGCGCATAAATTAATGAGCTTCCTAATCCCAGTGCACCCTCTTCCATCGCTTCCGCCACCAGCTCACACATAGTCTGTAATTCTTCTGTAGTGGGTGTCCGGTTATCATGATCCAAAACATAAATACGAACAGAGGTAGCACCTACAAAGGAGGCAATATTTGGAGCCATCCCTTTATTTTTCAGGTAATTAAAATATCCCCCCAGAGTTGTCCAGGAGGTATCTTCCTGGATTTTATTCTTTCTGCGAATCGGGCCAGGCGACCAGCCTTCACCAAAAATTTCAGTAGTCACTCCTTGTTTGATATCGCTCAGCGACCGGCCATCCAGGAGCAGACTTTTTTCAGCCCAGCTCAACATATTAATGAAGCCCGGTGCAATGGCCAATCCGGTAACGTCAATCTCCTGAACACCGATTGTGTTTTCAAGTTCCCCAAGAGCAGCAATTGTATCACCCTGAATGGCGATGTCACCTTTAAAGGGAGCGGTGCCACTTCCGTCATAAATCATTCCATTGCGCAGGATTACATCGTAAGGGGCAGGTTTTTCCTTCGTTGTGCATGCTGCAATCATGAGCATTATCAGTATGTAGGGAAGGATTTTAATAGTTGTTATTTGGTTTTAGGTTACAAGTTACAAGTTTAAAGTTACGCAACCTGAAACATGAAACCTGTAACATTTAACCTGTAATCTGTAACAAAATAAATTAACCCTTAACCATTCTTTCCAGTAACTCTTTAAAAAGCTTAGCGGCAACCATGGCAGTCATGTTATTATTATCGCGTGAAGGATTTAGTTCCACAATATCAGCACCTATTAAATTGCCTTTGAATTTTTGAATAATGGAGAGGATTTGGCGCGTAGAAAAACCACCCGGCTCATAGTGTGAAACCCCGGGAGCGAAGGCGGGATCCAATGCATCCATATCCAGTGAGAGGTAGACTGGTCCAATAAATTGCAGTTGAATAGCATCCGACCAGTCTTTCATCTCATAAATCTCAACCCCAAATCGATTGGCTTGTGCACGTTGATGATTGTTAAGGGTTCGAATTCCTACCTGTACCAACCGAACTGCGAGTTCCTCTTCCATTATCCGCGCAAATGGACAAGCATGTGAATACTTGTTGCCATTCAATTCATCATATAAATCTGCGTGTGCATCAATATGCAGGATGTTCAGGTGTTTATGTTTTCTTGAGATAGCTTTTACTATAGGATAGGTTATAGAATGATCACCTCCAAGTATCAGTACTTTTTGATCCTGGGCAAGTTGTTCGGAAATAGCATGGTCGATCTCATTGAAACTCTCCGGCATTGCCGAAAGTTTTATATCACCGATATCCGCCCATTCGGGATGATTACTTAAATCGGTACCTGACTCAGTAAAGAAATTGGAAGAGTCGGACCGAAATGCTTCCCGTATTTTCTGTGGAGCTAATGCTGCTCCAGTAAGGAAAGATGAGTTTTCGTCCAGAGGAATTCCGAGAGAGACTACC